>JBGVPF010000001.1:0-73270 GCA_045126825.1 Alloprevotella sp.
ATGGTATTCGTGAAATTGCTTGCGCGACCTTTGGTTCGTATGCGATTAGCAAATTTTGCCCGCATGGTGATTGACTTGCGCGACCTGCGGTTCGTGTTATTCGTGAAATTCGTGTTCTAAAAAAATAAAGAGAAATTTTACTGGACACCAATAACTTCAATTAGGATAAAGGTTCCTTGCCCAACAGGCGTAAGTAGTCGTCGTAGGGGATGTAGCGCCCTCCCATACTTTTAAGGTGCGCCGTTTCTATCTGGCAGTCAATAAATACACCTCCGTGGCGCTGCATGTAACGCGAGAGGAACACGAGTGCTAACTTTGACGCGCTGGGCACGAGTGAGAACATGCTTTCGCCAATAAATGCCCATTTAGTACCAGCATCGTTGGCAGTCATCACCACGCCGTAGAGTCCGCCTACGAGTTCTTCACCGTCCCACACTTCAACGCTGGCGCAGAAACCGAGTTTGTGCAGTTTCGTGTACGCCTTCTTGATGTCTTCGCCGAGCCATGCACCCTCTTCGTGCTCACGCAGTCTGCCACATTCGCTGATGACCTTCTCAAAATTGCGATTGAGCGAAAAGGTGTAGCGCTGCTTGTTGATAAGTGAGCGCAGGGAGTGTGACACATGAATTTCTTCGGGGAAAATCACAAAGCGCTGCATGGGGCACCACCATTGTGGCACTTTTTTGCGGAAGTCAAACCAGGGGAAGATACCGTACTGGTATGCTAAAAGGAGGCGCTCTGTAGAAAGATCGCCTCCTATTGCAAATATGCCGCTTTCCTCGCCCAAGCGTGGGTCGGGAAAACCAATTTCTTCTGTGAGTTGAAAAACCATTGTCTTGAGGAAAGGAGAAAGGAGAAAGGAGAAAGGAGAAATCTGCGAGTAAGCGAGAGCAACGCCAAGTTTACTTGAGCGTTGCCGAGCGTAAGCAGATTCAAGACCGCAAATCGGGATTAAAGGAGAAATCTGCGAGTAAGCGAGAGCAACGCCAAGTTTACTTGAGCGTTGCCGAGCGTAAGCAGATTCAAGACCGCAAATCGGGATTAAAGGAGAAAGACCATGCGGGACTTTCATCGTTTATCTCTCAATACATCTTGTCTACTTGTACCTATAAACTTGTCTACTAAATAAACCTACTTCATCCAAAGTTCGCCATCCTTTACGCTGACAACTGCTTCGCCGCCCTTCTTCATCTTACCGAAGAGGATGCTGCGCATTAAGAGAGGTTTGAGGTACTGCGCTACTACGCGGTCCATCTCACGCGCTCCGTATTCGGGCGTGAATCCCTTTTCGAGGAGCCATTCATAGGCTTCAGCAGAGAGGTTGAGGGTAACCTTCTTCGCCGCCAATTTCTCGCGGAATCCCATGAGTTTCTTGTCCAAGATGAGTTGCGCCATCTGCTTGTCCATATCGCGGAATACAACAGTGGCAGAGAGGCGGTTGATGAACTCTGGTTTGAACGTCTGCTTGACCTGCTTCATCATGGCTTCGCCAGTGCTGACGCCCCCTCCGAAACCGATGTTTGCCTTGCGGGCATGCTGTGCACCAGCATTGGAGGTCATGAGCAAGATGACGTTCTTGAAGTCTGCCTTATTACCCTTGTTGTCGGTAAGTTGGGCATAGTCCATCACCTGAAGGAGGATGTTGTAAATATCGCTGTGTGCCTTTTCAATTTCGTCGAGAAGGAGCACGCAGTAAGGCGTCTTGCGAATCGCATCTGTGAGCAAACCGCCATCATCATAGCCGATGTAACCCGCAGGTGAACCGATGAGTTTGGCAACGGTGTGCTTCTCGGTGTATTCACTCATGTCGAAGCGGATGAGTTCGATACCCAATTCCTTGGCAAGCACCTTTGCCACTTCAGTCTTACCTACGCCAGTAGGACCTACGAAGAGCATGCTCGCCACGGGTTTGCCGTCGTCGGTAAGTCCCGATTTCGACATTTGTACTGCCTCTACGAGTTTCTGGATGGCTTCATCCTGACCGAAAATCTGCGACTTGATGCGCTCTTCAAGTGTTGCGAGCGACTCAAGGTCGTCACCCTTAATCGCCATAGCGTCGATCTTTGCCACATTTGCCAAAGCCTCGTCTACAGTAGTCATCTTGACGCGCAACTTTGAGGCACTATCAGCGGGAGCACGGAGTTCGGTAAGCGTAGCTGCCTCATCAAGGAGTTCAATCGCCTTTTCGGGAAGGAAGCGGTCGGAGATGTATTTCGCCGAGAGTTCAATGGCATGGCGGATGACGGGTTCCGTGATGCTTACATGGTGGAAGCGTTCAATTTCCTTGCGGTGATTGTTCAGGATTTCCACAGTTTCGTCTACAGAAGGTTCCTTAATTTCAACCTGCTGGAAGCGGCGCGTCAGACTCTTGTTCTTTGCTACATAGCGTGTGTAGTCTTCGTGCGTCGTAGTGCCGATGAAACGAAGTAGTCCGCTGTCGATGTAAGGTTTCAAGAGGTGAGAAACGTCCATCGATCCATCTTGTCCGCGACTTGATCCCACCAAGTGGTGGATGTCGTCGATGACGATGATGGGCGTTACCGTTACGTTGCGTCCTGTGCGAGTATCGGTGGCAGTGACTGCCAAGTCCTTGATTCCTTCAAGCACCGCCTTCATGCACTTCTCCATTTCACCACGGAACTGTGCGTTGGCATACAGTGCGGTAACGTCAAGTTGGTACATGGGGCACTTCTTGATGCGTGCAGGTGCCTCACTGCTTGCGGCAAACTTCTGGAGCGCTGAAAGCATGGCGGTTTTACCCACACCGGGTTCGCCCACGAGCAGGGCGCAATTCTTCTTCTGGCGACTCAACACGTTAGCAATTTGGTTGAGTTCCTTCTTTCTGCCCACGATGGGAGTAGAAAGGTTGGATTCAAACTCCGTAGCGAAGCGCTGCCAAGAAGGCGTTTCCATTCCAGGAGGCGTGAAGGGTTGTCCGCCGCCCATATCAATGGTGTCGACACTGACGTGTGCTTGACCTACTACGCGTGTAGACTTATCATTAGCGTAAACTTCCTGAAGGGCATTGAGAAACGCCTCCTGCTGCTTGCCGAGAAGGTCGCGCAACATGTCGGCGGCGATAGATTTGCGTAATTTAAGGAATGACTGCACGAGGTTGGGCATGTCCAGCACCTTACGGTTGTTGGATTTCATCGTTACGCAAGCGCGTGTAATCATTTCTTGAAGCAAAACAGAGAGCCCTACGTTGTATTCTACATCCTTAGGCACACACTCCATGGCATCGCAGGAAAGGTAACGTCCCACGATCTCCTTGAGCGTTTCGGCATTGAGGTTGCAACGCTCAAGCGCTTCCACGAAAGGTTTCTGCTTGAGAAACGCCGCCAGGAAGTGTTCGGGCGTTACGCACTCGTGGCGCATAGAGTTTGCCAATCCGAGCGCATCGCCAAAGGCATTATTTGCTGATTCTGTAAATTCTAAGGGCATGGTATTGATGTTGTCCCTACTTCTCCCAAGTTTTGGGAGTAAGCATCACCCCTGGGCACTTGATTTAGTGGAGTGGGGTGATAGTATTTGGTAAGTTACAAAAAATGTGCCGAAAAAAGATTATTCCTGCTCAATTGTAACGCGTAGTGGGAATTCTTCTTGTGCGGCGAGGACTTGCACGCGTTGTTGTTTGGTGCATGCAATGTCCCAAGTGTAGCGTCCTACGATGGCGGAACCGTTGTTGTGAACTTCAAGCATGAGGCGTTCGGCTTCTTCTTCGGTTTTGTAGAAGACGTCCATCAACACCATGATGACAAACTCCATGGTGGTGACATCGTCATTGTGCATGATGACCTTGTAGCGTTCAATGTTGTAGTTGATGCTGGAGAAGCGCTCTCGGAAGTTCGGGGTGTTCTGTTGTTGTTCCATGCTTCAGATTTTGAGATGGATAAAGGCAAAAAAAGCAGCACTATCTGGTAGATAGTACCGCTCTATTTCTTTTGTGCTAACTTCAGTTTTACGCGAGTGCGTTTACATGAATCATAAGAGAAGACTTGATGTTAGAAGCCTTGTTCTTGTGAATGATGTTAGTCTTAGCAAGCTTGTCAAGCATCTTCTGAACCTTCGGCAGAAGTTCTACTGCAGCTGCTTTGTCAGTTGTAGCGCGGAGCTTACGAACTGCATTACGCATAGTCTTAGCGTAATAGCGGTTGTGCAATCTGCGAGTCGCCGTCTGACGAATTCTTTTTACAGATGATTTGTGGTTTGCCATTGTGTTAATCTTGTTTATTAAATGAGTAGCCCATAGGAGAATCGAACTCCTCTTTCAAGAATGAAAATCTTGCGTCCTAACCGATAGACGAATGGGCCTTACCTGGGTTTCAGCGAGTATTATCCTTTCGGGACTCACTGTTTTCTGCATAAAAAAAGCTAACCTAACTGGTCAGCATCGTAGATAGTATGAATCACTTTAAACCCTTAACGCTATTTATCTACTTACTGCCAATATTAGTTTCACTTTTTACTTTGTAGCCCATAGGAGAATCGAACTCCTCTTTCAAGAATGAAAATCTTGCGTCCTAACCGATAGACGAATGGGCCTTACCTTAACCAAAATCCCTTTCGGGCTTGATTGCGAGTGCAAAGGTACGGCTTTTTTTCTTATCACCAAATAAAACCCACTTTTTTTTTGAGAAAATATGGTGGTAGCGACTAAATATGTGGTATAAGTGTTAATTTTGTAAGGCAAAAGTGGCAAGATTTGTGGTTGCGCAGTCGTTTTGGAGACGCTGACGTCTTGATTTTTATGATCATGTGAGTAGAGGTCCCATTCTCAACACCTATGCGGTTACGTCAATTGCCCATCTCTTGCTAATTGTCTTCACCATAAATATTGTTATTGCTATGTTGATTACGTCACGTGCCATTATACTTTCCATTGTGCGCTACTCTGATGATGCCATAATTGCAGAGGCATACACGGAGGAGTTGGGGCGTGTGGGATTTATCGTGAAGATTTCGCGATCGGCGCGTGCGGCGGTGAAGCATACGCTATTTCAACCGCTCGCAGTGCTTGAACTGACCTGGGATCAGCGAGCAAGTGGTGGACTTTCCCGCCCGAAGGCGGCACGCACGATTTTGCCCTTCATCTCATTGCCCTACAATCCCTATAAATCCGCTATGGCGCTTTTCATAGCGGAGTTCCTGCATCATGCGTTGCGGTCCGAACCTGTGTCTACACATTTATATAATTATATAGAGCAGTCCATAAACTGGTTGGATGTCTGTACTCAGAATTTTTCAAATTTCCACATTGTGTTCCTGGTACGCCTGATGTATTTTCTGGGCATATCACCTAATGTAGATTATCCCGAACGTTATAAGTTCTTCGATCTCCGTGCTGGTTGTTTTGTTGCGGAACAACCTACTCACCCCGACTATTTATCCGATCCGGAGGCCCAGTTTATCCCGATGTTACTACGTATGCGCTACGAAACGATGCACATTTTCCATTTCAACGGCGTGCAGCGTACCCAACTCTTGCGCTATATCAACACCTATTACCGACTTCACCTGGAGGGTATGCCCGAATTGAAGTCGCTGCAGGTGTTGAGTGAGGTGTTTTAAAGCACTTGCACATAGTATTTTTGACAGAAGTGTTTTTTTGCACGCAGCAATCACGGATTTACACAGAATTTGTGTAGGGACGCAATATTTTTCGTCCGCAGTCCGCACGGCATCCCTCACAGATTTTTGACATAAGTACAGAAGTATTGAATTGGGGTCCCCAAAACGAGAGTAAAAATAACAATTTCTCAAACGTATGTATTTCAACTGTTTATAAGTTTGTTATATAGAAGGACATAAGGACATATTTTTGTCGCAGAAACTTTGCGATACTTTGCGACTTTGCGTGAGACAACTACGCTCCGCAAGGCATTAGTGTAAATTGACTAGCGCGACCTTCGGTTCGTGTCCATTAGTGTCTAAAAAACATACGCGCAGATACGTGAAGATACGTGGAGACTTTTCTGTGTGTGTGAAAAATCTCACGCAAAGGCGCAAAGGACGCGGAGTTTTGACTATGCAGATGGAAGGGGGATAGCAGAAACACGGTCCGGATGGAACATACGAGCGAAGCAAAGTATGTCTCTGCGTAATCTGTTTTATCAAGATTATGTCCTGCATAGTCTTTGCGTAACTCTGCGTCCTCTGCGTGAGAAAATATAATTCCGCACGACACGATTATTAAAAACTCCGCCCAGCAGATTGCCTGCAGGGCGGAGTTGCTTTTTCTCAGTATAGTAATCAAGTATGCCTGATGTCACACCATATAATTTATCTTACATAAACCTTCTTGCCGCCGATGATATAAATGCCAGAACCCGTAATTTGATTAACCTTACGGCCGTACAAGTCGTAGATTACCTTTTCTGTTTCTGTCTGCACAGCGTCAATGCCAGTCGCACTACCAAAGTCAAAGCGGAGTGAGAGCTGTGCTCCACCAACGGAAGTATCTAATTCTTCGTCAGAGAGTCCCAACTTATTATTGTCCAACAACAGGTACGCCTTATTCGCATTGTTGAGGAAGCGACCATCTGTAAGTTTTGCAAGATACATACCAACTTGGCCATCGACCATTGAAAGCACAAAAGCCTTGCTGTTTGAGGGAACATCTATATAGGCGTCTGTTGCACTTCCATTAAGGAGGTTATCGGCAATTGTAGAAGTTTCCGTAGCAGTCTGCACAAAGGTATAAGTACCAGCAGGTGCCTTAACAATCACCGCAGTATTGGCTGGGAGCACATCCTCAACTTGTGCCATCTTCAACCAAATTCCATCTACTTCCTTTGCCGTATATACTTCTACACCTCCAGGAATTTCTGTTGCATAATCCAAGTAGAGGGTTGCATAACCAGCAGCAGAGACTGTAAGGTCATAGTAAGATTGTTCCATTTCTACTATATTTGCAAAGTCATTCCATCCATCAGTAGAAGCATAGGCACTTTTTGCGCCATAGGGAACATAGAGCGTACATTCCTGTGTATTAACTTGATAAAATACGTAGCTGCCACAAACAGGAGGTACTTCGGCATAACTAATCAGCTTCTTGAGGTTGCAGCCAGAGAATGCGTACGTGTCGATCGTTTCTACGCTGTTACCAATCTCCACAGAAGTCAAACTTTCGCAACTTCTGAAAGCATAATCACCTATGCTGGTCACGCTATTAGGAAGCTCTACGGAAGTCAAACTTGAGCAATATTCGAAAGCATAAGGAGAAATTGATACAGTGCCATCTTCAATTGTAATAGATGTGTTGGCAGGCATTGTTCCTTTGTAGTCACATAATACCTTTCCTGCATAAATAACACCATCTGGTTGATTGTTATACCATGCTGTACCATCGAAAGCAGAAGAACCTATGCTTGTCACGCTGTTAGGAATCTCTACAGAAGTCAAACTTGAGCAATGATAGAAAGCACCCCAACCGATGTTGGTCACGCTGTTAGGAATCTCTACAGAAGTCAAACTTGAGCGAGACCAGAAAGCTTGAGGAGAAATTGATACAGTGCCATCTTCAATTGTAATAGATGTGTTGGCAGGCATTGTTCCTTTGTACTGGTATAATACCTTTCCTACATAAATGACACCATCTGGTTGATTGTTATACCATGCTGTACCATAGAAAGCTTCAGAACCTATGCTGGTCACGCTGTTAGGAAGCTCTACAGAAGTCAAACTTGAGCAATAATAGAAAGCCCACTCCCCTATGCTGGTCACGCTGTTAGGAATCTCTACAGAAGTCAAACTTGAGCAAGCTCTGAAAGCATGATCCCCTATGCTGGTCACGCTGTTAGGAATCTCAACAGAAGTCAAACTTGAGCAACCATCGAAAGCAGAATACCCTATGCTGGTCACGCTGTTACCAATCTCTACAGAAGTCAAACTTGAGCAATCAGAGAAAGCATAATTACCTATGCTGGTCACGCTATAGGTATTCCCATTATAAGTGACCGATTCGGGGATTTTGACTTCTCCAGAATATTCATCATAAGAAGAGGGATAATACTCTCGATAAGTCACCGCCACCGTCTTATACCATGACGAAGTAATGTCGTAATAAATGCCACCCACCTCAAAGTCTTCGGCACTCACACTCATGCAGCACAGCAATCCCATTACTGCCAGCAATAACGATTTCATTTTTCTCATAATTATTTTATTTGTTTAATGGTATCAAATTTTCTAACTCGAGATAACCACTCTACCGAAGGAATACAAAAAAGGCGTGGAAACTCTGTTGCTATCTTTGTCATCAGGCCTTCGCATTGCCTTTCCATCAAGATAAACAACAAAAGTAGTCCACGCCGAAAGGTATTATAAAGTAGGTATGCTGCCAGCCACTACTGGCTGACAGGCATACACAAGAATAATACACCTTGCATGGACGCTTCGTTGCTCTACCTTCCGATGGGATCAAGTTTGCGAAGTTTGATGACACGAAGATAAAGTTATGAACCGTCCTTTCTGCTCCCGTGCCTCAAGGTTCACGACCTCAATATGCAGTGATAGAGCGGAAATGTATGTATTGGTTCTTTCGCCATGAGATTGGTGGAAAAACCATGTGCAAAATTATGAAAAAATAATATTATGGAGTTGCGAACTCTTAAATATTTGGGCAATAAGAATAACAGGAGTTACTTGCGTGACTTTGAGTTGCCCCGTCTGGAATTTATGCGCGCATAACGCTCCTCCAGATTACCAAAAATGAAATTTTAGGGGTAAATTAAGCAAATACCTCTTTCTGTGAAAGTTGCGTCTTAACAATAAGGTGAAAAAGCGCTGAAAAAGTGAGATGGTGGACCGTGGCTGCGTTATTTCAAGCCAAGAACACCATGCGCTGAAAATAACGCATTCCCAGCAAGCCAAAGGCGCATTTTTAGGGTTGGAAGGTCGGCAAAACTTTAACTTTTATTAAGAAGATTTAACACTCCAACCGACCTGCAGAAAATTATTCGGCACAGAAAAAACATTATTCGGCACCTATTTTTTACAAGGTGCCGAATAATTTTTGCCAAAACCGGTGTTTTTTTAGAAAGTTCCCCCAAAATATATACTGATAATCAGGCACTTAAAAAGGAGGTGTTACCTGCCTGGGTAACACCTCCTTTCCTGCAATGCAAAGATAATACATTTTGAAGCGAAATGCAAATCGCCTTTTTTACGTCGCGGGTGCTTTTGTGCGAAAAATATTGACAATCCTAAATCCTCAAATAAATTGGGAATCGCGACCTTCGGTTCGTGTTCATTAGTGGCTAAAATACTTATTAGCAACGACCACCTATTTCTAATATAAGCCACGAATTTCACGAATTTGCACTAATGCCTTGCGGGGTATTTTAGACCGGATGGAATTCGTGTTCATTAGTGGCTCGAAAAAAACAAACAAGTTTTTGTGGACAACAAAAGGTCACGCAAGTAACACCTATATTATTTCCTATGATTATTAGTTTAGCCACTAATGGCACAAATGAACACTAATGCCTTGCGGGGCATTTAAGACCGGATGGATATTAGTGAAAATTAGTGTTCATTAGTGGCCTTAAAGCCTTAAAGCCTTAAAGCCTCAAAACCTTAAAACCTCATAACCTCAAAACTAATACGCGATTCTATGGGGGAAGGGTTGCTTGTGTGTACTACGCACGGGTGCAGGAGTATCCTCGCGCTTCACCTTGGGACCAGGCACATAGGGACCACGCATCAGGATGTAGCGGATGCGTTCGCACTGCTGGGGCGAAAGCTCGTTGAGGTAGCTCACGGCATAGTCCATGATGTTGGTAGAGATAAACTTCTCACCCTTTGTATACATGGAATTCGTTTCACTCACTGTGCGCTCTGCCAACTGCGCCACCACCTCGGGTGTAAACACACTGGGATAGTTGCGGAGCAAGTACTGGTCGTACTGACTCTTGTTATAAGTGGGAGTATCCTCGCAGAAGTCTGTATCAATATCACAATCACGGCTGTAAGTCTCGGGATCTTCGCCAAAAGCATGGCGCAAACCAAGGTAGTGCGCAATTTCGTGACAGAGTGTACCTACGATTTCAGAAGTAGAGTAAGTCTCGGGTTCAAGATCGTAAATATATTGCGAGTTGACATACACGCAGTGGGGATAATCCAATTCGCTCACAGGGCGCATTTCCATCAACTTGGGCATACCCGCAAGTGTGTCGGGGTGAAGCGTGTAGGGGAATGAAGAAATTCCAAGTACACCCTTATCCTTTTCCCTAAAAAGGCAGATATTCAGATACTTCGTAGGGTCCCAAATAAAATCCTCCGCCTGCTTGCGTTCGCCAGATGCTACGCGCAACGTGAAAGACGTATCATTCAGGAAATCCGAACTATCTAAAGTAGCAATTCTTAACTTCTGCCGGTCCACACCAGGTTCAGGCATCACATTACCGTCGGGATCTACCTCAGCAAGGTGGAACTTGAGCTTCAAATTCTGCCCGCAATTCGCAAAACGGCGGTTAACAGCCTCAAGCACCTTGGGAAGGTGGCCCTCTTCAACATATTCCAAAGGCTGACTTGCTTGTGAGTAAAACACGTGGAACACCACGGGAATGTCATACTCCGTAGCTTCGGTAGCATAAATATTCTCCGCAAACTCGATATAGGTGTCGCGGGTCATAGGAATAACGTCGTGCGTGTTGTTGTTGAGGTACACGTAAATCGACTTGTCGGCCTGCAACTGCGCCTTCTCAGGATTAATCAGAAGGCTGTCCAGCACCGCCACATTGTACTCCGTCACCGTGTCGTTGCCCACTACGCGCACAACTCGTTCCACGTCCCCGTTGGTATCAGCCATACAGGGCGCGCCTCCAAGTAATGCAACGGAGAATAGAAGTAGTATCTTTTTCATGAATGCTATACTGTAAACTTGCAACAAACAATAGGTTAACAGCACACGCACGTGCCATTAACCTATTTGTTTATAGCGGGTTATAAGAATTACTTCTTAAACTTTTCTACGTTTGACTTCAAGTCGAACAAGCCAGTTGCGCCCTGCTTCTGAGCAGCTTCTGCTCCGAAACGCACACGCTTAGCAGCCTTGGCTACCTTTACAGGGAAGCCTTCTACAGTAATGTCTGACAAAGACTGTGTAAGCTTGTACGAATTGTCAAGAGCCATCTTCTTAGCAGCAGCTACTGTAGATGTTTCAAGCTTACCACGAGTGTAGATGAGCGCGCGGTCAGTTACATTCTGAGGATAAGCATAGCCGTAGTTATACTGAATAGTAGCGGGGTAGTAAGAAACGCCGTCTACTACTACGGGGTTTACAGTCAATGTATTCTTGTCTTCAGAAATTGTTACAGGGAATTCACATTCCAACAAGTACTGAAGCGTAGTACCCTTCTTACCTACACCAACCATGTAGTAAGTGCCATCAAAGTTTTCCAAGGGAGCGAAACCTGCCATGTCAGACTTCAACACGATAGTATTCGCATCCTTAACTTCGAAGAACACCTTAGGACCGAAGTCGTAGAAGAGTTCGAAGTTGTCGTAAGCTGAGTAGTATTCAGAAATGAAGAGATCCCAAGGAGTAAATACGTTCTGAGCATCAGCCTTTGTGTAGTAACCATAGGGGAAGTTTACACCTACGAGCTGGTTCTGACTCGCATACTTTTCCTTATGGTAAGTAGCAACAGCCTTGTATTCGTTGAAGAGGTTCTTTACGCGTGCTTCGTTGCCACCAAGCGCACCCAATACGAATTCGTAAGAAGCGTCACCCTTCCATTCCTCAAAAGTAGCAGGACCGAAATCGGGATTTGTAGTAATTGACGTCTGGAACTGACGATACTTACCTGTCTTGTTAGAGTTTTCAGAAGAAAGGTAGCTCTGAGTGTCCCAATAGTTCAATACCCAATCACCTTCAAGGTCAGCGTAAAGAGTTGACTCTACCTTAGTTTTAGCAGGAAGACCTGCAGCCTTTGAGTCAGCCCATGCAGCTTCACCAGCCTTTTCGTCTTCGTTGTAAGCAATTACAGCCAAACGAGTAGCTACATCTTCGTATGAAGTATAGTAGAGTTCGTAACCTGCATCTGAGTTAACCTGAACAAGTTCTTCTTCTGTAAGCATCTGGCCATACATTTCAACCATGTCATTGTAAGAATAACCAGAGTTGAGTTCGGGAATCCAGTCCTTCACATAGTTGGCGATGTACTTCACAGCGGTTGCGTCCTTTGTAGGACACTTAATATTGAAGTAAACCTTATCATGAGTATTCTTTTCAGGTACATCAGTCACAACAAGTTCAGGTACGGGAAGCGTAGAAACCTGGGGAGAGAATGTTTCGTGATAGAAGCTCTGAACAGCACCCTTCTCTTCGAAAAGACCTGTAACCATCATGTGATACGTAGCTCCAACAACCAAGTCAGACATCGTATACTCGTTACCACCAGCCATAGGTTGGCCATTGTTCAAGACATAAGCCTGAATCCCAGCTTCACCGACCATACCAACAAGCATAGCATAGTCTTCGTCAGCCAAAGGAAGTACATGATAACTCAAGCAATCTTCAGGAGGATACATTTCAAAGTAAGCAGTACGTTCTGTAAGCTTCACAAGTTCTACGTCAACACCTTGAGCAGCCTGCTGAGGAGCATCTGCCCAGAAGCACTGCTTTGCGAATTCGTGAGTAAACTTCACACCAGGGTCAGTACAATTTTCAGAGTAGTCACCAAGGTTCATACCTTCGCTCATTACGCCCATATCATCGTCTACATAGTCGTCATCGAAGTCATACTCACAATAGGGCATCCAACGATAAGTAATAGGATAAGTATTGGGCACTTCTCCATAATAAGCAGCAGAGATAAGCAACACGTACGCAGAACCGGGCTTAACAGTGTAAAGCATATCTCCAACAGGAGTACCATCCCAGTCTGTTTCTGTATACCAGTAGTCACCGTCCTTGATTTCAATAGTCTGAGGACCCTTGTAATGAACATTACCGATTGATTCAAGGAAGCCTGCGTCAGACTGACCAAACATCATCTTCATCTGTTCATAGATGTCACGGTCAACCAATGCCATTACCCAGTCTGCTGTGTCAGGCATGTTTACCTGGAACTTAAAGGAGAAGGGTGTGATGTCTACTACATTCAACAACTTGGTGTTGTCCAAAGTTTCAAATTCAATGCGTGTGTCCTTTGAAAGGTTAATAGTTTCGTACTTATTATCCTTACCAAACACGTGAATTACATTGCTCTGCGCAGAGAGTTGCGCTACGCCAAGCACTGCAACGAGGGCAATGGCGAATATGCGAGATAAGAACTTCTTCATTACTTCAAGATTTTAGCGTTCAACACTCCGTTATAATTCACAATGTACAAGCCTGCAGGCAGACCGAGCAATGAAATTTCGTTGCTCTTTACGCTACGCAAACACTTACCTTCTGCGTTGAAGAGGGTGATAACCGACTTCTTAGCAGGGTTAGCTACAGAAACCTTATTTGCTGATTCGTTGTACACGATAACTGTCTTACCAGCCTTAATGTCTTCAATAGCTGTAGCTTCGTCTTGAGCGAAAACCACCTTGCTCAAATCAGAGAAATCAAACGATTGAGTTGTGCCATCTTCAAGAGTGAACACCACGTTATTGCTACCTGCATTTTCGGGAACAATCTTTACGATAGGATTTTTGCTATCAAAGCGTACGGAATCACCGTCAGCCTTTACTACAACTTGTGCTGAAAGTTGCAATGCAGCGATGAGTGAGAGTGCTGCGAGAATGATATACTTTTTCATTAGGATTCTATATTAAAACTTTTACCGTTTAGGGGCGGAGGGTATTACTTATTGTAATCAAAGCCTACCTGCTTATTCAAGCCACAAGCTACGACATTGTCCACAACTCTGTCTGATGTCTGAACGTAAACAAGGACACGAGCATCGCGGAGCACGTCAAGAGCATATGCACCTTTGCCATTTGCAAAGAGTTCGCTCGCATTAAATTCACAGCAGAAGTCGTACACGCCGCCCTTCTTTGTGTCATCACCATTGTTGAGCGCAAAACCTGTGCCTGTTGTGGGAGAAACAGCCTTCACACCTGAACCATGAATATTGTGTTCTTCAGTAGAAGCACCCTGCTGGGGGAAGTAAACATTGTCCTGCAAGAGCACAGCTGTCACCTTATACTTATTGGGGTTGTCGCACTTTACCTTAGCTGAAACGCTGATCAAGCCTGTTGCTTCGTCGTATGAAGTTGAAACGGCAATTGCTGTTTCTGCTGCCTTGTTGCAGATTGATGAAACGGCGTCGTTCAAGCTTGCTGCGATTTCGGGAGAAGAGAGTGTAGGAATGAGTTTGTCGAAGTTAATCTTAATAGCAGGATAACTTGCGCCCAAACCTGCCTGGCTCGTAAGAGTTTCAGCAGCATTGCTCCAAAGGGGGTCGCCTGTAGCATAAGTGTGCAAAGCCATAAGAGCCGCATTGTTGGCATACTCACTGTTGTCAAAGAACATGTGAATGCCGTCACTTGCACGAGGACAGTTGGGACAACTCACACCTGTAGCCTTAATGATAAGCGCACGGTGGAAGAAGTCTGTTGATGTGGGGTTAGCGTCGGCAAGAACGTCGAGCTTGTCTGTTACAGAAATGACTTCGAGGAGCACATCGTGGCGAGTTTCCAAGTCGTTGTAAAAAGCCCAGAACTGGTATGTGCCTACTTCTTGGCAAACATAAGTTTTGTTAGAAAGGGGCTTATGAACGTTGTTCTCAATTACATAAACCTTTGCCTCCGCAGTTACGTCGTTGCCGTTTTCGTCCAACACTGCAAACTTAATCACGTCACCAGGTTCTACGAAATGCTGCGTAGCCATCAAAGTCAAACCGGTATTTGAGAGCACGCGGTTTACATATTCAGCATTAACGTCATCTTCTACATCACCACTGGGAGGGAGGGGGTCTTCAGCGCTATAGTAGTCAATAGCGCGGATAGTGAGACTATCAAGGTCAGACGCAAGGTACACCTTTTCTGAATCACCATCAATAATGCGTATCACATTCTGTGCTACGCCAGTCAAGGCTCCGATGAAGCACATGACAAAAAGTAGGTAAATCTTCTTCATAATTGTGTTATATAAAAATTTAATAATTTTCCGTAGTTCCTTAGCAAAACTCCCTGAAACACAAGCATTCAACCTTCGCTCAAAGGACGGTTTGCGTAAAAAAACAGCTGCAAAATTATATATTTTTTCCGAACCCTCAAACCTTGGTACTAAAAAATGCAAAATTATTTGTCAATTTGACTTTGCAAAATGGAGTTTTGCTATCATTCTGCATAAAATCGGGGGTAAAACGTCACTCCGAATTCGTTTGGAGCGTAGTTTTTGGAGTAGAAACCTTAAGATTGAACCGATTATCTTACTCATCATTAAAATTATGTACATCGCGCCAAGCCCCATAGCAAGACGGTTGCAAATTGCATAGCCAGGCTGCGATGCATGCCTTACACACTCCCTGCAAGGTTTATCCCAGCTCTTCCGCTTTGTTAATTATAGTTATCGGACACCATTATTTATTATATAGAGCCCAATAATCCGCTGAAAAGTTGTACTTTTGCGGTTGAAATTCGAATTCCAGCCTATGCAACTACCCTATCTTACCGCCGAGGAGGCGGCTGCATATATTCACCATGGTGATGTCTTGGGCATCGGGGGCTTTGGTCCTGCGGGCTCGCCCAAGATGATACCCCCTGCTATTGCGAAGCGTGCGATGGCGGAGCATGAAGCGGGTCGCCCTTTTAAGGTAGACGTCATTACGGGTGCTTCTATCGGCGCAAGCTGCGATGGTGAACTCACCTTGGCGGACGCTATCGACCGCCGCATGCCTTTTAGTGTAAACACCGACTTGCGCCGTGCGTTTAATGCGGGAAAAGTGCGCTACACCGACCTCAACCTCTCGGACAACGCTACCCACTTGCGTCAAGGCATGACGGGTCCCATCACCTGGGGCATTATCGAGGCAATTGACGTGCAGAAGATTTGCGGTAAAATTCGCATTTACCCCACGGCAGGGATAGGTATCGCGCCTACAGTATGCCGCTTGGCGGAGAAGGGCGTGTTTATCGAGTGGAACATGTGGCACTCCTCCAGCCTCATCGGTCTTCACGATATTTACGAGATTGAAGACCCCTGGAACCGCCGCACGGTGGGCATCAACAGCATTACCGACCGCATTGGTAAACCTTATATCGAAATTGAAGAGTCGCGCATCAAGGGCATCATCCGTTGCAACACGCAGGATGAGTCGCGCACAATGCTCCCCGGCAGTGCCGAGACGGACATCATCGGTAAGAACGTTGCCGACTTCCTCGTGTGGAACATGCACAAGGGTTACATCTTCCGCGATAAGTTGATTATGCAGTCGGGGGTAGGTTCGGGTGCCAACGCCGTCTTGGGTGCACTCGGTGAATGCAAGGAAGTCCCCAACTTCAGCATCTACACCGAAGTGTTTCAGGAAGAACCCATGCGCCTCTTGCTTGAAGAGCGCGTGACGGAAGCTTCTACGGGCGCCTTAACCATTAGTCCTGAAAAGTTGAAGGAACTCACCGACAACATCCAGTACTTCCGCGACCGCCTGATTATTCGTCCTTCGGAAATCTCCAACTGCCCCGAAATCATTGCCCGACTCGGCATCTGCGCCCTCAACACGGCAATTGAGGTGGATATTTACGGACACGTTAACTCTACGAAGATCTGCGGCACCAAGATGATGAACGGCGTGGGCGGTTCGTGCGACTACACCTGCAACTCCATGCTCTCGACCTTTACCTGCACCTCCACGCAGAAGGGGGGCACCATTTCGAGTATCGTGCCCTTCTGCTCACACATCGACCACACGG
The DNA here is from genome assembly GCA_045126825.1 of Alloprevotella sp. Taxonomy (GTDB): domain Bacteria; phylum Bacteroidota; class Bacteroidia; order Bacteroidales; family Bacteroidaceae; genus Alloprevotella. The sequence goes on from JBGVPF010000001.1 coordinate 16,852, forward strand.
AACACTACGTGGATGCCATCGTGACGGAATACGGTGTGGCAGACCTCCGCAATAAGTGTGCCACCGAAAAGGCGGAAGCCCTCATCGCCATTGCTCACCCCGATTATCGCCCCATCCTGCGCGAATACATGCGCCTGGCACAGCAAAAGGGTGGACACACCCCCCACATGCTCACCGCCGCCTTCGCCATGCACGACACCTACATCCGTAAGGGCGACATGCGCTTGGTAGATTGGAGCGAATATATTAAATAGCGTACAGAGTACAGAGAACAGAGTACAACTGCCGTCCGGATGGCGCTCTCCCCCTGTTCATAGGGGGAGGGGACCACGAAGTGGTGAGGGGGTGCCGAATACGCACCGCACGGCATACTCCCAACTACTCTCTACTCACTCCTAACTTTTTCTCGCACCCCCTCACCAACAAAGTTGGTCCCAATTGATTTCGCTACGCTCATCTTCCTCCTTCTCGTAAGGCATAGTACAAACAAGTTTGTCCTCTGCTCTTACTTCGTGCGTCGGTTCCCCCTATAAACAGGGGGAGAGCGCCATCCGGATGGTTCTCATAACCTCAAAACCTCATAACCTCACTACTAACTAAATTCATAACCTCACAAAATATGAAAATCAAATCTCTCCTCATCCTCGCCCTTGCGGCAGGCTCGCTCGCTTCTTGTAGCAAGATGGGTGCCCTCTCTGCGGATAACTTCACCGTAGTACCCTCACCTCTTGAAGCAGTTGCTAACGAAGTGCCTGTAACCATCAACGGTCGCTTCCCTGAAAAGTACATGAAGAAAAAGGCAGAAGTTACTGTCATCCCCGTGCTCCGCTTTGCGGGTAAGGAAGTGATGGGACAACCCGCCACTTTCCAGGGTGAAAAGGTGATTGGCAACAATCAGGAAATTTCTTACCGCTTGGGTGGTAACTACGTAATGCGCGTGAAGTTCCCCTATGAAGCAGACATGATTCAGAGCGAACTTTACCTCGCTTTTGATGCTCGTAAGGGCAAGAAGACATACAGCGTACCCGATGTGCTCGTAGCGAAGGGCGTACTCTCAACACCTGCTCTTCTCGGTCGTTCCGTTGCAGAAACTCAAGGTGCGGCTTCTGGCGATGCCTTCCAATACATGGTAAACCAGTCACAGAAGTCACAGATTAAGTACCTCATCAACCAGTCAAAGGTGCGCCTCAGCGAACTCAGCACTCCCTCTATTCAGGAATTCGTAAAGGTGCTCCGTGATATCAAGGAAGACCAGCGCAGTTTCGCCCTCGATGGCATCGAAGTGATGGCATACGCTTCTCCTGATGGTAAGCAAGATCTCAACGAACGCCTTGCTCGTGCGCGCCAGCTCTCTTCTTCAAACTACATCTCTGACAAGTTGGAAGAACTCGAACTCATCTCTCCCATCTCTACACGCTACACTGCAGAAGACTGGGAAGGTTTCCAGGAACTCGTTTCTGCTTCTAACATTCAGGATAAGGAAATCATCCTCCGCGTGCTTTCTATGTACGAAGACCCCGAAGAACGCGAACGCCAGATTAAGAACATCTCTGCAGCTTACACAGAACTCATCGACGAAATCCTCCCCGAACTCCGTCGTGCGCGCATCACTCTCAACTACGTGCTCATCGGTCGCACAGACGATGAAATCCTTCAGCAACTCGAAGTTGATGCTTCAAAGTTGAGCGTAGAAGAATTGCTTTATGTGGCAACCTTCGACGAAACTGCAAGCAAGCAGAAGGAAATCTACGAAAAGACGGTACAACTCTACCCCAACGATTACCGCGCGTACAACAACCTCGGTCTTATCGCTCAAATGAGTGGCAAGATGGCAGAAGCAAAGCAATGGATGCTCAAGGCTGCAGCCATCAACAATACAGCACCTGAAGTAAATGCTAACCTCGCCCTTATCGCACTCGCAGAAGGTGATGTAGCAACTGCGGAATCGTACCTCGGTCGCGCTTCTGAAGCCTCAAACTACAACGACCTCCTCGCAGCACTCCAAATCAGCAAGGGCAACTACGCTGCAGCTGCTGCTAACTGCAAGAACGGCAAGAGCAACATCGCTGCACTCGCCCTCATCCTCAATAAGGACTATGCAACAGCCCTCAAGGTGCTCAATATGATTCCCCAGAAGACAGCTACCACCGACTACCTCCGTGCCGTATGTGCAGCACGTCAGAACATGGTGGAAACTACCGTTACTTCACTCCAGTCGGCCTTTGCAAAGGATGCATCGTATAAAGCACGCGCAGCTAAGGACCTCGAATTTGTAAAGTTGGCAAACAAGCCCGCTTTCAAGGCGTTGTTTCAATAATACCGCCGCAAAATAGATTTGTGGGACGCCACAAATGACACTTTCATTGACACCAATGCCCCGTGGGCATTGGTGTCAATGTTTTATCGGGTGGGGAGGCTGTAACAGGCAATGACAGGCAGTAACAGGGCATAACAGGGCATAACAGGGCAAAGCCTAACAGGCAGTAACAGGCAGTAACAAGCAGTAACAGGCCTTAACAACCATGCGGGACAGCAACTTCGATTAAGTCACCACCGCGCCAGCCCATGTTAAGGCCTGCCCCTGCCTGTTACTTGCCTGTTAGGCCTGAAACTACCGCACCAGCCTATTACCCACTACTACTTACTACCTACTACTAAAATCCTATCAAAATCAAACCACCAACCCTGTTCTGACTATCGTTTTTCCCCCTATCTTATAATTTTCACAGCAGCAAGTCACTTGCTTTAAGAAAAAACTTGTATATTTGCACGTTGAAAATTACACCTTTAGGTTTTCTGCTCTAAATCAGGACTGCCGAGAGGTTGTTTTTCACCCTTCATACACATATAATAATATTAAACAAACAATAACTCAACAACAATGCAAAACAAAGGATTTGTAAAAACAATCGCCGTATTGCTGTTCTTGACTTGCTGCTTCTATTTCTCGTTCTCATTCGTAACGAGTCACTACCAGAAGAAGGCAGACGAAATTACTGCAACACAGGGCGTTGATGCCGGCATCGCTTACCTCGATTCGATGCGCAACGAAAAGGTTTACCTCAACTGGAAGACCCTCAAGGAGTGCGAAGAACTCGAAATCGGTCTCGGTCTTGACCTCAAGGGCGGTATGAACGTGATTCTTGAAGTAAGCATCCCCGATGTAGTAAAGAGTCTCGCTGGCGAACAGAACGCAAAGGACGCTAACCTCCTCGCTGCTATTGAAACAGCTAAGGCAAGCGCGAAGAAGGGTGAAGGTGACTTCGTAGAACTCTTCGTAAAGGCTTACCAGGAAGCTAATGGTGAAAACAAGCTTGGCGGTATCTTCGCAACTAAACTCAAGGAAAAGGGTATCAGCTATACTTCTACAGACGCTGACGTGAAGAAGGCTATCGAAGAAGAAGTAGAAGCTGCTGTAGTAAATACCAACGAAGTTGTTCGTTCACGTATTGACCGCTTCGGTGTGGCACAGCCCAACATCCAGATTCTTAAGGGTAAGGGTCAGAAGGGTCAGATCATGGTGGAAATGCCTGGTATCAAGGAACCCGAACGTGTTCGTAACCTCCTCCAGGGTAGCGCAAACCTCGAATTCTGGGAAGTTTACACTGTTTCTGAACTTCAGGCAGTAATCCAGACACTCGCACAGGTTGAAGTACCCGTAGATACTACAACTACAACACTCTTCCAGCACCTCTATCCTTCACAGTATGGTGATGCTTGCGTACTCGGTTATGCAAAGGGTTCTGACCGCGAAATCATTGAAACCATCCTTGCTACAGAAAAGGCTCAGGCTGCTCTTCCCAAGGATCTTCAGTTCAGTTGGTCTGTAAAGCCTGAAGCTGACAACCTCTATGCACTCTACCTCCTCAAGCAGACAAACGGTGCACCCGCTCTCGCTGGGGACGTTATCGCTGACGCCAAGGACGACTTCGACCAGGTGTACCGTCGCCCCATCGTGTCAATGACCATGACTACTCAGGGTGGTCGTGAATGGGCGAACATCACACGCAAGAACCTCAAGCGCCCCGTGGCTATCGTTCTTGACGGTTTCGTATATTCAGCACCCGTAATCCAGTCTGAAATCAACGGTGGTGTTTCTCAGATTTCTGGTAACTTCACTATTGACGATACACGCGACCTTGCAAACGTATTGAAGAGCGGTAAGATGCCTGCTCCCGCAAAGATCGTTCAGGAAGAAACAGTTGGTCCGTCACTCGGTCAGGCTTCTATCGAAGCTGGTTTCACAGCGTGCGCTGTTGCCTTCGTAGTGTTGATGATCTTCATGTGCGCTTACTACGGCTTCATCCCCGGTATGGTAGCTAATGCAGCGCTCATCCTCAACTTCTTCTTCACTTTCGGTGTGCTCATCTCATTCCAGGCAGCACTTACCATGAGCGGTATCGCCGGTCTCGTGCTTTCACTCGGTATGGCGGTGGACGCTAACGTATTGATTTACGAACGTACGAAGGAAGAACTCCGTGCGGGTAAGAAGATCAAGGAAGCTTTGGCACAGGGTTATAGCAATGCATTCTCTGCAATCTTTGACTCTAACTTGACTTCAATCATCACTGCAGTAATCCTCTACAACTTCGGTACAGGTCCCATCCGCGGTTTCGCCCTCACATTGGGTATCGGTATCTGCGCAAGCTTCTTTACAGCGGTATGGATGACTCGTATGGCTTACGAACACTTCCACGCTCGTGACAAGTGGTTGAACATTACGTTCACTACAAAGCTTTCAAAGAACTTCCTCCAGAATGTTCACGTGAAGTTCATCGAAAAATCAAAGGCTTCATTCGCAGTATTCGGTATCGCTATCGTAGTGTGCCTTGCTTCTCTTGGTATGCGCGGTCTCTCTAAGGGTATCGACTTCACAGGTGGTCGCAACTTCGTTATCGAACTCGAAGATAAGAACATCACTCCCGAACAGGTACGCGAAGCTGTTGCTGCAAAGATCAACGCTGCTGACCCCAACGCTTCTGTAGGTGTGATTTCTATTGTTACAACTGACAACAAGGCAGTGCGTGTAACAACCAACTACCTCATTGATTCAGATGCAGAAACTGCAGATGCTCAGGTAGAACAGACCATTTACGAAGCACTCCACGGTGCAAACCTCGTTCAGGCAGACTACGATACATTTAAGGACCGTGAAAACCGCGCTGGTGGTTCTATCATTTCAGCTCAGAAGGTTGGTCCTTCAGTAGCAGCAGAGATGGCAGAGGCTGCGGTAACAAGTGTGATCTTGGCGCTCATCGCTATCTTCTTCTACATCTTGATCCGCTTCCGCAACGTAGCGTTCTCTATCGGTTCTGTAGCAGCACTCACAGTAGATACACTCCTTATCATCGGTATGTACTCACTCTGCTGGGGTTGGGTTCCCTTCTCTCTCGAAGTAGACCAGACCTTCATCGGTGCTGTCCTCACAGCTATCGGTTACTCTATCAACGACAAGGTGGTAGTATTCGACCGCGTTCGTGAATACCTCGGTCTCTATCCCAAGCGCGCTACAGCTCGCCTCTTCAATGAATCATTGAGCAGCACCCTCACACGTACGTTGGTAACTTCACTTACTACGCTCATCGTGCTCCTCAGCATCTTCATCCTCGGTGGCGATAGCATCCGCTCATTCGCATTCGCAATGATTCTCGGTGTAATCTTCGGTACACTCTCTTCAATCTTCTTCGCTGCTCCCGTAGCATACCTCACTTACGGTAAGAACAAGATTGTTACGAACGACGAAGAAAAGTAAACAAATACCTCACATAAATGGAGGGTGTGTCAGTGTGACACACCCTCTTTTTTTGGTCAAGCCCCTCCAACCTGACTTTACTCGCGATTTAGTTGACAAGTTAACCAGATACGAGTAGACAAGAGGGTTACCGAGATAAACGAGCGAATTGCCACTTGACCTGTAGGGACGCACGGTTCGTGCGTCCTCATCAATGGGGATTTTCCGCGAGTACCCAATAGCTATCTCGTATTTAGGACACACGCGCCGTGCGTCCCTACAGGTCAAGTGAATTTCCCGCAGGGCATTTTAGTGAAAATTAGTGCCCATTAGTGGCTCAAAAAAATACAAGAAGACACGTGTATATATGTGGAGAGAATGTCAGGATTTCCGTTTGACCTGTAGGGACGCACGGCGCGTGCGTCCAAAATGCAGACGGATTTGGCAAATGAGGGTATGTAGGGAGTGCGGATGCACGAGCCGTGCGTCCCTACAGGTCAAGTGAAATCCCGCATGCTACCGAGACGCCATAATATGACGTCTCTACGTTCGTTATATGTCCCACATGGCATTACTCACTCCTACTCTTTAGTTGACAAGTTAACAAGGTACAAGTAGACAAGCAGGCACCGAGATAAACGAGTATAGTCCCGGATGGTTCACTACTACCTACTACTTTGTCCCCCCCCGCATGGACTACTACCTACTACTTACTACTTACTCTCTCTTCCCCCTTTTCAGCAGTCATCCCGTAAAAAAGGTATCACAAAATAAAAAAAACGCCCCATCTGTAACACTTTTTTACATTTTTCGGGGTTCGTAATGAAAAAAAGCATAGATTTGCAACACCAACATATTATCGTTACACACAAAGTCACCCAACTCGTACTTCCCCGTTGCTTATGCCACGCACTCCGTTACTACTCCTATTAACAGGTATCTTGATTGGCATACTCACGCAATGCACCGAGCAAGTCAGAGAGGCTGTTGACCTCCCCACTCAAGATTTTCAGGTGGGTGACATCGTTTTCCGTCGCGGTGAGAGTGTAGCGAGTCGAATGGTTTTGATGAATGACCCCGACGGTGAATATTCACACGTAGGGATGATTGTTCAGGGTGATAGTTCACTGATGGTGGTTCATGCACTGCCAGGAACCGTTCCTACACAAGACGGTGAAGACCTTATCAGATTGGAGACGCTTCACGAATTCTTTGCCCCAGAGAACGCGATTTATGGAAAGGTCATGCGCCTTCCGCTTGATACGATTCAGCAAGCAGAACTGACACACAGAGCACTTACAAAGGTGAAGACGCATACAGAGTTTGACCACGACTATGATGATAAGGACACGACCCAACTCTACTGCACCGAACTCCTGCAACTCCTCTACCAGCACATCGGCATAGACCTCGCCGAAGGGCGCATCACCTCCATCAACATTCCTGGAGTTAACGCTGACATCATTATGCCCGCAGACATCCATCGCAATGAAAAACTGAAAACCATCTTCATTTTCTAATAAAAAACTAACCAACTTTTTACTAACCCTAAATTTATTAAGTCATGAAAAAGTTAATTTTTGCCCTCGTATGCTTCGTAGCAAGTTTCGCATTCGTATCATGTGGCAGTAAAGAAGCAACTCCCACTAGCGCTGCAGAAAACAGTATTGAACTCATGAAGGCTAAGGACTACCAAGGCTTTATCGAAACAATCCATTTCACTGGGGAAACTCCCGAAGAAATTGAACAGCAAAAGGAATTCTACCTCGGCATGATTCAGGGTAAGGCAGACAAGACCATCACTAAACGTGGAGGTATCGAATCTTACACCTTGATTAGCGAAGAAATTGCAGAAGACGGCAATACCGCAAAACTTCAATACGAACTCACTTACGGCGACGGCACAAAGGACAAGAGCAAGTTCAACATGATTAAGGTTGACGGCAAGTGGATGAACGAAATCAAGAAGTAAACATCTATAATCCGTATATATAGGGTGTGTCTAAAGGTAACTTTGGGCACACCCTATGTCTATTTTAAGGAGGAGGTAGGTAGGAGTGAGGAGTGAGTAATACCATGCGGGAGATTCACTTGACCTGTAGGGACGCACGGCTCGTGCGTCCGCCGCAATCGCCACTCCCTGTATACCCTCATTCGCCAAAATGCATACGGATTCCTTGGCATTTGTCTCCACGTATCTTCACGTATCTTCACGTATTTTTTTAGCCACGAATGATCACTAATTTTCACGAAAATACCCTGCGGGAAATTCACTTGACCTGTAGGGACGCACGGCGCGTGCGTCCGCCGCAATCGCCACTCCCTGTATACCCTCATTCGCCAAATCCGTATGCATTTTGGACGCACGGCGCGTGCGTCCGTATACGGGGCAAGTAAATTTTCTGTGCTACCGAGAGCGCGACAAAAAAGACCTACTACTTGCTGATTTTTAACTCGCTACTGCTTCTAAAAAAGCCTTAAAGATTTGTTTGCATTGAAAATAAATCCGTAAATTTGCAGTGCAGAAACTCTGCGTTTGTACTCACTTTGAATATAAACATTTACTAATCAAATCTTTATAAGTATGAAAATGATTACATCATTGAGAACAGTACTCTCTATGTTGTTGCTTTTGCCTTTGATGGCGGTAGCACAGATTGAGAGTGGCAAGGTGTACATGTTCATGAACTCTGGCAACGCAGGTAAGGCTTTGGCTCCTGGTTCTGGTTCATCTGTAACAATCACTTCTGCCAATGAAAACAGCATCAACCAACGTTGGTATGTAGAAGAAGCTGGAACTTCTTTCCGCTTGCGCAGCATGGGTACAGGTAAGTACCTCCGCAGTTCAAAAGCAACTTCTGCAAACTGGACGCTCGTAGACACTCCCGATGCTAATTGTACTTTGGAAATCAAGACTGTGGGTGAAACATTCACGCTTTATGCAAAGGGTGACAACAACAGTCGCGGTTACATGCACTATGGTTCAGGTACTGGTACTATCGTATGCTGGGGCACAGACACTCCCGCTACATTGTGGACAGTAAATGAAATTGCAATGACTGAAGAAGAAATTGCGAACAACTGGGAAGAACTCAAGGATGTAAACTTCACTACAGAAGACTACAACTCTTGGAAGGCAGCCCTCGCAACCCTCTTCAAGGACAAGGCATGCACACAGCTCGCTGATGCTTACGCTACATACACTTCTGCACAGATGCAGGAAGATGCTAACTACCAGGTGCTTCCCTATGATCTTAAGAACATGGTGCTTAAGATGACAGTTGATGGCACATGGGATGAAGCAAACATCAACCCCAGCAAGCCCCAGTGGGATGCAGAATATGCAAAGCGCCTCCGCGTACAGCTCATCGAACCTTACTGCAGTAAGGAAGAAGCTGCTGCCGTGTTGCACATGAATGCACACACAAACTTTAACAACCCCCTCGGTCTTTACGTTAACGGTCGTCAGACACTCTACATCATGGTAGAAGGTAGCATCGAACCCGGTGCAACACTTTACCTCAACACTTGGACTGGTCACAGCAAACCCGGCGGTAAGACTGATGGCTACCGCCTCGTAGAAGGTCTTAACGTCATTCCCAACTTTGCGGACGGCATGACAGGTTGTATCAGTTATGTGGTAAACACATTCAATGCTGGTGAAAGAGGCAACAAGGGTCGTCAGATGAGCCTTGAAGGTTTCAAGGATATCAAGGTACACATGGAAGGTGGTAACCTCAACGGTTTCTTCAACCTTATGGGTGACGAACTTTGGGGTGAAGGCGACGACAATGCTGACTGGGACTACTATGCAGCTCGCGCTACACACACTTGTATGCCCATGCTTGGTCAGTATATGACCCTCCACTTCCCCTTCTTTGATGAAGATTGCGTAGACGAAAACGGAGGTCAGAACAAGGGTTTGAACCACTACTTCACAGGTAAGAACATCGCAAAGCAGTCACTCGTTGAGTGGGATAACGTCATGCTTTGGGAACGCCTCTTGATGGGCTTGGCTTCAAAGGAAGAAGTAGCTCGCGCTAATGCAACTTGGAAGTCTCCCTACTCTGATAAGGATGAAGTATTCTCTCACACAGGTGACCTCACCGACGGTTATGCTTCAGACTACGAAAACTACTACCGCGTTCACGGTTTGGCATTCGGTGTACCCACAGGATACATGTACGGTTCTTGGGACCACTCTGGTTACAACTTCAACACCATGGAATCTATCTTGGTTACCATGATCAACGATTCAGGTTCTCACTGGGGTCCCGCTCACGAAATCGGTCACCAGCACCAGGAACCCTTCACGTTGAACGGTTTGATGGAAGTAACCAACAACCTCTTCTCTAACGTAGCACTCTGGTACTTCGGTAAGAGTACATCACGTGTGAACGGTACTGAAGGTATGTTGGAAGTGGTAGCAAACTCATTCAACAAACCCGATGGTGACTTCTACACCAACAACATCTGGGCGTTGACGCACATGTACTTCCGCCTCTTCTTGTACTACCACGTACTTGGTCACAATACAGCATTCTACCCCCGCCTCTATGAAATGATGCGTCAGCACCACATGGAACGCGTGAACCAGGCAAATGGTATTCAGACTGGTGAAAAGGGTTTGCTCCACTTCTATAAGATGGCTTGTCAGGCTGCAGGTGAAGACCTCACAGAATTCTTCCGCGCTCACGGTATCCTCACAGTGATGGACGAACGCTTTGTAGGTGACTACTCTAACTCTATCTACACTTCTACTCAGAGAGAAATCAACGAAGCTATCGCTTGGGTGAAGGCTAAGGGGTATAAGGAAAGCATTGCTCCCCTCTTCATCAACGACGGTACAGGTCAGGAAGCAATTGGTACTTCTGGAAAGGTGCTCGAACACTTCGACTGGGGTGGTGGCAAGAAGCTCATCACTGCTGACGTTGGTCACTATGCTTACTTCTACGTTCCCGCAACAAACTACACCTTTGAAGTATCTACTACAGGTGCTATCAATATGACGGGTGAAGGCGGTATCGGTTTCGTTATCCGCAACGAAAAGGGCGAACTCCTTGCCTTCTCTAACAAGAAGACCATGCAGGTAAGTGAAGACGTACGTTTGAAGTTGCTCCACGGCGAAGTGAAGATTGAAGCAGTTAACGGCGACGGCACATTCGTAGACGTTCAGGGTGATATGGCTGCCAGCACTCGCAACCTCCTCAAGCAGGTGCTTGACAGAGCTAACGAAATGTTCACAACTGTAGAAAGCAAGTACAACAGTGTAGGTTTCTACCGCGAAGCATACCTTACAGACCTCAAAGATATGTTGCCCGCTATCCAGGCAATCTATGACGAAGAAAAGGTTGAAGACTATGTAAGCGCTTACGAACAGTTGTTGGAAGCTATTTCTGCTATTGAGAACAATAAGGACGCTGTTGTAAACATTATCGAAGGCGAACCTTATCAGCTTACGGCGTACAGCAACAAGAAGAAGGCTATCGAACTTTCTTCATCTTCTGACAGACTTTTGACCGCAGAAAAGACAAACGCAACTTCAAAGGCACAGCGTTGGTATTTTGAAAAGGCAGAAGAAGAAGGTACATACTACCTCAAGAATGTGATGTCTGGTACTTACATGGATGCCTTCGTTTCAGGCGAACAGGGTACTGCGTTGACTAAGACTGGCGAAAAGGCAGCCTTCAAGCTCATCAAGAAGTCTGCTGGTGTATTCGCATTGGAATACCAAGGCGAAAAGCCCACTTCTATCAACTACAACCCCAACTCAAGCAAGATCCTCGGTTGGGGACACGAAGACACCAACTCTTGGTGGAACATCACTGCTAAGGCTATCAGCAGCAGCGACCTTGAAAAGATCGAACTCAACGACCTCATCACTCGCACAAAGAACTTGCTCACCGAAATGGGTGAAAATGTAATCCTTCCCGGTAACATGCCTTTGCAGGTTAACGATGCAGCAGCTCCCTTCTACCTCTCTTCAAATGCTGACCAGAATGTAGTAGGTGCTACTAAGTTTGGTGACGGTATCGCAGCATTGATCGACGGTGACACATACACCTTCTTCCACTCACAGCGTGACGGTAGCAGAGTAAATGGTTACCACAACCTCATTGTAGACCTCGGTGAAGGTTCTGAACTTTCAAACTTCACATTCAGCTACACTACTCGTAACTTCGATGCTGGTGACACTGCGACTCCCGTTCCCTCAAAGATCCGTGTAGGTGGTAGTACAGATGGTTCTTCATTCAAGACCCTTACAACACTCTCATCATCTAACACTACATTCCCCAGCTATTCAAAGCGTGGTGTAACTTGGACTTCTGACACTATTACTTCAGACACTCCCTACCGCTACTTCCGCTTTGAAGTACAGCAGTCTGAAGGTCCTGGTACAGTAACCCTCGGCGGTCGCTACTTCTTCTCTATGGGTGAGTTCGCAATGCAGAGCCTCAACGTTGTCGTCAAGGAATTGAAGGATAACTACAAGGGCAACGAAACGCTCTACGAAGAAACTGCAAATGCATTGAACGACGCTATGATCGTTGCTGCTAATGCTGAATCAAAGGCTGCAGCAGTCTCTGATGCTCTTGACAACCTCCAGACTAAGTATGACGCTTTGAAGGGCGCTTACACTACTGATATCGAAGGTGTTGAAGTAAACGCAGGCAAGAAGCAGGGTATCTATGACATCTCTGGACGTCGCGTACTCAACATTACAACTCCTGGTCTCTACATCATCGATGGCCAAAAGCAATTGGTGAAGTAAAATAAACCTCAACAAAAATAGGACTACTCGCAAGGGTGGTCCTATTTTTTTGAGTAGACGAGTAGACGAGGTACGAGTAGACAAGAAGAATTCCGAGATAAACGAGTATAGTCCCGCAAGGCATTACTCACTACCTACTACTTCGTTTCCTCCTCAAGGCATTAGTGTTCATTAGTGCCCATTCGTGGCTCAAAAAATACGAGAAGATACGTGTATATACGTGGAGACAATGTCAGAAATTCCGTCTGCATTTAGGACGCACGGTACGTGCGTCCTAAATGCAGACGGATTTGGCGAATGAGGGTATACAGGGAATGCCGATTGAGGCGGACGCACGCGCCGTGCGTCCCTACAGGTCAAGTGGATTCCCGCATGCTACCGAGACGCCATAATATGACGTCTCTACGTTCGTTATATGTCCCGCATGGTATTACTCACTCCTAACTCTTTAGTTGACAAGTTAACAAGGTACAAGTAGACAAGCAGGCACCGAGATAAACGAGTATAGTCCCGCATGGTTCACTACTACCTACTACTTACTACCTACTACTTTGTCCCCCCGCATGGTATTACTCACTACCTACTACTTACTACTTACTACCTACTACCTACTACTTACTACTTACTACCTACTACCTACTACTCACTACTTATATCTCCCCTATCGCTTTGCCGTTCCCCGAAAAACAAGTATTTTTGCAAATTGGATACATATAATTAATTAGCAACTCATTTTACCGCTATGAAAAAGATGATGATAACAATTGCCGTATGTCTTTTCTCGGCAATCCCCACAATCGCTCAAAGTACAACTGATCATGCGACAACACCTGTGGACACCACGGCAGCAACACCCGTCGTTATTTCTGTAGAAACAACACCTGCAACTCCTGTACAAGTTGCTAAGTATGGTTACCTGAGTTACTCACAGGTGTTGGAAAACATGACCGAATACAAGGTTGCACAACAGCAGTTAAAGGAATTGCGCACGAAGTATGAAATGGAGGCGCAATACAACGAATCAAGTTTCAGACGCCAGTTTGCAGAATTCCTTCAGGGACAGAAGGACTTCCCCCAAAGCATCATGCTGAAGCGCCAACGCGACCTTCAGGAAGCACTCGAAAAGAGTTTGGCCTTCCGCGATGAAGCCGAACGCCTCCTGAAACAGGCAGAAACTGAAGTACTCGCCCCCATCAAGGCTCGACTTGACAACGCTATCCGTATGGTAGGTGGTGCCTACAACCTTGAATATATCTACAATATGGACACCAACGCCATGCCTTATGTGAATCCCGCTTTGGTCATGGACGTAACAAAATTGGTAGAACAGCAGTTGCAACCCGTACAGCAGTAGAGGACAACGGACAACAGACAACAGACAACGGAAAGAGTACAGAGTACAGAGTACAACTACCGTGCGTGACAGACTTTCGTTTACCTCGGAATTCTTCTCGTCTACTCGTACCTTGTCAACTCGTCAACTAAAAACACAGAGTACAACTACCGTCCGGATGGCGCTCTCCCCCTGTTTATAGGGGGTGGGGACCGCCTTGGCGGTGAGGGGGTGCAAAAAAGCACCGCATGGCAACTACTCACTACTCTCTCCTCACTACACATGCACCCCATAGGCATCTTTGATTCCGGTTACGGCGGACTGACCATTCTGCGCCAGATTCGCGAGCGATTGCCCGAGTACGACTACCTCTACTTGGGCGATAACGCGCGTGCGCCCTATGGTCCCCACTCCTTTGAGATTGTCTACCGCTACACGCTTCAGGCGGTTGAAGAACTCTTCCGCCGTGGGTGCGAATTGGTCATCCTTGCCTGCAATACTGCCTCTGCAAAGGCGCTGCGCACCATTCAGCAAAATGACCTCCAGCGTTGGGGCAGCGAGAAGCGCGTGCTCGGGATTATCCATCCTACCGTCGAGGCATTAGGCGACTTGACCGCCACGGGACATATTGGTATTCTCGCCACACGCGGTACTATCCAGTCGCGCTCTTACGATATCGAAATCGCAAAACTCCATCCCGAGATGCACGTCACGGGCGAGGCGTGCCCCATGTGGGTGCCACTCGTGGAGAATAACGAACACGAGGGACCTGGTGCCGATTATTTTGTAGAAAAACACCTTCGCGCCATCCTCACTACCGACCCCAAGATTGACACCCTGATTCTGGCGTGTACACATTACCCTCTCTTGCTCAAAAAATTGCATGAATACGCTCCCAAGGGCGTACGCATCGTGCCACAAGGCAAATACGTGGCAGCAAGTCTGGACAATTACCTCCACCGTCACCCCGAAATGGCAGCGCGCTGCACAAAGGGCGGAACGTGTCAGTTTCTCACCACCGAGAGTGCCGAAAAATTCAGCGAAAACGCCACTCGCTTCCTTCACAGTCCCGTTCAGGGCGAACAAATCCTGTTGCAGTAATGAAACACACCCGTTATATTCTCCTTCTGCTCCTTACCTTCATCTTCATAGCATGTGCCAATCCTGGTGCAGGCCCCGATGGTGGACCCTTTGACGAACATCCACCCTACATTGTGGAAATGAACCCCAAGTTGGGACAACCCAATGCGAAGCAAATGAAGGTGCGCATCGTTTTCAACGAAAATATTAAGGTCGAAAACCCTACGGAGAAGGTTACCATCTCGCCTCCGCAGGTGAGAACACCGACGATTAAATACAGCGGAAAGAAGATTAGCGTTGAACTCCACGATTCGCTCCAACCCAACACGACCTATACCATCGACTTTTCGGATGCGATTGAGGACAACAACGAGGGAAATCCCTTGGGACAGTTTACCTATTACTTCTCAACGGGTGAAAACCTCGATACACTGGAAGTTTCGGGCCACATCCTTGATGCGTCAAATCTGGAACCCGTTAAAGGTATGCTTGTGGGACTTTATGCCGACACGGTTGACTCTGCGTTCACCTCTCAAGGATTTGAACGCCTCGGCAGAACGGATGCCGAAGGTCGCTTCTCCATTAAAGGTGTTGCCCCTGGAAACTACCGTCTCTATGCCGTAAACGACCAGGACAACAACTTCCACTTCTCGCAAAAGGGCGAAATGATTGCCTTCCACAACAAGGTTATCGTCCCCTCTTGCTTCCCCGATGTGCGTCAGGACACCCTTTGGCGTGATACCATCACTTACGACACAATTCTCAACGTGCCCTTTACGCACTTTGTGCCCGACGATATCGTATTGCTCGCCTTCCTGGAAGATGGTCAGGCGCGCCATTTCTTGAAAAGCGAACGCAAGACTCCCGAAGTCTTCACCACCTTCTTCACGGCACCTTCTACGCATGTGCCCACCATCGAAGGATTAAACTTTGATGCCGCAAATGCATTCGTAGAAAATCGCTCGAAGGGCAACGACACCATTCAGTATTGGTTGCGCGACACGTTGCTCATGGAACAAGACACCCTGCGCTTCGCCTATACCTATGAAACGACCGACGACTCTACGGGCGCCCTTTTCCTCTATACAGACACCCTTGAACTCGTGCCGCGTAAGACGATGAAGACCATCCGTGAAGAGCAGGCAGAAGAATATGAGAAGTGGAAAAAGACCCAGGAAAAGCGCCGCAAGAGAGGTGAGAAATACCAGGAAAAACCCGCTCCAAAATACCTTGGCTTTTTGGGACGCCGCAGCAGCAAAATTTCTCCGGTACAAAATCAACCCATTGAGTTTGAGGAACCCCTCCTCACACTTGACACTGCAGCCTTCCACTTGAAACGCGCCACTTCCGACACTACTTTCGTGGAAGCGCCCTTCCGACTCGTCCCCGACCCTTATGACATTCGTAAGTTTAAACTTATGGGTGAATGGCGCCCAGGACAAGACTACGAGGTGCACATTGACTCTGCCGCGGTGGTAGGAATTTCTGGTCGTCACACGAACAAAATGAAGTTCCGCTTCAGTATTGGTACCTCCGAAGACTACGGTTCGGTATTCTTCCTCATCCCCGACGCTCCCTCCACAGCAGTGATGCAACTCTTGAAGGATGATAAGAAGGTGGTCATGCAAGTGAGGGTGCAAGACCAGCGTGCCGACTTCTTCTATGTAGAACCCGGAGAGTACCACGCACGCCTCTTCGACGACCGCAACGGCAATGGCAAGTGGGACACAGGCGAATATGCCACACTCCGACAAGCAGAAGCCGTCAACTATTTCCCCGAACCCTTCACGGTACGCGCAAACTGGGACGCAGAACTGACATGGAAGCTCAACGCTGTGCCCCTCATCAAACAGAAACCCGAAAAGTTGCGCAAGAACAAGAACAACAATAAGGAAAAACAAACGGCACGCCAACGAAATATTGAGCGTGAGAAGAACAAACGATAGTAGGGAGGAGGGAGTAAGTAGGAGGGAGGAGTGAGTAATACCATGCGGGGGGTGACAAAGTAGTAGGTAGTAAGTAGTAGGTAGTAGTGAACCATGCGGGACTATACCCGTTTATCTCGGTGCCCTTCTTGTCTACTCGTACCTTGTTAACTTGTCAACTAAAGAGTGAGGAGTGAGTAATACCATGCGGGACTATATTCGTTTATCTCGGTAACACTCTTGTCTACTCGTACCTCGTTAACTCGTCCACTATTGCGCAAGTAAAGCCTCACCCTTTAGGGGGAGGTTGGAGGGGGCAACTCATCAACAAAAAAAGGTGTGTCAAGAAAGGCAACAGTCTCTCCTGACACACCCTATCATTCTAATGCACAAAAACCTATGAAACAAAGGATTACCATAATAATAAGTGCTATACTTATAACTTTCGGTGCATTCGCACAATGCCCTGTTGAGAATACAGCATTTCAGGGGGGCGAACACTTGAGTTATGACCTCTATTTCAACTGGAAGTTCATTTGGTTCAAAGTAGGTTCGGCAGATATGGACATTAAGCAGACGACGTACAAGGGTCAGGATGCCTATCGTGCCTATTTGATTACGCGCGGTTCAAAAACAGCCGACCGCTACTTTGTTTTGCGTGACACCCTCACCACTTATACCACACTGGACATAGTACCGCTGTTCTATACCAAAAATGCATTAGAAGGTAAGCGTTATACCCGAGAAAAGGTTATCTATTCGTACGGAGAAGGAGGAATAAACCTTGACCTTACTTATCAGAAGAATAGCGACCCCGTTCGTAAAAAGAAGGAAACCGTTGACGATTGTCCCTACGACATGATCAGTATGCTCCTCAAGGCACGCTCCTTCGACGGAAGCAAGTTTAAGAAGGGCGACCGCATTGCCTTCATGATGGCTGAAGGGAAACATTGTGAAGAACAGTACATTGTATACCGCGGACCTAAAAAATTCACCAACGATTACACAGATGTGACCTACGACTGCCTTGTATTCTCATTCATAGAAATGGATGGTAAAAAGGAGAAAGAAGTCGTAACCTTCTATGTCACAAACGACAAAAACCACATCCCCGTTCGCCTCGACCTCCACCTGAAATTTGGTTCTGCAAAGGCATTTTTGAAGTCGGCAAAGGGAGTTCGCAATAAATAAGTCTGCTTTGATGCATCACCTTACCGCCTAAAATCCGCCCTCTCCACTACTCACTACTCACTACTCACTAAATCCATGCTCCTAATCATCGACGATAAAATCCCCTTCATCCGCGGCGAAGCCGAAAAGTTGGGGGATGTAGTCTATCTTCCTGGCGCCAAAATCACAGCTGCTGATGTGCGCGAGGCAGATGTGCTCATCACCCGCACCCGTACGCTCTGCAACAAGGCTTTGCTCGAGGGTTCAAAGGTGCAGTTCATCGCCACCGCCACGATTGGTTACGACCACCTCGACGTAGATTATCTGCGTGATGCGGGTATTGCGTGGACCAACTGCCCAGGGTGTAACGCTACGAGTGTGGCGCAATACGTGGAAACTTCCCTGTTGCTCTTGGAGCAGGAGGGCAAGGTGAACCTCAAGGATTGCACGGTGGGTGTCATAGGTGTGGGCAACGTAGGGCGCCGTGTTGTGGAGCGACTGGAACGTATGGGCTGCCGCGTGTTGCTGAACGACCCTCCTCGCGCCGAACGCGAAGCGGAGTTTGCACAGCGTGCTGCCTCGCTCGAAGAGTTGCAACAGCAATGCGACGTTATTACCATTCACACGCCTCTTGTTTTAGAGGGAAACCACCCTACTCTTCACCTTGTCAACGCTGACTTCCTTCGAGGCGTAAAGCGCAGTCCCGTTCTCATTAACGCAGGGCGCGGAGAGGTAGTTGATAATGTCGCTTTAAGCACAGCGCTCGATGAAGGTCAGATAAGTGCTGCGGTGATTGACACGTGGGAAAACGAACCCTGTATCGACCGCGACTTGCTCCAAAAAGTGTTTCTCGGAACGCCCCACATCGCAGGCTATTCTGCCGACGGCAAGGCGAATGGTACGCGCATGTCGCTCGAGGCGGTTGCGAGATATTTTAACAAGGATGTAACTTTTGAGGTATCCGCCCCGACCCTCCCCGAAGGGTATGCTTATTACCCCGAAAAGACTGTTGCTCCCGATTCTCCCCTCCGCCTTTACGACCCACGCCGTGATAGCGATGCGTTAAAGGCACATCCCGAAGATTTTGAAAAACTCCGTGGCGACTACCCCTTGCGACGCGAGTAAAGTCCCCTCCAACCTATCTATAACTTTAGAGAGAATACACTCCGCAAGGCAACTTTACTCTTTACTCTTTTATCTTTACTCTTATAACACATGGCGAAAGAAGAATTAACCCCAATGATGAAACAGTTTTACGACCTCAAGGCGAAACATCCTGATGCCGTATTGCTGTTCCGTTGCGGCGACTTCTATGAAACATACTGTGATGATGCCGTGATTGCTGCTCAGGTGCTCGGCATTACCTTGACGCGCAGAAATAACGGCAAAAGTTCTACGGCAGCGCAGACAGAAATGGCGGGTTTTCCCCACCATGCGCTCGACACGTACTTGCCCCGATTGGTGCGTGCGGGCTACCGCGTGGCGATTTGCGACCAGTTGGAAGACCCCAAGTTTGCCAAGAAACTCGTCAAGCGCGGTATCACCGAACTCGTTACGCCGGGTGTAGCCATTTCCGACAATGTGTTGACAAGCCGCGAGAACAACTTCCTGGCTGCCGTGCATTTCGGAAAAACTGCCGTTGGACTTTCATTGCTCGACATCTCTACGGGCGAATTCTTGCTTACCGAGGGAACGCCCGAAACCATTGACAAACTCCTCGGCGGTTTCGCGCCCAAGGAAGTGCTTGTGGAGCGCGGACGTAAGGAGCGCTTCGTGGGACTCTACGGGGCGAAATATTTTATCTTCGAACTCGACGACTGGGCATTCAATGACACTACGGGCCGTGAGAAACTCCTGAAACACTTTGACGTCAAAAACCTCAAGGGCTTCGGTGTGGAGCATCTGCAAGCAGCCACCGTGGCAGCAGGTGCCATTCTCATCTATTTGGAACAGACGCAACACACACAGGTAAGCCACATCACGCGCCTGCAACCCATTGAGGAAGAACGCTTTGTGCGCCTCGATAAATTCACTACGCGCAACCTCGAACTCGTGCGCCCCATGAACGAAGGTGGTACGTCGTTGCTCCACGTCATTGACCACACACTCACCCCGATGGGGGCGCGCTTGCTCAACCGTTGGGTGTTGTTCCCCCTGCGCTCGGTGCGTGAAATCGAGGAGCGCCAGAACGGTGTAGAATGCTTCTTCCGCCAACCCGACTTCCGCGACCTCTGTCAGCAGGAGTTGGAGCGCATTGGCGACCTTGAGCGCATCGTGTCAAAAGTTGCCGTGGGGCGCGTCAATCCCCGTGAGATGCAGCAGTTGCGCGTGGCGCTCGATAGCGTGGCACGCCTGAAAGAAGCCTGTGCTGCCACTTCCGACGACTACATTCGCCAACTCGGCCTGCGCCTTGACTGTTGCGAAGAACTCCGCAGCCGTATTCTCCACGACCTACGCCTTGACCCGCCCGCATTGGTGGCTAAAGGGGGCGTCATTGGGAGTGGTGTAAACGAAGAACTCGACGATCTGCGCGCCATCTCGACTTCGGGTAAGGATTACCTCCTGCAAATGCAGCAGCGCGAGAGCCAGCAGACGGGCATTCCCAGTCTGAAGATTGGGTTCAACAATGTCTTCGGTTATTATATTGAGGTGCGTAACACGTATAAGGATAATGTGCCCGCAGAGTGGATTCGCAAGCAGACGCTTGCCCAAGCCGAGCGTTACATTACCCAGGAACTGAAGGAATATGAGGAGAAAATCCTCGGTGCAGAGGACAGAATTCTGGCGCTTGAGACCCGCCTTTACAACGAACTCGCACAATACGCCCTGGGCTTCATTGCCCTCCTCCAGCGCAATGCCCGAGCGCTCTCTATGCTCGACTGCCTCCACTCCCTTGCCCATGTGGCAGCGCTGCATCGCTATGTGCGCCCCGTGGTTGACGAAAGTCTTTCGCTCGACATCGTGGCAGGTCGCCACCCCGTGATTGAAACGCTCATGCCCATTGGCGAAGAATACATTGCCAACGATGTGCACCTCGACACCACCGACCAGCAAGTGATTATCATCACAGGGCCGAACATGGCAGGTAAGTCTGCCCTCCTGCGTCAGACGGCGCTCATCACGCTCCTTGCCCAAATCGGTTCGTTCGTGCCTGCCGAAAGTGCGCGCATCGGGGTAGTAGACAAAATCTTTACCCGCGTAGGTGCCAGCGACAATATTTCCGTGGGCGAAAGTACCTTTATGGTGGAGATGAGCGAGGCGGCAAACATCATGAACAACATCACGGAGCGCTCCCTCGTATTGTTTGACGAATTAGGGCGCGGCACAAGCACCTACGACGGTATTTCTATCGCATGGTCCATCGTGGAATACTTGCACGAGAACCCCACGGCGCCCGCACGCACCCTCTTTGCTACGCACTACCACGAACTCAACGAAATGGAGGAACTTTATCCGCGCGTCAAGAACTTCAACGTGTCGGTGAAGGAGGCGGGCAACAAAGTAATCTTCCTGCGCAAACTCATGCGCGGCGGATCGGAACACTCCTTCGGTATCCACGTAGCGAGAATGGCGGGTATGCCCCGAAGCATCGTTGACCGCTCGGAAGCTGTGCTCAAACAATTAGAGCGCAACCATGCCAGCGGTAGCACTACCGAGGCGGTAAGCCAAATGGCGGATGCTGTGGCGTCGGGAAGCACACAACTTTCGTTCTTCCAACTCGACGACCCCGTCCTCATGCAGATTCGCGACGAACTTCTCCAGGTGGACATCAACAACCTCACGCCTATGGAGGCGCTGAATAAGTTGGACACGTTGAAGAGGATTGTGACGGGAAAATAGTCCCTATGACCCGGATGGCGCTCTCCCCCTGTTTATAGGGGAAACCGACGCACGAAGTAAGAACAGAGGATAAACTTGTTTATACTATGTCATACGAGAAGGAGGAAGATGAGCGTAGCGAAATCAATTGGGACCACCGCAGGTGGTGAGGGGGTGCAGAATATAGTGAGTAGTTAGGAGTGAGTAGTTAGGAGTTGCCATGCGGTGCCACGTGGTGCATTTCTTGCACCCCCTCACCAGCAGAGCTGGTCCCCTCCCCCTATAAACAGGGGGAGAGCGCCATCCGGATAAATCCTCACAACCTCAAGACCTTATAACCTTAAAACCTAAATCCCAAAAACTATGGCGAAACAAAAAACCGTATACGTCTGCGACCACTGCGGGCAAGAGTCCCCGAAGTGGCAGGGTAAATGTCCCGCCTGCGGACAGTGGAACACCTTTAAGGAACTCCACATTCATAACACCTCTGCGCGTCAAACGGAGGTGCAGGCACGCCATGCTTTGACGGGACTTGACGGTCAGCGTGCCCAACCTGTGGCGCTGCGCAACGTGTCGGCGGAAGAGGAACCGCGCATGGATACTCACGATGCAGAGTTAAACCGCGTCTTGGGTGGCGGACTCGTACCCGGTTCGCTCATTCTGTTGGGTGGAGAACCGGGTATTGGGAAATCTACCCTCTTGCTGCAAACCGTACTTGCCATGAAGGAGCGCCGTGTGCTCTATGTGAGTGGTGAAGAAAGCGAACGCCAAATCAAACTCCGCGCCGACCGCATCACGCAAGAGCCTTCCGACTGCCTACTGGTGTGTGAAACCAACCTCGAAGCCATCTTCACGCACATTAAGAACACGCAGCCGGGACTCGTTATCATTGACTCCATACAGACGATTGCCACCGAGACTGTAGAGTCGTCGCCCGGTAGCGTCACGCAGATTCGCGAGTGTGCCGCCGCCATCCTGAAGTACGCCAAGGAGAGCAACGTGCCCGTTATTCTCATTGGCCACATCACCAAGGAGGGAAGCATTGCCGGACCTAAGGTGTTGGAGCATATTGTTGATACCGTGTTGCAATTTGAAGGCGACCGCCACTACTTCTACCGCATCCTGCGCAGCATCAAAAACCGCTTCGGCTCCACCTCCGAGATTGGCATCTACGAAATGAACTCCGACGGACTTCGCCCCGTGGACAATCCCTCGGGCATCCTGCTTTCGCAGAGCGGTGAAGAACTTTCGGGCATCGCCATCTCGGCAGCCATCGAGGGCGTACGCCCCTTCCTGATTGAAACACAGGCGTTGGTTTCCACGGCAGCCTACGGCACGCCACAGCGCTCTGCCACGGGCTTCGACCTGCGCCGCCTCAACATGCTACTTGCCGTGTTGGAGAAGCGTGTGGGGTTCAAACTCGTGCAGAAGGACGTCTTTCTCAACATCGCAGGGGGCATCCGCGTGAGCGACCCCGCCATCGACCTCTCCGTCATTGCCGCCGTACTTTCCAGCAACGTGGATACGGCGATTGACCGCAACGTGTGTATGGCGGGAGAAGTAGGACTGAGCGGAGAAATACGCCCCGTCAACCGCATTGCTCAGCGCATTGCCGAAGCCGAAAAGTTAGGTTTCCGCCGCTTCCTCCTGCCCGAAGCCAACATGAAGGCAATCGACCCCAAGCAATACAAAATCGAACTCGTACCCGTAGCACGCGTGGAACATGCCCTGCGCCAACTCTTTGGGTAAGAATAAAAACACAGCGTACGGCATTAGTCCGTATGCTGTGTTTTTTTACAATTGAAGTATAAGCTATATATGCCCATTTTGCAATCGTTTATTGTTAGTTTACATTCTTCGGTTTACTAATCAATCAGATTTTTTTTACTCTTATTTATTTGTGAAGTGAGAAATTATTCACACATTTGCATTAACAATATTGTTAGACATATTTGTTAAAATTAAAATTTATGGATAATCAGGAGAAACAAAGCAAAGAGCAACAGATACTTGCGGCGGCGGAGCAGGAGTTCTTGACCAGGGGTTATGATGGTGCCCGTACCACCTCGATAGCGCAGGCGGCGGGCGTAACGCACGCGATGTTACACTACTATTTCCGCACCAAGGAGCAACTTTTCAAGCGCATCGTGGATGAGAAGTTCGAAACTATGTCACACTCAATGTTTGCCATAATGGGCGACCCATCGTTGCCGATTGTTGAGCGCATCAAGGGTGGCATTGAGGCGCACTTTGACTTTGTTGCACAGAACCCGCTATTGCCACGATTCGTCATCAACGAGATTATCTCACGCCCCGAGCGTTACGATGTATTAAACAAACGCGTAGGTGCTATTATTGATAATGTATATCCCGGTCTGCAGTCGGAAATTAACCGCTCGGCAGAACGTGGCGAAATCGAAAGAGTTGATATCAAGATGCTGTTTATCAGTATTATGTCGCTCAATATCTTCACTTTTCTTGCCTATCCATTTATGGAGCCGCTAATGGGAGAGTTGATGGTCAACCGCGAGCGATTCCTCGCAGAGCGCAAGGCCGAGAACATCGAAACGATTTTACGAAGAATCAAAAAGCAGTAAGATATGAAACAGTTTTTTCTAACACTATTTGCCGTGGTTTGTGCCGTTGCTTCGAGTGGCCAGTCTCTAGAGGAGTGTCGCCGTCTGGCTCGGGAAAACTATCCCGAAATCAGGCAGTACGACCTAATTGCGCAGACCGAGCTGTACAATCTCTCCAATGCAGTTCGCGCGTGGATCCCGCAGGTTTCGCTGTCGGGGCAGGTTACATATCAGTCGACTACACCCACTTATCCCGAAGCCTTTAATACGATTTTGCGGGCCAACGGCATTGAGAAGGCGGGCATCAACCGAGACCAATATAAGATTGCGATTGATGTGTCGCAACACATTTGGGATGGCGGAAAATCTAAGGCTGACAAAGACATTGCCAAGGCGGAGGCCGAGGAGCAGCGCAATCGTGTTGATGTGTCGCTCTACAACTTGCAGTCGAGGGTGAATAACTTATATTTTGGAATATTGTTGTTCGATGAGCGTAAGGCGCAGACTGAGGCTCTGATTGAGGTGCTTGCGAGCAATCTCGCCCGTTTACAAACATATTATAAAAATGGTGTTGCTATGCAGGCTGATGTCGATGCGGTGGAGGCGGAGCTGCTCTCTGCTCGACAGACGCTCGGTCAGGTGGAGTCGTCGCGTACGAGCTATCGTCGTATGTTAGAGGTGTTTATCGGGCAACCGCTCACTTCTGAACATTTGGAGCGCCCAGCAATGGTTGAGCTAAAATCACGCACCTCGGCACGCCCCGAATTAGCACTTTTCGAGGCACAAGAAAATAAGTTGGCGGCTCAGCGCAAGGCGATAAATACCTCGTTGATGCCCAGATTCTCGGCATTTGCACAGGGCTACTACGGATACCCTGGAATGGATATGTTCAAGAATATGGTTTCGTCGGATTGGTCGCTCAATGCCATTGTCGGCGTGCGTATGTCGTGGAATATCGGCGCATTCTACACCAAACGCAACAATCTCGAAAAACTAAATGCAGCCCAAAAGCAGATTGCCGTACAACGTGATGTATTCCTCTTCAATACCCAAATGCAGACTACGCAAGACGATGGCGAGATAGCGCGACTTCGCAAAGCTATCGAGGATGATAACCGCATTGTTGAACTGCGTCGCAGGGTGCGTATGGCAGCAGAATCGCAACTGGAAAACGGAGTGATTGACGCGACCGATTTGCTACGTAAAATCACTGACGAAACCTCTGCAACGCTCGCTCGCAGCACTCACGAAATAGAACTTTTGCAAGCAATTTACAGACTTAAAACAACACTAAATCAATAAGATATGAAACGAATTGTATATATTGCCGCAGTGGTGCTCGCCGCATCGTGCGGCACCGAGACTGAGTTTGATGCACAGGGCACGTTCGAGGCTACTGAGGTTGTTGTATCGTCGGAGGCTGCAGGTCGAATTCTCAATTTTGAGGTTGAGGAGGGTATGGTTGTCGAGGCCAACCAGATGGTTGGTGCGATTGACAGCGTGCAGCTGCACCTGCAGCGCAAGCAACTTGTGGCGCAACAGTCGGCATTGCTCGACTCACGACCTGATGTGAAGAAGCAGGTGGCGGCGTTGCGCGAGCAGATAGCAAAGCAGAATGAGGAACTTCGTCGCGTGGAAAATATGCTCAAAGATGGTGCTGCAACCAAAAAGCAGAAAGACGACATTGAAGCGCAAATAAAAATTTTGGAGAGACAACTCGATGCAACGCTCTCAACGCTCGACAAAAACACCTCAACCATTAACAACAACTCGGCCGCTTTGGAGGCGCAGATTGCCGCCCTTGACGACCGCATCTCAAAGTGCCGCATTATCTCGCCCATTGGTGGTACCGTGTTGGTTAAGTATGCCGAGGCGGGCGAGTTGGCATCTGTAGGCAAGCCTCTGATGAAGATTGCCGACTTGGACAATATCTATCTGCGCGCCTACTTCACCTCTGACCAGCTCGCAAAGGTTAATTTGGGCGATGAGGTGAAGGTTGTTGCCGACTTTGGCGGTGAGGAGCGATATGACTACACGGGACGCGTTGCGTGGATCTCGTCCGAGAGCGAATTTACTCCAAAGACCATTCAGACAAAGGATTCGCGTGCCAACCTGGTCTATGCCGTAAAGATTGCTGTTGAAAATGATGGTCGATTGAAGATAGGCTTGGCGGGCGAAGTTGTTTTGTAGTATGGGTGCTATTGATGTACATAACCTCTCCAAGAGTTACGGCAAGGTGCGGGCACTCGATGGTGTGTCGTTCTCGGTCGAGCGGGGCGAATTGTTCGGATTTATCGGTCCTGACGGGGCAGGTAAGACCACGCTTTTTAGACTACTCACCACGCTCATCAATCCCGATGAGGGCAGTGCTACGGTCGATGGATGCGATATAAAGAAAGATTACCTTGCCATCCGAAAGCGTGTAGGTTATATGCCCGGCCGTTTCTCGCTCTATCCCGATTTGTCGGTTGAGGAGAATCTACAATTCTTTGCTGCTCTGTTTGGCGTTACTGTCGAAGAGTCGTATGACCTTATTGCGCCTATCTATAAGCAGATAGAGCCATTCCGCACACGCCGTGCAGGCAAACTCTCGGGAGGTATGAAGCAGAAACTTGCCCTCTCGTGTGCCTTGATTCATCGTCCAAGCGTATTGTTCCTCGACGAGCCGACAACGGGTGTTGATGCTGTGTCGCGTAGCGAGTTTTGGGATATGCTTGCCGATTTGAAGGAGCGTGGAATAACCATACTCGTATCTACACCATATATGGACGAGGCGAGCCGTTGCGACCGCGTAGCCCTCTGCAATGAGGGGCGTATTTTAGGTATCGACACGCCCACAGGCATTGTGCAGGGTTTTGATAAACCTCTCTACGGCATTAGCGCCAAGAATATGTTTGCCCTGCTGGAAAGGGCACGCCGCGAAGAGGGCGTGGAGGATTGTTATCCCTTTGGCGAAAAGCACCATCTGGTTGCCGCAGAAGGTTTTGACAAGGAGAGATTTAAGGCGGCACTTGCCGATGTAGAGGGAGTGGAGATTGTGAGTGCAGAGCCGACAATCGAGGATATGTTTATAAAACTGATGAGAAGATGAACGACATAGTAATTTCTGTACGCGAGCTGACCAAGCGATTTGGCGACTTTACTGCCGTTGACCGCATCTCGTTTGATGTGCGCCGAGGCGAGATTTTCGGCTTCCTCGGAGCAAACGGAGCGGGCAAGACAACCGCTATGCGTATGCTCTGCGGCTTGAGCTTTCCCACATCGGGCAGTGGCACCGTTGCGGGCTACGATGTGATGCGCGAGGGTGAGCAGATTAAGCAACATATCGGCTATATGAGTCAGCGATTTTCGCTCTATAACGACCTTACGGTGTGGGAGAATATGCGTCTGTTTGCGGGTATATACGGCTTATCCAAAACCCGAACCAAGGAGCGTGCCGCGGAGTTGCTTGAGCGTCTGAATTTCTCGTCGGAGCGCAACACTTTGGTTGACTCTCTGCCACTCGGCTGGAAGCAGAAACTATCGTTTGCCATTGCCACGATTCACCGCCCCGAGGTGGTCTTTTTGGACGAGCCGACGGGTGGCGTTGACCCCGTGACACGCCGTCAGTTTTGGGAGATGATATATGAGGCTGCCGAGGGTGGTACGACCATCTTCGTCACCACACACTATATGGACGAGGCGGAGTACTGCTCGCGCGTTTCGATTATGGTCGATGGCGAGGTGCGGGCACTCGATACCCCAGCCCGTCTGAAACAACAATTTGCCGCAGAGTCGATGGACGAGGTGTTCCGCACGTTGGCTCGTGGCGCACAGAGAGGAGAGTAAGCTATGAAACAGAACTTTGGCTCATTCGTAAAAAAGGAGTCGTTGCATATACTCCGCGATAAGCGTACGATGTTGGTCGTGATGCTTATCCCCGTTATGCTGATGACCTTGTTCGGCTTTGCCATCTCCACCGAGGTCAATAATATTAATGTGGCGGTTGTTGCCTCGGAGCGCACCGATGGAGTGCGTGATGCCGTTGAGCGACTCTCGCAGAACGAATACTTTACCTTTAAGGGTTATATCTCGCAAGATGATATAGACCCCTATCTGCGCTCGGGCAAGGCGGGTGCTGTGGTGGTTTTTGCGTCGGACTATGACCGCCGTGCGGCTCAGGCGGCTGCGGGCGTAGCAACAAAGCCTATCGTCCAACTCATTGTCGATGCCTCGAATGTCAATACCGCAGGTTCGGCAACGGCATATCTGCAAAATATCCTGCTCGGCTCGGCCTCACAGCAGGCGATGTTTGAGACGCGAATGTTATTCAACCCGCAGATGCGCTCGTCCTACAACTTTGTACCAGGCATTATGGGACTGATTTTTATTCTTGTCTGCGCGATGATGACCTCGGTGTCGATTGTGCGCGAGAAGGAGGTTGGTACGATGGAGGTGCTACTTGTCTCGCCCGTGCGCCCCGTGAAGATTATCTTTGCCAAGATGATTCCCTACTTCGCCATCTCTTGTGTGGTACTCATCGCTATCCTGCTCCTTGCACGCTATCTGCTTGAGATACCGATGACGGGAGGTGTCGGGGGAATATTTGCTACATCGACACTATATCTAGTGTTGTCGCTATCGCTCGGACTTTTGGTCTCGACCATCGCCACCACACAGATGGCGGCACTGCTCATCTCGGCTATGGTAATGATGATGCCTATTCTGATGCTGTCGGGTATGCTGTTCCCGATTGAGAATCTGCCCAAATTCTTCCAGGTAGTATCGAATATCGTCCCTGCAAGGTGGTATATCGACGCTGTGCGAAAGATGATGATTCAGGGCCTGCCGCTGGTGGCTGTATGGAAGAATTGCGTGATTCTGCTCGGTATGACGGTAGCTATTCTCGGCGTATCACTCAAAAAGTTTAACGATAAATTGGAGTAACTATGAGAGTATTTATCGTACTTGTTCAGAAGGAATTTTTGCAGATACGTCGCAACTCGTTTCTGTCGCGACTAATCATCGCCTTCCCGATACTTGTGATGTTGCTTATGCCGCTCATTATGACTATGGATGTGCGTCAGGTAAATGTGGCCATCGTTGACCTCGACCGCTCAACCACATCGCGCCGCATAGCCTCGCATATCAACGCTTCGGAGTATCTCACACTCGCCCAGACTCCGGCCGATTACTCACTTGCTATGGAGGTTTTGGAGCAGGGTGCGGTGGATGTTATTGTGCAGATACCCGACAACTTTGAGCGCGATATGACTGTTGCCACACCCGAGCGCATCAGCATAACCGCCAATGCAGTAAATGCTACAAAGGGAGGTATGGGAATGCAGTATGTCGTGCAGACCATAGTCCGCACCTTGGCCGAGCTGCGTGGCGAGAAGAGCCCTGCGAAGTTGTCGGAGTTGGTAACTATTGAGAATCGCTATAACCCCACGCTCAACTACCGCCACTATATGATTCCCGCGCTGATGATTATTCTCTTTATCTTGATTTGCGGTTTCCTGCCAGCGTTGAGTATCGTGGGCGAGAAGGAGAGCGGTACTATTGAGCAGATAAATGTAACGCCTATCTCACGTTTTATGTTTGTCCTCTCGAAACTTGTGCCGTATTGGATTATAGGATTGTTTGTCGTGACGGTGGCAATGCTTGTGGCTCGATTGGTCTATGGCCTTGCACCCGTAGGCTCTATCGGAGCAATATATTTCGGAGCGTTGCTCTTTATCCTTACGATTTCAGGCTTCAGCCTGACCATCGCCAATTTCTCGGAGACGATGCAACAGACAATGTTTGTTATGTTCTTCTTTATTATGACCTTTATGTTGATGAGTGGACTGCTTACGCCTATTGATTCAATGCCAGTGTGGGCGCAACGCTTCACGCTCATATTGCCGCCACGATACTATGTTGAGATTCTGCGCTCGGTATATTTGAAGGGAACCACCATTGCCGAGCTGTGGACAAACTACGCAGCCCTCGGCATCTTCGCCATCATCTTCAACACCCTCGCCGCCCTCACCTACAAGAAACAAGCGTAATGAACAACGGCAACTACTCTTAAAATGAATAGTTGCCGTTACTTTTTTTATATTGCTTCTATATAACAAATTAACCCCAAATTTAGGATAAGTCCTCAACTTCCATAAGTCTCGCTCGTACACAAACAACTCCGCAGCACCCATTGGGCACTGCGGAGTTGTTCGTTTATATTTCTCAGGGAAGAGTTACCCTTACGGGAAACTCCATTCGCAAGCATAAGAATTTAAACTTACGGATAGTCTTAATATTTTTAGCGTTAAGAGGTTGGACACTTCGGATGGCATCCTTAATACCTTATAACCTAAAAACCTTAAAACCTCAGAAGCAACACTTCTGCTGTTACTTCTTCAAACCATTATTCTTAATCAACCACTCTGCAATCTGCACGGCGTTGAGAGCTGCACCCTTCTTAATCTGGTCGCTCACGAGCCAGAAGGTAAGACCGTTGGGGTTTGCGAGGTCCTTACGGATACGACCCACGTAAACGGGTTCCTTGCCTGCGAGGAAGAGGGGCATGGGGTATTCCTTGTTTGCAGGATTGTCCATGAGCACGAGGCCTTCGCCTTCTTCAATCGCCTTACGCGCCTGTTCTACGCTGATAGGTTGCTCCGTTTCAATCCAGATGCTTTCAGAGTGAGCACGGAGGGCGGGAACGCGTACGCACATGGCTGACACTTCGATGTCAGAGTGCATGATCTTCTTGGTTTCGTTGTACATCTTCATTTCCTCCTTCGTATAACCGTTGTCGGTGAAGACGTCAATCTGGGGAATCACGTTGTAAGCCAACTGGTAAGCAAACTTTTCCACCTTCACGGGTTCGCCTGCCAACACCTGGCGGTACTGCTCGTGAAGTTCGTCCATTGCAGCCTGACCAGCGCCTGAAGCCGCCTGATAGCTGGATACGTGAACGCGCTTGATGTGGCTGATGTTTTCAAACGCCTGAAGCGCAACGACCATCATGATGGTGGTGCAGTTGGGGTTGGCAATGATACCGCGGGGACGGTTGAGCGCATCGGCAGCGTTGCATTCGGGCACCACGAGGGGCACGTCTTCGTCCATACGGAAGGCTGAAGAGTTGTCGATCATCACAGCGCCGTAGCGAGTGATGTCTTCAGCATACTCCTTTGAAACACCTGCGCCGGCAGAAGTGAAGGCGATGTCAACGTCCTTGAAGTCGTCGCCGTGCTTGAGGAGTTGCACTTCATATTCCTTACCGCGGAAGGTATATTTAGTACCCGCAGAACGGGCAGAACCAAAGAGTACGAGTTCATCAATGGGAAATTCGCGTTCGGTCAATACGCGAAGAAATTCTTGACCAACGGCGCCACTGGCACCTACGATTGCTACTTTCATTGTGGTTGCGTAAAAGGGCATTTCACTATCAAGAAGATGCCCCACCGTTAAAATATATAGAAATTTGCGACAAAATTATAATTTTCTGATAGATAGGGGGACATAAATAGTAAAGTTTTTTGTTCCTTTGCAGATAAAATCTGCGGCAAGACGCTGTGTCTGCTTTGCAGAAATGACATTGCACGCGGTTTTTTAGGGCGATAGGACGTCCTAGGAGAGCCTAGGTTCCCCTATAATTGCCTAAAAATCCCACCGCCCCGCAAGGCATTTCTCCTTTAATCCCACCCCGCAAGGCATTTCTCCTTTCTCCTTTTTCCTTTAATCCCACTCCGTGGTCTTTTCCTCCTTCGCACCTCGGCAATTCAAGCAAGCTTAAGCGAGTTTTCTTC
Source organism: Alloprevotella sp. (assembly GCA_045126825.1). Taxonomy (GTDB): domain Bacteria; phylum Bacteroidota; class Bacteroidia; order Bacteroidales; family Bacteroidaceae; genus Alloprevotella. Next base: position 49,033 of record JBGVPF010000001.1, read on the forward strand.
CTTGTCGCTCGGCAAAGATTAAGTAAACTTATCTTTACACTCACTCTGGCGTCAGTTGATTGCACTCGGTTTGGCGTCGGTTCTCCTTTCCCCAATGCCCCACAGTCTTCCCATAACTGACCCTACATGGATCTTCTTCGTAGTGTTGAGCATCATCCTCATTGCCCCGATGTTGCTCGAAAAACTGCGTGTGCCTTCCATCGTGGGGATGATTTTGGCGGGTATTCTGATTGGGCCTCACGGGTTTCATGTGCTTGACCGCGACAGCAGTTTTGAACTTTTCGGCAAGGTGGGGATGTACTACATCATGTTCTTGGCGTCATTGGAGATGAACCTTCAGGACGTTCAGAAGTCGAAAGCGCAGGCGATCACCTTGGGACTCTTGAGTTTCATCATTCCCATCAGTTTGGGTTTTGCTGCCAACTACACCCTGCTCAATTACACACTGCCCGCCTGCATCCTGATGGGCGCCATGTATGCTTCGCACACCCTGATTTCCTACCCCATCGTCATGCGCTACGGACTTTCGCGCCACAGCAGTGTGGGGATTGCCGTGGGCGGAACGATTATTGCCGACGTGCTCACGCTCTTGGTGTTAGCCGTAGTTGGGGGGATGTTTAAGGAAGAAGCCACGGGTTGGTTCTGGGTGCGCCTTGTACTGGAAGTTGTAGTGATTGGGCTCGCCATGATTTACACCTTCCCCAAGATATGTAAATGGTTTTTCCGCCGCTACGACGAAAGCGTGGTGCAATACGTCTTTGTGCTTGCCCTCGTGTTCCTCGGAGCCGGACTCATGGAAATTGTGGGTATCGAAGGTATCCTCGGCGCCTTCCTCGTGGGGATTGTGCTCAACCGACAGATTCCCCCTGCCTCTCCGCTCATGTCGCACATTGAGTTTGTGGGCAACGCCATCTTCATCCCCTACTTCCTTATCGGGGTGGGTATGCTCATCAACCTCGAAGCCCTTACGCACCTCGATGCGCTGAAGATTTCTGCCGTCATGGTGGTGTGTGCGTTAGTCACAAAGTGGCTTGCAGCTTTTGCCACACAGAAGATATTTGGCATGCGCAGTGGCGACCGCAACCTGATTTATGGATTGACCAATTCCCGCGCTGCCGCCACCCTCGCCATTGTGCTCGTAGGCTACGGCATCATCCTGCCCGACGGTTCGCGTCTGCTTGATGAAAACGTGCTCAATGGTGCCATGATTCTCATTGTTGTGACCTGCGTGGTGTCGTCCCTCGTGACCGACAGTACTTGCCGTGGGTTGGTGCTTTCAGGTAAGGAAGAGGCAGAAACTGCCGAACCCGAGCGCGACAAGATTTTGATTGCCGTCTCCAACCCCGACACTGTGGCGCCCCTTGTCAATGCGGCACTCATGTTGCGCCTGACGCGTACACAGACACCCCTTGCGGCGCTCCACATCGTGTTGGACGATGATGAAAAGAAGCGTCAGGAGGGTCTTAAGAATCTCGACTTTGCCACGCGCATCGCTGCTGCGGCACATGTAAAACTCCAGACACGCTCGCGCTGGTCGGTGAATATTGTCACAGGTATTTACTACACGATGATGGAGAACGAATGTACCGACCTGCTCATCGGTCTTCACGAAAAGACGCGCCTCACGGAAGCCTACCTCGGTAAGATGACGGGCGACCTGCTCTACTCCATCCACAAACAAGTCATCATTTACCGTGCCAACATTCCCATCAACACGGTAAACAGCATCCAACTCGTGGTGCCCCGAAAGGCGGAATTTGAACCGGGTTTCAAACTCTGGGCAGAGCGCGTGGCACAACTCGCCACCCAGGTGTCGTGCCGCATAGAAACTTACGGTGGTAAGGGCACCTTGGCTAAACTTCAGGAAGTGTGGGACGCTGGAAAGTACAAAATGCCCACCACCCACCATGAGTACCGCGAGTGGCACGACTTCCTCACCGTGGCGAATAACACCGGCGCCGACGACATGGTCATCTTCATCGTCGGTCGCAAGGGCACCCTCTCGCGCCACAACTACATGGACCACCTCGAAGACCAAATCGAGCGCTACTTCTCCACCCGCAGCCTCATGCTCATCTACCCCCAGCAGTTGGTGTAGCGTGTATGTGAAAATTACAGAAACAAAAACATATTTAACCCGCAAGTATTCCCATGTCTACTGGAACACTCGCGGGTTTTTCTTGTATAAACAAAAGAGGCGGGTGGCGAAAAAGAAATGCCCCTTGTCGCAGGTTGAAAATCAGCAGGGTTTAGAGGGCAAAAACTTTTAGTAATATATTTAAAAAAAGGTTACTAATAATTTTTCTTAGGTTACTAATAGTTTTCACGAAAATAGGTTTAGTTTTTCAATCCTCAGCAAGTCGCTTTCAAATTGCTATTGTAAAAAAGACGGAGTCAATTTTTGGCTTACTTGTAAAACCCTGTGTTTTTATTTCTTCGGCATAAAATTTAAATTATTCGCCGAAAGATATTCTCCTTTAAGTATCAATGAAAAAAAGAAGTGTGACCCTTCTCATAAGAGTGAGTCACACTTCTTTTTATTTTTGTTTATCAAGAAAAATTAATCTTCAACCACCCATCCAAGGTCTTCGTAGCGTTTCAATTCAATGCTTTCGATATTACGATGACCTTCAGCGGGAGCACCATATACATAACCGAATGGAGTTTTGCCAGTAAACGCTGTGATAATCTTGCAAGAAGCCTTACCCAACTTCTGCCATTCTTCAGGACAATAGATTTCCTTTGCCTTAACAAATTCTATTTCACCAAGAATAATCTGAACCGTTGTAACGTTAACCTTTGCTTTAGCGCGTTCATAAGCGCTCAACTCGGGTGCTGCATCTGTAGAATCAATAACAGCTTTTTCGATGTCTTCTACCACATCTTGTGCTTGGGCAGTAACCTTCAATGCTTCCAAAGTTTCATCCTGTGCTGCAGCAGAAGAGGGGTTGGGAAGTAATGTTGTAACCTTCAATGCGGGAAGATTTAACATGTAATCAGGGGTAACGTCTTCCTTCTCATTGTCCTTCATATCCTTGATAATGTCTTTGCGGCCTTTTTTAACCTCACCCTCAAAAACATACTTTTGTCCTTTTTCGGTAAGGGCAACTTCTGCATAATAGTGGTCAATATAGTCTGTTGAAGAATTGTACCATCCTCTCCAAACTTTTTCTTCCACCGCCTTCTCAACCTTAAGGGTAATCATACCCGCAGCCTGTAGCTGGCGCAACTCTATAATTCTGTCTTCTGAAACTTCGAAATAACCCACATTAAATGTCTTTAATACCTGTGGATTTTCCCAACTAGCATCCATCATAACAGCGTCTTCTACCGCACCAGCAGTAAGAGCTGTGTTGTCACAAGAGGTTAACAGTGCCAATAAAGCAAGGGGCACAAACATTAAACACTTTTTCATAAGAATATAAATTAAGGTTATTAATAAGTCTCAACTTTTAAAGATAGAGACTTCACTATTGTCATTAAAAAGCGATATTCATTCTGCGAGGATACGGTAACACTTTGTTTTTACCCCCTCATTTTAAGAAGAATAAGGTATCTGCTGGCGAATTTAACAATTTTTTATTTATACACTCCTAATTTACAATAATTTTTTACGCAATAATCCTCAAATTACAGCGGGTCTACGTCATAATAAATAGTGAGTCCCTTGAAGTCGGGGTGGTTGCGCATTACGTTGTAGGCAGCTCGGAGGGTGGTGCGCACGCTGGCGGGGAGAAGGTTGGGCGCCACCTTGAGCACGAATTTGCGGATGTATTGCAGTTGTACACGTGCCACGAGGGGGCGTTCCGGTCCGAGGAGGTCGGTGGGAAAATGCGGGCGGAGGAGTCCAGCAAAGTAGGCGGCGGCAGCCTCAACAGTGCGGTCGTCACGGTGTTTGAGGTAGATGTTGATGACGCGATAGAAAGGCGGATAACGGAAATACTGGCGCTCCTGCATCTGCTCGGCATACATGCCGAAGAAGTCGTTGGTCACCACCTGATTGGTCAACGGATGGTCCACCTGGCGCGTCTGCAGCACCACCTTCCCCTGCTTACCACGCCTACCGGCACGCCCCGCCACCTGCGAAAGCATCTGGAAGGCACGCTCGTGAGCACGGAAGTCGGGCATATTCGTGAGGTGGTCGGCATTGATAATCCCCACCACACTCACGCGGTCGAAGTCAAGACCCTTGGTGAGCATCTGCGTGCCGATAAGAATGTCGGTTTCGCCCTGCTGAAACTTGCGAATGATTTGTTCGTACGACGCCCTTGAACGCGTGGTGTCGAGGTCCATACGTGCGGTGCGGGCATTGGGAAATACCGCCTCGATGGCGGCTTGAATTTTCTCCGTGCCGTAACCTATATCGCGGAAATCCGCCTCGTGGCAGTTTGGACACGTGCGTGGCACGTCGTAACTCTTCCCGCAATAGTGGCACACCAAGCGTTGCTCGCGCTGATGGTAGGTGAGCGAGACATCACACTGCGAACATTTGGGCGTCCAGCCGCATTTGTGGCAATCGAGCACGGGACTGTAACCACGGCGGTTTAAGAAGAGAATCGCCTGTTCCTTACGCTCCAAGGCACCCGCAATTTCGTCCTTCAGACGGGGCGAGAAGGGCGTCTTCATCATCTTCTTGCGCTTCAACTCCTTGACATCTTCCACAATAATTTCGGGAAGTTGCACGCCACCGAAGCGCTCGCGCATCTCCACCAAACCGTAGCGCCCCTGACGCGCCTTATAATAACTTTCCAGCGAGGGCGTAGCCGTGCCGAGCAGCACCTTTGCCCCCAACTGTTTCGCCAACACGAGCGCCGCATCACGAGCGTGATAACGGGGTGCAGGATCCTGCTGTTTGTAAGAGGTTTCGTGCTCCTCATCCACAATAATCAGCCCCAAGTTTTGGAAGGGCAAGAACAAGGAAGAGCGCACACCGAGAATCAAGGGGAACGCCTTGTCGGTGAGTTGGCGCTGCCAAAGTTCTACACGTTCAGCGTCGGGAAACTTCGAGTGATACACCCCCATCTTATCGCCAAAAACGCGCCCCAAACGGGTGGTAATCTGCGTAGTCAAGGCTATTTCAGGAAGCATGTAGAGCACCTGTTTTCCCTGTGCCAACGTCTCCTCAATAAGTTTCATATACACCTCCGTTTTTCCCGAGGAGGTCACGCCGTGAAGGAGGGTAATATCGTACTTTTCAAAGGACGCATGAATCTGATCCATCGCCCGTTGCTGATGCTCGTTGAGGGGACGCATACCAAGGGTTTCGGTAGCGGTGCACGTCTTTAATCTTCCCACCTCTACGGCATAACTTTCCAAATACCCCTTCTCCATCAAGGCACGCAGGGCAGCATCGCCACCCTCCACACGCTGAAGCAGTTGCGAGCGACTCACCTCTGCCAACAACTTGGGATTGCGCAGACGGAGTGCCGCCGTGGCACGGGCAAGGTCGGTGTAGGCAAGCAGCAGGGCATAAGGTTTACCCCCCTTGCGCAGACTGTCGAACAGCGCATCAATCTTATCCTCAAGCACAACGGCATCGGGCAACTTGACATACGTCTCCGTGCGGGCACGGAAGGACTCACGCAGTGCCTCCTGCACCTCCACCCAACCGCGCTCAATCATTTGACGCACGGTGTTGATAATCGACGCACGCTTTAATTTTGTAGCAATATCGTCGAGGGTTACCGGTTTCTCATCGCTCAAGAGGTTGTAAACCGCCACCTGTTGGGGGGGCATTTCCTCAAAATCAGCAGACACCTCACCGCGCAGGAGGCGCATCTCGCTCTCCAATTTTAGTCCCGAGGGCAGGGCAGCTTTCAGCACCTCGCCCTTCGTGCAGATGTAATATTGCGAGAGCCATTCCCAGAAGCGGAGTTGCTCGGGGCGCAACAGGGGAGCGTCGTCAAAAACCTCTTCCACATACTTGAGTTCCACCCCTTCGGCGGGCGCCTCGTCATGCAGGCATTCCACCAATCCCGTATAGCGCTTGCGCTTTCCGAGTTGCACCACGACGCGCTGACCTACAGCGAGTTGAAAGTCAGCAGGCACGCCATACGTCAAGGTATCTTCAAGAGCTAATGGCAGGAGTATGTCGGCAAAACGGGGCATGAAAATAACCATTTGATTGGACCACAAAATTAAGCATTTTTTCTGGTTGCAAAAGGGTTCTGAGCGGGAATTATAGCGCACATTTTTTTCACACTGCAGAGTGCAGAAAAATCCATTTAGAGAAGGGTAAAATTATTCGGTATTTAGTTAAAACTATCCTCCAAATAGTTCAAACTAAATACCGTTTTGTTTTGCGCAAAAGTACCCTCGATTTGAGGCTTACGGAAAGTGGCTTTAGGGGGTGAGAAACAACTGAAAAGAGGATTGAAAAAAAACTTAAACTTTTTATAAAAATAATGGGCGCTTACGCACTGAAAATGAGAAAATATTTTGCTAACTTTGCAAAATCCCGTATACTGCGGTGTAGTAGCCCCAAAATGGGCGTTTTCTTACCCTTAACTCGATACTATGAGCGAATTAAAAATCATCATAAGCGGTGGTGGCACAGGTGGTCACATTTTCCCCGCAATTTCCATCGCTAATGCCGTGCGCGAGTTGCGTCCGGATGCCAAAATCTTGTTTGTCGGTGCGGAAGGTCGCATGGAAATGCAACGCGTACCGGCAGCGGGTTACGAAATCGTAGGGCTTCCCGTGCAAGGTTTTGACCGCAAGAATTTGTTTAAGAACATCAGCGTACTGTGGAAGTTGATGAAAAGCCGCCGCATGGCAAAGCGCATCATCAGCGACTTCCAACCCAATGTGGTAGTAGGCGTAGGCGGTTATGCCAGCGGTCCGACGCTCAACATGGCAGCAAAGGCGGGTATTCCCACACTCATTCAAGAGCAAAACTCTTACGCTGGGGTGACCAATAAACTCCTGGCACGCTCGGCAAAGAAAATTTGCGTGGCATACGAAGGTATGGAGCGCTTCTTCCCCGAGGAAAACATTGTCTTCACGGGAAATCCCGTGCGCCAGAACCTGCTTGCCCCCTCAATGACCTATCACGAAGCAGTTGCGCATTTCGGACTCGAAGAAAAGAAGCGCACTGTGCTCATCGTGGGCGGTTCACTCGGTGCCAGAACGATTAACGACAGTGTACTCACCTGCTTGGAACTCATCCGTCAGCAGGACGAGGTGCAATTCATCTGGCAAACGGGCAGTTTCTACAAGAACGAGATTGCCGACACCCTGCGCCGTGCGGGTAAACCCGAAAACCTCATTGTGACCGACTTCATTGCCGACATGGCTGCGGCATATACCGTGGCAGACCTCGTGATTTCACGCGCTGGAGCAGGAAGCATTTCGGAATTCTGCCTCCTGGGCAAACCCGTCATCTTGGTACCTTCGCCCAATGTGGCGGAAGACCACCAGACGAAGAACGCCTTGGCACTCGTGAAGAAGGGCGCAGCCGTTTACATCAAGGACGATGAAGCGCGCCAAGCACTCATCCCTCGCGCCATTGCTCTCGTTCAAGAACCCCTCCAACTCAAGGAACTCAGCGACAACATTCTTCCCCTCGCCAAGCCCAATGCGGCAATGGACATTGCCCGAGAAGTGTTGGAGTTAGCACAATCATAAGGTTATAAGGTCGCTTCGCTTTAAGGTTTTAAGGTTCGCAATTACTCAATTGCTTAGGTTTTAAGGTTACAGGTTATAAGGTTTTAAGGTTGACCATTCGGTTTACTTACCACTCGTTTCTATAAACAACTTGGATATTCCTCAAAACCTTAAAGCGTAGCGACCTTGCAACCTCATAACCTCATAACCTTACAACCTCAAAACCTCTTTCTAATGCAAAATATCTACTTCCTCGGTGCCGGAGGTATCGGCATGAGCGCCTTAGTGCGCTACTTCCTTTCGCAAGGTTATACCGTTGGCGGTTACGACCGCGTGGAAACGCCACTTACGAAGAAGTTGTGTGAAGAAGGCGCAGCCATTCATTACGAAGACGGCGAGCAACACATTCCCGCCTGCTTCAAGGATAAGGCAGCGACGCTCGTCGTTTACACCCCTGCCATCCCTGCCACGCACGAGGAGTTCAACTATTTCCGCCGTGAGGGCTTTGAGATGAAGAAGCGCGCCGAGGTGTTGGGCATCATCACGAGACAGATGAAGGGCCTTTGCTGCGCTGGTACGCACGGCAAGACGACTACTTCCGCCATGACGGCACACCTGCTTCACAGCAGTCATGTGAAGTGTAACGCATTTTTAGGTGGCATCACGAAGAACTACGGCACGAACTACCTTATCGCTCCCGAAAGTCCCTACGTGGTGATTGAGGCCGACGAGTTCGACCGCTCGTTCCACCACCTCCGACCCTATGCTACGCTCATCACTTCTGCTGACGCCGACCACCTCGACATTTACGGCACAGAGGAGGCTTACCTCGAAAGTTTCAGTCATTACACCTCGCTCGTGCAACCCGGTGGCGCCGTGGTGGTGCATAAGGGATTGAAGTTCCAAGAACGCTTGCAGGAGGGTGTGCGTCGCTACGAATACTCCCGTCATGAGGGCGACTTCCACGCAGAGAACATCCGCATCGGCGGTGGACGCATCATCTTCGACCTCGTTTCGCCCATTGAAAATGTGAAGGACATCGAACTGGGTGTGCCCGTGAGCATCAACATCGACAACGGTATCGGTGCATGCGCCTTGGCGCAGTTGGCAGGACTGACTGCCGAAGAAATCCGTGAGGCGATGAAGACCTACGGAGGCGTGGACCGCAGATTTGATTTCAAAATCAAGAACGACCAATGCGTGCTCCTCAGCGACTATGCCCACCACCCCGAAGAAATCCGCCAGAGCATCCTTTCCATCCGCGAAGTGTTTGCCGGACGCAAGATTTCGGGCATCTTCCAGCCCCACCTCTTCACCCGCACTCGTGACTTCTACAAGGAGTTTGCCGAAGCCCTCTCACTGCTTGATGAAGTGTGGCTCACAGAAATCTATCCCGCTCGCGAACTCCCCATTGAGGGCGTAACCAGTCAACTCATCTTCGACCACCTCCGCGCAGACATGAAGAAGAACCTCTGTCAGAAGCAAGACCTGCCTGAAATTGTGAAGGCAGAAGCGATGGACGTACTCGTAGTGCTCGGCGCAGGTGACGTAGAAAACTACATGAAGGAATTCCAAACCATTTTGGAAAACAAATAAAAGACAGCAGTCCGTTGACCATTGACCGTTGACTGTTGACAAAAAAAAGAAAAAAACACCGTGCTTAAAGTTCTTAAAATAATCTTTCGTCTCGTAACGATTGTTGTGTTGTTCGGCTACCTTGTCTTTGCCTTCAGGTATTTGACAGGGAAGGGCGACAAGAGTACTTGCGTGGCGGTCAACGTAAAGATTTGCAACGAAGAGCGAGGGTTTGTCAAAAAAGACGAGATCATCCGCACCATCCAGGAAGCCCAGGTGTACCCCGTGGGTAAGGGGATGGACAAAATCAGCAGCAGGGCTATAGAGCGTTCGTTGCAACAAAATCCCTATATCAGCGAAGTTATTTGCTACAAGTCGCCGGGGGGGAATGTCAACATCTTGGTAGACCAATACATCCCCATTATGCGCGTGATGCCCGACTCGGGAACATCCTTTTATTTGGATCAGGCAGGAAGGTGCCTGCCCACGATGAACTACAGCGAAAACCTCCTTGTTGCGACAGGAAGCATTGACTCTACCTACGCAAAAAAAGACTTGGTTAAATTGGCGCGTTTCGTCTACGACAATTATTTCTGGAACAAACAACTGGAGCAAGTACACATCAATCCCGATGGTAAAGTAGACGTCTACCCACGTATCGGTAAGCAAATCATCCGCTTTGGGTATATCGAGAAGGTGGAGAAGAAGTTTGAAAATCTCAAACTCTTCTACGACCGCGTTATGCCCGTAGTGGGATGGAACAAGTACTACGAATTAAACATTGCCTATACGAACCAAGTAATTGGTAAAAAAGAGGTCAAGAAGAAAAAGTAGTTGAGATTTTTAGTTAACAAGTAGACGAGGTACAAGTAGACAAGAATGTTACCGAGATAAACGAATATAGTCCCGCATGGCACTACTCACTACTACCTACTCACTACTACCTACTCACTACTACTTACTACCTCCCCCTCCCCTCGAATAAATTCCTTAAAGAAAATAACAAATATACCTATACACACAATGGCAGATATTAAAGAGTTCTTCGTAGCCATCGACCTCGGTTCGTCGAAGGTTACCGCCATAGCCGGTCGTAAGCAGCCCGACGGCGCCATTGAGGTGCTCGCCTTCACCCAGGAGCCCTCTCAGTCATTTATCCGCAAGGGGCGCATCAGCAACATCGACAAGATGACGCAGTGCGCCAAGAATATCAAGGAAACCCTCGAGACGCAACTCAAAAAGCGCATCTCTAAAGCGTACGTGGGTATCGGAGGTATGGGCATGCACACCGTGACCAATACCATTCAGCGCACGTTCAGCGAGAAGCACATCATCTCACAGGACATCATGGAGGCTTTGCGCGTTGAAAACCTCCAGAAGTCAACACCCGAACGCCACATTTTGGGAACCGTACCCCAGGAATATAAGGTGGGAACACAGTTTACCAACGAACCTGTAGGCATGCTTGCCGATACGTTGGAAGCACACTACCTCAACATCGTCGCAAACAGTAGCATGGCGGAACAAATTCGCAACTGCTTCCGTGCGGCTGGTATTGAAGTGGTGGAGATGCCCATTACAGCGCTTTGCCTCTCTGATGTTATGCTCACAGAACCCGAAAAGCGCTCGGGATGTGTATTCGTAGATATGGGTGCTGAAACAACTTCTGTGGCTATCTTTAAGAGCAATATCTTACGCCATTTGGCGATTATCCCCCTCGGTGGTGCCAACATCACTCGCGACCTTACCTCACTCCAAATTGAAGAAGACGAGGCTGAAACCCTCAAACTCAAGTGGGGCGCAGCCATCACCAATGGCAGCGACAACAATCCTCCCATTGTAACAAGCGACGGACGCGAATTCCCCTACACGGATTTTGCAGGACTCATTGAAGCGCGCGTAGAAGAAATCGTGCTCAACATTGAACACCAGGTAAAATTCACCAACTACGAAAAAAACCAACTCGTAGCTGGTATCATCATCACAGGCGGTGCCTCAATGCTCAAGAACATGGAGAACGTCGTGTCAAACCTCGTAGGACTCAGCAAACTCCGTGTTGTGAAGAACACACGCTTCTCTATTCGTGGTCCCAAAAACTTAAATGTTGACCCCGTACGCGAAGGCGACTATGCTGCAGTTCTTGCGCTTATCGAAAAGGCTGACCAAAACTGCTATGGCGGGGAATTGAGCGATGAAGCTCCCGTACTCTTCACAGAAGAAACAGAATCGACAGCAACGACAACGACTGATATTTTCGGAGAACCTATTGGTGGTACGCAACCTGCTGCGGAAACAAACGTAGCACCCGTTACAGAACCTGTAGAAGAAGAACCTGTAGAAGTTGAGGAGGAAGAAGTCCTCGAAGAAGAACCAGATGAAGAACCTGAAGAAAAGGGACCTAACCCCATTACCAAGGGATTCAAGAAAACCTGGAACTGGTTGTGTAACATTGTGAACGACGACCGCGACTAACTACAACCGATAATACTAAAGCAAAAAATTAAAACAATGAACGAAGATACTCTCATTGACTTGGGCATGCCTACGGCAACTCCCTCAATTATTAAGGTCATCGGTGTAGGTGGCGGCGGAGGTAATGCCGTTAACTATATGTTTCGTGAAGGCATCCACGACGTAAATTTTGTAATCTGTAATACCGACTCTAAAGCGCTTCAAGACTCTCCCATCCCCGTTCGCCTCCAATTGGGTAGCGAAGGTTTGGGTGCCGGCAACCGTCCCGCTCGTGCTCGCGAGGCTGCAGAAGAAAGCATTGCAAGCATTCAAAACATGCTCAATGATGGCACTAAGATGGTGTTCATCACTGCGGGTATGGGTGGCGGTACTGGTACTGGTGCTGCCCCCGTTATTGCACGCGAAGCAAAGGCTATGGGCATCCTTACAGTAGGTATTGTAACGATTCCTTTCCTCTTTGAAGGTACACGCAAGATTGACCAGGCCCTTGACGGTGTGGAAGAAATTGCCAAGCACGTGGATGCCCTCCTCGTCATCAACAACGAACGCTTACGCGAAATCTACCCCGACCTCAACGTACTCTCTGCCTTTGAACGTGCGGACAACACACTCTCTGTAGCCGCTCGTAGTATTGCTGAAATCATCACCATGCACGGCGTCATCAACCTCGACTTCCGTGATGTGTGCACCGTGCTCAAGGATGGTGGCGTTGCAATCATGTCTACCGGTTACGGCGAAGGCGACAACCGCGTAACGGCTGCGATTCAGGATGCCCTTCATTCTCCGCTCCTCAACAGCAACGACATCTTCAACTCTAAAAAGGTGTTGCTCTCTATCTCATTCTGCGCCGAAAACGAAGGCGACACGTTGATGATGGAAGAAATGAACGAGGTACACGAATTCATGGGCAAGTTCCGCGATGACGTAGAAACAAAGTGGGGACTTTCTATCGATCCTTCTTTGGGTAAGAAGGTGAAAATTACCATCCTCGCTACTGGTTTCGGTATCACAAACGTTCCTGGTATCCGAGAAAAGATGAACCAGGAAGAACAGGAACGCCAACGCGAACTCGAAGAAAAGGCGGAAGAAAACAACGAACGCCGCGAACAGTTCTACGGCACAAGCGAACGTGGTAGTGGCACAAAGAAGCGTCCAAAGGTATACCTCTTTGGACTTGAAGACCTCGACAACGAAGAAGTTATTTCAATGGTGGAAATCACACCCACCTACAAGCGCACAAAGGAACAACTCAACGATATTAAAGCAAAGGTGGGAGATGGCACTGTTGCTATCGAAGCTGAAGCAAGTGAATATATCGACATGAGTTCTTCTATCGCTTTCCTTCCCTAACACTTTATAAACTCGACTCATGTTTGATGATCAACTTATACAAATAACGGCTCCTGCCACCAACACCCTTATTAAAGTCATAGGGGTTGGGGGTGGCGGCGGTAATGCCGTTGCCAATATGTATCGAGATGGGATGTACGACGTGAGTTTTTTGGTGTGTAACACGGATAGTAAGGCGTTGGAGGATTCTCCCATACCTAATCGCATTCAATTCGGTCCTGGATTAGGAGCCGGAGGCAAACCTGAAATCGGAAAGAATTTAGCCGAGCGTGAAGATTCGCTCGCTGCTATCTACGATGCGATTGACAAGGAAACTAAAATGGTTTTTGTTGCTGCTGGTATGGGAGGCGGTACGGGAACGGGGGCTGCGCCTATTGTAGCACGAGAAGTGAAGGCACGAGAAATCCTCACCGTGGGCATCGTCACACTACCCTTCCTTTTTGAGGGAAACAGACAGATAGACAAGGCTCTTGACGGTCTTGAAGAATTGTCAAAGGAGGTGGATTCACTCATCGTGGTAAACAACCAACGCATGCTGAGTGTTTACCATACCCAAAGCGTGATGGAAGGTTTCCAAAAGGCGGACCAAACACTCACAAATGCTGTACGCAGTGTGGTAGACATCATCAAAATGCACGGGGTGATTAACCTTGACTTCAATGATGTAAAGATGGTACTCAAGCAAGGTGGCGTCTGTGTCATTTCAACAGGCACCGCACACGGAGACAACCGCATTACTGCGGCTATTGAAAATGCACTCAACTCTCCCTTGCTCAACCAAAACGATATCTATACCGCACGCCGTCTTGTCATGTGTATCACCTTCCCCGAAACACATGAAACCCTCCAAATGAACGAACTTTGCGAGGTACATGAATTTATTGATAAGTTTAGACGCAAGGATTTGGAAAGCAAATGGGGATTGGCTAAGGATGAACATCTTGATGGTGAAGTAAAGGTCACCATTCTTGCCTCTGGTTTCGGACTCGTTGAGGAAGAAGAGGACGAAGAACAACTGCTGAAAGCTATTGAGCGTGAAGCCCTTCACAAGAAGTATTACGGGGAAAATGCAAAACCTAAGAAGCCCAAGAAACCCGTCTATATCTTTAAACTTGACGAACTGGACAATGAATTTCTCATTGACCAAATCGAGGCCATTCCTACAGCAAAACGCACACGCGAACAACTCGTTAAAATTAAAGATTTCACACCCCCCTATTAGTAAACGGGGTATCGGAAGATGAGAAGACTACTGTGATAACAACCTCTGTTTCTCGTCTACTCGTACCTACCAACTCGTCTACTAAAAACTGTTATAACTATGACACTCTTTGAAAAAATCTCACAAGATATTCCTGCAGCCATGAAGGCTAAGGACAAGGTGCGCCTCATGGCGCTCCGCAACATCAAGAAACTTTTTATTGAAGCACAAACGGCTCCTGGTGCAAACGAAGAACTCGCAGATGCTGATGCCCTCAAGATTCTTGCTAAATTGGCAAAGCAGGGTCGCGACACTGCGGCACTCTACACCGAGCAAAACCGTCCCGACCTCGCAGAAGAAGAAATGGGACAGGTGCTCGTCGTAGAAGAATACCTCCCCAAACCTCTTACGGAAGACGAACTCCGTGCTGCCCTCGCCGAAATCATTGCTGAAGTAGGCGCTACAAGTCCCAAGGAAATGGGCAAGGTGATGGGCGTAGCCTCAAAGAAGTTTGCAGGTAAGGCCGACGGCAAACTCGTTTCTGAACTTGTCAAGCAAATGCTTAATAAATAAGAAAGGAAAAAAGAGAAAGGAGAAACTGACCTGCGGAATATGCTACGCTTGCCATTTCTCCTTTCTCCTTTTTCATTTAATCCCGCTTTGCGGTCTTTACCTCCTCCTTGCAAGGCATAATATAAACAAGTTTATCTTCTGCTCTTGTTTCGTTCGTTGGTTCTCCTTTCAAATATGGTTTTCAAACTAAACTACGATTTCCACATAGCTACCGACCTCTACCACTTGCATTTTGAGGAAGGAAAAGAGCCTCACGCCACCATCAAGCGAACTCCTAACAGTGCAATAATTTATATGCCAAAAGGGTTCAGCTTTGAGGGCACAGCAAGTTTGGAATGGGCAAACAAGGTTCTCGCTGAAGCCCTACGCAATAACGCACAGGTGATTCTCACACAACGCCTGCGCTCCATCGCTTCCACCCACAACATTCAATTCAACAGACTCACGATTAAGGATGTCTCTACCCGCTGGGGCAGTTGCTCCTCGCTACGCAATGTCAACCTCTCGCTGTGGCTCCTCCTCCTGCCCTCTCACCTTATTGACTACGTTATCGCCCACGAACTCTGCCACCTCAAGGAACTCAACCACAGTATAGCCTTTTGGGCAGAAGTTGATAATCTCTGCGGGGGACCTGGTACTGCCAAACGATTGGATAAGGAACTCACCACTTTGGAACGTACGATAATGAGTCAGCGAATCCGATAATTACAGAGTACAACGAACAGAGTACAGAGTACAACTACCATGCGGGACTATATTAGACGCAAGGAAGCCTCACCCTTTAGGGGGAGGTTGGAGGGGGGGGTACTCGTACCTTGTTAACTCGTTCACTAAAAGCACAGAGTACAACTACCGTCCGGACCATCACCCCGCATGGGTTCCTCACTACTCACTCCTAACTACTCACTCCTAACTTCCCCACTTAACTTATGGCTTACAACAAATCAGAAAGACACACACAAGAACCTGAAGACCATGCTGGTTATAAGACCATTAACGCAAGTTCTTGGGGGTACATCGGAATTGTGATAAATTCGGGTATTCTTTTCTATTTTCTTTTATACACTTTATGCTTATTTAGTGAAGGAACTCCAGCTGCTTACGTTACACTATTCGTCACTATCATTTTTCTTTATGTCACTCTTCGCAATTACTTTGTGGATATCAAGGGGAAGTTATGTTACAACGACACACAACTGCATTACGAGGGTTATACCTTTGACGTCTTTCCGAGAAAGCACATTGTTGACATCCCTTGGAATGAAATCACGTATACCTGGGTTTACAGTCAAAAAGTATTAAGAGGAACTGAACGGGACATATTATACCTTGAGAAAAGCGATGGTAGCACCATCACCTTAAATATTTGCTACTTTAACAACAGCGAGATTATTGACCTCATCCACAATAATCTCTTAGCAACTTGTAAAGCTAACCCCATAGACCATCCTGAAGAATATCAAATCACCATTCACAATTATACCTCGCCCTTCAGCATTATGAAAGACTATCTTCAGTTGGAAATTTTCACCAATGAAGAGTCCCTAAAAACGAGGGAGAAGCAAATCACTTTGAACGTAAAAACAGGTGACCTTCTTGCCCTCAAACATTACTCCCAACGGTTGCAAATCGTGCGCCTAAAAGACCCCTTACGCACAGAATTCTATATAGACAACTTCGCCGATGATTTTGACCTTGTCATCAGAAAAGCAAAGGGGGAAGAGAAAACTGAAGCACCAGTGCATTTATTTAAGATTGCTGAAAAAATCAATTCTGACCAGCAATAACCTATTTGGCAAGTTATTTTCCCAACCCTGTTATTTCACAATATACATAAGCTTCACCTACTGACATGAGTTATAACAAATCTGAGAAGTATACATACTCCCCCGATAACAACGAAAATTATAAAACATTACGAGGAGGATGGAAAGGAATAGCGTGGTTTCTGTTTTTCAGTGGTCTGGCGACATCTTCTTTTGTTAAAGGGGAAAAATACTTCTATGGAGTCGTGCTTCTTGGTATAGCTATAATATACCTTTTACATTATACTTTTGGAAAGTTGAGCTACAACGACACGCACTTCCATTACACAGGGTTCTGCGGCATTTGGTGGTTAAAAAAGGTGGATCTGAACCTTCCGTTTTCAGACATAACAGAAGTCAATGTCACAAGTCAATATCGGAACAAGAGGCAGTACGATGAATACCTTACCATCACGACGAACGACAATGAAGAACACCAATTGAACGCTGAATACTTTACTCACAAAGAACTCATTGAGATTATGCAGAATGGACTCTTAAACAACCAAAGTTCTGCCTTTGTGCCCCCAAGTGAGAAGTACACCATCAACATTTACAACGAAAATACGAAGCGACTAAATTCTTACGGTCTGAGAATCTACATCAATGAGGAGTGTATCACCACCAAAGAAGCGCAGCTCTCCCTTGATGTTCAAACAGGAGATGTCGTTACCTTCAAACGCAACTCTGATGCACACATGTTTCGCCTTTTAGATCCCACACGCACAGAATACCATTTGGAGAATACAAACGAGAGATTCTTTGTAGACGCAAGAAAGAAACCAATTGCAAAACTATAGGACAAAGTATAAAGAAGTTCCCCACTCTATATCACAAATTATTGCTGTCCGGTAAATACAGATAACTCATTGTTTGATGGATTGTTGTACTCATACAAGCCCCTCATAGATATTTAACCGAAAAAAACGAGAATTTCTATGTTTAAGAGACAAATTTTACCGGACAGCAATATTTCACAATATACATAAACTTCACCAACTGACATGAGTTACAACAAATCAGAGAAGCGCGTCAGCACTACCGAAAATCTATCGGATTTTAGGGCGCTAAAGAAGGACCATAAGATTACAGGGCATCTCATAACCTACCTTATTTTTACGGGGTTGGTAATCGTAATTTGCGCTTTCTACAGCAATAAGGAAGACCAAACCTTTAGTAAAATTTTATTTGTTTTGTTCATGACACCGTTGCTCTATTTTTTCATCAGCAACTGGTTTAGAAAGCTCAAAGGAAAATTATTATACAACGAGAGTTCTATCCACTACGAGGGATACACCTATAATTTCATTCCCTGGAAAGTCAATGTGGATATTTCCTTTGAAGACATTGCAACAGCAAGGGTTACTGAAGAAAGATACCCACTAAATCCTATTAACCCCATCTACCTGATTATCAAGAAACACGATAATACAGAACTAAAACTGAATGCTACTTACTTCAAAAAGCAAGACGTAACTGAGTTTGTGTATCTGCACCTGTTGGAAAAACTTCAACAAATACCCTGTTCTACAGAAAATAGTACAACACCTACTAAACTAAAAGTCAATATTTTCCAACACACTGAAAACGTTATTGTTTTTATAATTTCAGCAATATTCTTGTTTCTTACACTATTTCTAATAAGCAGGGGCATTGCATTAGGTCTCTTCACGGGAATTTTGTTTTTACTCCTCATATCAATAATCCCCCTCTTGCGCATCATTTACATAAATATCAGGGGGAAGTTTAGCCACACCGACACCGAACTGCATTATGAGGGATACTCCTTTAGCATGTTTCCTGAAAAGATTGAATGTGACATACCTTTTGCTGGAATTAAAGAGCTTCAAATATGGACTGATATTGTAGATGGAGGAAATGGTCCCGATAGTCTTCGTGACAAACTTCTCATTAGAAACTACGATAATACGGAGACCCTCATGAACATTTGCTACTTTATCAACGATGAGGTCTTTGAGGTTATCTATCGGAATATGCTTAAGCATAGTATGAAGAACCCCTTCTACCTTCCGCAGCGCTATAAGATATGCATCTCAAAAATAAAGAAACAGGAATCTGATTATTTTGAAGTCTTCCACAACAACAAATATATTTCCACCGACGAAGATAAATTTACACTTTCCGTAAAGACAGGAGACATCCTTGTGCTTAGATGCAACAAGACAATACAGATGTTCCGCCTATACGATACGTCAATAACAGCGTATAACATAGAGGAGAAAACCAAGAAGAGTTGGTTCTAAACTATGCTCTACAAGACGATTCTCCTCAACACGCACGTTGTACACAGAAATACGCAGTGCTTTTGTCCCTCTGTTTAGGGGACGAGCAAAGAAATTGCGAAGGGTATATCAGGAGGTTGGTTCCAATATTATTTCCACGCCTGGTAATTTTATTTCCAACCCTGGTAATTTTATTTCCAAGGCGTGGAAATAAAAATACCAAGGCATGGTATTTTACGTTCTCGGCATAGTATTTTATTTTATTGGCATGACCACGAAAGTTCGTTGGTTTTATTGAGAACCACTAATGTACACAAATACGCGACCTTCGGTTATTCGTGCAATTGCTTGCGCGACCTTTGGTTCGTGTTCTCTAAAACACACAGATAAATTTTACCGGACAGTTAGCATTGCCCAAGGGCGAACAAAAAAGAGAAACAACTGGTAGTTATGCCTGCATTGCCCCCGTAGGAGGGCACACTTGCATAACCGCGGGTGAGCAGGGCGAACCTGCGGCGGTACTATACGAACGAATAAATCTATCGGTCCCCGTAGGAGGACCCACAGCACCTGGATATGCTACAAATTGCTTTAACTTATCCGGTCGTTGTGGGTCCTCCTACGGGGACCGATAGAGAAACTCAACTGTTATCCCTAATCCGCAGGTTCACTGAGTTCACCAGCGGTTAGGCAAGTGTGCCCTCCTACGGGGGCATTACGAAAGTGATTTGCTGAAGTGTTTACATTGCCTAAATACAAACAAAACAGTGCCGTAACGTGCTTGTTGAGGGTTTTGTTATATAGAAGCAATAATTTCCTAATTCTTTACCGATACAAACAAGTTTAGTAATTCTTATGGGCAGCTGATTCAGCTTGAGACTTTGTTTCATAGCGACCACCTTCGGCATTTCTCCAAGTACCATCCTCATTTTGCTGGATGTGATATCGCCAATTCCCCGTTGAAGACTTTTGGCTTGTACCGCCACCGCTTGTCGCATGACTACCAACAAACAAAACAGCGAGAATACACCCAATGATCATAAGTATTTGAAGAATGATCTGGAAGAGTACTACCACTAAACCGATGACTGCGACAATTGTCCCAAGAATATATACGATGCTGAACAGGGTAAAGAACAAACCTGCCGTAAAACCAAGTATCTTTGCATTTTTATAGAACGAAATCAAAATTCCGATACTCAAAGATAACACTAATACGGAGATGCAAACAATGTCGCACAGCAGTCCTTCATCAGCCCAAATTTCAAAACATATAAGCGTCGCAATGGTTAAAGGAATACATATTGCCAAACTTATTGCCGCAGGTTTTATAGACAAACCATCCACATCTTTGTCTCCGAGCAACAAACATTCGTACCCTTTGAGACTATAAAGTTGGAAAGCAACAAAGATAACAAATGGGATAGCGCGGAAAAACGATCCCCAGAAACCATAAGTATCCATTGAGCACCACCAAAAGGCGTCGTTTCCAAGTGTCCAATAAGCCCAAAACTCCAAAATTGTTGCAACAGACAAGCTAACGGGAACTACAATAAGCGAAATAAACCTGATAGGCTTAACTGACAACCCTATAAACATAAATGCTATTGCTACAACAAACAATATTGTTATTATAGCATAAGGCGTAAATGAGCCAAAGAATTTTCCCTGCCACGAATGACTCACATCCTCACGAGTATTTCCAAAAATATCCTCAACACCTTCTGGATTTTCATCGCTAAACAACATACCCTGCTCGGTGACACCATACTCCTTTCCGTCAAGTCTTATGGCAGCATAACTTGATTCCTTCAGCTGACGCGTAACCTCAACCACTTGCCCAAGGGGTAGTTTCATTACCTCGTTGCCCAAAGTTTCGTAGGTGGATTCTTTTACCACTTCGTAAATTGGTATTGAATCCAAGAGGTGGTGGTCAAGAATATATTTCTGCGCCACGGATGATATACACCATAAGAATGCACAGCTGAATAGAAGCAACAATCGTTTCATAATAAATGGATTTAAGGTTAAAAATAAATTCAATTTAAGGTCACAAATCTGCTTTGTAAGGCGCCATCATTGGGCTACCCCACGAACAAAAGTAGAAAAACCTTATTAAATAAACAAAATTTAAAACCTTTTTTGAAGTATCCTCCCCGTTCTTTTTACCTCATGAATTTATTTCACAAAAAAACACCGAGACAATACCACTAAATGATATTGTCTCGGCATGTGGGCCAACTTGGGCTTGAACCAAGGACCTCCGGATTATGAGTCCGTTGCTCTAACCAACTGAGCTATAAGCCCAAACAGAACGTGCGTTCTATCTTGGTGCAAAGGTATAAAAAAAAGCGGAATCTGCAAAACGTTTGGAACTTTTGTTCGTTCAAGCGTTTTGCAGATTGCCTCGGATGTCTTTACTGGAGCAGGCGCACTCCGTTGTCAAGCAGTTCCACCTTGCGCTCGCGATAGAGGTTGCCTAATGCCTTCTTAAAAGTCTTCTTGCTCACGCCAAAGCGCTCGGCAATTTCCTCCGAGGGCGATTTGTCGGTGAAGGGGAGGAAACCATTGGGAGCTTCCTGAAGCGCCTCGAGGAGTTCGTCGGCGAAGTCCTTAAAGCGCCCCTTACCGATCTTCTGCACACTCAAATCCAACTTACCATCGGGACGCACATTTACGACTGTGCCGCGCACGCGCATGCCGCTGTGGAGGTTCTCGTAAATCTGATTGTCGTAAATCTGTCCCTGGTGCTTGTTGTTTACAATAACCTTAAAGCCGAGGTCGGTCTTTTGCCAAATGAGCATATCCACCTCCTCGCCCCTGTGGTAGTCGGTAAACTTGGCGGGCTCGATGTAGCGCTCCACCTTTGCCGACGCCACGATGCGGGCAGTTTCGGGGTCTACATGAATATGTACGGTGTAACTGTGGTCCTTCACCATACGGAGTTTCTGCTCGCGGAAGGGCACGAAGAGGTCTTTCATCAAACCCCAATCGAGGAAGGCGCCGTACTCGTTCACCCATGCCACGCGAAGGTGGGCAAAGTCGCCCACAACGGCAAGCGCCTGCTCCGTAGTAGCAACAAGGCGGTCCTGCTGGTCGAGGTAAACGATGACTTCTACTTCCGTTCCCGGACGCATCTCTGGCTTCACATATTGCTTGGGCAGGAGGATGTCGCCCAACTCCTTTCCGGCGTCAAGATAGGCGCCGTGGTCGGTGAAGCGCGTAATGGTGAGGGTATTATATTGACCAATTTTTAACATAGGAGTAATGTGTGTGCTGTTGTAAATGCCGCGCCTTACGCATCAACAATCACGCCGTCCTTCATGTGGATGGTGCGGTCGGTAAGGCGAGAGAGTTCTTCGTCGTGGGTCACGATAACAAAGGTTTGATCCATCGTGTCGCGCAGTTCGAAGAAGAGGTTATGGAGTTCCTGCTTGTTATGCGTGTCCAAACTTCCCGAGGGTTCATCGGCAAGGATGACGTCGGGGCGGTTCATCAAGGCGCGTGCCACAGCTACACGCTGCTTCTCACCGCCCGATAATTCCGAAGGCTTGTGCTCAAAGCGCGTAGAGAGTTTCAGATAGTCAAGGAGCTCTGCTGCGCGCTGGCGCAAGGCGCTTTCCTTTTCGCCCGCCAAAAGTCCGGGAATCATCACATTTTCAAGTGCCGTAAATTCGGGCAGGAGTTGGTGAAACTGAAACACAAATCCCAAGTGGCGGTTGCGGAACTTCGCAAGGCTATCGCCCTTCAATGCCAATACATCGATACCATTGATGAAAAGCGAACCCGCGTCGGGCTTGTGGAGCGTGCCCAACACTTGCAATAAAGTGGTCTTGCCGGCACCACTGGGACCGACAATGCTCACTACCTCCTTCTTCTCAATATGGAGGTCGATACCTTTCAGCACTTCAAGCGTGCCAAAGGATTTATGTATACCTTGAAGTTCAATCACAGGACTTACTTCTTCTTAAGGTGTTTCACCAAGAAATAGATAGCAACAATGGCTACGATAGCAAGAATGGCGTAACCAATTACATGACTGTACTCTGCCGCCTTATCAGCCACCTTTTGAGGTGTATCAATAGCGGGGAACATCTTATAAATAGCATAACCGATGCCCGCCAAAACGATGTTCCAAGTTCCCGCACCGAGTGTGGTGTAGAACAAGAACTTCCAGATGTTCATCCCTGCCAAACCTGCGGGAATAGAAATCAATTGGCGCACGGCGGGTACCAAGCGACCTACGAAGGTAGACATCGCTCCGTTCTTCACAAAATACTCTTCGGCATACTTCACCTTCGCTTCATCAATCAAGCAATAGCGTCCCCAGCGACTGCGCGCAAAAGAATACACCACGGGGCGACCCAAGAATTTTGCCAAATAATAATTCACCAAAGCACCAATATTAGCGCCCAATGTTGCGAAAAACACCACACCCAAGAAGGTCATTTCAGCCGACGAACCCGTCTTCCAAGCAGCAGGAGGCACCACTACTTCCGAAGGGAAGGGAATAAACGAACTCTCAATGGCCATAAAGATGGTGACCGTCCAATAGTTAAGGTGATCCAACACCCAAAGAATAATCTCTTGCATAATACGCGCAGCAAATTATTAGTTATAACATGTTTTCCACCTGCAAAGTTACATATTTTTGGGCAGTTATAAAAAAAGAGAGGTCCTCCAATTGAAAGACCTCTCTGAAAGTTGTGTATAAATACGTGTTCTTAAAATATTCCTTTCACCAGGAAATAAAGAATAGGCAACATGTTCAGCGTCTTGCTTTCCTTAATGTCCAGAATGGACAAACCTGAAGCAAAAATCAAGATGCCACCAACGATTGAAAGTTCCGTGATCAACGACTGCTGTATCACATTCTCCGACATTGTGGCTACTGCATAAAACGCTCCTTGCCAAAGAAACAATACAAAAGCCATAGCGACGCTCTCAACATTCATTTCTCTACATGATAATCCATGTATCCCCCGCAAAACACAGTGTGCCACTTACAATAAAGCAAGTGGCACACAGAATATCCTTATAAATTTAATGAAGAAAACTCCTACTATTTATATTCCAAATAAGTTTCACTTGGATCATCCAAATACTCAAGTTCATCCATTTCCGCAAGCGCTTCCAAATAAGCATCAATAATTTCCTGCTCACAATCTTCAATGGGTTTATCAGCAGCAATGCCAAGGCTGAAACTTGTGTCCATATCCAGATCTTTTTCTGTCATTTCTTCTAAAGGATCATCTCCATAGTTCTGATCATCAGCCCAATACTCACCGTCTTGTATAAATATAATTTTACCATACAAGTCTCCTTCAACAGAATACCTAATCTTAGCAACAATTTTTACGTTAGACATAATCTACAAAGCGATTACCTATACTTCGCCAGGTTCTAATAATAAT
>JBGVPF010000002.1:0-9731 GCA_045126825.1 Alloprevotella sp.
GTCAGAGGATTTAACCATCCGAAATGCCCCCGTAGGAGGGCACACTTGCCTAACCGCGGGTGAGCAGGGCGAACCTGCGGTGGTACTATACGAACGAATAAATCTATCGGTCCCCGTAGGAGGACCCACAGCACCTGGATATGCTACAAATTACTTTAACTTATTATTGCTGTCCGGTAAATATAGATAACTCATTGTTTGATGGATAGTTGTACTCATACAAGCCCCCTCATAGATATTCAACCGAAAAACGAGAATTTCTATGTTTAAGAGAACACGAATTGCACGAATAACACGAATCTCCATGCGGGATGAATATTTCTTAATCAGAGGCGAATAACACGAATGCCATCCGGACGGTATTCGTGCAATTGCTTGCGCGACCTTTGGTTCGTATGCGATAAGCAAAGATAACACCCCGCAAGGATTGACTTGCGCGCCCTTCGGTTCGTGTTATTCGTGAAATTCGTGTTCTCTAAAATAAAGAGACAAATTTTACCGGACAGCAATAGTTTTGTATCAAAAGTTCTTTACCCCATTCTATACTCAATACGCTATGCGTTCTTCGTGGTTTTCCCAAAGTGCGAAGGGTGCTTTCGCTTCTTCCTCCAGCAGAGAGGCCGTTTTGAGTCGGCGGTTACCGCTGGGAACTTCCAATTCTTCATAAATAAATTGGTCGTCAAATCCAGCAGCAGCGGCATCGTGCTTGTTTGCCCCGTAATACAGGTGGTCAAGGTGCGCCCAGTAAATGGCGCCCAAGCACATGGGGCAGGGTTCGCACGAAGAGTAGATGTCGCAACCCTCAAGGGAGAACGTTCCGAGCGCTTCACACGCTGCACGAATGGCACTCACTTCTGCATGTGCCGTAGGGTCGTTGTTTGCCGTCACTCGGTTGACACCCGTCGCAATCACTTTACCGTCTTTCACGATGACTGCGCCAAAGGGACCGCCACCGTTCTTGATATTTTCTACTGCCAACTGGATGGCTTGGCGCATAAATAAGGGGTTCATGGTATTCATGTTTTAGGTTTAAGACTGTATTTTTTTTGGATTTCAGGAGTTCTATATCCCTTGTGGTTCCGCCATCAATCGCAAACTGCGCCCCGTGGCGGGATGTCGGACTACGAGGAGTTCGGCATGGAGGTGAAGGCGGTCGGCCTTGGTGCCGTAGAGTTCATCACCGATGATGGGTGCGGAGAGTCCTTCAGCGTGTGCACAATGTAGGCGCAACTGGTGCGTGCGTCCCGTTTGGGGAGAAAGTGCAAGGCGCGTGACAATGCCTTCAGGGGTTTCGGCGATGGAAATCACTTTGAAATGCGTCACGGCAGGTTTGCCGTGCTCGTGATCCACCACCTGTCGCGGACGATTGAGCGGGTCGAGGCGCAGGGGAAGGGAAATGAGCCCGCTTTCTTGGGCAACGCTTCCCGCTACATCAGCAATGTAGCGCTTCTTCGCCTCGCGCTCCGCAAATTGGCGCTGCAGTTCGTAGTGCGCCTCCTTTGTTTTAGCAAAAACAAGTACACCCGAAGTCGCCATGTCCAGTCGGTGCACCACCATCAGGTCAGGGCGCGACGCTTGCAGAAGTTCAAAGGCGGAAGGAACGCCCGTCAGTCCAGGCACACTGAGCATGCCCGAAGGTTTGTTGACCGCTACGAGGTGGTCGTCCTCAAAGATAACAGCAAGTTGGTCTTCAACGGAGCGCTGCAAGGCTTCAATGGGGTTCGGGTCGAGGTCAAGTCCCTCAAGCATGTGGGCAAGAATAGGCTTACACTTACTCAGGCATGAGGGATAGAACTGCCCCTGTGTGCGCACCTCGTTTCGGGGCGACGCACCCCACCAAAATTCGCCGAAACACAGAGGGCGCCATCCGTGAGTGAAGGCATATTGCAAGAGTTTGGGCAACGCGCATTCACCCGCTCCCGCAGGGGGAACGCCTTGAGGTGTCTGTGCAAAAATTTCTACAAGGTCCTTGCGCGCCCCGCGGATGTTGAGCATTTGGAACTGCTTGAAAATCCATGTCTGCAAGGCGTCCGACATCCGGCGACGCTCCTCGCAGAGCGCCTGCAACTTATTCTTATACGTGTCCACCTTGCGCTCCGCCGTTTCTATGCGTTCGCGGTACTGCTTCTTAAGGCGCGAGAAATTTCCCTTGAAATACTGACTCTGACGTACGAGTTCCGCCTCCTCTTCTGCCGAAAGGTTGCCCGCGCTTCGGCGCTCATCGCGCTTGCGCTTCTCCTCCTGCATCATGAGTTGGTAGGAAGAAATCTCGCGTTGCGCCTCCTTGCGCAACACCTCAAGGTGGCCACACGCCGCTCGGAAGTCCGCATCCTGCTCCAAGGCTTCCACCGCACGATTTATGGCACTGATTTCCGCATCGCGCTCTTTGAAGTAACTGCCAGGGTGCAAGAAATCATAGACCGCCGGCACGAAGTAAGGAAGGTCGTTGCGCCCAAGCAGCAGTCCTGAATAGCCCGCTAAAAAAGCCACTTCACCCGGAGTGGGTTCCACAATGAGCACCCCAAACATCTTGCCCTCTGCCCATTCTGCTGACTCCTGCGCACGCTCGCCAAGGTAGTGCATCACTTCAGCCGCCGCCTGCTCCACAAGTGGGTGAGGGGTGTAAGCAAAGGGGAAGGTGAAACGCTCGGGTGGGAGGGCGCAGGGATTATGGAGGGGATGGAGCATGGGAAAAATGAAAAAGTGGAAATGAGATTGGAGAAAGACCTTGCAGGGTGTTACTCTTTGAGAGTTATTAGTAATGTAGGGCAAAGGTACATCTTTCTGCTCACACACCACCTATTTTCACGCAGGTTTCACCCACTCTGAGGCCCCCTGATTTTGCTTGTAACGCTGAATCTCTTACCCAAAATTCGGATGGTAAGAATGTTTAACAAAAATGCAATGTTATTTAACGAAAATAATTTGGGTAGGTTGCAAATCTCCTCTACTTTTGCTCTCGGAAAGTCGCTCCTGTGAGCACTGCTTACAGACTTTGCAGGGCGCACTATTCCCAACCAACACAAACTATTACAGCTATGAAAAAGTTGTTCTTACTCTGTTCCCTCATGGGAATGCTTACGGCTTGCTGCTCCGAATCAAAGTGTGCGGCACTGGGTGATGAAACCGCCTCCGACTCTGTTGTCGTTGTGCAGGACGAAATTTACGCGGGGACTTTTCCTGCTGCTGACTGCTCGGGTATTAACTATGTGTTGCGACTGCATGCTGTGGAGACGGGCAAGGATACTTTGTTCACCCTCGAGGCAACTTATATTGACGCTGAGGGCGACGGTGTAGACAAAACCTTTACCACTACGGGTAAGCGTACTCACGTGGCTAATGCTCCCCAAAAGACACTGCGCCTTATCCCTGACAATGGCGACCCCATCCTGCACTTTGTGGCGGTAGACGACACGACGCTGCGCATGGTCAATGATAGCCTGCAGGTAGTGGGAGACAGTATGAGTTACGACCTTGTGAAAATTACGGAAGTCTGTGTGGGCGACGCCTGCGAGGATACTTGCGCACGCTGCAACTGGGTGCGTCGGAAAGACTGAACGGAAAGGAATACTGCTACTGGGTAACGAAAAAACTCGGTGCATTCTGAAACCTCCGATGGTGATTAGAGATTGTCCCCAAAAACATAAAGAAAATAATGTGTGTTAGCTTTGAATGTAAGGTCCGTCCGCTGAAGGGATTCAGTGGGCGGATCGCCTTTTTTGGGGGGGGAGTGGGTAGTGAGTAGTTAGGAGTGAGTAGTGAGTAGTCCGTGCGGGACGCTAACTAGTGAGTAGTGAGGAGAGAGGAGTTAATTTAGAGAGTAGTTAGGAGTGAGTAGTGAGTAGTCCATGCGGGACATATAGCGAACGTAGAGACGTCATATTATGGCGTCTCATTAGCATGCGGGAAATTCGTTTGACCTGTAGGGACCACTTTTCGTTGTTGTGTAGTCACACGTTAGGCATATATTCCCTGAAAGGGATAAAGTTCATAGCCCAATGGCAAGCGACTTTAGGAGCGTCGCCTTGGGTGGTTGATGAGAGGAAATTGCGCCCTGTAAAGGGCAAAAGTCCTATGTGTCAAGCAGGGCGTTTTTTACTTTTGCCCCTAATAGGGCGCACAATGCGCGTGAAATGCCTATCCAGGGTGCCGCCTCACTCCGTTCGCCTTGCCCTGGGCTATGCACTCCCTGGGCTTTCAGCCCGTCACTCACTCCTCACTCCTCACTGATGCAGCCCCGCAAGGCATTAGTGTAAATTGACTAGCGCGACCTTCGGTTCGTGTTCATTCGTGGTTCTCAATAAAACGAACTTTCGTGGTCATCCCTTGAGAACCGCACCAGTATTTCCCTGCAAGTAAAACCTCTGTGAAAAGTGTAACGCTTTTCAGATATTGAAAAACTCAATGCTTGAATAGTCAAAATGTAACACTTCGTCTTCTTTTTTACCTACAAAGGACAATAAATATAGGAAATTTGCTTGGCAGAGCGAATTAAATTGTAACTTTGCCTTGACAAACTGGTGTGTAAACGCGCACCTCAGTATTTGAAATTTAATTTACAAACACATAACTATTATGGCAAAGAAATTTATCACATGTGATGGTAACCAGGCTGCTGCGCATATCTCTTATATGTTCAGTGAAGTGGCTGCTATCTACCCCATCACTCCGTCGTCAACTATGGCGGAATATGTGGACGAATGGGCGGCTCAGGGTCGCAAGAATATCTTTGGTGAAACCGTTCTCGTGCAGGAAATGCAGTCAGAAGGCGGAGCCGCGGGCGCCGTTCACGGTTCGCTTCAAGCAGGTGCCTTGACTACAACTTACACTGCTTCTCAGGGTCTCCTCTTGATGATTCCCAATATGTACAAGATTGCGGGTGAATTGTTGCCCTGCGTATTCCATGTATCTGCGCGTACATTGGCTTCTCACGCACTCTGTATCTTTGGTGACCATCAGGACGTTATGTCAACACGCCAAACAGGTTTTGCAATGTTGGCAGAAGGTTCTGTACAGGAAGTTATGGACCTCTCGGGTGTAGCTCACTTGGCGTCAATCAAGAGTCGCGTGCCCTTCGTAAACTTCTTCGACGGCTTCCGCACCTCTCACGAAATTCAGAAGATTGAACTCCTCGAAAATGAAGACCTCGCTCCCCTCGTTGACCAGGAAGCGTTGGCAGAATTCCGCAACCGCGCGCTTACTCCCGAGAATCCCGTGGCACGCGGTATGGCTGAAAACCCCGATACATTCTTCGCACACCGCGAAAGCTGCAATCCCTATTACGATGCAGTGCCCGAGGTGGTAGAAGAATACATGCAGAAGATCAGCGAAATCACTGGTCGTAAGTACAGCCTCTTCAACTACTACGGTGCTGAAGATGCCGACCGCGTGATTATCCTTATGGGTTCGGCTACAGAAGCTGCACGCGAAGCTATTGACTACCTCACAGCCAAGGGCGAAAAGGTGGGTATGGTGAGCGTACACCTCTACCGTCCCTTCTCTGTAAAGCACTTCCTCGGTGCTATCCCCGCTACATGTAAGCGCATTGCGGTACTTGACCGTACGAAGGAACCCGGTGCAAACGGCGAACCCCTTTACCTCGATGTAAAGGAAGCATTCTACGGCAAGGCTGATGCTCCCGTTATCGTAGGTGGCCGTTACGGTCTCGGTTCTAACGACACTACTCCCGCGCAAATCCTCAGCGTTTACGAAAACCTCCAACTCCCCGAACCCAAGAACCACTTCACTATCGGTATTGTGGATGATGTGACTTTCACATCGCTTCCCCAGAAGGAAGAAATCGCAATGGGTGGCAACGGTTTGTTCCAGGCGAAGTTCTACGGTCTTGGTGCTGACGGTACTGTGGGTGCTAATAAGAACTCTGTCAAGATTATCGGTGACAACACCGACAAGCGTTGCCAGGCTTACTTCTCTTACGACTCAAAGAAGTCGGGCGGTTTCACTTGTTCGCACCTCCGCTTCGGCGATGCGCCCATCCGCTCTACTTATTTGGTAAATACGCCCAACTTCGTGGCTTGCCACGTTCAGGCTTACTTGCGCATGTACGACGTGCTCCGTGGTATTCAGCAGGGTGGTACATTCTTGCTCAACACTATTTGGGAAGGCGAAGAATTGGCGGCTAACTTGCCCAACAATGTGAAGAAGGTGCTTGCTGAAAAGCAGGTGAAGGTCTTCTACATCAATGCTACAAAGATCGCTCAGGAAATTGGTCTTGGCAACCGCACAAATACCATCCTTCAGTCGGCATTCTTCCGCATCACAGAGGTAATCCCCGTAGAATTGGCGGTTGAGCAGATGAAGAAGTTCATCGTGAAGTCATACGGCAAGAAGGGCCAGGACATCATCGACAAGAACTATGCTGCCGTTGACCGTGGTGGTGAATACAAGGAACTCCCCGTTGACGCAGCTTGGGCAAATCTTCCCGCTGATGCAGCAGTTGAAAACAACGATCCCGAATTTATCAACAACGTTGTGCGTCCTATCAATGCGCAGAACGGCGACTTGCTCCCCGTTTCTGCTTTCAAGGGTTACGAAGACGGTACTTGGCCCCAGGGTACTTCAGCTTATGAAAAGCGTGGCGTAAGTGCGTTCGTTCCTACTTGGGAAGCTGACAACTGTATCCAGTGTAACAAGTGTGCTTACGTATGTCCTCACGCTTGCATCCGTCCCTTCGTGATGAACGACGAAGAAGCGGCTGGCTTCAACGCTCCTACACTTGAAATTAAGGCTCCCGCTGCGATTAAGGGTATGAAGTTCCGCATGCAGGTAGGTGTTATGGACTGCTTGGGTTGTGGTAACTGTGTGGATGTTTGTCCCGGTTCTCCCAAGACGGGTCCCGCGCTTAAGATGGTGCCCCTCCAGCAGGAATTGGACGAAGCTGCTAACTGGGATTACTGCGTGAAGAACGTGAAGAGCAAGCAAGACCTCCTCGACATCAAGAGCAATGTGCGCGTAAGCCAGTTTGCTACTCCCCTCTTCCAGTTCTCTGGTGCATGCTCGGGTTGTGGTGAAACTCCTTATGTGAAGCTTGTTTCTCAGCTCTTCGGTGACCGTCAGATGGTGGCAAATGCTACAGGTTGTTCGTCAATCTATTCAGGTTCTATCCCCTCAACTCCTTATACTACTAACGAAAAGGGTCAGGGTCCTGCGTGGGCAAACTCACTCTTCGAAGACTTCTGCGAATTTGGTCTCGGTATGACACTCGCTAACAAGAAGATGCGCCTCCGCCTCGAAGAACTCTTGAAGAAGGTTGCGATGTGCGACTGCTCATGTGACGAAATGAAGTCGCTCGCACAGCAATGGATTGACAATAAGGAAGACGCTGACAAGACGAAGGCTATTGCCGAACAGATGAAGCCCCTTATCGCCGCTGGCGCTGCTGCAGGTCATGAAATGGCAAAGCAGCTTGATGAACTTTCTCACTACCTCGTGAAGCGTAGCCAGTGGATTATCGGTGGTGACGGTGCTTCTTACGACATCGGTTACGGCGGTCTTGACCACGTTATTGCTTCTGGTGAAGATGTAAATATTCTCGTGCTCGACACAGAAGTTTACTCTAACACAGGTGGTCAGTCTTCTAAGGCAACACCCCTTGGTGCGATTGCGAAGTTCGCCGCTTCTGGTAAGCGCATCCGCAAGAAGGACCTCGGTATGATTGCTACAACTTACGGTTACGTATATGTTGCGCAGATTGCTATGGGTGCAGACCAGGCACAGTGCCTCAAGGCGCTCCGCGAAGCAGAAGCTTATCCCGGTCCCTCATTGGTAATTGCTTACGCTCCCTGTATCAACCACGGTTTGAAGAAGGGTATGGGCAAGGCACAGGCTGAAGAAGCTGCTGCTGTAGAATGTGGTTACTGGCACCTCTGGCGCTACAATCCCGCTCTTGAAGCAGAAGGCAAGAATCCCTTCCAGCTCGACTCTAAGGAACCCCAGTGGGATAAGTTCCAGGATTACCTCAAGGGCGAAGTGCGCTTCCTCTCAGTATTGAAGCAATATCCCGACGAAGCTGAAGAACTCTTCGCTGCGTGTCAGGAAATGGCCAAGAAGCGCTACCAGAGCTATGTTCGCATGACGAAGATGGATTGGTCAGAATAAGACTGATATCAAACAAGTTAGGTTTAACCTGTAGGCTAAACCTAACTTGTTCTTTTTTAAGGAAAAGAATAATAAATTTACAAGAAACCAGCATAGTCGGTAAAACAAACTAATTAAACTATGAAATACAATCGTATTTCTTTATTGGCTATTTTAAGTTGCATAGTACTTTTTTTTGGATGTGCACAAAAACATAATGAAGCCAAAGTGAAACAAAAAATCTACGAACGTTTGTCTGAAATGTATGCATACCATAGTTCTTCTTGGGGAGGAAATAGCACAAACTGTCCAGAGTTGTTGAGCAAAGGATTGACGGATTTACTCGATAAAGGTGAAACGGAGGTTTTAAAGTTCCAAGAAATAGGATTATTTGATTTTAATTATTGGGTAGAGGGACAAGACAATGGTAAAATGACAGTTCGTCCCATAAACACAATCTCCCTCAAAGGTAATTGTGCCAAAGTTTCCGTCGTTATTGATGATGATGATTTTGGTCCTAAAAACAAAGACTTCGTGTTTGTTTATGAAGACGGAGATTGGTACGTTGATGATATGTCTTTAGATGAAGAGACTCCTTCACTAAAGGCTTACGTTGAAGAATTTTTGAAGGATCCTAATGCCTGGTTTGCTTATTAGCTTTTTTACATAGAGAGGAGTTATATGAAGTCCTTTGCATAAAAAGATAAAAAATGGTAACACAATCCCCGTTTTCCCTTGAAAAAGTGTAGCACAAGTACGATTATTCGATCTAAAAAATGTAAGCATTAGCGATTATTCCCTTGAAAAAATGTCGCAACCCTTTGATTATTCCCTTGAAAAAATGTATTTTTGCTCTGTAATAAAAGCGTAACATTATGTTAAAAAGGAAGATAGAAGCTGTTTTGAAGCAATGGAGGATGTCTGCCAACAGAAAACCACTTGTGGTAAAAGGTATTCGTCAATGTGGTAAGACATATATTGTACAAAAATTTGCTAAAGAAAATTATGAGAATGTTGTTTATATGAACTTCATTCTCGAACCTAACAGGAAGAGTGCCTTTACTGAAAACATAGATGTAGAAACCATCATCCTAAACTTATCGGCGTTGATTCCTGGCAGTCGTTTTGTTGCAGGAAAAACGTGTATTATTCTTGATGAAATTCAAGAATGTCGGGAAGCACGAACCGCTTTAAAGTCTTTTAACATAGACGGGCGTTTTGATGTTATTGCTACAGGTTCGCTTTTGGGAGTTAGAGGATATGGTAAAAACAAAGACAAGGTTGAGGGGCAAGACTCCATCCCCGTAGGTTATGAAACGGTGATAAATATGTACCCACTTGACTTTGAGGAGTTTTTGTGGGCAAATGGGGTGAGTGACAAAGTTATTGCTATTGTGAAATCATGCTTTGAGAATGAAACCGTCGTACCCAGCGGTATTCATACCGTAATGATGGAATTACTGAATAGATACGTTGTAGTGGGAGGACTTCCTGAAGTTGTCAATAAGTTTCTTGAAACGAAAAATATCGAGTTGGTGTATAACACACAGCGCACTCTAATAGCTGAATATGAGGAGGACATGGTTAAATATGCTGATGACTCCGACAAACCTCGTATTCGCGAATGCTTCGAA
>JBGVPF010000003.1:0-15098 GCA_045126825.1 Alloprevotella sp.
GGGTCCTCCTACGGGGACCGATAGATTTATTCGTTCGTATAGTACCACCGCAGGTTCGCCCTGCTCACCCGCGGTTAGGCAAGTGTGCCCTCCTACGGGGGCATTTCGGATGGTTAAATCCTCTGACGTAAGTTTTTTAAACTATATTTGGGTCAACTGCTATATTATTCCCTAATCGAATAGGGATGTAATGAAAAAAAATACAATTATACTGGTTATTTTTATGTATATACTGAAAAAATATTCAATACAGTATTGTGTAGATAAAAACAAGAATGTAAATTTGCGCCTGTTTCAAAACTAAATTTAGACTATGAAAGGAAAGAACGATAGACTGGCGGTATTGCGCATGATTTTGAGCAACTGCGAGGTGAGTTCGCAAGAGAATCTTATTCGCGAATTAGAGCGTGAGGGACATAAGGTAACACAAGCCACACTTTCACGCGACTTGCGAGAGTTGAATGCAGCAAAGATGATGGGACCTAACGGGTATATTTATGTGTTGCCCGACCACCCACATTATAAACGCACCGTAAAACCCTCCACTTACAGCGAGTATCGCAACACGGCGGGATATATCGGAATGGAATTCTCGGGCAACCTTGCCGTCATCCGTACCAAACCCGGTCATGCGGGAGTCATCTCCTCGGAAATTGATAATTGCAACCTCGAAGCGGTGTGTGGCACCGTCGCTGGCGACGATACGATTATCGTAGTCATACGCGAGGGCTATAGTAAAGAAGACGTGATTACGCAACTCTCACGCTGCGTACCGTGCAATAGAATGTAATTTAAAGGTTTTAAGGTTTTAAGGACGCTTCGCTTTTTAGGTTATTAGAACTATGCAGTCTGCAAAATACCTAACAATCTCAAACCCTTTTACCTTACTAAACCTTATAACCTCCAACCTCAAAACCTTATTACTCTATGGAAGAATATAACGATGGTATTCGTGTGATTGTCGCAGATGGCAGCCACGAAAAATATGTTGATACCATATTACACACTATTACCGAATCGGCAAAGGTGCGCGGTTCTGGTATTGCCTCTCGTACACACGAGTATGTGGCAACGAAAATGCGCGAACGCAAAGCCGTTATCGCCCTTGCGGGAGAAGAATTTGCAGGTTTCTGCTACATTGAAAGTTGGGAGAACAAGCATTACGTGGCAAACTCTGGTTTGATTGTCGTTCCCAAGTTCCGTGGTCACCACCTCGCTACACGCATCAAGCGCTTGGCATTCAGTTTGAGCCGCGTGCGCTGGCCACAAGCTAAAATATTTGGTTTGACCAGCAGTGGCGCAGTAATGCGTATCAATACCAGTTTGGGTTACGTGCCCGTGCCTTTCGATGAACTCACGCACGATGATGAATATTGGAAGGGCTGTGGTACTCCCGAATCTCCCTGCTGTATTAACTGCGACGTCTTGGCACGCACCAACCGTAAGTATTGCGTGTGCACGGGTATGCTTTACGATCCCGCACGTCACCCTAACGACAAACTCCCTGTGGAAATTCCCCAGGACGTTCTCGACTTTATCAATGCGCATCCGGAACAGGCATAAGAGGGTTCAGTAAGCATTAAATTCCGCATGGCGCTCTCCCCCTGTTTATAGGGGGAGGGGACCGCAAAGCGGTGAGGGGGTGCAATTACAAAGTACCCCTAACACATATAAGTAATAATAAGTGGTGTTGCACCCCCTCACCACCTGCGGTGGTCCCCTCCCCCTATAAACAGGGGGAGAGCGCTATCCAGAATTTTAAGACTCATATATAAATAATATAGTTCTATGAAAAAGAAAGTAGTAGTCGCTTTCAGCGGCGGTCTCGATACGTCTTATACAGTGATGTATTTGGCAAAGGAAATGGGTTATGAAGTATATGCTGCGTGTGCCAACACAGGCGGTTTCAGTGCTGAGCAACTCAAGGCGAATGAAGAAAATGCGTACAAGCTTGGTGCGAAGGAATATGTGACACTCGACGTGACGCAGGAGTATTACGACAAGAGCCTTCGCTACATGATTTATGGCAATGTGCTGCGCAACAACTGCTATCCCATTTCTGTTTCTTCCGAACGCATCTTCCAGGCGCTCGCCATTGCGCGTTACGCCAAGGAAATCGGTGCTGACGCTATAGCACACGGTTCTACAGGTGCCGGCAACGACCAGATTCGCTTCGACATGACCTTCCTCGTGATGGCTCCCGGCGTAGAAATTATTACACTTACTCGTGACAAGACTTTGACACGCCAGGAAGAAGTAGATTACCTCAACAAGAATGGTTTTGCTGCCGACTTCGCAAAGCTCAAGTACTCTTACAACGTAGGTATTTGGGGAACAAGTATCTGTGGTGGCGAATTGCTCGACAGCAACCAGGGACTTCCCGAATCAGCCTTCCTTAAGCACCCCACAAAGTCAGAACCCGAACTCCTTAAGATTGGTTTTGAGAAGGGAGAAATCGTTTCTGTAAACGGCAAGCACTACGATGATAAGATTGCAGCCATTCAGGCGATTGAAGAGATCGGAGCTGCTTACGCCATTGGTCGTGACTGTCACGTGGGCGATACGATTATTGGTATCAAGGGCCGTGTAGGTTTCGAGGCAGCAGCACCCATGCTCATCATTGCGGCACACCGTTTCCTTGAAAAGTACACTCTTTCAAAGTGGCAGCAGTATTGGAAGGACCAAGTCTCTAACTGGTACGGCATGTTCCTTCACGAAAGTCAGTACCTCGAACCCGTTATGCCCGACATGGAAGCCATGCTCCTTTCATCACAGCGCAATGTGAACGGTGAGGTAACTCTTGAACTCCGCCCCTATACCTTCCAGACGGTCGGCGTAGATTCTCCCGACGACTTGGTGAAGAATAAGTTTGGTGAGTACGGCGAAACGCAGAAGGGTTGGACTTCTGACGAAGCAAAGGGCTTCATCAAGGTGACAAGCACACCCCTCCGCGCTTATTACTCACTCCATGATGATAGAAATTAATTTATATAAGGTTGAAGGTTTTAAGGTCGCTTCGCTTTTAGGTTTTAAGAACCATGCGGAGTAGTATTTCCAATGCGGTAGCCCCTTAAAACCTCAAAACCTCCCAACCTTACAACCTCCCTTATGAACGAACTTATCAGAGTAGGCATCATCGGCGGTGCCGGATATACTGCTGGCGAACTCATTCGCCTGTTGCTCAATCACCCTGCGGCAGAAATTGTGTTTGTGAATAGCGAAAGTAATGCGGGCAACTTGATTACGGATGTGCATGCCGGACTTTATGGCGAGACAGACCTTCGCTTTACTTCCGAACTCCCCTTTGAGGAAGTGGATGTCGTATTCTTCTGCTTCGGCCACGGAAAGAGCACGCAGTTCCTCCAAGAGCATTACATCCCCGCCGATGTTCGCATCATCGACCTCGCACAGGATTTCCGCTTGGCTTCAGAAGACCACGACTATGTCTACGGTCTTCCCGAACTCAACCGCGAAAAAATCAATGGTGCGCTTCATGTGGCAAACCCCGGTTGCTTTGCGACGTGCATTCAACTCGCTCTTTTGCCCCTTGCAAAGGCAGAGTTGCTCAACAACGACATCAGTGTGAACGCCATTACGGGTTCGACAGGCGCAGGTGTGAAACCCGCGGCAACCACTCACTTCTCGTGGCGCTCGGGTAACATGAGCATCTACAAAGCTTTCAATCACCAGCACGTGCCTGAAATTAAGGAAAGCTTGACGCACTTGCAACCCAACTTCTGTGCCGAAATCGACTTCATTCCTTACCGTGGCGACTTCCCCCGTGGCATTTTTGCAACAGCCGTAGTGAAGGTGGAAAACCTCCAGGAGGATGTGGTGCAGCTCTATAAGGACTTCTACACTGAGGCTACCTTTACGCACTACGTGGACAAGGCCATCGACATGAAGCAAGTGGTGAACACCAACAAGTGTCTCGTTCACGTGGACGTCTTTGGCGATAAGATTCTCGTCACTTCCTGCATCGACAACCTCCTTAAGGGAGCTTCTGGACAAGCCGTTCAAAACATGAACCTCATGTTCGGGCTTGAAGAATCGGCAGGACTCCGATTGAAGCCAGTAGCATTTTAATAGGAGAGTACAGAGTTCAGAGTACAGAGTACAACTGCCTTGCGGAAAAAGTGCTTTGTGCATACAGTTCGGATGACAGTTGTACTCTGTACTCTGTACTCTGTACTCTAAAAAAAAACTAAACTTATGACTCTCTACCCCGTATATCCCCTCTTCGACATCAATATTGTGAAGGGCGAAGGCTGTCGCGTATGGGACGATAACGGCACGGAATACCTTGACCTCTATGGTGGTCATGCCGTTATCTCAATCGGACACAGCCATCCCCATTATGTGGAAACCATCAGCCAACAGTTGAGTAAGATTGGTTTCTACTCTAACTCCGTCATCAATCGCTTGCAGGAACAACTCGCTGAGCGTCTCGGCAAGGCTTGTGGTTATGAAGACTACCGCCTTTTCCTCGTCAATTCAGGTGCTGAAGCGAATGAAAATGCCTTGAAGCTTGCTTCGTTCCACACGGGTAAGAGCCGCGTGCTCTGTGCGCAGAAAGCGTTCCACGGACGCACTTCGCTCGCCGTAGAAGCTACGGACAATCCCAAGATTGTGGCGCCCATCAATGCCAACGGTCATTGCACCTTCCTCCCCCTTAACGACCTCGCAGCCTTTGAAGCAGAACTTCAGAAGGGCGATGTGGCAGCCGTAATCGTAGAATGCATCCAGGGCGTGGGAGGCATTCGCCTCGCCACCAAGGAATTCATGCAGGGCCTCCGTCGCGCTTGTACAGAATCGGGAGCAGTGCTCATCTGCGACGAAATCCAGTGTGGCTACGGCAGAAGTGGTAAATTCTTTGCTCATCAGCATCTTGACGTAACCCCCGACCTCATCACCTGTGCCAAGGGTATTGCCAACGGTTTCCCCTGTGGCGCAGTGCTTATCGCACCTCATTTCGAGGCTTCCTTTGGTCAACTCGGCACAACCTTTGGTGGCAACCATTTGGCATGCGCTGCTGCCCTCGCCGTGCTTGACGTGATGGAGCAGGAAGCACTTGTAGAAAACGCTGCCAAGGTCGGTGAATATCTTATCCAAGAACTCAAGAAACTCAACGGCATTGTGGAAGTCAGAGGTACGGGCATGATGATCGGCATCGAATTTGCCGAACCCATCAAGGCAATGCGCACCGCCCTTGTCAAGGAACAACACGTCTTCACAGGATGCGCGGGCACCAATATCCTCCGCCTTCTCCCCCCCCTCTCACTCACCATGGAGCAGGCCGAAGACTTCATGCAGCGCCTGAAAAAAGTACTCTAAACCATATAAAATCTCCCTACGCATAGGGAGATTTTTTTTGCGTATCAAATATGTGAAATTTATTCCTTATCTTTGCAGAACATAGAGCGGCGCACAGCGGTGCGCCATGACATAAGAAATTGCAGTAGCATTAGACTTTTGTGTTCCTGAAAATCGCCAAATTAAAGGTAAACCACAAGGGTAAAGTGTACTGCGCACGTTTGTGCGTGGACTTTACTCTGATATGTACGGTTTACAGGGCGTTTGGCGATGCCTCAGGAAAGTACATATAGAAAGGTCTGCGCATTCGTGTTTCTTATATAACTTAGAGTACAGAGTGTTATTAGAGTACAGATAACAGAGTACAGAGTACAACTACCCTGCGGGTCATCATTCCGCATGGGTTACTCACTCCTCACTCCTCACTAAATTTACCTTATAACCTCAATATACATATGTGAATGTGTCGGTGCCGTTCCTGAAAATCGCCAAAATTCTTCTACTGTTTACCGGTCGCATTTAAGCCATCATATAGTTTAAGTTCCACTCCGCACTTATAGGTAGTGGCTTTCCTTGTGCACACATACATCTCTACCATGATTTCAATTGGAAGTTTAATCAGAGAACAGGTTGAAGCGTCAGGAATGACCGTAAAGGAATTCTCCGAACGCTTAGGAATCATGCGCCCTAATGCCTACCGCATATTTTCAGCCTATAGTATTGATACACAATTACTGTATCAAATAAGTTCTGTACTCAAATATGATTTCTTTGAACAGTACTCTAAATTACTTCGTGAAACGGCAGAAAAAACTAATAAATAATTTGTATCGTGTATGATACGTGTATATTCTACGATACGCATATACACATTCACCTATTGTAAAAGTCTGTATTTTTGCTCCACACTTAAAAAGTGTTAATGCTATTTAAAGTTAGCAAAATCACTATTTTAAAAAAGCCTTTTTTTCATAGCTTTTAATAAAGGGCGGAGCATCCCCGCAAGAAACATTTTCCTCTTGGATGCTCAAGAGGTACATTCTTTCCTAATCTTAATTTCTATTATTATGAAAAAGATTTTTACAATGGTTGTTTTGGCGCTTACAACCTTATCAATGAGCGCTCAGGAAGATTCTAAGCTTACTATTACTGCAGGTGTAGGTATGTCAACATTAGTTGGTGATGACACTGATGGTGTTGACAGCAAGATTGCTTTTAAGGTAGGTGCAACTTACGACTTTAATATCAACGAAAAATTCTCTATCGTTCCTGGAGCAGAACTTCTTTGCAATGGTTATAAGTTGGATGGTATTGATGGTGACATCCACACTTATACTCTTAAGGTTCCCGTTCTTGCTGCTTATAAGTTCAATATCTCTGACAACTTTGACCTTTCAGTAAAAGCTGGTCCCTACCTCGCTTATGGTTTGTTTGGTAGTGATATTGAGGTATATGGTGCTGGTACTTATAACGTTTATGATGATGAAATGGGTGGCGAACGCCTTGACGCAGGTGTTACAGCTGCAGTTTCTGCTGACTTCGGTAAGTGGTCTGTAGGTTTGGAATACAGCCGTGGTTTCTTGAAGGCTATTGAAGATACAAAGGCTTACAACCAAGTTTTGGGTGTTACTGTAGGTTACAAGTTCTAATAGAACCTCCAATAATTTAAGGTGGCGTACAATGTGCGCCACCTTTTATATCTAAAGACTTTTTACTTTTTGAATAGAAAGTAAAAATACAATATACTGCCTGTGTTTGATAAACATACTAAATGATTTTTGTGAGAAAGTAATCTGTATATTATGAAACTTGTAAAAATAATTTTACTCTGCGTTGCATGTTTCGCAACAAATGTTCATGCACAAGATTTGAAAATCCTTGTTAACAAGAAAGGTAAGGTTGGATTTGCTGATGCTAATGGTAACGAAGTTATCAAGTGCG
Source organism: Alloprevotella sp. (assembly GCA_045126825.1). GTDB lineage: Bacteria > Bacteroidota > Bacteroidia > Bacteroidales > Bacteroidaceae > Alloprevotella. The sequence goes on from JBGVPF010000003.1 coordinate 7,255, forward strand.
TCTATGAAAGTGTGAACCCATTCTCCGACGGTATTGCCATCGTGACAAAGTCAAAGAAAAAAGGGATTATAGACACTTCAGGTACGGTGCTTTTACCCATTTCATACGACCAGATAAGTAAATGGACTGATGAATTGTTTTTGGTAAAGAAGGGAAAGAAAGTGGGACTTGCGAACAAGCAGGGTAAAATTGTTTTGGATGTTAATTATTCTCACATTTCAAAATTAAACACATACGGTAAAGCCCTTTTGGCACTTGGTGGAAAACAAGTTACAACCCAGGGCGAAACCTACTTTATGAAGGCAAAGTATGGGGTTATAGACGCTAAGGGTACTATTTTGATTACTCCCAAATATGTTGGTCTATACGAATTTTCTTTCAATGGTGCTGGTGTGTTACCCTTCAATGAAGGAAAGCGCTTGGAATTTAGTTATCACACTATTAAGGATACGCTCAAGACGGATTGTTCCTATCTTGGTTTCAGCAAGAACATGTTGAACATCTATGGAGCGGGACTTATGGACTCTACAGGTAGAGAACTTGTCAAGATGGGATTGTATGATTTCATTATGTATCCCAGCGAAAATATGGTGAGATATTATAATGCCAAAAGAAAGAAGACTATTTGTGGGTATCATAACATTGAAACAGGCAAGGGTATTCAGGTGGCAGAATTTAAAAATGGCATCAACGAGTTTAACTTTTGGAGTCATGGTGATTTCCGTGGTGGTGTAGCACCTGTAAATGGCAGTGCATGGTCGTTTGTTGATAAAGCGGGAAATGTGGTGCGCACAGGTTTTTCTGCCCTGAAGTATAGTTTTGTTACGGAAAAGTGGGCTGCACAAAATCAGTCAGGCACTTGGGATGTGTTTGATAAGAATAATAACGACGTTGCCCATTTGTCTGGATATACCGACATTTTATTCCCTGTTAATTTTGGTGACAAGGAGTTTTATTCCGTTCAGAAGGATGGTAAATATGGTGCTATAAATGCTGCAGGTGAAACAGTTATTCCCTTTGAATACGAACAGGCTTTAGGAAATAGTTTTGACTTTGTCACTCTGCAGAAGAATGGTAAATGGGGAGTTGTTTCTGTTGAAAACCAATTGTTGATTCCTCATGAATACATTGGTATTATGTTACCCTCCGACCGCAGTTCAAAACACTTCTGGGTGATGAAGTCCGACTCTTTGTGTTATCATTTGAATTTGGAAACAGGTCATGTTGCGGACAAGGGGTATAAAATTGTAACTCCCTTTGTAAATGGTGTTGCTCATGTAATAGATCCCAATATGCAAGTCGACAATACCATTATTAATAGAGCACTCCTATTCCCACCCAATACTGCACAATCAAAAATTGACGCTGTAGACTTCAACAATTATAAAAATTCATTCGGATATCTTCTTTACGAAAACGACGAATATATTATGGACCTCCCCGTTTCTACATTATATCGAGACGCAGTTTTGAATATAATTAAGGAATACGGCTACCGCAAACTTACAAAGACAGAAAAGAAAAGAATCCTTTTACATGTGACTCGAGAAAACCGTTCGTATGATCTTAACCTCATTATGAACGAAAGTGAGTGGGATTTTTAATCGTATAATACAGAAGTTATCATGAAGAATTTTAAAATAATAGTAAGCGCCCTCCTTGTTTTCGCACTTAACGTACACGCACAAGAGGATGAGATTAAGTATAGACGCAGTTCTATCTATTCGGTTTTAGTAAACCACACCGACCAACAGTTTGCTTCAGAAATTAAAGAAGCTTTTCTCAGAATACCCGTACCCGATAAGTTTAACGACCATAACTTGAGCGTAAAGGTGCTCAATATGGATAAGAAATTGTCTGGTGCTGCTAAGGATAAAGAGAATCCTGCTATTACAGATTTTCTAAATAACAATAAGATTGCCAGTCGATTAGTAGCCAAGTGGTTTAACCGTGATATCTATACTGGAGCATGTGATATGGAATTGGTGAAGGAAAGAGGTCTTTATAATGCCTCTGAATTTGACAAACAGTTGGCGCTTCGTTCAGAACGTGGTATTGGAATGCTTCAAGATGCAGGTGAGCAACTCATTGGCAACACTTTCGTGTTGGTCAACGATATTCGCTATGTAGATAAGAACAAAGGTGCTAAAACAGGCGCCGCTATCCTTAGAGGATTGGGGTCTGTGTTAGCCGCATATACTGGAACCAATATTGACGACCTGACAGATAATGTTGGTGATATGGTAGAGACCATCAAAGGATTTACCGTAAAAATCAACACCTTCCTTTACAAATTGGATTGGACGGACGAACAAGCCGAAATCTTCTACAAAGACCAATATGCTAAAACTCCTGATATTACCAAGTTCAACAATTTTGAAAATGCACGTGGTAATTACAAGTTAACCTATGTAGGTAAGGTAGAAAGTAAGGGTGGTACCACTTCATTTATGGGTATTAACGAAGAAGAACCTATCGTGATGGTCAGAAAGGCCTGTCAGCGTGCTATTGATGAAAATGTGGTAGACCTTCAGCGCAATTACGAAGAGTTTAAAACATATACTCCATTGGTTTCTGTAGAACCTCTTACTGCTTACATTGGTATGAAGGAAGGTGTTTCTAAAGACTCTCGCTTTGAGGTGTTAGAAGTTATAGAAATGGAGGATGGTTCGCATAAGTACAATAAAGTTGGCGAAATAGCTCCTATCGAAAACCTTATTTGGGACAACCGATTTATGGCTGAAGAGGAAGGTGCTGTTGGCGCTACTCTTGGTTACACTACCTTCCGCACTGTTAGTGGTAAGGATTTTTATAAAGGTATGTTGATTCGAGAAATGTCAAATAAATAATAACATTGACTATGAAGAGATTATTCAGTTTACTATCACTCATGATGTTTGTCTTTGTCGCTGCTATGGCAAAGACAGACAAGATACCCAACTATGACATCACAGGCGCTGGTTCTGGCACTGAAGGCACCATTCTGGTGAAGGTGTACGTATATGGAAAGAAAGTTTCTGACGCAGACTTAAAGCGCGCAGCGGTGCATGGTGTAGTGTTCCGCGGTTGTAATGGTAACCAAAGTGGCGCCAATCAACCTGCTATGGCAACTGCAACAGCCGAAAAAGAACATGAAGCATTCTGTAATTCCTTTTTTGCAGAAGACGGTGCGTGTCAAAACTATGCAAATATCATAGCGGGTTCGTACGACCGTGTGAAAACCGCCAAAGGTTATAAGTTTGGTGCTATCCTACAAGTGCAAAAAACAGCACTGCGTAAGGAACTCGAAAAGGCAGGCGTAGTGCGTAAATTATCATCTGGTTTCTAACTTTTAAAAAAGATTGAGGTATGAAAAAAATTATTTTATTGTCACTGTTCTCCTCAATATCTTTATTGAGTTTTTCACAGTATCGTGAGGTGAAATTACCTAACAAACCCACAGTAGGCAAAGATGTAGATTACTCTACGAAGAACAGCGGTTTTTGGTGTGCAACAGATTTCGAAGCGGGAAGCAGTATTATGGTCAATAGCCACAATATGCAATATCTTAATTTGGCTTTTACCGGCGGTTACCGTTTCAATGAATATCTGCGTTTAGGTCTCGGTATGGGAGTGCGCTATTATGTGAATAACGCTGCCGTCAGAGATACCGACAATAAGTTTGGTATACCCTTGTATGTAAATGCTCGAGGCAATTTTATTTCTGCATATAACCGCGATGGTGTGCCCTTCTGGTCACTTAATGTAGGGGGTATTACAAACGAAGGGTTCTTTGCAAGTCCCACACTGGGGTATAGTTTTGGAGGACTCCGAAATAACCTTCAAGTGGGGTTGAGTTATACCATCACAACTTTCCAAAATTACAGAAAGTCAAATGTGGCGTATAGTTATTTTGCCTTGAAAGTAGGTTATGAATTTTAAAGCATCTTCTATAGTATGAAAAAGATAGTTTTAATGTTGGTTGCAACCTTGTTTATGTTGCAGTCAGAAGCTCAGGTTTATCCCAAAACTTCTATTAGTTGTCTTGGCACCGAACTTGATGGTTCACAAACATTGCGTGTCACAGGCTATGGCAGAAATCGTTCTGATGCCAAGGAGCAGGCAAAGAAAAATGCCGTATGGGCGGTTATCTTTGATGGTATACGCGAAGGTGCGAAGGGATGTAACACACGCCCTCTCGTTACAGAGGTAAATGCTAAGGAACGTTATGAAGAATATTTTAATTTGTTCTTTGCCGATGGCGGTGACTACAAGGAATACGTTTCGTTGAGTGACACCAAGAAGCGCTCAGGTGGAAAAAAGAAGGATAAATTAGGTTATTCCTACGACCTTACAGTACGCGTTTTAAGAGCCGAACTTAAAGCGCGCCTTAAGGCAGATAATATTATAGATTAAAAATTATTGTTATGAATTTGAGAATAATCCTATCAACATTACTGCTTGCCCTATTTACTATTTCATCCATGGGACAAGCAAAGAAACCCACACTGATGGTGGTGCCAAGTGATGCTTGGTGCCACGAGCACGGCTATGTACAGGCTTTTGATAACCAAGGTACAGTTGAGCAAATTTCCGATTATAAGACAGCTTTGATTAGTGATAAAAATCTTAATGCCGTAATCTCCAAGATTAACACATTGATGGCTGATTATGGTTTTCCCCTTAAGGATTTGCAGCAAAATATCAAGAGTATTTCATCACTCTCAGCAGAAGACAAGTTGATTACTTCAAAGAATACTAATGCTTCAATTTATGAAAGTCCTTTGGATCGTCTTCGCCGTACGGCAAAAGCCGATATTATCTTGGAGATAGACTGGACCGTAAATGAAGTGGGACCTAAGAGCAGTGTGACTTATAATCTGCGCGCTTTGGATGCCTATTCAAACAAGCAGGTAGCAGGTGCTGAAGGGACAAGCAAGGGATCTTTTTCTGTTGAAGTACCCGTTTTGTTAGAAGAGGCGGTACAAGACCACATGGATATGTTTGTTCAAAGATTACAAAATCACTTTGACGACCTGTTTGAGAACGGCCGTGAAGTAGTGCTTGACATGAAAGTTTTTGAAGGAAGTGAATTTGACTTTGAATATGAATTTGACGGTTACCAACTTTGTGAAATTATCGACAACTGGTTGGCCGAAAATTGTGTGAATCATGTCTTCAGTAAATCAGATGCTACTGAATCAATGATTCTTTATGAACAAGTTCGCATACCCCTCTATAAGGCAAACGGAATGGCACAGGACACTTATGGTTTTGCAAGAGAATTGGCAAGATTCTTAGGTGCTGCTCCCTATAATGTTCCCGTTAAAACTATCAACAGAGGTTTGGGACGTTGTCTGTTAGTAATTGGAGAAAAAAAATAAAGTCATATGAATATTAAAAGGTTTATATCTGCAATTTGCTTTGTGGGAGCATTGACTGTACAAGCACAAGATTGCGAGATGCCTATATCGGTAGTTCTTGACGACAATTTTGTGAATGTTCCCACTGCGGCAAACAATGTGTTGTACCAGTCGTTGAATCGCATTGCTACAACCAATGGTCTGACCACAGAAGGTCTGGGTTCTTCTGTAATCCTTACGGCACACTGTGACGTACTCGATAAGAGCAATCTGCCGGGTCCTCCTATTCAAACGGTATACAATCTTGGTCTTACCTTCTATATCGCCGACACCTTCACACAAAAGAAGTTTGCTTCGGCATATATAGAAATTTCAGGAGTAGGTACGGGAGAAGTCAAAAGTTACATCAATGCCTTTAAGAGTATCAATGCCAAGAATGCTGAGATTAAAAACTTGATCAAGGTAGGAAAGGCAAACATGATGAAATACTATGATACGCAATATCATAATATTCTCAAGGAGGCTAAGCGTTATGCTTCATTGCAACAGTATGAAGAGGCATTAACCACAGCATTGTCTATTCCGTTTTGTTCAAAGGGCGGTGATGAGGCGTATGACTACGTGCTTACGCTTTACACCAAATATTTGGACCGCATGAATTTATTCCTGCTCAACAAGGCAAAATCACTATGGGCAGCAGGACAGAAGCAGGAGGATGCCCTTGAAGTTTGCGCTCTGTTAGCACAAATTGACCCTGAAGCAGCTTGCTATAAGGATGCATCGAAACTTATGGCAGAAATCAAGTCACAAGTGAGAAGTGATATCGATTTTGAGATGCGCCAAAAGTATAATGATGCAGTCGCTCTTGAGAAACAGAGAATAGAGGCTGCACGTGCTATTGGTGTTGCCTACGGAAACAATCAAAAACCAACAACCACAAATTTGATGTGGTTGAAATAAAACCATTGGATAGTTCTGCTATACTTTAAATTTTAATATCTTAAACATTATGTTCAAACTAAAAAGTTTTATTTTACCTTGCTTTATAGCAATGCTTTGCAGTGCTGGATTTACAGCATGTAGCAGTGATGATGACGGTGGCAATCCTCCTGTTAATTTGACGGACGAACCCATGGCAGAACATGCTGCAAAATATGTGGTGACAACTTCTAATTCCGACTACGCAACTTTTGAATTCCTTGGTGATGGCAAATATATTATCACTAAAAGAGAAGCGAGAATGTATGCTCCGAAAAAGGAACTTGAAATCAAGAGTATTAAAGATATAGCAACACTCTTGAAGAGTCCCGCTAATAAAACCCGCGCTACAGAGGTTGATCTTTACATCTTTGGTAATTATACTGTTAATACTGAAGGTGTTTATGTACTTGACGATTTCGGAACAGTAAAAGTTAAGGACGGTAGTAAGATTGACATTGTTCGCAACGATGGATTTACTTCTACGGTCACAGTGCAGAAGAGTGAAATTAAGTACACAGGAGAAAACACAAATAGACTTTGTCGCACATGGGCTTTTGACAAGATGGACATAGATTACTGGGCATACACATACCATGTATTTACCATATCTTATCTTGCCGAGAATCAAAAGTTTGAATTTACATATCTGCACCCAAGATTTGAAGAAGGATTTGAGGATGAGAATATTGACGTAGAAGAGATGTTCAATGGTTTAGTAGACACTCAAAACATGACGAAGCGAGTTACTTTCAGTCCCTATGGTACTTACTATATCGAAACAAATAGTGGTTTCACACAAGTGAGCAGTTGGAAGTGGAGTAACGAGGCAGCAGGTGTAATTTACTACAACTGGAGTGATGACGGATACGACAACCAAGTTGTTGGCAACGGTTATGCGAATGTGAATTTCTACGGTAATAAGTTAGAACTTATCGAGGACTATTCTATGACCGACTATGAAGACGAAGAAGAAAGCGAAAGAATAAAGTTTGTTACTACTCTCGTAGCTGAATAATTATCTAAAGGGGGGTGCTTCAGAAAATCAATTTTGAAGCACCCTCTTTAATTTAGTTTGTAAGTACATAGAGTAATAATTAAGGGAATAATATAGGTGTTGTCCCATCTGAAATTTATGAATGCATTGCCCCCGTAGGAGGGCACACTTGCCTAACCGCTGGTGAACGCAGTGAACCTGCGGATTAGGGATAACAGTTGAGTTTCTCTATCGGTCCCCGTAGGAGGACCCACAACGACCGGATAAGTTAAAGCAATTTGTAGCAAATCCAGGTGTTGTGGGTCCTCCTACGGGGACCGATAGATTTATTCGTTCGTATAGTACCACCGCAGGTTCCCCCTCCTCACCCGCGGTAAGGCAAGTGTCCCCTCCTACGGGGGCATTTCGGATGGTTAAATCCTCTGACGTAAGTTTTTTTTAAAAAAACTATATTGGGGTCAACTGCTATATTATTGCCAAAAATCTGTGGATAACCCTGTGCAAAAGTAGGGGATAACGCAGTGGAG
>JBGVPF010000004.1:0-52688 GCA_045126825.1 Alloprevotella sp.
GTAAAATTTCTCTTTATTTTTTTAGAACACGAATTTCACGAATAACACGAACCGCAGGTCGCGCAAGTCAATCACCATGCGGGCAAAATTTGCTAATCGCATACGAACCAAAGGTCGCGCAAGCAATTTCACGAATACCATCCGGATGGTAAAATTCGAGGTATTGACTCGAGCGACCTTCGGTTTGCGTTATCATAACGTCCCGCATGGTGATTCGTGTTATTCGTGAAATTGACTTGCGCGACCTTCGGTTCGTGTTCTCTTAAACATAGAAATTCTTGCTTTTTTCGGTTGAATATCTATGAGGGGGCTTTCTCGTTTACTTGTACCTCGTCAACTTGTCTACTAAATCATAACATATTACGATTGTGTAAAATTGCGATTGCGAGTAACTTTGCAGTCGCAATTTTTTATTACAGTCATTCATTCCACACACATACTTATGTTGAAATTTCCTTTATTGCTGACGGGGTTACTCGCGTGCATTGGTACACAAGCAGCTGTTCATACTACCGAATCCGACACCTCGCGCGTTGTAAACCTTGAAGAAGCCATCGTGGTAGCTACACCCAAGCAAACGACGCAGCTCCGCAAGCAGCCCCTCTCTGCGAATATCTATAGCGGCAAGGAACTGGAGCAATTACAGGTGACGAGCCTCAAGGGACTCTCTGCCCTCACGCCCAATTTCTTCATGCCCGACTACGGTAGCCGTTACACTTCAGCCGTTTACATTCGCGGTATCGGTAGCCGTATGAACACGCCCGCCGTAGGGCTTTATGTCGACAACATTGCGTATGTTGACAAGAGCGCTTACGACTTCTCGTTCACCGATATCGAACGTGTAGACGTGCTTCGCGGACCTCAAGCCACGCTCTACGGACGTAACACAATGGGCGGTGTAATTCGCGTTTATACTTCTGACCCCTTGCGCAACTATGGTACGCAACTCTCCCTCGGAGGCAGCACCCGCAACGGCGGACGCTCCGCTTCGTTTACCACCTTCCTGCATCCGTCGGACAACTTCGGCATCTCGCTCACAGGATATTACAACGGCGAAGCAGGATTCTTCAAGAACGCAACAACAGATAAGCACGCCGACTTCAGCGATGCCGGAGGTGGCAAACTCCGCATGAGTTATCGCCCCTCAAGTCGCCTTCGCTTTGACTTCACCGCCTCTTACGAGCAGAGTTACGAGGGTGCCTGCCCCTATTATTACGAGGGCGCCGCAGCGGGTGCCGAACCTTATGCAGATTACCTCGGAACGCTCTCGCAGAATCGCCCTTCTACGTACCGTCGCAGTGTGTTAAACACAGGATTGAATATCGCTTGGCGCGCCAACCACTTTACGCTCAACAGCGTTACGGCATACCAGCGCGTGGCTGACCGACTCTTTATCGACCAGGACTTTATTGCTGCCGACATCTTCTCGCTCGACCAGCGCCAGAAGTTGAACACCGTCAGCCAGGAGTTCTCCCTCAAGAGCAAGGGCGGAAAACCTTGGCAGTGGACTACGGGCGTTTACGGTATGTACCAACATGCGAAGACCACTTGCCCCGTTGATTTCTATCAGGACGGAGTGGACTACCTCAATAACATCTTCAAGAATGTGCTTCCCGCAGGGATGCCCATGTCGCTCGGATTTACGGGCAGCGAACTCCCCTTCCGTGCAAGTTTGAAGACACCTGCTGCCAACGTTGCCCTTTTCCACCAGTCGTCTTACAAGTTTGACAACGGCTTGACGCTTTCTGCGGGCTTGCGCCTTGACTATGATTACCAGCGTCTCGACCTTCGTTCGGGCGTAGCCAGTCCTATTGACTTCCAGTTTGCTATGATGGGTCGCCCCACGCCCTTCCAGAGCAATCCTACGTTGAACGATAAGTTGAATAACGACACGTGGCAGTTACTTCCCAAACTCGCCCTCCAGTACGACTTCAAGCAGAACCTCGGCAACGTCTATGCCTCTGTTTCGAAAGGCTACCGTTCGGGCGGTTACAACATTCAGGCCTACTCCGACCTTTCGCAGAGTATGCTTCAGGGCGACATGATGCAGCAGGTCTATGACTACAGTTACAACATGATGACCGGCATGGGCATGCCCGGAGCTGTCGTAGAGCGCAACTTGAGCAGCTTGAAGGAAAACATTCCTGCGCCCGCCGATGCCGCAACACTTTACTACAAACCCGAACAGACATGGAGCTATGAGGTGGGCGGTCACTTCAATTTCTGCGAAGGCGCCTTCCAACTCGACGCTACTGCCTTCTGGATGGACACACGCGACCAGCAGGTGGCGAACTTTGCCGAAAGTGGTATGGGGCGTAACGTGAAAAATGCTGGTAAAAGTCGCTCTTACGGTGCTGAACTCTCGGCACGCACGCGCTGGATGGACAACCGCTTGACCGTAAACACCAACTACGGCTTTACGCACGCCACTTTCCGCAGCACGGACAACTACGTGCCTTACGTGCCCAAGCACACCTTGAGCGCTACAGCAGACTTCCGCCAACCCCTTAACTGCGACGTCCTCCGCGCCGTAACCGTGGGCGCTAACGTCTTTGCTACTGGAGACATCCAGTGGGACGAAGCAAATACACACCACCAGGACTTCTACGCAACTCTCGGTGCGCACCTCTCCCTCGAGTTTGCCCGCGATTTGCACCTCACCCTTTGGGGCAAGAACCTCACCGACACCGACTACGACACCTTCCGCTTCGACAGCATGAACCGCCGATACGCCCAGCGCGGCATCCCCTGCCACTTCGGAGCGGAACTTAAGGTGAAGTTCTAATCTATTGCTGTACGGTCAAATTTAGGTAATAATATAGCAGATGTCCACAAATAATCCTTACACCAAAGATGTTGTGCTCTTATTATTGTAGCCACTAATGGGCACTAATTTTCACTAATGCCTTGCGGAGTATTTAAGACCGGATGGATATTGACTTACGCTAACCGAAAGTTGCGCAAGGAGGTGACCATGACCATCAAGCGATACAGCAAGGAGGGCATTCCTTTTCAATGCCTTTGCGGGATATTGACTTACGCTACCTTCGGTTGGTGAAAATTGACTTGCGCGACCTTCGGTTCGTGTTCATTAGTGGCTCGAAATAAAACAAACGAGTTTTCGTGGACAGCACCTATATCATTTCCAAAATTTATCTCTTAAACATAGAAATTCTCATTTTCTTTCGGTTGAATATCTATAAGGGGGCTTGTATGAGTACAACGATCCATCAAACAATGAGTTATCTGTATTTACCGGACAGCAATAGTTCTAATCCAACACATACACACAGCTCATCTCAACATTTGAGCACACACAAAAAGCGGTTGCCCCGAATGGAGCAACCGCTTTTCTTGTTTATATCACCGCACGAGCAGCGATTCTATGAATGACATTAGGTGATTAACGCACCACCTTCTTGCCGTTCTGAATGTAAATGCCCTGTGTGGGTTCTGCATTGAGCTTGCGTCCGCTGAGGTCGAAGAGTTCTACCTTCTTGCCGTTAGCTGCTACGCCGTCGATGCCTGTAGCATTATCTGTAACAACGAGCGTAGCGTCTACGATAGAACCGCCGTTAGCGAGGAAACCGTTTGCACCAGTGCAAGTGCCGTCTGCAGCAACCTGACCGCCGGCGTCAATTGAGTTCCAGTCCATTTTGAAACGGATACGATACGTACCCGCTTCGGCAGGTGCCTTAAAAGGGGGCAATGTCATCGTGTTGCGGGCGCTGCCTGTGAGCGATTCGCCGAGTGAGTTTACACCACCGTTCTGGTCGTCAGAAAAGTTACCAGTGTAGAAACTGAAAGACATAACGTCTGTGCCACTCTGGTCGGTAGAACCATCGTTGAAAGAGAACTGCTGGTCGTTATCAAGGTCGATGTAGACGTAAGCGTTCATCCAGTTGCCCTCCTTATTGATAACAGCTGTGAGGGTTGAACCTGCATTGCAAGTAAGTACGCTGTTTTCGTCAGCAGTCTTATCGAAGTAGGGCTTTGCCTGGTTGATGTCAAGCACTTGTGCCTCACCGCCTTCTTCAGTCAAGGAGATGGTAGTGATCTTACGGTCAGAGCGTGTAGCGTTAGTTGTCTTCTCAAAGTTTGTAGCATAAGGTTCGCGCACTTCAGGAGTTACCGTAACCGTAATCTGCGCCTGAACGTCAGAACCGTCTGTAGCCTTCGCAGTAATCGTTACAGTGCCTTCCTTCTTTGCCTGAACAAGACCATTGTATACCGTTGCTACAGTCGCGTCGCTACTTTCCCAAACGAGTGCGGGGTATGTAGCAGTTGCGGGGTTGATTGTAGCCTTTACTACGAGTGTCTTTGCTGCTTCAACAACAGCTTCGCCAGTCTCAGTTTCAAGGGCGATGCTCTGCACGGGTACGAGCGCTTCTGCAGCGTCCAAACCGTCGAATGCGTAAACTGTGTTAGCGGGAAGCTTCACTGTAAGAGCGTCATCGAGACCAATTGCAGTGCCTTCAGCGAGACCTTCGAGTGCGTCTTGTACACCGAATGACTTGCGCAAGATAATGCTGCCTTCTACGTTAGCAGGAATGTTGAGCGCTTCACGGAGTGTGAAGGTGTAAGTCTGAGCGTTGTTAGCACCGTTGCGAAGTGCGAGCGTTGACTTCTTACCGTTCCAAGATGCCCAACCATAAACCTGTGACTGTGAACCTGTCCAGGGGTCGCCACCTACCCAGTGAGCGTCGGGGAGAACGTCTGCATTGCGCTTCTGCCAAGCAATACATTCTGCGAGGTCTGCCCAAAGTGCACCGCCGTTAATGCTGTTCATCAGGTCGTAGTCGTTGTAAAGTTCTACCATACCTGAACCGCAAAGGAAGGCACAGCGCAATTCGCGACGTACTACTTCGTATTCACGTTCGTCACCAGCGGGAGGACCGAACTTGGTCAACATAAATCCGTGCGTCATCAACGTGTTGATGGGACAGATAGGTGAGTTAGTTACGTAGTTCTGGTGAACGAGATTGTCGCGATAAGTAATCCACTTTTCGCGGTTCTTAGAGTTGTCACCAACGTGTCCGTGGTCGTTTTCCTGACGCCATGTTGCGTCTGTGATTTGATACCAGAAGGGAGATGCCCAAGTACCTACAGTAGTGTTGAAGAAGATGTCTTCCTTGAGGTTTTCACGAACGTATTGTTCGAGGCGGATGATACCTTCAGCATTTTCATTACCCGTATCTCCATTATCGGGACCTACAGCTGAGAACTGCGCAGAGATACCGTCGAACTTGAAGAAGTTGTAAGTACCCTTACCGTCTACATGCTGGTTCTTCACCAAGTTTTCAGCAGCAGCCAAGAATGTTTCGTAGTAAGCGGGGTTAGAGAGTTGCATACCGCCCTTGCTGCTCCAGTAGTTACGACGGTAGTTACCGCTCTGACCGTAACCACCTACCGGACCGAGCCAAGCACCTACGCCAGCGCCCAAATCATCAGCGTAAGCCGCCATGTCTTTCATTTCATTGGGGAACGCAGAGTGGAATGTCCAAGTACCGTAATTATCCCAACCGTCGTCAATAATGAAGCTTGCGGGACCAGCGCCGTAGCGGTCGTACATCTGTACCTTCCACTGTTCAAGAATGTCCATCACAGGACCAATCTGCATGTTGGTGTGTTCCTGACCAGGGGCAGCGTTGTTGCGGTTAATATTCAATTCATACCAGCTAATGTAGCAGGGGAATGCACGCCAGGGTACTGCACGTTCACGTTCTGAATAAGCGAGGAATGAACGGCGCTTCTGAGTAGCGTGAATATTCGCGTTAGTCTGAGAACCGTCCTGAGCGATAAGACCTACCACACCGGCTACCTTCCAAGTATCGCCAGCAGCGAGGGTCGTATTACGGCTCCAAAGACCCTGGATGTTTACGATGTCAGTGTTAACAACGGCGCCTGCCTTTGCTTCGTACACTTCAATCTTAATTTCACCGCCAGGAATAGTTGCCTCACGCTTGTCGATGAATACGCGCACGCTGAAATCTCCATCATTAGGAGCCTTAAATGTAAAGGTGTTATTTTCCTTTGCAGTACCGCAATAACCGAAATGGTAATCGCTGGCAACAACAGAGTTACTACCGTCCAAGAGGTCTACACCGTCAATGTTATAACGGTGGTTACCGCTCTTATAAGTAAGTGTTACAACTACCTTTTGGTTTGCCTTAAGCGTTACATTTTCTGAGTAAGTGCAATACGTCTTATCAGAACCACCCACTTCCTGAATACGCATGGGCACGTCGGCAATAGCTTGTTGTGTCCAAGCGTCAGCAGCAACGGCCTTGTTAACGGGAGTTTCCTTGAGTTCCCAAGCGTCGTCGTCAGCAGCACCGCTTACAGAGTTGTAGGCAGTAGGAGTTTCGAGACCAGCAAAGATCTTGTTGCTCATCAATACCGCACCGCGTGTGTTACCCACCTTTGCGGGAGCAGAACCTGCAGCCTTTGTGTCTACGTTATACGTCAAGGGGATGATGTTATACATGTCTACATCGTCTACGCCCTTGAGTTCCATTTCCGTACGGAGGTAGTGAGAACCGTCACGGAGCACTGCGCGCCAAACGATGTCTACGGTTGTTTCCTTGTAAGTATAAGAATAATTTGCTACGAGTTGCTTACCATTATAGTGCGCAGCGCCACCAACAGCAGTGGGGTTGCCAACGAGGTCTTCCACTTCGATGCTCTTCAAGGTCATGCCTGAAGCAGATACATTGTCGCCGTTGCCAAAGGCTACGCTGAAGATTTCTGTGCCTGCCACGAGGTCCATTGCGTTAGAACCGCCGAAGTAAAGGGCTTCGCCCAACTTTACGAAACTTGCAGCGAGCACATTGTTGCTCAATGTGTAAACGCCGTTAGCTTCTGTAAGCTGTGCCACACCTACAGCATCTTGCTGTGCAGGATATACCACAGCCTTGTCGTAAGCCACAGTTGCGGGCTGTTCGGGGATTTGCGCGAAGTAAACGGTGATGGTTTCTGCTACGTCATTGATTGCCACAGCAGCAAACTGACCTTCAGGCGCCACAACAGTGATGTCGCTCTTTGAAACGCTGCCTTCGATGGTATAAGTGTCGCCATTCTTAAATTCCTGGTCACCAATCTTAATAGTGTAACCTTCGGGAAGGTTGATTGCATAGTTGCGCACAACGAATTCCACTTCTGCAAACGACCAACGGCTACCGCCATCACGACTACCGGCATCCTGCCAAAGTCCCAAGGTTGTAGAACCGTCAAGAGGATTCGAACTTGTACCACCAAACCAATTCAAGTACTTATCATTAGAACCTGAAGTAGTGTAAGGCTGGATTTCATAAAGATCGCCAGAGTAGTTGGTCAGCAAGAAATAAGCCTTATCCGACTTTGTAGCAGACATCTTCACAAAGTTCAGCCCGTTGTTATAATTTGCTGCAGTGGTATATGTCAACCACTTTTCAGCCTTTGTGCTGTAAATGTAGTAAGCATTAGCCTTTCCTTCTACAGCATAGAAAGCGAACAAGCCGTAATTCTCCGCAGTCTGCGTAGGCGCAGTCAAGGCATTTGAATACAAATTGTTTCCGCTCACCATCGTGTAGACATGCTCGGGACGCCCCTCATCAGGAAGCACCGTTGATGCCACAACTTTGTCTGCCATCATCTGCGCGGTAGCACAAATCATTGCAGCAATGAGTGTAAAGAATTTCTTCATAAGTAAAAGTTATTAAAAGATTGTGTTTCAGAATGAATCCATATAGTTCGACAAAGATACAATTTTATATTTTTTATTTGTAATATTTGTATAAGAAAAATGCACAAAGTTCAAAGGAGTTGAGAGGGTGATAAATGATTCAGCGAGTAAATAAAATTGTTCCCTTTGGAAATGAAAAAGTTTCCCTTGAAATTTAAATTTTCTCCTTTAGAAAATCAAACACACAGGATGTCGCGTTCATCAAGCGCGAGGGATGAGAGAATCGTTCCGCCTCCCCCACGCGTCCTCGGGTTGTAAATTCCTATGGACACAAAAAAAATCGGGCACACCTCCGACGGTGTGCCCGATTCTTGTCTTTATTATTACTTATTATGCCAAAGCCAATTCTACTACCTTATCTACGGCAGCATTGAGACCTTCTACGTCCTTACCACCCGCAGTAGCGAAGTGGGGAGCGCCACCGCCACCGCCCTTGATGAGCTTGGCAGCTTCGCGAACGAGGTTGCCGGCGTTGAGACCCTTATCAGCAATGAGGTTCTTAGATATCATCACGGTGAGGAGGGGCTTGCCTTCGTGGCTGGTGCCGAGTACGCAGAGCATATTGTCGGGCATCATGCCTGAAAGCTGGAAGGCGAGGTCCTTCGCACCTTCGGGCGTTACCATCGTGGGCATTACTGCCTTAACCACCTTGACGTCGCCCATCTGCTCTACCTTTTCCACGAGCTTTTCGCGGATTTGGAGGAGGCGTTCCTTCATCTGTGCTTCTACCTGCTTGCGGAGGTCGGCATTTTCGTCAAGCGTCTTCTTAATCGCCGCAACTACGTCCTTCGCATTGAGGAACTGGCGGATGCCGTTGAGCATATCCTGCTGCGCATAGAGGCTTTCTTCAGCCGCTGCGCCGGTGATGGCTTCGATACGGCGAACTCCTGCTGCTACACTGCTTTCAGAGATGATGCGAATGAGACCGATGCAACCTGTGCTCTTTGCGTGGCAACCACCACAGAACTCTACGCTGTCGCCAAACTGAACGACGCGCACACGGTCACCATACTTTTCGCCAAAGAGGGCGATAGCGCCGAGCTTCTTTGCGTCTTCAATCGCCACATCGCGGTGATCCTGAAGGGGAAGGTTTTCGCGGATGCGACGGTTTACGATGCGCTCTACTTCACGGAGTTCTTCGGGAGTTACCTTCTGGAAGTGAGAGAAGTCGAAGCGGAGGTATTCGGGCGTAACGAGCGAACCCTTCTGCTCAACGTGCGTGCCGAGCACTTCGCGGAAGGCCTGGTCAATGAGGTGCGTAGCTGTGTGGTTGGCTTCACACGCACGGCGTGCTTCCACGTCTACACATGCCATAAATTCTGCTGCAGGGTCCTTGGGGAGTTGCTTCGTGATGTGAATGGGAAGGTTGTTCTCACGCTTGGTATCGATAACGGTGATGGTTTCTGCTTCGTTGCAAAGCACACCCTTATCACCAACCTGACCACCCATTTCTGCGTAGAAGGGCGTAGTGTCGAGCACGAGTTCGTAGAACTTCTGCTTCTTCTGCTCTACCTCACGGTAGCGGAGGATGTGGCAAGTGTGTTCCGTTACGTCCCAACCCTTGAAGGTTGTTTCGCCTTCGGCAAGCACCACCCAGTCGCCTGTTTCAACAGCGGCAGCATTGCGGGCACGCTGCTTCTGCTCTTCCATCTTCGCAGCAAACTTTGCTTCGTCAACGGTGATGCCCTGTTCGCCACAGATGAGCTGTGTGAGGTCGAGGGGGAAACCGTAAGTGTCGAAGAGGGTGAACGCCTTTTCGCCGTCAAGCACGGTGCTACCTGCCTTCTTCGTTTCAGCGATGAGTGATTCGAGGAGGTTGATACCTGTAGCAAGGGTGCGGAGGAAGCTTTCTTCTTCTTCCTTCATCACGCGAGAGATGAGGGTTTCCTGAGCAGTGAGTTCGGGATAAACATCTCCCATTTCAGCAACAAGTGTGGGCAGGAGTTTGTACATGAAGGCTTCGCGCTGACCGAGGAAGGTGTAAGCGTAACGCACAGCGCGGCGGAGGATACGACGAATGACATAGCCTGCCTTGGCATTTGAGGGCAACTGACCGTCAGCAATAGAGAAGGAAATGGTGCGGAGGTGGTCAGCGATAACGCGCATAGCTACGTCCACCTTTTCTTCCTTGCCGTAAGTGTAACCCGAGAGCTCGCCAATTCTCTTAATGATGGGCTGGAACACGTCGGTATCGTAGTTTGAACGCACACCCTGCATGACCATACAAAGACGTTCGAAGCCCATACCTGTGTCGATAACCTTTGCGGGAAGTCCTTCGAGAGAACCGTCAGCCTTGCGGTTGTACTGCATGAACACGAGGTTCCAGATTTCAATCACCTGGGGGTTGTCCTTATTTACGAGCGAAGCACCAGGCACCTTTGCCTTTTCTTCTTCGGGACGGATGTCGATGTGAATTTCAGAGCAAGGACCACAAGGACCTGTATCGCCCATTTCCCAGAAGTTGTCCTTCTTGTTACCATTGATGATATGGTCGGGAGTGAAATACTTTGACCAGATTTCTGCAGCCTCGTCGTCGCGAGAGAGTCCATCATCTTCTGAACCTTCAAAAACAGTTACGTAAAGGTTCTTGGGGTCGATGCCAAGTGTGTTCACCAAATATTCGTAAGCCCAAGTGATGGCTTCCTTCTTGAAGTAGTCGCCAAAACTCCAGTTGCCGAGCATTTCGAACATCGTGTGGTGGTAGGTGTCGTGACCCACTTCTTCAAGGTCGTTGTGCTTACCGCTCACGCGCAAACACTTCTGCGAGTCTGCCTTACGGCGGCACTTGGGTTCGCGGTTGCCAAGAATAATATCCTTAAACTGGTTCATACCAGCATTGGTAAACATGAGTGTGGGATCGTCCTTAATGACCATAGGAGCAGAAGGAACGATGAGGTGGCCTTGCTGCTCAAAGAATTTCTTATACGATTCGCGTATTTCTTTTGCTGTCATCATAATCTTAAATCGTGACGCTATTATTAGTTAAATGTATTCTATAAAAACTTTTTTCTTTTTGCATACAAAGGCAGAGCCTTGAGTGCACTACGCATCCGGCCCTGCCTTCATTTATGAGATTGCGAGGTTACTTCTTCTTACCGAAGAAACGCTTCTTTTTCTTCTTATCGTAGTTATGACCGTAACCATAACCGTAAGAATAACCATAACCGTAACCGTAGCCATAACTTCTGCGCAAGTCAATATCATTGAGCACGAGTGCCATGTTGCGCAACTTCTTGTCGCGGTTCAACTTATCCAACTGCGGGATAAATGATACTTCTTCAACACCCATGCGGACTACGAAGAGGGTAACATCAGCTACGCGGTCAACGATACTTGCATCGGCAACAGAGAGCATCGGAGTAGTATCGATAACGATATAGTCGTATACCTGCTTTGCTTCTTCAATAAGTTCTTCCAAACGTGTTGACATCAACAATTCAGAGGGGTTGGGAGGCATCACGCCACCGGGCAAGAAGTCAACGCCCTTGTAGATCGTATCCTTTTCAACGTATTCAGCAAGACTCTTTGTGCCCAATTCTTCGTTGAGGTATGAAGTCAAGCCCTTACGCTTCGTTGTTGAGAGTGCACGGCTGATAGAGCGCTTACGGATGTCGGCGTCAACGAGGAGCACCTTCTTATCCGCCATACCCAATACGGTAGAGAGGTTCTTTGACACGAACGACTTACCCTGGTGAGGCGTACTTGAAGTAATTACAAATACCTTTGCGTTGTGGCGGAAGAAGTTCAACTGGTAACGGAGCACACGGAAGGATTCCGCAATAGGAGATTCAGAATCAGCATTAGCGATTGTCTGAGATTCCTGGTAGTTATCCCATTCAGGAAGTTCACCCACGATGGGCACACTTGTAGCCTTTTCTACATCGTAACGGCGCTTCACAGTAGTGTTGAGCATTTCCTTGATGAAGATTACCGCTGTAGGAATGAGCAAACCGAGTACGAGACTCACGAGGAGAATCATAGAACTGCGGGGGCTTACAGGACCACCAGTGCCCATAGGTTCTTCTACGAGGCGCACATTAGCTTCTTCGATTGCCAACTGGAGCGCTACTTCTTCACGCTTGTTGAGGAGGTAAGTATAAAGCGCTTCCTTCAATGCCTTCTGGCGCTCGATATCAAGAGCCTGACGCTGCTTTTCAGGAAGTTTTGACTTCAAACTGTTTGCCTGGTTCTGCACCTTCTTCGCATCTGCGAGTTGCAACTCAAGTGCCTTCACATTGCTTTCCAAACCTGCCTTGATGGTGCTATAAAGTGCTTCAAGACGGCGAGAGATGTCGCGCATGCGAGGACCATCCATTGATGAGTTTTCAGAACGGCGCACGAGTTCGAGCGTCAACTTATTGTATTCAGCAATAGAAGAGGCAAGACCAGTACCCAAAGCACCAACAACGGGGATAGGCTTGTTATCGCCAGAGTTTGCTACCACATAGTCTGTGAGGTACTTTGTCACAGCAAGTTCAGTTTCCAATTCGAGCATCTGCTTGCGTGCAGCAGTGTTTTCAGCAAGATATGCACTTGCGTCCATCTGAAGGTTCACGAGATTGTTACGCTCCATGAACGATTCATAAGACTCTTCTACAGAATTCAACTCCTTGGAGATGAGGTTGATTCTGCTATCGATAAAGTCCGCAGTATTCTGTGCTACGCGGTTCTTATATTCAACGGCGTCGCGCTTGTAAGCGAGGAACACTTCGTTGATTACATCGTTAGCACGAGCAACATTGTTGTCACTGCAAGAAATAACGATCAATGAACTTTCCTTGTCATATTCAGTAGCCGCGATGCGCGCACGATATGCAAGCGTTGCATTGCGTACAGAAGTGCGACTTACCTTCACTTCGAGTTGGTTAAATTCGCCCGTTTCTTTATTCTGAAGTGTTTCAAAAACAGGTTGCTTTGTCAAGCAGATGGCACCCACGGGAGTTGCGAGGGGCACATCGAAGTCACCCGCAAGCTTTGCGTCAATTTCTACGGGTTCATCAGCACCAGGATAGAAAGCCTTCAAATCGCTCACCTCATAGTTGTCAGCATTGAGAATCTTCACCTCAAAACTTACACCTGTGGGCACACTATCTGAAAACGCAACAACAAAGGGTGTTGAGCGATAGAGTGAACGAGAGTGGAGGGATTCAGAAATAGAATATTCCACATTCAAATCCAAACTATCAACCACGCGTTCCATCAAGCGGCGTGAAGTCAATACGAAGATTTCATTCTTCAAGTTGTCACCCACACTGATACCATTGAGTTCCAACAAAGAGTTCATGCCATTGCGCGCACGACTGCCTCCCATACCTGAAGGATCGGCAGACTCAATAAGCATCACAGCCTGACTCTGGTAAATACGAGGCTGACGTTGCAAGTAGATGTAACCAACAATCAAGCAAACGACAGCTGAAATCACAAACCAACCCCAATTCATCTTGAAGTGCGCGTAGCAAACCTTCAACAAATCGGCAAGTTGCATGTCATTTTCTTCTTCAACAAAGTTCTGTTTGTTGTTTTCCATATAGTTTAATCGATTAAATTTTCACGTGGAATTTGCTCACTTGGGGGTACACACTACCCCATACTGTTGGCAAAAATACAAATTTATTTATATTTAGGTATGTTTTTCACTTTGAAAATCACCATACGCCTCCTTAATTCGTAAAAAAATCTTAACTTTGCGAAGAATTTCAACGGCTTATGACCTCAATACTTATCATTTACACAGGTGGAACTATCGGAATGATTGAGAATCCCGAGACTGGGGCACTCGAAAATTTTGATATGGAACAGTTTCGCCATCATGTTCCCGAACTCAAGCGCTTTAACTTCAACATTGATGCCATAACCTTTGAGTCGCCTATTGACTCTTCGGATATGGAACCCCACTATTGGGTGAAAATTGCGAAGATGATCAGCGACAATTATGACCGCTACAATGGTTTTGTAGTGCTCCACGGCACGGACACTATGGCCTACACTGCCTCTGCACTCAGTTTTATGCTGGAAAACCTGGGCAAACCTGTCATTGTAACGGGGTCGCAACTTCCCATCGGTAAACTCCGAACGGATGGCAAAGAAAACCTATTGACCTCCATTGAGATTGCTGCCGCCCGCAATGCGCAGGGTGAACCTATGGTTCCCGAGGTGTGCATCTTCTTCCAAAGCGCCTTGATGCGTGGCAACCGCACAACGAAGATTAACGCTGAAGGGTTTAATGCCTTCCGTAGTTACAACTTCCCTCCATTGGCAAAGGCGGGTATCCATATCAAGTATGAAACACACCTCATTCGCCGCCCCGATCCCTCAAAGCCCTTTAAGGCACACTACTTGCTGGACAACAATGTCCTGTTCCTCACCCTCTTCCCTGGCATTCGCGAGGAAATCGCCGATCTCGTTTCACAGGTAAAAGGTCTTAAAGCTGTCATTCTCAAAACTTATGGTGCAGGCAACGCACCTCAACGCCCTTGGCTCGTGAGTCGTCTGAAGCGCATGACGGAGCAAGGCATGATTGTGGTGAACATCACACAATGCTCTAAAGGACGTGTAGAAATGGGACTTTACGAAACATCGCTACAACTTTTGGAGGCGGGTGTGGTCAACGGATATGACGCCACTCCCGAAAGCATGCTTACAAAACTCATGTTCCTCCTCGGACTTGGATTTACACGCGATGAAATCGTTGAGAAGATGAACCAAAGTCTGCGTGGTGAAATTACCATAGACTAAAGGGGACTATAAACTCTAAATCTCAAACCATAGGAGTTGAATACTCGCAAAACTTTAATTCTGTCTTTGTAGAACTTCCGCCTCTAACCTTTTATTCTATGAAGAAAACCATATTCCGTCTCCTCTCACGCCTTCCTTTTGGAGTGCTTTATGCGCTCTCGGACTTCATATACGTAATCATCTACTACCTTGTAAAATACCGCCGCCGCGTAGTGAGAATGAACCTCCAGAATTCATTCCCCGAAAAGTCAGAGGCGGAATTACAGGAAATCGAACGTGGTTTTTATCACTTCCTTTGTGACTATGGTGTTGAATCACTCAAACTCCTCACCATCAAACCAGAAGAGATGAAGCGCCACATGGTTTTTGAGAACTGCGAGGCGGTGGACCGCGCCCTGGATACGCACGACTTTGTATTTGTTTATCTCGGTCACTTCTGCAACTGGGAATGGGTTTCTTCCCTCCCCCTTTGGTTGCACCCACGCACCACACTTGCTGAACTTTACCGCCCCTTGAAGAGCAAGACGATGGACGAACTCTTTATTGAAATGCGCGAACACCACGGTGCGAAATGCATTTCTAAATACGACGCCCTTCGCCAAATTATGCAGATGAAAGCGGAAGGTAAGAAGAGTGTGATTGGATTTGTTGCCGACCAGACACCACGCCCTGAGAACACCCACCTCTGGATGGATTTCCTCCATCAAGACACCCCCATCTTTACTGGAACAGAGCGCATCGGTAAAAAGGTAAATGCCGCCATCTTCTTCCTTGACATGCAACGCACTTCGCGTGGGCATTACTGTGGGACATTCAAGCACATTACCGACGAACCCAAGTCGTACCCTGATTTCCAGATTTCTGAAATCTGCACGCACGAATTGGAACAAATGATACGCCGCCAACCCTCTTACTGGTTGTGGTCACACAAACGTTGGAAGCACAAGCGCCAATAGAAAATAGGCACACTTGCATAACCGCAGACACACGCAGTGAACTGCGATTAAGGATAACAACTGAATTTCTCCATCGGTCCCCGCAGGAGGACCACAGCACTTGGATATACCCTATTATCCTCTTGTTGTGGGTCCTCCTACGGGGACCGATACATTTATTCTTTTTATATACCGCCACGCAGGTTCGCCTTGATTACTCGCGGAATGACGCTGAAGGCGTCACCGCTCGGTAACTTTAAGAATTTCACTCGGTCAATGACGCTGAAGGCGTCACCGCTCGGTAACCGGGTGGTTTGAGCGTAGCGAATACCCCCGGGTTGGTATCAGAGAGTAGTTGCACTCTGGAAGAGTGCCCCAACGCCAGACATACCTCGTTGCTCGGGCACCCCTCCAGGGTGCGATGCTTGGGCGCGCCCCACCGGGGGTACTCGCCTCGCTCGCACCCCCGGTTACAGAGCGGAGACACCTTCGGCGTCTTGACCATCCGGATGGTATTCGTGTTATTGACTTGCGCGACCTTCGGTTCGTGTTCTCTTAAACATAGAAATTCTCGTTTTCTTTCGGTTGAATCTCTATAAGGGGCTTGTATGAGTGCAACAATCTATCAGACAAAGAATTATCTCTATTTACCTAACGCCAATAATGTTCATAAAGTTAGAGGCGTTTACTGGACACCAATAATAAACTATAAGGCGCAGCACCCGAGGGGGCACTGCGCCTAATTTGTTATTTAAAGTCTATAGGTTCAGATTATTTCTGCAACGTTGCGGGAAGCATGATAATCGTTGATGTGTTGGGCTTCTTGAGAAGTGTCTTATTGACAAACTTCTGGATGTCTTTAGAGTTAAGACCGTTGATGATCTTCTCGTAATCCTTCTGCTTGTCCTTACCCCATTCAACCTTTTCAACGATGAGGTTCTGCCAGTAATAGTTGTCGCGCTGGTTGTCAGCGTATTGCTTGAGCTCAAACTTCTTAATCTTATCGAGTTCTTCGTCGGTCACGCCCTTTTGAGCAATGTCCTGAATACCGATTTGCATGAGGAGGAGCACAGAGTCGCACTTTTCGGGAGTGAAGGGGCACACAATCTGAAGTGTGTACTCATCATCAATGCCGTAAGAGAGGTCTGCCTGTGCCTGTACAGAGTAAGAAAGTCCGCCATCCTCACGAATGCTCTTCAAGTAGCGCTGTGAAAGCACGTCACCGAAGGCGCCGATGGTGAGAGCGTCCTTGAGGGTGTACTTCTTCTCACCGTGCCAAATCTGGGCGAGGAATGCCTGGGGTGTTTCCATTTCGCGGAAGAAACGGTTCTCAACCACGCCCTTGCGAGCGTCAATGCCGAGGTCAACATACTTTTCGCGCTTTGCCACACCGGGAAGTGAAGCCACGTAAGTCTCAACCATCAACTTGAGCGAGTCAACGTTGAACGCACCAGTTACGTAGAAATTGAAGTCACCCGCAGAAGCGAAGCGTTCAGAGTAGATGCGCTTGATTTCTTCGTAGCTCATCTTGTCGAGGTCCTCAAGTGTGAGGGCGCGCTGGCGTTCTACACCGGGATAGAGTGTGCTTGTGATAGAGTCGCTCCAAGCCTTTTGGGGCAACTTTGAGGCATTCGCGAGCTGGAGACGCTGATAGTCCATGAAGTTCTTGTAAGCGTCGGGGTCATCAGCAGGCTTCTGGAAGCGGAGGTAGAGGAGTTCGAAGAGCGTACGGAGATCCTTGGGAGTAGCGTTACCAGAGAGGTGTTCCATCGTTTCACCGAGTGAAACAGTCGTGCTTACCTGCTTACCAGCAAGCTTCTTCTGAAGTTCAACAGCGGTGAAGTTGCCAAGACCAGTGCTGTTCATTACCTGACGAAGGATGCGTGCGTTCATAACGTCGGCTTCCTTCACCAAAGACATACCACCGAAACTTTCAGCATTGACCAATACTTGAGCGTCGTTGAAATCCGTCTGACGGAAGAAGACATTTGCGCCGTTAGAGAGCGTCCACTTGGTATAGCCAAAGTCTGCCTTTTCTTCCTTCACGATGCTGCCCTTTGCGGGAAGTTCGGGAACAAGAGGTTCGTTCTTTACGTTGTCCACATAAGGAGCAAGGTCAGCATCGAGTGCTGCCTTTACCGCAACCTTCATGGCATCAACGGTGGGAACTACAACGTCGTCCTTTTCAGGATACATGGCGAAGAACACGAAGTTCGTATCAGTGCTTGCCGCAAGTTCCTTGACGAGTTGAGAGTACACTTCAAGGGGAAGCGCATCCGCAAGCTGCTTGTAAACCTGGAATGTCGTAGCAATATCCATGGCAGGTTCGTTATCCAAGAAGTGACGCACGAACTGATTTACGTAAGTTTCGTTCTTCTGCTTGTCGCGGTTTTGATTTAAGCGCTCAAGAGAACTGATGATATTCTCCTGCGCACGGAACTTTTCAGAACCTGTGAAGCCATGACGCACGGCGCGCTGCACTTCCTGCATGACTTCCTGCACCGCTTCGGCATCCTTACCGGGTTTCGGCATAATACCTACAGTGAAGGCGTTGATAGTCTTTGCAACAATCATGTTAGAATAGTAAGCGCTGGCACCGATGAAGTTGCAAGTAGGCTTCTGCGCCAATTCTTCGAGACGCGCGTTGAGCATTGAGCAAACCATAGAAGTACCGAGGTCCATAACAACACCTACCTGCGTATTGCGCATTTCAAGGGGGAGAGGATCGTGCTTGAAGTAGAGAGAGATGCTTGCACGGTTGAGTTCCTTATCCTTGTCAATGACATAGATGGGCTCATTGTTGTTGGGCACGGGGTAGAATTCGTAAGGCGCAGCGTTTTCGGGCATCTTAATTTTGCCAAATACGTCCTTCACCTTTGCTTCGAGTTCATCCACATTCACGTCACCCACGATGATGATACCCTGAAGGTCGGGGCGGTACCACTTGTGGTAGTAGTCGCGAAGTTCCTTGTGTTCGAAGTTTTCAACCACCTCCATCGTACCGATAGGAAGGCGATACGCATAGCGGCTGCCGGGCATGAGGAGGGGGAAAGCGCGTTCGTAGATACGCATTGCGCCGGAGTTGCGCATACGCCATTCTTCCTTGATCACACCACGCTCCTTGTCGATTTCTTCACCGGGAAGGGTAAGACCAGCTGCCCAGTCGTAGAGGATGTTGAACATACCCTCAACATTTTCGGGCGTAACGGGCACGTCGCTGATGTTGTAAACGGTTTCGTCACACGCAGTGTAAGCGTTGAGGTTATAACCAAACTTCACACCGATGCTTTCGCAATACTTTACGAGGTCATCGCTGCCAGGGAAGTGTTCAGAACCGTTGAAACACATGTGTTCGAGGAAGTGAGCAAGACCGCGCTGGCTGTCTTCTTCCTGAACGGCACCCACCTTCTGCGCAATGTAGAAGTCTGCGAGGCCCTTCTGTTCCGCATTGTGGCGGATGTAGTAAGTCAGACCGTTTTCCAACTTACCGTAGCGCACTGCAGGGTCCAAGGGAAGCTCGGGCAGCTGCTGCGCCATGCTGTTTGCCGAGAACATGAAGGCAAACAAGAGGCTGAAAATTTTGACAATGTTTTTCATTTCAAAAAGTTGTTTAGTTTAAATTGGTGTTCTATTTCCTAAAAAATTTGCCGCAAAGGTACATATATTTATATAAAACAAGGACTATCACCCTGATTTTTAACAAAAATTCAAGAAACAATCTTGTTTATACTCCTCATTTGCTTGGAATTTTGTATGTTTGCAAAAATTAGGGTGGTTATTTTTTTTAGTAATGATATAGCAGTTGCCCCAATATTAAAATCATCATACCCCCTCCCCTCTGCGGAGGTACTCCCCCTATTGAATATTTGATTATTAACTACTTCACACAATAAGACAACGGTATGTCAGTAACAGCACGCGTGGCGCAGATTCGCCATTGGCTCAACCTTGAAAATCTTGATGCCCTCATTATCCCTTCTACCGACCCCCACAACAGTGAATACACTCCCGCCCGCTGGAAGGTGCGTGAGTGGGCTACAGGTTTTAACGGTTCGGCTGGCACGGCGGTAATTACGAAAAACTCGGCAGCTCTCTGGACCGACTCGCGCTACTTCATTCAGGCGGCAAAGCAACTTGAAGGTACTCCTTACGAATTGATGAAGGACGGCGTAGAAGGTACTCCCACCATCATGGAGTGGTTGGAGGGTGAACTGGAAGCCGAAGACACCGTTGTGTTTGTGGGCGAAATGGTAAGCATTTCGCAGTTTGAAGAGTGGGCTACTTCTGAAAAACTCAACATTGAGGCTATCGAAGACCCCTTCGACTACCTTTGGAGTGAGCGCCCCGCATTGGCAAATGCCCCCATGCGCATCCATTACGAACATTTGGCAGGTGAAAGCGTTGCAAGCAAACTTGCGCGCATCCGTGAGGCTATCGACCTCTCGGAAGGTAATTACCTTATCATGAATGACCTTTCGGAAATCGCCTGGACGCTTAACTTGCGCGGTGCCGACGTGGAATATAATCCCGTATTCCTTTCTTATCTCCTGGTCTACGACAAGGGGGCAATCCTTTTTGTTGACAAGAGAAAATTAACGCCCGAGGTCAACGAATACCTCCAGAAGACGGGTGTGAAGGTGCGCGATTACAGCGGGTTGAAGTATTTCATTGCCGACCACAACGACAATGGACAATACTACATGTTCCCCCAGACCATCAGTTACGACATTGTGCACTATGCAGAGCGCCTTGGTGTAGATTACGACGTTATAGAGTGCCCCGTTGAGGCGATTCGCATGATTAAAAACCCAGCAGAACAAGAGGGTTTCCGCCGTGCGATGACGAATGACGGTGTGGCGATGGTGAAGTTCTTGCGTTGGTTGGATGAAAACGTGGTCAGCGGAAAGATTACAGAGCTTGATGCGGAGGAAAAACTTAACGCCCTGCGCATGGAGCACCCCGAATTCCGTGGATTCTCTTTTGCTCCCATCTTGGGTTATGCGGCAAATGGCGCTATCGTTCACCGTGAAGCAACTCCCGAAGATAATAGTACGTTGCTCCCCAAGGGATTGCTCCTTTGCGACAGCGGTGCACACTACCGTAGCGGTACAACCGACATCACGCGCACCATTGCCCTCGGACCCACGACTGCCGAAGAGCGTAAGGCATATACCCTCGTGTTGAAGGGAAATATCGCTCTCTCGCGCTGTGTATTCCCCGAAGGAACAACGGGACTTCAGCTCGACCTCGCAGCGCGTTATGCCATGTGGCAAGAAGGCTATGACTTCGGTCATGGCACGGGTCACGGTGTAGGTTCTCGCCTTTGCGTACACGAAGGTCCTCACCAGATTCGCAAGAATGTGCGTCCCTGCACGCTGGTGCCCTTCAAGGCAGGTATGACGATTACCAACGAACCCGGTATCTACGTCGAAGGTAAGTTTGGCATCCGCATTGAAAACCTCCTTATGGCGGTTGAAAAGGAAAAGACGCCTCACGGACACTTCCTTCGTTTTGAAACCCTTACGCTTTGCCCCATCGATGTGCGCCCCATTGAAATCAGCATGCTCAATGAGCAGGAAAAGGCGTGGCTCAATGAATATCATACCCACGTGCGTCACCAGTTGATGCCACTTCTTGACGATGCTGCCGACCAAAAGTGGTTGGAAAAGGCTACAGCAAAGATTTAAGGTGGAGGTTATAAAATTCCACGGCTTGTTATTATGGGTGAACACTTAAACCTTTAGATTCGCCAGTTAAGTGTGACACCGCAAACAAAAAAGCAGGGTATGTTCCTATGTGGTAGCATACCCTGCTTTTTTGTAACTGGTAGTTAAAGGCAGTTTATGAACCGTTCATCCTCATTATACCTTCACCGCAGTACCAGAGCATACCACCATCAGCATAGAACCGCTTTGCCCTACGGTTTCATAACTAAAGTCTACGCCTACTACGGCATTTGCGCCCATTGCTGCAGCGCGTTCTGATAGTTCACGAAGCGCTTCTTCCTTTGCGCGGAGTAACACTTCTTCATACGAGCGACTGCGGCCGCCTACAAAGTCGCGGATAGAGGCAAAGATGTCGCGGAATACGTTGGTGCCGAAGATGGTTTCAGCTGTAACAATGCCCAGGTACTGCTGTACGGGGCGTCCTTCGATTGTTGGGGTTGTGGTTAGCAATAACATGATGCGTAATTGAGGGGTAAGTTGTGGTTAAAATGTATTAAAACTCAAAGGTCAAACCCGCGTAGGCACCGTTAAAGTTCTTGATGGCATTGTTGTGGAAATTGTTGTGGCGATAACCCAAGTTGAGCTTCATCCAGTCAAAATTTTTTGTAGGCATGATGGTTATGCCCGCGTCATAGTAAGTGTAGTTATACGCAGCATTACCGACGGTGCTACCCATTGTTGCTGTAATCTTGAAACGTAGGTATTGCTTGGTGTCGGCATCCAAAAGAAGGTCGCCCAAGCGGAAGGTAAGACCGCCACCAAGAGTCAACGCATCGTCCCAATCTTTATTGCCATTCACGTCGCTTAACATAAGGTTGCTTCCAACTTCTCCGACAACGCCCAAGCGCCATGCAGGAGTGTAAGAAAGGCGAACGGATGAATTTAAAAATTGCTTGCCTTTGTTTTCGGTAGTTCCGTTGAAGTTGAAGTCTAATGCAAAGGGGCAAGACTTTTTAACGGTGTTTTTTTCAACGGTGTTTTGAGCAAATACACTGGGTGCAACCATGCACATGAGTGCGAGAATCATTTTCTTCATAGTTGTAAATTTTAGTAAAGATTTGTAATTCAGTTTGAAATAGGGAGCGGTTCAAATTATGTGGTTATTACATTTTACCCATAATCTTTTCCAGGCGCTTTATGAACTCCATGTCAATCAAAGGTTGCTTATTGAGATCGCCCTTCAGGTTATTGTTGTCAATCTTTCCCTTGATGGTAATAACCATTGGGACAGTTGCCTTACCCAATAAGCAAGAGACCATTTCATAAACATATTTGTCGTCACCCAAAATGTAACTCTTCATCGTGGTTTCCTCTGTGCTGGCTTGCTCGTTGAGTTTAAAACCATTATCCAGGAGTTTTTGAAGTTCAACTTCCAGCTGTTTGCCAAACTCTTGGGAATGCGATTCGTTAGAAATAAGCGTTTGACTCTCAATTTTCGTATCCCCCTTCTTGTCTTTGTTCATCATCTCAATAATCGCCGAGGGGAACTCAAAAACTTCTGTATCTGCCACCTTGTTTAAGGCCTGAATCAATTTGTCAGTAGTTTGCGCAAACGCCATTTGAGAGGCGAGCAGTAGCGCAAGGGTTATAAAAATTCTGTTCATTGTCTTGGGAATTAAAAGTTGCAGGTTTAGGGTTGTTTGTGTAATTCTTTACCGAGCAGTTCGGTAACGTCTGATAGCGAGATGCCGAGTTGTTGCAGCTGCTGAGCGATGCGGGGCACTTCTGTCTCAAAGAAATGGCGGCGGCGGTTGTCAAGAATCAACTGTTGCGCCTCGGGGGCTACGAAATATCCCAATCCGCGCTTGCTGTACAGCACACCGCGCTGCGCCAAGAGGTCGTAGGCCTTAACCGTAGTATTTACATTGACCTCCAAGAGCACAGAATAATCGCGCACTCCAGGCACACGGCTGTCTGCAAGGTAGATGCCCGCCAGGATTTCATCACTCAGTCGCTCGGCTATCTGAATAAATATGGGTTGTCCGTCTGTAAAATTCATAGCATTCGGCTGAAGGGGTGAATATTAAAGAACCTGGATGCGACAATAGCGACGGTAGGCAAAGTAGATGACTCCTACCGCCAGCGCAGCGATAAAGAGGGAGTAGAGCATGAGGATTGCAGGGTGTGACAAGAAGAATTTGAAGAAGAAATCCAGGATTTTGAGAAAAATACCAGGGTTTACGAAGAGCATAATGGCAGTTACTTTCACGAATGCCTTTTTTCGGAAAAACGCACTGCCCAGGATGTACAAACTGCAAGCGAGCAAGTGGCACGCAAGTACGAGGTAGGGCGCAGCGGGAAGCAATTCTTTGAGGTCGGCATAGAACGCGAAGAGCTCACAAACCTCACCCAGTTGCAACAACAAGCTATTCTGCACCACAACTCCCGCTCCGTGAGCAACCAACGTGTAAAGGGCATTGATAAGTTCGGAGCAGAGGTAACTCGTGAGGAACATGAGTTGAAAACCTAAAATGGCGAGCAGATGGCGCACGGCAGCCTTCTCCAAATTTGAGGCGGGAAGCATAAAGTTTGAGATGCGGTGCTCCTTCGTGTCGATGTCGGCGTAAACAAGGCTCAGGGCGTAGCACGACCCTATGATTTGTATGGCAGCCACACAGAATAATTGCGCAAAAAAGCGGATGGGCAGTTCCTCAATAGCGTTGCCGAGGAAATGAGTCAAGGTGTTGGCGATAAAGAGTACGCCGAAGAATGCCAAGTAAGTGCGACGGTGCTCCACAAGGTCGCGACGGAGCACACTGCAAAAGCGAGAGTATGAAAAGTTCGTCATAGCGAGAGGTTAATGAGGGTAATAGGCAGCATTTTTCTTCGCCTGGCGCGCCGTCTCAAGGAGGTTGGGCACGGCATGTACGGCATTAAAGAGCAGTTCGAGGTTGAGCGGAGTTTCCTGTCCCTCGGTGTTGGCACACACTACGAGGTGGCCACCAATATAGGGGTAGGCAAAGAGGGCATCCTCCGTGGACGCACCCATAGGTCGCTGCTCAAAACTGAGGAGTTCGGAGAGTTCAGCAGTAGAACAGTCGGCAAGCAAACGACTACGGTCTACGATCATCACATGATCCAAAAGCACGTTTACGTCTCCCACCTGGTGGGTAGAAATAAGGATGGTGCGCTCATCGTTCATGCTTGACGAAATCACCTTTCGGAATTGTCCCTTCGCAGGTATGTCAAGTCCGTTGGTAGGTTCGTCCATGAGGAGTAACTTCGTGTTGGTAGCGAGCGCAAAACTCATATACACCTTCTTCTTCTGCCCCATGGAGAGCGCGCCAAGGTTGAGCTTGGTGGGCAATTCAAAGTCGCGCAGGTTTCGTTCCAAGTCGTCCCAACTGAAACGGGGATAGAAGGGGGCGTTGATACGCACGTAATTTTCTAAAGTCATCTTGGGGAGTTCAAACTCCTCGGGCACAATAAATATATCTTGCAACGTATAGGGCAATCGGCGTTGTGGTTCCACACCATCTACCGTAACCAACCCCTTTACGGGGCGGAGCAATCCGGCGATGAGGTAAAGCAGGGTGGACTTCCCCGTGCCGTTCTTGCCTAAAAGTCCGTATATTTTGCCGGGCGCAATGGAGAGCGAAAACTCCTTAAACACAGCGTTTAACTTGCCTCCATAACCAAACGAAATGTCTTTTACTTCAATCATAATCGTTGTTGTGTTTGGGTGTAATAGTTTAATATGACACTGCAAATGTATTTCTTTTTTCTATACCTCAAAAATTTTTCAGAGAAAATTTAGAAAAAAATTGTAATTTTGTCTCTGCGAAGCATGTAAGGAAGTTTCGTAAACGCATAACAAACATAGAAACCTCCCCTCGGTATGCCGTAAAAACTAATTGGGTGATAAATTAAGGCAATTAATATAACAGTTGACCTAAATTGGGAAGCTGCCTCACTTTTATAACGCCTTCAGCGTTTAAAACCCGCTTGAATCTACAGTTATATTATTGCCATTTCATTTCCAACCCTGGTAATTTTATTTCCAACCCTGGTAATTTTATTTCCAACCCTGGTAATTTTATTTCCAAGGCATGGAAATAAATTTTCTCGGCATGAAAAATTATTTTCTCGGCATGAAAAAAAATGGAGACCTAACCTGTACTGAATTTAGTTGAGTGTTTGGGTTGTTAAAACTGTTTGGGTTTACATTCTTTCTTGTTATTCCTAATTAGGTGAACACGTCCTAAATTTATTCCTATTAAGGTTGACCCGAGCGTATTCAGACACTGAAGGCGTCTCCGCTCAGTAATCGCTGGGGACACTGGACGCGCACCCCTGAATCTAATGGTCGTATGAAGCGTCGGTTCAACGTTCACCCTTTACCATCACCCTTACTCCATCCCCGTTCATCATGGCTATCAACAAAAAACTTTGGCTGATTCGCCTGTTGCGTCAGCGTCCGCAGGGACTTTCGCGACAAGAGATTCTCAACGCTTGGGCGGATGAGGACGACCGTGGTCGACCGATGCCTCCGTCTACGTTTCACGACCAATGTAATGAGATGATGCGTGTTTACGGAGTGAAAGCCGTGCTTCGCAACGGGCGATACACGTTGGAGCACACCGAAAAAGACGAGGCGGATTTCTTTAATTACCTGCTGGAGCGCAATGAGGATTTCAGCGTAACGGGTAGTCTGTTTCTGCCCGACTTGCATGAAGCCATCGAGCGCCGACGGGTGATCAAGATGGAGTATCACCCGCTCACGAAGGCAGCCTATACGTGTATGCTCTCGCCTTACTGTCTGCGCTTTACGCAGGGCAATGCCTACGTTGTGGGGTTCTCTTCCCACCACAGCCAGGTGCGCACCTTCGCACTCGACCGCATTCGCTACGTACAGCAACTGCCACAGCGCTTCACGCGCCCTGCTGATTTTAATGCTGCCATCTATTTTCAACACAGTTATGGCGCTTTTGGCGGTGACGACATTGCACCCGAAACGATTGAACTTCGCTGCAACGAATGGCTCACCTCCTACCTGCGCCAACGCCCCTTACATCCCTCACAACGGGAGTCGTCGCCCGGAACATTCACCCTCAACGTAGCACTTACCAAGGATTTCGTCTCCGCCCTGCTTTCGTTTGGTCCAGCAGTGGAAGTCATCACCCCAACCGCCCTGTGCGAACGCCTCAAGGCATTGGCTACAGAGATTGCAGCAAAATACTGATTGGGGGAATGGGGAAAGGTTAACGATTAGGGGTTAGGGGGTCATCAACAAAAACGCTAACTATGGAAAAATACATACTTCGCTGTATACAACTTGCTCGTCAAGGCGAACAAACAGCCCCTCCCAATCCCATGGTAGGTGCTGTGATTGTGCATAACGACCGCATTATTGGCGAAGGTTACCACGTGCGTTGTGGTGAAGCCCACGCCGAGGTGAATGCGGTGCGCTCCGTACAGCCAGAAGACCGTCCGTTGCTCAAAGAAAGTACGATATACGTCAGTCTTGAACCTTGTGCGCACTATGGAAAGACGCCTCCCTGCGCAGAGTTGATTATCCGCGAGGGCATTCCCCGTGTGGTGGTGGGTTGTGTCGATCCTTTTGCTAAAGTGAAGGGCAAGGGCATCCAAATGCTCCGCGATGCGGGATGTGAAGTGATTGTGGGGGTGTGTGAACAAGAATGTCAAGCACTCAACAAGCACTTCTTCACCTTCCACACGCATAAGCGCCCCTTTATCACTTTGAAATGGGCACGCACCGCGGATGGATTTATCGATGCTTTCCGAGAAGACGCAACACAAAAGCCACTGCTGATTTCTACACCAGAGACACAACTCCGCAGTCACCGCTTGCGCACCACGCACCAAGCTATTCTCGTAGGTCATCGCACCTTGCTGCTTGACAACCCCTCACTGACCCCCCGCACCTGGGACGGACCAGCACCGCTGCGCTGCGTGCTCGGCAGTGTTCCCCAAGAGGAACTTCCCGAGGGGTTTGAAGCCTTTGCTGATATTGAAACCCTGCTTTCCACACTCCACCAGCGCAACGTTCAAGCCCTACTCGTAGAGGGCGGAAGACAGGTGTTGCAAAGTTTTATCGACCGCGGACTTTGGGATGAGGCCTGGGAAGAAATCGGCACTGAACAGTTATCCGCAGAAGGAACTCACGCACCCTCCATAACTAACGCAACGGTAACTACCGAGAACTTTGGCGGACATACATTCGTTCATTACGTCAACCACTGAACCCCAAATTGCTACACAGCATCTGAACGCTTCCTGAATAGTGCTCACAGAGCACCGTCAAAAAAAACATAAATATCCATACACCTTGAGAAATCCCTTCCACATCTTTCGCCCGCTCCGTTGGTTCCGCCGTTTTCGCAAACGTTGTGGGTACAATATCCATTCCCCCTTTGCCTTCAACTTCGTAACCAGTGTGATTTACGAAGCGGGGACTTATTATGCTTACGCTGACCTGGAAAGCAAGGGGGTAAACATTTCCGGAAGGGCGCGACTCAAAGACGACCGCCTCGTATTTCGAGTGGTAAATTTTGCCCGACCGCGGAGCATTGCCGCCTATGGTCCTGAAACGGAAGCCTTTCGCCACACCTGCGACTATATCCGTGCAGCACGCAACTGCCCTCTGCATTTAGGATCAGAAAAGGTATTAGGCGATGTTGACGCCCCAGACTTCCTCTACATTGATCTTGAATCCTGGGAAGGTCTCGTTACCCCATTCCTTGATCATGTTCACGATGGTTCTGCCCTACTCATAAAAGGAATCCACCGCTCAAAAGACGCGAGCAAGGTGTGGAAACAACTGATTGCCCAACCACAGGTGCGCGTCAGTTTCGACCTTTACGACTTCGGCATTTGCCTCTTCGAAAAGCGATTGAACAAAGAGAACTTCGTAATTAATTATTATTGAGTTAAGGTTTTAAGGTTGGGAGGTTATAAGGTTGTGAGGTTATAAGGTTGTGAGGTTTTGAGGTTGTGAGGTTGTGAGGCTATGAGGCTATGAGGTTATAAGGTTTGAGGTTGTAAGGTTATAAGGTTGCCATCCGGAATGCTATTCCCGTTATCCCTTCGCCGTTAACCATTACCATTGACCGTTAATCCCACTTCGTGGTCTTTTCCTCCTTATTCGCTGACGCTCATCAAGCTTCGCAAGTCGCACCTCGGCAATTCAAGTAAACTTAAGCGAGTTTTCTTCCTTGTCGCTCGGCAAAGATTAAGTAAACTTATCTTTACACTCACTCCGGCGTCAGTTGATTGCGCTCGGTTTGGCGTCGGTTGACCGTTGACCGTTGACCGTTGACCGTTGTCCGTTGTCCGTTGACCCTTCCCCATTGACCATTGACCATTGACTGTTGTCTGTTGTCTGTTGACCATTTACCATTGACCATGCACATTTTTCACACTGCCGACTGGCACCTCGGAAACATATTTCATCGCCACGATCGATTGGCGGAACATCGTCACTTCTTCAATTGGCTTATTGCTCAACTGAAGGAGCACCAACCCGATGTGATGATCATCTCGGGAGATATTTTTGATAATGCCAATCCTTCGGCAGCGTCAGAGCAACTCTTTTATGAAATACTTAAGGAGGCTACACTTGCCGTTGAGGGATTGCAAATCGTTATCATTGCAGGCAACCACGATTCTGCCCACCGTCTGGAGGCTCCTTCGCCCTTCCTGAAGGCGAACAATATTTATGTGCGCGGTTATGTAAAGCGCACGGAAGCGGGCACTCCCGATTTTGAAGATTTACTACTGCCCTTGAGCAGTAGTAAAAATAGCGAGGCACAAATCGTTTGCCTCGCTCTACCCTTCTTACGCAGTTCGGACTACCCTTCAGGACTGTCGGTAGGTGAAGGAATCAAATACTACATCGATGGAATGCTCAAAGCCCTTCACCGCACAGACTTCAGGAAACTCCCCGTCATTGCTGCCGCACATTTTTATGCTGCAGGGGCAGAAATTTCTGAAGAACACAGCGAGCGACTCGTTGTGGGAGGACAAGATGCCGTATTAACCCGCAATATTGACAAGAACATCCGCTACACGGCACTCGGGCACATCCACCGTCGACAGTGTGTAGACATCGACCGACAGATGTGGTACTCGGGAAGTATTCTCCCCCTCTCTTTTAGTGAGAAACACTACACTCACGGCCTCAACAGTGTACACCTTT
The DNA here is from genome assembly GCA_045126825.1 of Alloprevotella sp. Taxonomy (GTDB): domain Bacteria; phylum Bacteroidota; class Bacteroidia; order Bacteroidales; family Bacteroidaceae; genus Alloprevotella. Next base: position 29,278 of record JBGVPF010000004.1, read on the forward strand.
CCGAAGATGGCACATGCGAGGTGACACAACTCAAGTACACCCCACTGCGCAAATTGCGCTCCATCCCCGAAAAGGGAGCAGCAAGCACAACAGCGGTGATGGAAGCACTTCAACAGTTGCCCAATGCCAACGAGTGTCCCAACCACGAAGCATGGGACTACCTTGAGATTCGCGTAATAGAACAACAACCTGAACCTACCTTCCTGGCTGAAGTAACAGAAGCATTACGAGGAAAAGCGATTCACTTCTGCCGCATCGTCAGAGAGATGCACCAGCACAACTATATCGAACAGGAAAACATCGTCAGCAATGCTGCCCTACACATCACTCCCGTAGAAATGGCACAGCGCATCTACCAACAGCGCTACGACAGCAATATGCCCCAAGAAATGATGGACCGTTTCCTGAAGGCCATGGAGTAAGGTCTTTAGTATAAAAACCATAGAACTTCAAAAAATTCTATAGGCATCCCCCAGAAGACCATGCTGCGCAGATTTTTAGACAAAGGAACAGAAGAACATATTTTGTTTTCACACAGAACTGAAAGTCGCTGTCCGAACTTGTGAGGGGAAAGCAACTCACGGAATGACACAGAATTGGCTCCACGTATTTACACGTATCTACACGGAAAAATTCTCACGCAAAGGCGCAAAGGGACGCAGATCTATTTGTACTTTTGTTCTTATGTCAAAAATCGTTGCACACAGATCACAGAAATACACAGAAACTTTGCTTCGCATGTTGTTCCGCGAAGGTCTGCGCCGTCTGCGTGAGACAATTCCACTCCGCAGGGTATTCGTGTAAATTTGTGCCCATTCGTGGCTCAAAAAAATACGAGTAGATACGCGCAAATACGTGGAGACTTTTCTGTGTATTCCGTGTGAAAATTATTGCACGCAGACACCGCAGAACTGCGCAGACGCTTTGCGAAACTTTGCGCCTTTGCGTGAGACTCTTTTTCCGTTCTTCTATTTCATTTTACAACAAATGATTATCACCAAAATCACCATACGCAACCTGACATCGCTCGCTGGCGAGCATGTCATTGACTTCACCCAAGAACCCTTGCGCTCGGCAGGACTTTTTGCCATCACGGGCGACACGGGAGCGGGGAAGTCTACCATTCTCGATGCTATCTGCCTTGCACTTTACAACAAAGCTCCACGCTTTGAGAATGTGCAACGCCTGAAAGGCGAAAATGTGGAGAAAAACGAAATCAACACCTCCGACGTACGCAACTACCTGCGCAGAGGAGAGAAGGAAGCTGCTGCCATTGTGGAATTTACAGCCACAACGGGAGCAAAGTATCGCGCCACATGGTTTTTGCGAATGAAGCGCACAGGGAATTACGACTCCGTAGTGCACTCTCTGGAACAAATTTCTCCCAACAGTCGCGTGTACGACAAGGCGGAGGTGAAGGAACGCATCATACAAGTCGTAGGATTGGACTACGCACAGTTCTCACGCACCGTCATGCTGGCACAGAATAGTTTCTCCAACTTCCTCAATGCACGCAACGAGGAGAAGTCTGCATTACTCGAAAAACTTACAGGCACGGAAATCTACGGAGATATTTCCATACGCATCCATGAAGAAAAGGCGAAGGCGGAAATGGCGGTGAAGGAACTTCAAGTGGAAAAAGACACCGTCTTGCGTGACCACCTTGAAGAGGAGGACATACACGAATACGAACAACAAATTGCATTGCTGGAGACAACACGAAAGGACCTCGAAAACCAATGCAAGATTACGCGCCAACAGTTGAAGTGGATTGACGACTATGAAAAGGCAACGGTTGAAGTGGAACGCTGCGAAACGGCATACGCTGAAGTCTACAAGGCATATCTCGCTCTCACGGGCGAGCGCAACCTTCTGGAACGCTACGACGATGTGCTCTGCCAGCAGTCGCTCTTCAACGAAATCATCAACCACCGCACTAACATCGAGAAGTGTAAGCAGGAACGCAGCATCGTAGAGGCACAACTCAAGGAGGCGAACAACAAGGTGCAGGATATGCGCATGGCCTATGACCTTGCCACCTCACGACTCGTAGAGGCCAACAAGCAGATGGAGCAACGCCGACCCGACATCCAGCGCGGACTGACCATTCAGGGGGAAATCAAGGAGAAAATGACGCTCCTTGAAACACGCGAACTTGAAATGCAGAAGGCACAACAGGATTTCGAACAGCGTAAACAGGAACTCGAAATCAAAAAACAGGAACTTGCTGACCTCAGCAAGCACATCAATACCCTCAACTACTCCCTGCAAAGCCTCTCTATCTACCGCACAATGTTCGAAAAGTTTGACACGGTTAAAAGCAAACTTACCGACCTTGAAAAGGAAAGCTTAAACAACAGCAGTCTGCACCGCGAAATGGAGGAGCAACAGGTGGCACAGCAACGCATTAACCAGCTGATTGATAAAGGCAACCGCGAACTGCAAAAGTCTAAAGACCTACTCAGCACGCGTAAGGCGGAAGTGGCGGTCTACGAACAACAAAACCATTCGGTAAACTTCAACCAACTGCAAAAGAACATTGCCGACAACACCCTACGACTTTCGGCACTGCGTGCTGCAAAAAACCTATGGACACGACTCGTTAAGGTATACGACGAGGCTGAAGAGGCACAGATTCAGGTAAATGCCTCACGCATCGCTATTGACCAACTCACCAAGGACCTCGCCCGACAGGACCAGGAGATTGACATGGCCATGCAAAATTTCAAGGTGGCACAAGAGAACTATAGTTACCACAACAGCCAAAGCATTGAGGCCATGCGCCGAAACCTTAAGGAAGGAGCGCCTTGCCCCGTATGCGGAGGTACACACCACCCCTACCATACCGAGAGCGCACGCGAAATCGGTAAGATTTTCGAGACTATAGAACAGCGCTACAAGGAGGCGAACGAACAACTTGAGGACCTCAAAAACAAAGCACGAAACTTACGTGCCACCTTGGCCAATAAGCAAGGACGTTATGAGGTGGAACAGCAAAACTACGAGCGACTCATGGCAACCCTTCAAAGTAGTCAGGAGGAGTGGAAGGAATTTACTACACTTGACTCTACCTTTAAGGATTGCTCCGCTTCGGTAAACCGACAAGCGCGCATGATTACCCTCGAACAACTCATTGACAACACAGAGAGTTCGCTACTCCGCCAACAAGAGGAACACAACGCATATTCTAAAAACCAGGAGAGCATTAACTCGCTCAATCAACTCATCCGCACCCTCTCCGACCGCGTGGCAGAGGAGACGGCACAAATGGCACAACTCGATGCGCAACTCAAAATCATTCGTTCAAAGCAAAACGACTATAAGCAGCGCATCAACATATCCGACCGACGCCTCAAGGAAATCTATTCCGACCTCGACCTCATGATTACCGACTCTGGATGGATGGCGAAATGGCGCAACAATCCCGAACTGTATTCCTCACACCTCTCTTCACTCTTCCACAACTGGATAGACACCACAAAGAAATTAGACGAAGCGCTACAAAAACGCGAACTCAATGAGAACTTTGTGCAACAGCAGGAAAAGGAACTTCAGGTGGCGCAACAGTTCATCAACACCACCCGCGAACACCGCGATGCTACCCGCGAACTCCTGCGCATCAAGCAGGACGAACTTACCGCCCTCTTTGGCACACGAACACCTGAACAAGTGGACGAAGACCTCCGCGAAATCGTACGCAATGTGACCGAAAAACAACTGGAGGCAAAGGTGCACTACGACAATGCTCAAAATGAGCTCGCAGAAATAACAGGATCGAAGCGCAAACTTGAAGAGGACTTCCAACACTTCACACAGCAGTATACCTGGCAATCGTCGCAACTCGACTTGTGGATGCACAATTACAACCGCGACCATTCACCGTTGCGCTTCGCAGAACTCGAGCGCCTCTTTACCGACAAACGCGACTGGAATGCCCTGCGCCGACAAATTGCCGAATGCAAGGAGCAACTGACGGTAACGAAAAACACACGCGACCTGGCAGAACAACAACTCAACTATGTGCGCCAAGACACCATGCGCCCTGACTCTACACAGGGAGAAACGAGAGATACGCTCACTGCTCTCCTCACCGCAACCGAAGAACACATCAAGGAAACCACCGAAAACTACGCCCGCTATGCAGAGAAACTGATGCTCCACAAAAGGGCGCTCCACGAGGCTCAACTCATGCAGAAACGCATGGAAACTGCCGAGGAAAACCTCACATGGTGGCAACGCCTCTATACCCTCTTTGGTAGTGCCGACGGTAAGAAGTTCCGCGAAATCGCACAAAGTTACACCTTTGAATACCTCGTAGCACAAGCGAATGCACAGTTAGGGCAACTCTCACCACGCTACCGCTTGCAGACGGTGGAGGGCACTCTCGCCCTGCAAATCATCGACCGCGAGATGTTCGACCAGCAACGCTACGTCAGTTCGCTCTCTGGAGGGGAAACCTTTGTCGTGAGTCTCGCCTTGGCGTTAAGTCTGGCAAACCTCTCCTCCGAAGGTCTTTCCATCGGTAGTCTTTTCATCGATGAAGGATTTGGAAACCTCGACCAGGATTCCCTCAACCTCGTGATGCAGGCACTTGCCAACCTCCAAAGCAGGCAAGGACGCAAGGTGGGAATCATCAGTCACACAGAAGCCATCCGAACCCAAATTTCTCCCCGTATCAATGTGATTAAAAAGGCGATTGGGGGAGAAAGTTATATACGCGTAGAAGCATAACACCAAGGCTTGCAAAACGAAAACGCACTTAAATTTTACATTTTACATTTTACATTTTTTACATTTTTGAGAATAAGAAAGAGGGAGCGTCTGCTGACGCCCCCTCTTTTTGGGTTATTCATTTTCTTGCTTTTGTCTGTTCTTCAACATGGTATGCGTAATGGTGAAGAGGCGCTGGATGTAGGTGTGGTCGCTATTCAGGTGCATGCGCTTTCCTGCGTCAAGGTCGCGAACGATGGCGTTAAAGTCTTCGTAGTCTGCTTCCGTTTGACATTCTGCACGCATGGCGCAGAGCAGTTCGTCGACGATTTCGTTTTCGATAATAACCTTGTCGGTCTTTGCGAGTGGGTCGCAAAAGATATAAATGGGTTGTTGCATAGTGTTTAATAAAAATTAGGGTTAAAGTTTTTTAAATGTCTTGGGCGCTACCTTTTCGACAAGGTTGTTTTTCGTCCAAAAGTAAATGAGTTGTCGAGCGGGTGTTTTGAGCGCCACCTTTGTGACCATGGCGGTGAGGTCGGTAATAGTAAACTGCTCGGGGAGTGAGTTGAAGATTGCCGTGGTTTGCGAACGGCGCTCGCGCTTGGGTGTGTTTTCTTCAAGTGCCTCCTCCATGCGTGCCCCGGCAAAGGCGAGTTGACCTTCAAGCACTAACGTAGCGATGTAGATGGCGAAATCCTGGAGCACTTTCTTCTGCGGACGGCGCTTTCCGCTTCCCGCAGCAAGGATCATCGCGGCACGAAAACCGATAACAGCCGCACGCTTGCGGAAGATGTCGCGCGGGCGGTCGGCATCCTTCAGCGCTTGAATGCGTTGCGCCTCCAACCATTCGTCAATGGCGGTGTTGACGTCGGAAAGGTCGATGACGTCCTTTGCGTCGCGCAGATTCTGAACGAATTTCTTCACATACACGATGCCCTCGGGAGTGATTTCCTTAAACACGGGCATACGGGAGGCGAATCCATCGGGCAGAGAGGCAAACATGCACCGTGAGACGAGACCGTTTTCTACGTCCGAGAAAAATTTGTTGGTCTGTCGGGGAGTGCCGAGGACGAGCATGTTGTAGAAGATGCGCAAGTTTGCGGAATAAGAGTTGTCCGACATATAGTCTTGCCCGTATTCGGCGTTGTCAAAGGCATTTCGGTAAATGTCCGACTTTTGACTCCATGACCCGCCCGAGTTTGCCTTAATCACGGTGTCCATTTCTTCGGCAAAGGAGAAGAGGTGTTGCCCATCGGCATAGTCCATGCGTTGCAAGAGTTTTGCTACCGACACATTGGCGGGCACGCAACGTATCACCACTCGGGGGTCTTCGGGTTGTTGTTTCTTATTCTTGCTTTGGCGCAGGGCGTTGCGGTATGCTTGTTCTACCACGCGGTTGGCGTCATCTTCCGTTTTTAAATCTTCCATGAGCGCTCCGACGATGCGACGGGCGAAGGATTTACCGCTTGCTTGCTCCGCACTGACCACGGTGAAGAACGATGGCGAGTGGAGTTCTCCGTCAAGGTAGCGGGCACGCACGCGAGTGCCCAATGTGCCCAAGCAGGGGAGCATTGCCATAACTACGGCATCGCGAAAGTTGGCGGGATAGCAACGGGCAAAGTGCTGAAAGACGGGCGGTAGTTTTACGGCAGAGGCGCTCTGTTCGGGTTCGTCCACCTCTTCGGGTTCGTCGATGTTTTTAAGGGCATCTACACACGAGCGCACAATGAGCGGAATGTTGGTGGCGCGAGAGGAAGCGCATGCCGAAGCACAAACGTCGAGCACCTCTTTTTGCGTAAGCCCCACCTCGGGCATGGCGCTTGCTACCACCTGTGGGTTAAAGTCGCAGATGTAGCGTAGGTCGCGTGCGGCAGAGTAGAAAGCGGCGTTACGATTACCCTCGGCGGGTATGCCCCCTATGGTTTCAAAGTAGAGGCGAAAGATGTCGGTGAGCAACACGCCGTCGTAGGTTGCTTGATTGCTTGGTGTGGTGAAAACCGCCGTAGTCTGCTGGGTATCGGTGCGCTTTTCGGCGTCCTTAAAGTCCATCGCTTTTTCTGCCGTAAAGAGGTCGGTGGAGAGCAGTAGGATGTCGCTTTCCATGGGGGCGAAGGAGAGGCGCGAAAGGTCTGTGGTCACCTCGTCAAGGTAGTTCTCCGCACCCATCAGTTGGGCGAGGCGCTTTTGGAAATCGTGAATCGTGGTGCATCCCTGGTATGCGTTGTTGCGCTCGGCGCGAATGACGAGGCGCAATCCCTTTCCGCTGGGGGTAATGTGGGCGAGCATGATGTTCCATTGCTGGGGCACGTCGGTGGAAAGCAGTGTGCGGAATGCTTGAAGGTCTTCATCGCTGACATGGTCAAAGTCAACCATGACGAGCCCCGAAGCGGTAGCATTTTTTGCCAATCGTTGCTTGCCGTTAAACGTAGCGTGGAAGAGGAAGGCGGGTAATTGCTTCTTTGCTTCGGCATCGCCTGCACGGAAGCGCTCAATGAGGTTGCGCACATGCTCGGAGCGCACAATATTCTTAAAAATATCGTAGAGGCAGACTTTCGGTTGCTTGTCTGCAAAATTATTAACGTAATCAAATATCATGGCGGGGATTAGTCGGTAGTTGTTATTTCTATAAATTGGAGCACTTCGAGGGGCGTCCATTTCACAATGCGCTCATCAAAAGAGGTAATGCCGAAGTCGTTGTCATCGCCACCCTCGCAGGTGCGGTAGCGCACGGAGGGGTAAAGCAGACATACCTTTGAAAGCACCAAGCAAAGCACGCGCTCCGAAATGGCGGGGCGCTCCCTTACGGGTGACATCCATTTGTCGGAATCGTCGGCGGGTACGCGTGCCCATGCTACGATTTGTGCTTCGTGGCGCTTGTCAAGCATGAAGTCGTTGGGGTCGTAAACAAGGGTGCGGTACTCCTTTTGCCACTGCGGACGGTCGCGTGTCTCTACGCGGTAGGTGGTGGTACCGTCCTTCATGAGCACTTTGATGACTACGCGTTCGTTGTATTCGGGAAGTTGATTTTCGGTCATGATATAGCGGTGTCGGTTACGGGGTGAGCGGGTGTTTTTTTCTTGCGAGAGGTGGTTTTTTTCTTGTTAAGCGCCGCTTCGGCGGTCTCTAACTGGTCTTTTTTGATGTGCGCAAAGCAACGCATCATCAATTCTGCCGCTTTAGCAAGGTTGGGAACACGGTTAAAGGGGATTTTTAGGCGCATTGAGTAGCAGTTTTTGGTCTTCCAGAGCGTCATTTCGCCCTCTATCGCCACAATTTTCATGCTTTTTTCCTCTTCGCTGTGCGTGCCGTAGGGGGTGAAGATGAAATCGCCCTCTTCGCTGACGATGGCACTCCCCTTTACGCGCTTGTTGGTGGGTGTGTTAGACATAGTGGTTAAAATATTTAGGTGATACATGTTGAAGATAAAGTATTTATATATCACTTTATCCGACTGCAAAAGTAGGATATATATTGCACTCGGCAAAATATTTATAGCACTTTCTGCTGTGGAGACCCCGAAAAAAGTAAAATTTGTAAAATGTAAAATGTAAATTTTAGGTCAAAAACGATAAAACAAAGAAAATGAATAATCTATATATATAATAATGTATACACGATATAAGGATTTTTTACATTTTTTACATTTTACATTTTACACATTGGCGCCAACAATGAAATATGTATATAACTGCATAAAAATACAGCATAATGCATTTTTATGATACAAATATTTGGCAGTATCAAATCCTCGCTTTACCTTTGCTCGTGAAATCATCTACGGCGAGCGAAATATCTCCGTAACGCGACGAAGCAACTCCGAATTAGTGCGCAATAATCCCCGTTTGCTTCAAAATATCTCCGTGATGTTTTCACTTCCCCCGCCCCAAGAGCGGTCACTTTAATTACTAACCCCTTAAATCTTATTTAGTATGATTAAGTACAATCTTATCTCAAAAAAGAACCCCGTAACCAAGGAGTTCGCTTTCCACGCAAACGCCGTACCCGTTATCCCCATCATGCTCGACCAGTTGGCAGAGGAAATCAGCGGTAAGTGTACCGTGACGGCGCACGATATCAAGGCAGTTATTTCTGCGTTGGAGGAAGTCGTTTATTCGCACCTCCGCAACGGCAACTCTGTGCGCCTTGGTGACCTCGGTTCGTTCCACGCACGCATTTCAAGTACTGGCGCCCTAACTGAAGAGGAATTCAGTGCAGAAAACATCCGTGGCGTCCGTGTTCGCTTCATCCCCTCGAGCAAGTTGCGTTACAACATCTCGTTGAAGCACCCCTACATGCGCCTTGTCCGCAACCAGGCAGATTAGTAGCCGATGGATGCTAAAAACTTCTCTGCACTGTTTCTTCTACTTTCGGGGGTGGTGTTGGCGTTCCTATCCTTCTTCACCTCCGAAAGCGGAGAAATTAGCGATTCGGTGCTGTGGTATTTTGCGCAGTGCTTGATTTACGCAGGGTCGGTCTTCGGATTAAAATCTTACATTGATTACGTCATCCATGAGAAATATCAAAAAGATAATCGTGCATTGCACTGACACGCTCCCCACCGCCACGGTTGCTGACCTTATGGAAATCTTCCGTCGCAACGGGTGGAAGAACCCCGGGTATCATCGCGTAGTCAACGCTCAAGGTAGTGTGGTCTCGTTACTCGACGACGAGCAGATTGCAAACGGCGTGCGAGGGCACAATACGGAAGCAATCCACATCGCTTACATCGGGGGGGAGACCTTCATAGGCGCCAAACCCTCGGACACGCGTACGGCAGAGCAAGCGAATTCCATCAACCGCACCATCCACGATTTGCTGGCGAAATACCCCGCCGCGAAACTCATGGGGCATTGCGAACTTAATCCGCACAAGGCGTGCCCCTGTTACAACGTTAAAGAAAGTTATGCATTATGGCGAGCAAACAATACATCGTCGACATCATAAAAATTGTCGCACGCGTTCTTTGCTTCTTTTTTAATAAAGAAAAGCAAAAGAAGGAGAAAAAGAAGAAGGACCAGCAAGAGGGCGCAACGCCCGAAAGCAATCCGTAATTCACACCCCTCTCCATGTTGTCATTTGTGTTTAGTGTTGGTTAAAAAAAGGTGAAGGCAGTAAGAGTTCCCGCTCTCACTGCCTTTTTTGTATCTTTTCAAAAATGTAAAAAATGTAAAATGTAAAATGTAAAATTTAAGTGCGTTTTCGTTTTGCAAAGACTACTTAAACGGCTTTCGGAATTCGCAACCTTCCTTCCAGCGCGAACAACCATAGGCGGTTTTGCCCTTAATCACCTTACCCTCGCCACAGACGGGGCACACGGAACCCTCGCGAATGATTTTGCGCTTCTTCTCCGTGGGTTGCTGGGCGGCGCGCTCCTGTTGCTCCTTCTTATCTGCCTTTGCCTTGAGGTGGGCAAGGGTATCGGGGGCGGGAGTCGCCATGGCGGTGAGGCGGTTCGTATTATCGGAAAGTACCTGACGGACAATGTCGGTCACCATCGCCTTGAGTTCGTCAATAAACTGCTTGGCGTCGTATTCCTGACGCTCAATTTCGCGCAACTTCTTCTCCCAGCGGCCCGTGAGTTCGGCACTCTTGAGGAGTTCTTCCTTAATGAGTCCGATGAGTTGCACACCGCGCTCTGTGGCAAAGATCGACTTGCGCTGGAGGCGGATATATTCGCGCGAGAAGAGGGTTTTGATAATCGCCGCTCGGGTAGAAGGGCGCCCAATGCCGTTTTCCTTCATCGCCTCGCGGAGTTCGACATCATCCACCAACTTACCCGCCGTTTCCATAGCACGAAGCAAGGTCGCTTCCGTGTAAGGCTTGGGCGGTTGCGTTTGTTTCTGCGCCAGGTCGGGGACGTGCGGACCGTGTTCTCCCTTGGTGAAAACGGGGAGTGTGCGTTCCTCGTCGGCATTTTCCTCCTGCGACTTCTCGCTTTCCTTATCCTTGTCCGTGGCATAGACCGTGCGCCAACCGGGTTCGACAATCACCTTACCCGTCACCTTGAAGGGCACTTCAGCCGCCTCGCCGAGTACGGTAGTCGTTTGGAATTTGCAATCAGGATGGAAGACGCTGATAAAGCGCAGGGCTATGAGGTTAAAGACATTGCGCTCGGTGTCGGTCATGGTGCGTGGCGCCTCGCCCGTAGGGATGATGGCGTGGTGGTCTGTGATTTTGCTGTTGTCAAACACCTTCTTCGACTTTCTCAACGCCGCACCACGCAGGGGATCTATCTGTTCCTTGTAATAAGCATAGATGCCGTTCATGATTTGTCCGCACTTGGGATATACATCATCGGGCAGGAAGCGCGTATCTACACGGGGGTAGGTGGTAAGTTTCTTTTCGTAAAGGCTCTGAATGAGTTGCAGGGTGAGGTCGGAGGAATAGCCAAACTTCTTATTGCAATCCACCTGAAGGGAAGTAAGGTCGTAAAGATGGGGAGGGGCTTCTGTGCCATTCTTCTTCGTTACGGAGGTCACAAAAAACTCTGCGTCGCGAATCTTCTCTAATGCCTCGCGCCCTTCTTCCTCTGTGGTAAACCCACGACGGGCGGCTACGGCATTCGCATTTGAATTTCCCTGCTTCGCCGCTTCGGCAGCCTCCTCTTCTTCCGACTGAAGCACGGCGGTAAACGTCGTGTCGCGGTAATTCGTCGTGAGCACCCAGTAAGGTTCGGGCTTGAAGTTCTCAATCTCCTCCTGACGCTTCACGATGAGTGCGAGGGTAGGCGTTTGCACACGCCCAATGGAAAGTACGGGCTGCCCTTTCGCGCGGTTGGAAAGGTACTTCATCGTGTACAGACGTGTGGCGTTCATCCCCAAAAGCCAGTCGCCGATGGCGCGACAGAGTCCTGCCTCGTAGAGTGACTTATATTCTTCCGCCGCCTTGAGGTTTGCAAATCCCTCGCGGATCGCTTCGTCGGTCATTGAGGAAATCCAGAGGCGCTTGACGGGACATTTCACGCTGGCTTTCTGCATCACCCAGCGCTGAATGAGTTCCCCCTCTTGCCCGGCGTCACCGCAGTTGATGATACAGTCGGCATGTGAGAAGAGTTTGGCAATCGTGGCAAACTGGCGCTCAATCCCCTTATCATTTTTGAGGCGTATGCCGAAGCGTTCGGGCACCATGGGGAGCGCACCGAGGCTCCAGGTTTTCCACATCGGTGTATAGTCTTCGGGATTCTTGAGTTCACAAAGGTGACCGAAAGTCCAGGTCACTTGATATCCATTCCCTTCGTAGTAACCGTCGCGCTGGGCGGTGGCTCCAAGAATGCGGGCGATATCTTTCGCCACAGAGGGTTTTTCAGCAATACAAACGGTCATAGAGAAAGGAATTTAGTGGTGTCAAATTGAAAATTAGGGGTGGAAAAGGCACGGTCGAGTGCCTTGTTTTGAGAAAAATCTTGAGGTGAACCTATGGTAAGCATGCCCTTGTCTAACAACCAAATTTGGTCGCAACACTTTAGCGCCAAGTCCAGGTCGTGCGTGGAGAGCAGGATGGACTTCCGCTCCTCGTGTGCCAACTTGCGCAGGAGCATGAAGGTTTCTGTGCGCGAAGGGTAGTCAAGGAAGGCGGTGGGTTCGTCCATGAGGATGAAGGGAGTCTCTTGTGCGAGCGCCTTGGCGAGCATGACGCGCTGGCGTTCGCCGTCGGAGAGCGACCCTATCCGACGCTGGCGCAAATGCTCAATACCGGCAAGTGCGATAGCCCGATTTACCACCTCTCGGTCGGCAGTTTTCAAACTTCCCATCAGATTGGTGTAGGGTAATCTGCCGAGGGCCACCACCTCTTCAGCATAAAGTTGCTGCGCCTCCACTTTTTGTGTCAATACAACGGCAATCTGTCGGGCGCGTTCATCTCGCGAATAAGTGTCAAACGGTTTTCCATTCAACCATATCTCACCTTTAAGCGCTTGGTGCGCTCCCGTGAGCGTTCGCAACAAGGTGCTTTTTCCCGCACCGTTCACACCGACGAGCGCCGTGAGCGATGCTTCCGATAATTGTGCCGAAATATGTTGCGCAATCACCTTGTGGGGGTAACCTATTGAGATGTTGTGGAGTTTCAAGGGGAGGGAACGGTGAATGGTTAACGATTAAAGGTTAACGGGGACGGATGAAGGGTGAAGGGAGTTAACCATCTGAAGGGCAGTTGTACTTTGCACGCTATAACCTGTGAGCTGAAAGTACTCAATTTCTCACCACCAAAGCGTCATTACCATACTGCAGATGGTAGCGAAGCATGACATGCGTACCTGGACCATCTTTAGGGAACCCCATGTTATTGAGGTCATAAGTGGTAGCGCAACGTGAACAATGAGCTTCACCACGCTCGTTCATAGTGAGTGAGCGCTGAATAAGCGTCTCGTTGTAGCAAGTGGGACAGGCAAGATCAAATGCCACTGGTTGCATCACACCCGAAAGATCTGGAATATTGGGTGTACCAATGATGAAACCGTTAAGACAGTCAGGTTTGCCATAAGCATCAAGTGCTGTGCGGTTGGTTTGAGCAGACTGCCCATGATTATTCTCAAAATGATAATAATTTGCAGAGAAGGTCACCTTGCAAAATACCCCAGGACTATTTAACGCTGCATTCAAGGGTTGCACCGCACTCACGGGTTGCACACGCAAAAATGCGGGCACCCTCGCATATTCGCTGTTCATATCGTCTGCACAAGAGGACATCCCCAACAGCACCATAAGGCATACCAGCTGAAGAAGGGTTGCTATTCTAATACACATATATATTAAAAGGTGGGTTCTATAAATGTAGGGCATTTCCCGATGGGGTTACAAAGTTAGGGATTATTTTGGAAAAAGGAAATTTAAAGACTACCGAGAATTGCGTATAACTCCCCTCCGACGGTATCTTCCCTCCCTCCGTTGTCCATTGTCCGTTGTCTGTTAATCCCACTTCGTGGTCTTTTCCTCCTTCGCACCTCGGCAATTCAAGTAAACTTGATTGCGCTCGGTTTGGCGTCGGTTGTCCGTTGTCCGTTGTCCAATAATCGTTTCCCCACACCCGATTCTCGGTAGTCTAAAAGTCATCGCCCCCACCCCCCTGCTCTTACATTCCGCAACTGCTTTGCACATTACTCTTGACAATTGTAAAGCAGAATGACCAGTTTTGTAGATAGGTTTGTATAGCAACACACAACAAGAAAATAGGGAATCAGGGGGATTTTTACAAAGAAAACTCGTTTTTAGGCAATTTTTTCTATCATTATGACAAAAAAACTTGCGAAAAAATGTACATCTGTAAAATTAATAACTAAATTTGCCCACCGAACAACAAATAACTAACAACTTACATTTTGTAACTTTAAAACCATGGAGAAAATTGATGCTCTCGATAAGAAGATTCTCGAGATTATTTCTACAAATGCGCGTATTCCCTTTAAAGATGTAGCTGTTGAATGTGGTGTTTCGCGTGCCGCAATTCATCAGCGTGTGCAACGCCTTATTGAAACTGGAGTTATTATAGGTTCGGGCTATCATGTATGCCCCAAGAGTTTAGGATACAGCACATGCACGTATGTCGGTATCAAACTGGAGCGTGGCTCTATGTATAAGGAGGTGTCAGCACAGTTGAAAAACATTCCCGAAATTGTAGAATGTCACTTTACTACTGGTCCCTACACCCTTCTCGTAAAACTCTACTCTTCTGACAACGAGCACCTCATGACTCTCTTGAACAATAAGATTCAGGAAATCAATGGGGTTATCTCTACCGAAACCTTAATCTCGCTGGAACAAAGCATCTCACGCGAAGTGCCCATCTCTATTCCTACGGATGAACAGTAAATAGCGTACAACGATTAGCATACGAGGGTACAACAACCATCCGAATAGTATTCTTCATTACCCCCTACCCCGTTAACAGTTGACCATTGACCATTGACTATTGACTATTGACTATTGACTATTGACTGTTGACTATTGACTGTTGACCGTTGTCTGTTGTCTGTTGTCTGTTGACCATAATATCATAAAAAAGAAGACGGAATGAAACTTTGGGAAAAGTCCACGCAAGTGGCAGATGAAATAGACCGCTTTACAGTGGGACACGACCGTGAGTTAGATCTCTACCTCGCCAAATACGATGTGATGGGATCAATGGCGCACATCCGCATGCTCAATTCTATCGGACTTTTGGGGGATGACGAACTTCCTCAACTGCTTCAAGAATTGCGCGCCATCTATGATTTAGCGGCGCGTGGCGAGTTCGTAATCGAAGACGGCATTGAGGACGTGCACTCTCAAGTAGAACTGATGCTCACTCGCCGCCTTGGTGATATGGGTAAGAAGATTCATGCGGGACGCTCACGCAATGACCAGGTGTTGGTAGACCTCAAACTCTTTACGCGCGACAAGTTGCGCCAAGTAGCGGAGGCCGTCCGTGCACTCTTTGACAAGTTACAGATTCAAAGCGAACGCTATAAAAACATCCTCATGCCGGGTTATACCCACCTTCAGGTGGCGATGCCCAGTAGTTTCGGACTTTGGTTTGGTGCCTATGCAGAAAGCCTTACTGACGACATGCTCCTGCTCGAAGCGGTTTATCGCATGACCAACCGCAACCCTCTGGGGTCTGCCGCAGGTTATGGTTCTTCCTTCCCCCTCAACCGCACAATGACTACACAGTTGCTTGGATTTGACTCCATGGATTACAATGTGGTGTATGCGCAGATGGGACGTGGAAAGAACGAGCGCAATGTTGCCTTTGCCCTTGCTGGCATTGCTGGCACCGTAGCGAAACTCGCCTTTGATGCATGCCTTTACAACTCGCAGAATTTTGGGTTTGTAAAACTCCCCGATGAATGCACTACGGGATCGAGCATTATGCCCCACAAGAAAAATCCCGATGTTTTTGAACTCATACGTGCACGTTGCAACCGCCTACAGGCTTTGCCTCAACAGATTGTGATGATGCAAAACAACTTGCCCAGTGGTTACTTCCGTGACTTGCAGGAAATCAAGGAAGTTTTCCTTCCCGCCTTTGACCAGTTGTTGGATTGCCTTGAAATGACCACTTACATCGTTGACCGCATGAAGGTAAACGAAGAAATCATTAGCGACCCACGCTACGATGCAATGTTCTCCGTAGAGGAGGTAAACCGTTTGGCAACAAACGGCATGCCCTTCCGCGATGCGTATAAGAAAGTAGGACTGGATATTGAAGCGGGACGCTTCTCGCCCGACAAAAATATCTCTCACACCCACGAAGGTTCTATTGGCAACCTCTGCAACGGCGAAATTGCAACGTTGATGAACAGCATCTGTGCTCGCTTTGGTTTCGACCGAGTAGCAGCGGCAGAACAAGATTTGCTTGACGTAAAATAATTAAAAGGATAAAATAAAATTGATAGAAGAGGGTGTGTCGAAATGCAAAATTTCGGCACGCCCTCTTAAGTTGTGTAAGAGTGAGTAAAATGCAAGGCGCTGAAATTGAGGATGAAGGGAGTGTACTGACGTACATGACCAAATCTGAAATTGAGGGGCAACGAAGCAGTTTGCTCATTATGACACAACGCCTATTTGATAGATGGAAGAATTATGCCATCGTCGATCCAAAGAAAGCGCCGGATATGGCTGAAAGTATGGTGATGACAGCGCGTATAATTACGCTCCAGATGTTTTTAGTGGGTATCGGTGAGGTATTTTCCATAAATAGATAAGGTTTTAAAGGTGAAAGAATGAGGATGTAAGGACGCATAGCGGCAACATCAATCAACCTTCGGGTGTTTAAGTTTCCACATTCCAGAGGGTTACCATTTACTTAAACTTTTTGAATATAAAGAGGTTCGAATGCCGTATGGAGCCCTCACACCCTCATCGTCCTATGACTTAAAAATGAGGAACTTGAGAAATTCAGGCATTACTTCTGCTGCTGGCGTGCCACAACCATACTGGGGTGGTTCAAACCCATCTCGTAGCGCAACTTTGAAGAGCAGACAAAACGCACACGGATGCCACGAATGTTTTCAGCAGAGAATTCTTCCTCCGTAGCAGCACCTGATGACGAAATGGTGGGGTGAAAAGAACCGAGGTCGCCCAATCTCACACTCTGACCATTGCGGAGGGCCTTATAAATGCGTTCTTCAAGAGCTGAAATCACGGCCTTCACATCATGTACGGTGAGGGTACAGTTATCACTCACTTCCTGCGCCAACTCCGCCAATCGCACGGGAGTAACAGGCACCAATGATGCGTGAAAAGCAAATTCCTTGGTTACGGGGTTCTTACGAGAAATCAAATTGTACTTCAACATAGTTTTAACGGTATTAGAAAGTTTGTAATTAATAGATTGGCAAAGACGTTAACATGTTCTCAACTGCGCAGTAGGTGATGAGTATCTCCTTGAGAAGCGTCCTTCCGTCGTTTGACAATGCAAAGTTACGCACCCCCAAATCAGCGCTTCACTTTTTTTGATTTTTTCAAAATCTCCCAAACTCACACATTCCCTTTGTTTAAAGGGGATGTAAGCATAAAATTTTTTTTTGTTTTTTTTGCAAACCTAAGATATTGAGACAAGAGAAATTCCCTTGGCAACGGCCAGAATTGCCCTTCAAAGAACACAACAATCAAGACCCAACCCTGCGGAACAACCAAAATCCTGTCAACACCTACATTATTACACAATTAAAAGTAGGTATTTCGCTTTGCTACCCGCCCGCAATTATGTACCTTTGCTTACATTGTCAACGGACAACAGTCTATGGTCAACGGTCAACGGTCAACGGTCAACGGTCAACGGTCAACGGTCAACGGTCAACAGTCAACGGACAACGGACAACAGACAACAGACAACGGTCAATGGCGAAAGACGTTAGAGACCCTAAAGACGTTAGAGACCTTAAAGACCCTAAAGACCTAAAGGTTGCCCCTACTTCAAACATATATATAATCATGAACTATAAGTATTCCTGCCTTCTCGCTTTTTTATGCTCCATTTTCTCCATGGAGGTCGTGGGAGGTGTAATAAATGACTCTTTGCAATACCGCGTAGAGGTTTCCGCCACTACCGCCGTTGAGGGGGCTGCCCCCATGTGGCTCGTGAGCAACAAATACGGACTTTCTTCGCTTCAGGATGCCTCGGGGTATGTGCGCCTTGGCGTTGCGCAGCCGGCATTTCATTTCAGCAGTTCCAAAAACTGGAAGTTAGGTTACGGAATAGATTTGGTAGCGCCCATAAACCATGCTACGGAGAATGCCGTTACGGGAAAGCAACGCACGAACTTCATTATTCAACAGTTGTATGCTGATTTGGATTTCAAGTGGTTGCGCCTCTCCGTTGGAGCCAAGGAGCGCCCAATGGAGTTAAAGCATCAACGTTTGAGCAGTGGTAGCCAGACCTTTGGCATTAACGCGCGCCCCGTTCCTGGTGTGCGCCTGGAAATCCCTGAATATGTCAGTTTGACGGGTAAGAAGAATCCTTGGCTCGCCATCAAGGGACATTTCAGTTATGGCATGATGACCGACGGCGCATGGCAGGAGGCATACGTTTCCTCTAAGGGCCGCTGGGCAGACAAAGCGTTGCTCCACACGAAGGCGGGGTATATGCGCCTCGGAAATCCTGAAAAGTTCCCCCTTATTCTTGAAGGCGGTTTGGAAATGGCCACGCAATTTGGCGGAACCATCTATAACCCCACGGGTAGAGCGGGACATTATGGTGAAAAACTCGAGATGGGCCAGGGTCCCAAAGACTTCATAGACGCCATCTTTGGTTTAGGAAGTGACGCTACAGACGGTAATTTCCTCAATGCCGCAGGCAACACCCTCGGCAGTTGGTTGTTCTCGCTTACTTATCAGGCAAAGGATTGGAGCGTGCGTGCCTATTACGACCACTTCTTCGAAGATCATTCCATGATGTTCTTTCAGTACGGATGGTTGGATGGTATGATAGGGTTAGAGTGCAAGTTCCCCAAGAATAAATTTGTCAACACTTTCGTCTACGAATACGTAAAGACGGACTACCAGGGAGGTCCCGTTTATCACGACCACACTCCCGAGATTTCCGACCAGATAAGTGGTCGCGACAATTACTATGTCCACAATCTTTATCAAGGTTGGCAGCACTGGGGACAACCCATGGGGAATCCCCTGTTTACCTCTGCGCTCTACACGTCGGATGCCAACCTAACAATTCCCAGCAACCGCTTCACGGCGCATCATTTCGGACTTGAAGGTTCACCCGCAGAAGGATTGAATTACCGCTTGATGTTGAGTTATGCCACCCACCTCGGAACCTATTATTTGCCCTACCTCAATCGTAAGTATATGACGAGCGGACTGGCAGAAGTGGACTATAACTTCGCTCACTTCAGTTCGTTGAAAGACAAGGGATGGCAGGCGGCATTCGGGTTGGGTTTTGACCGTGGGGCGCAAGTGGGCGACAACCTCGGTTTTACACTTTCTATTAAGAAGACAGGATTGTTGTTGAAGTAAATTTGAAAAAGCGTATGAGACATATTTTATGGTTGGTGTGCGTTCTTATGGCAGGATTATATTCTTGCGACAAACTCCCTAAAAATGATGATTTAGACGGGATGTGGCACTTACAACGCATCACTCATTTGAATGCCACCCCACAGGTTGAGGAAGACGTTGCCCCCTCACGCATCTATTGGAGTGTGCAACTTGACTTGTTGCAAATCAACTCCCCCCAGCAATTGATGTATCGTGATGAAGTTACGGGAAAGCAAACCTACAACGCCTATTGCCGATTTAACTATACAGGAACAACGCTAAATATCAACAAGATATATTTGAGTTTTGATGTTAAAGACAGTTTGCTCCTTGACCCCACCACTCAAATCATGGAACCCTACGGCATTACGGGCTGCGCAGACAACTTTAATATCGAATCACTTGGTAGCAAACAGATGATTCTCGTTTCTGATACCAAGCGATTGGTGTTCCGCAGATTTTAAATGAAGTTGACAAGGTATCAGTAAACACAAAAAGATACAGAGGTAAACGACGAATCACACAGTTCTCTGTACTCTAAAATCCTCTCTCGTAAAAACAAAAAGACATGAAGGTAAGTCTTATTACGATAACATTCAATAGTGAACGCACCTTAGAAGACACCATCCAAAGTGTTATTGCTCAAGATTATCCGAATATTGAGTATATCATTATCGACGGTAAGAGTAAGGATGGTACGATGGCTATTGTCGATAAGTACCGTTCGCACATCTCCAAGGTGGTGTGCGAACCCGACCGTGGACTTTATGACGCCATGAACAAGGGGTGGATGCATGCCACTGGCGACATCGTTGGGTATATCAATTCCGACGATTTTCTGGCATGTAATGATGCCGTGTCGGCTGTGGTCCGTGCGTTCCAGCAAGACCCCTCTTTAGATGCCGTTCATGCCGACCTTTACTATGTCGATGCTGTAGATACCAATCGCATTGTGCGTTACTGGAAGACTACCGATTATCAGACGGGCGCCTTCTCCAAAGGGTGGCACCCCGCACATCCCACCTTCTACGCACGCCGTGAGTGTTACGAACGCCTCGGGGGATTCCGACTGGACCTTCCCTTATCGGCAGACTTTGAGTTGATGCTTCGCTTTATTGAAGTCAACAAACTCAAGACCCAACACTTGGACAAGGTCTTGGTACGTATGCGCATCGGCGGAGCGACGAGCAGAAACGTCATGAGCATTCTCCATGGTATCATCCAGTGCCGCCATTCATTCAAGGTAAATGGTGTGAAGGCACCGCTGTATTACCCCATGTTGCGCCTCCTCCCCAAGTTAAAGCAGTTCATTCGAAAATAGTTTCGTCACAACTATGACACACACAAACAAACCAAAGGTTGCCGTCCTTCTATCCACCTATAATGGTGAGAAGTATTTGAGGCAGCAATTGGATTCTATATACAATCAGGAGGGGGTAGACGTTACCCTCTTGGTGCGCGATGATGGTTCTTCCGACTCCACCCTCAAGATGTTAGAGGAGGAACGTCAGGCGGGCAAACTCAATTGGTATACGGGCGAAAATCTCAAACCTGCCTATAGTTTTTGGCACCTCCTGACCGCTGCGCCCGAAGCTGATTTTTATGCCTTTGCCGATCAGGATGATTTTTGGATGAAGGACAAACTGGCTGTTGCATGCGAATCTTTGGAAACCGCTATCGGCGTTCCTTCGCTCTACTTTTGCCAAACGCAATTGGCCGACGAACACCTCAACCTGTTGCCCAATGTTCCCATCAGTCCCATACTTACCTATGGTGAAGCGCTCATTCATCAGTTTGTCGGGGGCTGCACCATGGTGATGAACCACCTGATGCGGGAAATTTTAGTGCGCTACACCCCCAAATACCTACAGATGCACGACTTCTGGATCTACGATGTAGCCCTGGCGGTTGGCGCAAACGTGGTGTTCGACTCCATCCCCCACATGCTGTATCGCCAACACGGTAAGAATGCCGTGGGACAGTTGAACGACACCAAATTTGTGTGGAAAAGTCGCTGGGAACGCTTCCGAAAGAACGAACACATCCGACTCAAAACCGCACAGGAGTTATGGGAAGGGTATCGCGACCTCATGTCGGACGAAAACAGAGCGCTCACCCAGCAAATCGTGACCTATAGAACGAGTCTTACTGCAAAGTGGAACCTGCTGTGGGACAAGCGCCTCACCTGTTCAAAAAAATCCGTTACACTTTCAACGAAGGTGGCATTGCTGCTAAATTTATTCTGATGGAAAAACCTAAAATATCTATTGTCACCATCTGTTACAATAGTGCATCTACCATAGAAGAGACCATCCAAAGCGTATTGTCTCAAGACTACCCCCTCCTGGATTATGTGATTATTGATGGAGGTTCTACCGATGGCACCATGCAAATTGTGGAGAAATACCGTCCTCAATTGGGCTATGTATGTTCCGAAAAAGACCGCGGCATCAGTGATGCCTTCAACAAGGGCGTAGCCCACAGCGTTGGCGATGTTATTGGTATCATCAACAGCGACGACATCCTGCTCCCTGGTGCGTTAGCAGCCATTGCGGCAGCGTACGACGGGCAGACAGACGCCTACCGTGGTAATGTCATTGTCGCAAACAAAGAGACAGGCTTTAGAGGTCGCGAAATCCCCTCTATGACCTTCCCCCTGGCTCCCTTTGTAACTCATGTGGCACATCAGGGTACCTTTGTGAGTAAGAAGGCTTACGACAGATGGGGAACCTACGACATCAAGTTCCGCTACATGATGGATTACGACTTCATGACCCGCATCTACCGTGGTGGCGCACAGTTTAAGTATGTAGATTTTGACATTGCCGAATTCCGCCTGGGAGGTGTTTCAGAAACTCCAATCTCAAAGAAACGCTACGACATTGAGCATGTCGTGTTGAACAACGGCGGTAGCACCCTCCGTGCGCGCTACTTCTACTACTACATGTACACCTTTGACTTGTGTAAGCGCATCTTCACCAAGTGCTTTGGCCTCGACAGATTGAAGCGGTTACATTACGCCAAGAATGGTGACTTGAAATAAGGCGATATATTGCTGTCCGGTAAAATTTGTCTCTTTATTTTAGAGAACACGAACCAAAGGTCGCGAAAGCAATTGCACGAATAACACGAACCGAAGGTCGCGCAAGTCAATCCTTGCGGGGTGTTTCTTTGCTTATCGCATACGAACCAAAGGTCGCGAAAGCAATTGCACGAATACCATCCGGATGGCATTCGTGTTATTCGCTTCTGATTAAGAAATATTCATCACGCATGGAGATTGACTTGCGCGACCTGCGGTTCGTGTTATTCGTGAAATTCGTGTTCTTTTAAACATAGAAATTCTCGTTTTTTTCGGTTGAATATCTATGAGGGGGCTTGTATGAGTACAACTATCCATCAAACAAAGAGTTATCTATATTTACCAGACAGCTATAAAGGCGATAATATAGGTGTTGACCCATCTGAAATTTATGAATGCATTGCCTTTGTCCCTCTGTTTAGGGGGACGAGCAAAGAATTTGCGGAGGGGGTATCAAGAGGGCACACTTGCATAACCGCGGGTGAACGCAGTGAACCTGCGGATTGGGGATTACAATTGTGTATTTCTATCGGTCCCCGTAGGAGGACCCACAACGACCGGATAAGTTAAAGCAATTTGTAGCATATCCAGGTGCTGTGGGTCCTCCTACGGGGACCGATAGTTTTATTCGTTCGTAGAGTACCACCGCAGGTTC
Organism: Alloprevotella sp.; assembly: GCA_045126825.1. Lineage (GTDB taxonomy): Bacteria > Bacteroidota > Bacteroidia > Bacteroidales > Bacteroidaceae > Alloprevotella. The sequence continues at coordinate 52,196 of JBGVPF010000004.1, forward strand.
GCCCTACTCACCCGCAGTTATGCACGTGCGCCCTCCTACGGGGGCATTTCGGATGGTTAAATCCTCTGACGAAAGTTTTTTTATATTGCTGTCCGGTAAACACCTCTAACTCTATGAATATAAAGATGTTTGAATGGTATAAGCCCCACAGCTTGGATGATTCCCCTGAAAGGGGATAAAACCATTAGCCCAGGGCAACGCCCTGGGTGTTGTTGCAGTCGAGACTTGCGCCCTGAAAGGGCAAAAGCAATTACAAGAGTTTGAATTGCAATGCTTTTGCCCTTTCAGGGCGCAAACCCAAACATCCATAGACCCAGGGCGTTGCCCTGGGCTGGGTGCTTATTGGCCTTTCAGGCCGTTACTTCGCAAAAAACTTTACCGGACACCAATAGTTTTTTTATTGCTTCTATATAACAAAACCCTCAACAAGCACGTTACGGCACTGTTTTGTTTGTATTTAGGCAATGTAAACACTTCAGCAAATCACTTTCGT
>JBGVPF010000005.1:0-275075 GCA_045126825.1 Alloprevotella sp.
TAACCGAAGAAGTGGTGCTGAGGAGCGAACTTACCTACGAACTTACCTTCCTTCTTCCAAGCAGCCAACTTGTTACCTACCATTTCAGACAACAACTTTTCAGTTTCGATCAAAGAAACCTGTACGTTACCGTGTGGGTCACGGTCGAGTGACAACTGACGAGCAACGCCTTCTGGCAATGAAGCATAGATAGCAGCGTTTTCAGCAGTCAAGTGGTCGATGATATATTGACGTTGTTCAGCCTTTTCTACAGCAGCGAATTCTTCACCATTGTGAGCCAAGAAGTCGTTCAATTCAGCGATCAAGCGCTTCATAGCTGGGATAAATTCGATCAAACCTTCAGGAATCAATACAGTACCGAAGTTGTTACCAGCAGCAGCACGGTCAGCAACTGTCTGAGCGATGTAAGTTACTACATCATCCAAAGACATTTCCTTTTCTTCTACTTCTTCTGATACGATACAGATGTTTGGTTGAACCTGCAAAGCACATTCCAAAGCGATGTGAGAAGCCGAGCGACCCATCAACTTGATGAAGTGCCAGTACTTGCGAGCTGAGTTACAGTCACGTTGGATGTTACCGATCACTTCAGCATAAGTCTTACAAGCTGTATCGAAACCGAATGAAGTTTCAATCATTTCGTTCTTCAAGTCACCGTCGATAGTCTTCGGACAACCGATTACCTGAACACCATAGTTCTTAGCTGCATAGTATTCAGCCAATACACAAGCGTTAGTGTTAGAGTCGTCACCACCGATGATTACCAATGCCTTGATACCCAATTCCTTGATGATTTCATAACCCTTTTCGAATTGTTCTTCCTTTTCCAACTTAGTACGGCCAGAACCGATGATGTCGAAACCACCAGTGTTGCGGTATTCGTCAATGATTTCAGCAGTCAATTCCTTGTAGTTGTGGTCTACCAAACCGCCAGGACCAAGGATGAAACCGTAAAGCTTGCTGTCAGCGTTCAACTTCTTGATACCGTCGAACAAACCAGAAATCACGTTGTGACCACCAGGAGCCTGACCACCAGACAAGATTACACCTACATTGATAGCAGGGAATTCAGCAGCTTCACCTTCTACGAACTGGATCAACGGCATACCGTATGTGTTCGGGAACAAAGCCTTGATAGCTTCCTGGTCAGCAACAGACTGAGTTGGTTCACCTTCCTTAGCAACAACAGCACCTGTCAATGCCTTAGGAAGTTTCGGCTGATAAGCAGCACGAGCAATTTGCAATGCGCTTTTTTCCATTTTGAAACTAATATGTTTATAAGGTTAAAAATAGTTATCACATCTCGTTACAAAATTAACAATAAATCAGCACATACGGAAATGACTTATGTTTTTTTTAACGAAATTTTCTGCATGCCGTTTTCAACGGGGCATATTTGCCATCACCTCATCACTAAATCATAGATAACGATTGCTCCAACTGCGTCATTCAACGATTTTATGATTTCTGCGCGTCTCATCATCAGTTCTGCCTTTAGAGCAGAGGAAGTAATTTGCACATACAGTGTTTGATTGTAAATGGATTTCTGTCTCGTATTCTTGACCACCAAGGGCCCCATCACGTCATCCCACGCTTGAAGCAAGCGGTATTCATTCAGCGGTCCTTCAAGTCCCATATCACGCAAATATTGAAGCGCCACGTCTGACACATTTTCAGTCTTTCTCCGTTCCATGCGATTATTCCATTATTTGACCGTCTACAACGTAAAATAGTTTATAGTCCTTCGTTGTTGATTTTAGGATTCCATCAAGGTGATCTCGGTTGGTATCTGTTATAAAAATCTGTCCAAACGAATCTCCCGACACGTAATCAATGATGCGTGAAACGCGACCAGCATCTAACTTATCAAAAATATCATCCAGCAACAACAACGGAACACGCTGATTACCACGTTCTTTCAAATAAATATACTGCGACAATTTGAGTGCTATAAAATAAGTTTTGGTTTGTCCCTGCGAACCCTCTTGACGGATAGGATAAGAGTTGAGAAAGAGTTCCAAATCATCGCGATGCACTCCATGTAAAGTATAGCCTACGATGCGTTCTTTTTCACGAAAAGAGGTAAGTTGTTGCTTCAAGTCTCCGCGCGAAATATGCGAAACATACTGCATCGTCACCTGCTCCATTTCGTTATCGCAAAGCGTACCGTAAAGTTGTTGGAATATCGGTGCGAAATCAGTTACGAAGCGCCCCCTGCATTGATAAATATAAGTTGCGTCTACCGCCATCATTTCTTCCAACACGTCCATAACCCCCCAATCTGGTTCCTCCTCTTGCTTCAAAAGGGCATTGCGTTGTTTAAGCGTTTTGTCATAGCGCATCAGACATTCAACATACTTACTATCATATTGTGCTATAGCCTGATCCATAAACCTCCTGCGCTCTTCACTTCCAGCATCTATCAGCAACGAATCCGACGGCGAAATCATCACCAACGGGATTTGTCCAATATGTTGTGACAAGCGATTATACTCCTTCTGATTACGCTTTAGATGCTTGCGCCCACCCTTCTTATATGCCAGGTGTATCAGTTCTTCCCCACCATCTTCACGTTTATACTGCCCTTGAATCATAAAAAATTCCTCACCATGCCTCACCGCCACAGCATCTCCAGTCGTTGTCCTGCTCTTACAAAACGACAAATAATAAATAGCGTCCAACACATTCGTCTTCCCCATACCATTTCTGCCCACAAAGCAATTGACGTTGGAGGAAAAATCCAGCGCTGACTCCACTATATTTTTATAATTAAGTATTGTTAACCGTTCTAATTTCATAAATAAATGCAATTGCTACAATGTGCCCCACCTTACAATACACTATAAAGCACAAGTAACATATAAATAAAGTGCAAATTTAAACAGTAACCAGCAAACTCTCCTCAAAATACCCTAAAAATGGTCGCATTAAGAAAAAAAGTCAAGAATATTTTAATAATCAAATGAAAATAACTACTTTTGCGGTTCGAAACTCAAAAAAATTAAAAATTAAAACACAATACCAATTATGTCAAACAATCAGAATCTCCAAGAAAACCAAGCTGCAGAAGTTATCGCAACAACTGGTGCATGGGTTGACACAAACAAGAAAAAGATCATCTCAATCATCGCTGGTGTTGTAATCGTTGTCGGTGGTTACCTCGGTTACACTTATGGTTATCAGCTGCCTCGCGAAGAAAAGGCGCAGACGCTTTGCACAGATGGTCTCCAGTTCATCCAGAACAGCGACTTTGAAACAGCGCTCAATGGTGAAGGTACTTTCCCCGGTTATATCAAAATTGCAGACGAATATAGCGGCACAGACGGTGCTAACCTCGCAAACCTCTATGCTGGTGTTTGCTTTGCACAGCAGAATAAGTATCAGGAAGCTATTCCTTATTTAAAAGCCTACACCCCTGGTGACGACCAGTCAGTTTCTGCAATGGCGCTCTTCGCACTCGCACAGTGCTACGCTGGTGTAAACGATGTTGACCAAGCTATCACAACTTTCCAGAAGGCTGCAGAACAGGCAGACAATAGCGCACTTTCTCCCATGTGCCTCATTGAAGCAGGTAAGTTGCTCGAAAGCCAGAATAAGAATGCTGAAGCTCTCGCTATTTACGAAACAATCAAGCGCGACTACCCCACATCTACTTTGGTTGTAGGTTCACCCGCTGAAATTGAAAAGTACATCGAACGCGCAAAGAAGTAAACTCGCTACTTCAAGCATACGAATAGAGTAAAATCAAATTGAGAATTGAGTATCACGCCCTGACCAGCTCACGGGTAAAATTGCTCAATTCTCAATTTCAGTTAACAAAAAAACAATCAAAGCGTCGAACGCCCTCCCCCAACCGACGCCCCTCACTTTTTCACTTCACGCATATGTCATCATTCTCATACCTTGAAGGCGCCAGCGCCAACATCCCCGATGCTTCACAATACCGATTTGGGATTGTTGTCACCGAATGGAACAACCATATCACCGACACACTCCTTGAAGGTGCCGTACAAACACTCAAGCAATATGGCGTAGCAGAAAGCAGCATCACCATCGAACGTGTACCAGGAAGTTTTGAACTCATCTACGCCAGTTCACAACTCGCAAAGCGTGGTTATTTAGATGCCGTTATCGCCATCGGATGCGTCATCAAGGGAGACACCCCCCACTTTGATTACATCTGCCAAGGCACCACACAAGGCATCGCACACATCAACGCTACCGCCGACACTCCAATTATCTATGGAGTGCTCACCGTAAACAATGAAGAGCAAGCTTTGGAACGTACAACTGGCAAAATCGGCAATAAAGGTAAAGAATTTGCACTTTCTGCAATAAAAATGGCAGATTTCTCTTGGCAATTACAAAATTAAACCATAACTTTGCATCGCAATTAAGGGAAAGAGGTGATAACCTCACAACTTAAGATGCCCGGGTAGGTAGGTAAGTGGTTAAAACGGGCAGACTGTAAATCTGTTGCCTTGCGGCTTCGGCGGTTCGAATCCGTCCCTGCCCACAAAGAGGATGCGTAAGCGTCCTCTTTTTTTGTTTTCAAAAAAAAATCATCTGAATTCGAATGCGACAATACTGGGTCAACAACAATACTAGTCAGCAAGCAAAAGTTTGAAAATCCTCGATCCGAGTAAATTTTAAGAAGACACCCCTCTCGACCATCGGTTCGTGTTCACTAAAAAGTCAATAATATACCAGTTGCCAAGTAAAGACTATCATACCCTCCTACCTCCTAACCCCTAATTCTTACCCTCGCCCTCCCTCTCAAATCTCGCCACCTAAAAACTTTACCGTCAAACTTTTAAAAGTAAATTCACCTGATTTATCACTACCCTTGGCAATTTTACTTTACAATTCCTATCAAATTGACAGAAAAAGCACAGATAACTACACAAAATATCAGAAAGTTAGCACCATTTTAACTAAATTTTAGTACCTTTGCCGCGCTTTTTAACATATATATAAATGGCACAAACTAAACTAAACCCAAGTGTAATATTTGAAACAAGTTGGGAAGTGTGTAACAAGGTCGGTGGTATTTACACCGTGCTCTCTTCACGAGCTAACACACTCCAACAGAGCCACGCAGACAAAGTGTTCTTCATTGGTCCTGATGTGTGGCAAGGAAAAGAAAATCCCCTTTTCAAAGAAAACAAGCGCCTCCTCACAAAGTGGAAGAAGGCAGCGGCGGAAGCGGGCGTAAATGCGCGTATCGGCCGTTGGAACGTACCTGGTGCGCCTATCGCCATCCTCGTTGACTTCCAGCCCTTCTTCGATGTGAAGAACGAAATCTACGCTGAAGCGTGGGATGCCTTCCAGGTTGACTCGCTCCATGCTTATGGCGACTACGATGAAGCATCCATGTTCTCATACGCCGCAGGTAAGTTTGTAGAAGCCGTAGTAAAGGCTGAACTTCTCAAGGGCGAAAGCATCATCTATCAGGCTCACGAATGGATGTCAGGTTTGGGTATGCTCTTCTTAAAGAAGGAATGCCCCGAGGTGGCAACCATCTTCACGACTCACGCTACAAGCATTGGCCGCTCTATCGCTGGTAACAATAAGTTGCTCTATAAGTACTTCCACGGTTACAATGGCGACCAAATGGCTGCCGAACTCTCTATGGAAGCAAAGCACAGCATCGAGAAGCAGAGTGCTCACGGTGCCGACTGCTTCACTACGGTGAGCATGTTTACCGACCGCGAATGTAAGCAACTCCTTGATAAGCCCGCCGATGTAGTGCTCCCCAACGGCTTTGAAAACGACTTCGTACCCAAGGGTGCTGCCTTCACCAAGAAGCGTAAGGAAGCACGCCAGTGCATCCTCAACGTAGCGAGCAAATTGATTGGCGAAGAACTCGACGACACTACGCTCATCGTGAGCACATCAGGTCGCAACGACTTCCGTTGTAAGGGTTTTGACGTGTATATGGAAGCCCTCGCGCAACTCAACGCACGCATGAAGACACTTGCACAAGCTGAAGAAGAACTCGTGTCACAAAAGGTATTGGCGCTCATCGAAGTGCCCTGCTGGACAAAGGAACCCCGTCAGGACCTCCTCGCACGCTTAAACGGCAGCGACAAGTCGGAAGGCGGACTCCATACGCCCATGATTACCCACGATCTTCACAATCTCAACGAAGACCGCATCCTCTGCCTCATTAAGCAACTCGGACTTTGGAACACGAAGAACGATGCCGTAAAGGTAATTCTCGTGCCCTGCTATTTGGAAGGCGCTGACGGCATCTTCAATATGCCCTACTACGACCTCCTCACCGCCAACGACCTCTGCCTCTATCCTTCGTACTACGAACCCTGGGGCTACACTCCCCTTGAAAGTTGTGCGTTCAAGGCTCCCTGTATCACAACCGACCTCTCAGGTTTCGGTCAGTGGGTCAACGATGTACTCGGTTATCAGGGCGAACTCTCTGACGGCGTTAAGGTCATCCACCGCGACGACGATAACTATTTCGACGTATCTCGCGAAATGTGTGAAGCCATCGAAGCCATGATGCGCATGCCCCTCAAGGACAGAGCAACCCTCTGCAAAAAGGCTGCCGCTCTCGCCGACAAGGCACAATGGAAGAACTTCATTAAGCACTACTTCGAGGCTTACGACTTCGCATTGAGAAATAAGTAAGAGGTCATTTTCTAGTCTAGAACATCTAGAATATCTAGAGCATCTAGAAAAACTCTCCCCCCAACATAATTGAAACAATTTTTATTGATCAATAAAAAACAACATGAAAGTAAAACTTAGCAATTCAAATCAGCCTTCATGGAAGATGGTGAGCGTTAAGAGCCACCTCCCTAAGGAACTGAACGTTCTTGATGAACTTGCCCACAACCTTTGGTGGTCATGGAATCAAGAAGCTGTTGAACTCTTCGACAGCATTGACCACAAGCTTTGGCACAAGTGTGGTAAGAACCCCGTTGAACTTCTCGCTCGCGTTTCTTACGAACGCCTCGAAGAACTCGCTGCTGACAAGGTAATGCTCGCAGCTATCGAGAAGGTTTACAAGAACTTCCGTGCATACATGGACGTTAAGCCCAACGCAAAGCGTGCAAGCGTAGCTTACTTCTGCATGGAATACGGTCTCAACTCTGTACTCAAGATTTACTCTGGTGGTCTCGGTGTACTCGCAGGTGACTACATCAAGGAAGCTTCTGACTCTAACGTTGACATGTGTGCAGTTGGTTTCCTCTATCGTCACGGCTACTTCACACAGACACTCTCAATGGAAGGTCAGCAGATCGCTAACTACGACGCTCAAAACTTCGACCGTCTCCCCATTGAAAAGGAACTCGATAAGGATGGCAACCAGGTTGTTGTTGCTGTTCCCTACCCCGGCTACACCGTTTACGCAAGCGTATGGCGCGTAAATGTTGGTCGTGTGAAGCTCTACCTCCTCGACACTGACAACGGTCTCAACTCACAGTACGACGCTGGCATCACTTCAGCGCTCTACGGTGGTGACTGGGAAAACCGTATCAAGCAGGAATACCTCCTCGGTGTCGGTGGTATGTTGATGCTCCAGAAGCTCGGTATCACTAAGGACGTTTACCACTGTAACGAAGGTCACGCAGCACTCTGTAACGCACAGCGCCTCGTTGACTACGTAGCAACTGGTCTCTCTTTCGGTGAAGCACTCGAACTCGTTAAGGCTTCTTCACTCTACACTGTACACACTCCCGTACCTGCTGGTCACGACTACTTCGAAGAAGGCCTCTTCCGCAAGTACATGGATTCATTCTCTGGCAAGCTCGGCATCTCTTGGGACGACTTCATGGGCCTCGGCCGTATGAACCCCGAAGACAAGAACGAAAAGTTCTCAATGTCAGTATTCTGCTGTAAGACATGTCAGGAAATCAACGGTGTGAGCTGGCTCCACGGTAAGGTTTCACAGATGATGTTTAAGGGCACATGGCCCGGCTACATGCCCGACGAACCCCGTCGTGAATACGAAATCCGCGACCACGAAGGTTACTTCCAGGCATACAACCTCCAGCAGAACGAAAGCCACGTGAGCTACGTTACTAACGGTGTTCACTTCCCCACATGGGCTGCTAACGAATGGAAGGAACTCTACTGCAAGCACTTCGATAAGAACTTCATGAACGACCAGAGCAACATGAAGATCTGGGAAAAGATTTACGAAGTTTCTGATAAGGAAGTTTGGGAAACACGTTGCGCGCTCAAGATGAAGCTCATCAACTACATCCGCAACCGCTTCCGCGACACTTGGTTGAAGAATCAGGGTGACCCCAGCCGTGTGGTTTCGCTCCTCGACAAGATCAACCCCAACGCGCTACTCATCGGTTTCGCACGTCGCTTCGCTACTTACAAGCGTGCACACCTCCTCTTCTCTGACCTCGATCGCCTCGCTAAGATCGTGAACAACCCCGACTACCCCGTACAGTTCCTCTTCGCAGGTAAGGCTCACCCCGCTGACGGTGCAGGTCAGGGCTTGATCAAGCGCATCTACGAAATCTCACAGCGTCCTGAGTTCATCGGTAAGATTATCTTCCTCGATAACTACGATATGGAACTCGCTCGCCGCCTCGTTTCAGGTGTTGATATCTGGATGAACACTCCCACACGTCCCCTCGAAGCATCTGGTACATCAGGTGAAAAGGCACTCATGAACGGTGTTGTAAACCTCTCAGTACTCGACGGTTGGTGGTACGAAGGTTACCGTCCCGGTGCAGGTTGGGCGCTCACAGACAAGCGTACTTACCAGAACCAGGAACATCAGGACCGCCTCGACGCTGCTACTATCTACTCACTCCTCGAACAGGAAATCATTCCTCTCTACTACGCTCGTGGTGCGAAGGGTTATAGCGAAGGTTGGGTGAAGACAGTGAAGAACTCAATCGCTCAGATCGCTCCCCAGTACACAATGAAGCGCCAGCTCGACGACTACTACGATCGCTTCTACAACAAGGAAGCTGCTCGTTTCAAGCTCCTCGCTGCTGACAACAACAAGCTCGCGAAGGAAATCGCAGCATGGAAGGAATGCGTTGCTGAACGTTGGGATAGCATCAACGTAGTTGCTTCTGAAGGTATGGAAAACTTAAGCAACGTAATCTCTGGTCAGGACTTCACTATCAAGCACGTTATCGACGAACAGGGTCTCGACAACGCAGTTGGCGTAGAACTCGTAGTAATCGAAAACGTTGAAGGTAACGACGTTATCCAGACAACTATTCCTATGACTATGACAAAGCGCGAAGGCAACCTCCACACATTCGAGCTCACTACAAGCCTCGACGTTGCAGGTTCATTCAAGGTAGCATTCCGTATGTTCCCCGCAAACGAACATCTCCCCTACCGTCAGGACTTCGCTTATGTAAAGTGGTTCGCATAAACCCTTGACATTTAGTCAATAACAATCTCCCAAGAGGGTGTGTCAATCTTTGGCGCACCCTCTTTTTTTTTAGCCCGCCTCCCCAATAAACTCCTCAATCACCCTCACCTGCGTACTGGTAAGCAAGCGACTGGTGGGTGAATACCCCACCCTTTTGAGGGCACGGAGGAGTCCCTTGGTGACTTCCAATTCACGACGGAAGAGGCGCGTGGCAGTGCGGTATGTCTTATCAGGATAATAACGCTGGGCGAGAGCGCCGAAGTTTTGGAGAGGCATGGGAATTAGTGAGTAGTTAGGAGTGAGTAGTCCTTGCGGGACATAAAGTGTACGTAGAGACGTCATATTATGGCGTCTCCGACATAGGAGATACACGATGAGATTCCCACTTGATCTGTAAGGACGCACGGCTCGCAATGCAAAAAATGACCGGTCGTTAGTGGTTTAAAAGAGAAAAACATTAAGTGGCTGGTAATGGTTTTTGCCACAAATGGCACGAATGGACACGAATGCCTTGCAGGGTAATTCCAGTCCGAATGGATTCGTGCGATTCGTGTCATTAGTGGTTTTAAAAAAACGAGCATTGCTGGTTTAAAAAAACGAGCATTACTGGCTAAAAACGAAGATGGAGGGACTGGCGGTATAGTTATGCTAAACGAAAAGGCGTTGTGTCATAATGAGCAAACTGCTGAGTTGCTCCTCTATTTTTGACTAAGTCATGTACTTCAGTACACTCCCGTCGTCCTCAATTTCAGCGCCTTGCATTTTACTCACTCTTACACAACTTAAGAGGGTGTGCCGAAATTTTGCATTTCGACACACCCTCCTTTATCATCAGTTTTTTTGAATGTCTATACTTTATTTCAAATCAAAGAGGTAGGTCAGTTTTCCCACAATGGCACCATGATTGGAGCGCGAGAAGACGTCTTTCTTTGAGTTGCCAAACACATCGGAGAGACCGTAATAATAGCGTCCTTCGAGGAGGAAGTGACCCAGTTTCGTGTTGAGTTCAAGACCCAGACCTCCAGTTATACCGTAGTCGAACTTATGCTTCACGGGAAGGTCGTATTGGGCATACATACCGTTGGGGCGGTTGGGCACACCCGCACTGTTGAGCGTCCATACGTCGCTGCGCTCCTTGCTATCGGAAATGCAATAACCGATTTGCGGACCTAATAGGACGTAAAACATGGCTCCACGTTGCTCTCGTCCCCACGCCAGACGCGCCAGGAAGGGGAGTTGGAGGTAATCAAGGTTGCACTTGAAGGTGTCGGGCAAGGGGTTGGAATTGGCATCGAGGATTTCCTCCGTCCAACCAAGGCGCGTATAGTTGAGTTCAATCTGGAGGGCACAATATGCCGTAAGGAACTTTTCGCTCGTATATCTGAAGGTCAACCCTACGGTGGGGGCAACATGATATTTTTGCGTAATAATGGGGTCGAAACCCATCTTGTTCATCGTTGCACCTACGCTTACACCGAAGCACATATCATTGCGATAATCACCGATTTGCGCATGGGTAAGTGAAGTAAAGCAACAAACGAATAATAATAATACTATCTTCTTCACTTCTTAATCTCAATTAATTCCACTTTGTTAGAGGGAGTAAAATGAATGAACATCAAATTTGAGTTTACGCATCCTCCGTTTCCGAGTTGCTGAAATTTTAAATTTGACTGTAAATAATCCACCTTCTTCCCTTGCTGATCAACCAAAGAATTTGCTTCACTTGACTTAAAGAGGTAAAGTCCGGTGTCGTATCCCAATTCTCCCATGCGTGGGTGTAGCATGAGGGGATAGGTCTTAAACCAGTTAAAATACTTGTCCTCGAAGTTGATTACAGCCTTGCTGTAGGCATTGTAAAAGTCTTGTGCTACGAGGTAGGTATTGAGTGTGCCAAGCAGTTCGCTATACTCCATCGAGAATTGTTGCCATGCATTATGACCGATGACGGCGATTTGGAAACCTGGGTGGTGCGTCTTAAAACTCTGAATGCGCTGAAGGATGTCAAGGACCGCCTGCTTGTTGCTTCCGTCGATGATGAGTACATTTTTCTTGCCAGTCACGAGGGCTTGCTTCATCTCCTCGTCAGTAAAGGTTTGTGAGAGCGACTGCAACTCGTATTGATGCGTGAGCATCTTGTCCATCCAGTAGTTTACGAGCGCTGATTCTGAGGAATCTACGGTGCGCACTACGACACAGCGACTTCCAGCAAACTGCGAGTGAAAGAGTTCGAAACTACTCTTGTTGAGCTGCTCTTGGGGGGTGTTGAGCAAGTAGACATAGCGATTGGTCTCTACCTGCTTTACCTTTGACGAGAAGGGGATGATGTTTTTCACACGATAGGCATTAGCGTAATTGGTAATTGCCTGGAAGTGTGTGGGGTAAAGCGGACCTACGAGGGCGTCAAACTTCTGTTGTGTCAATGCGTTGACGACGTCCGTCAAATTGTCTTTCACTGGGGGTTCGTCAATGGCCACAATGCTCACGCAGCGCCCGTTCTCGCGCTCGGCATCTGCCGCCATGAGCAATCCGCGATAATACTCAATGCTGCGCTCTCCCTCCTTGCCCTCGGCACTAAAGGGAAGCACGACCGCCATCTTGAAGGTATCAGCCACCTGAACTGGTGCTGCCTCGGGGATGTTGATGAGATAACCTCGCTTAATCTTCTTATTGGGTTGAGAAGATATTTCGGGGTTTACGGAAAGCAACGCTTCAACCGTCACACCATAACGACGCGACAAGCTGTAGAGCGTCTCACCCTTCTCTACCTGATGAACGCTACCAATGCGCGTTTGGGCAGTAGCAAACTCACCACAAAGGGCGAAAAGAAGGAGCAAACCTATGCGGATAGAATACTTTATCATAATCAAATGGAAATAAACTTACGCAAAAATAAGCATTTAATAAAAGAAAAACGTACTTTTGAAGGTAAATTCTAACCAATGACAATGGATATGCACTTAAAATTGCTCAAATCTCACCTTCCGAAATACTTTATTGCCCTCATGATGTGTTGCCTCGTGGCTCCTCAAACTGAAGCGCAACGCAAGAAAAAGGAACCTAAAGTGAACCCCGTTGAGGTGGCTCATAAGATGATGTGTGCGGGTAACTTCGACGAAGCACAGGAATACATTGCCAAGGAATTGGCAACACAAAAAAAGAAGCGCAAACCGACTTGTAATGTAGACTCTCTACAATGGTTGGCAAGCACCATGCGCGTAGCTGAAGCAAACATTCGAAGCACGCAGTATATTGTGTTCATTGACAGTCTATTATTACACAAGAAAGATATCATCAACCACCTCCAACTAAACGCAGAGATGGGCACCATCTGCACCACTCAAGAGGTGAAAAAGGAACTGGAACTTTCGCTCCACGAATACGGCGAAATGGCGTACATTAACGCCCTCAACGACTATGCTTTTCTCTCCGCAAAGCAGGACAGCGCCCTCATGCTCTGTAGCACAATACGCACGGGCAACCGCTGGTCGCACCCCGAGCCACTCAACATCCCCGATCTTGACGATGTGAACCAGGACTTCCCCTTCCTCTTGGCTGACGGTGTGAACCTCTATTTTGCGGCACAAACGGCAGACGGATTCGGAGGTTGGGACATCTATGTGACACGTTACGACGGGGAGGAGAAGACGTTCCTCAAGCCCCAAAACATCGGCATGCCCTTCAACTCCGAGGGGAATGACTACATGTACTACATCGATGAGAGTACGAACACGGGATACTTCCTTACCGACCGACGCCTCTCTAACGATAGCGTATGCCTCTACACGTTTATCCCTAATGCGTCACACATCTCCTACCCCAGCGGTACAGACTTCCTCACCCTCTTCAGAGCGGCGAACATCGTCAGCATCGCTGAATCGCAAATAGGACAGGAAGCACGCATCGAGGAGTGGAAAGAAAAAAATGCGAACCGCAACACGAATGTAACGGGAAAAAGCACAACTCGATTTATCATCAATAACGCATTGGTATACAAAGACCTAAAATCCTTCAAAAGCGAAGAAGCAAAAGCGGAAGCCGAGAAAGTCATCACACTTAACAACTCCCTGCAAGCTCACGAAAAATTACTCAACATACTCCGTAAGCAATATAGCAATAACCCTACCCCCACGCTTCACGACAACATCATCCAAATTGAACTCGAAAGAGAGCAATGCATCAAGGAGATTAAGCAATGCGAAAAGCGACTCCGAGAATTGGAAAATCAAACTTTGAATGAGTAAAGAGTAAAAGTAAAAGAGTAAAGATAAAAGAGTAAAGATAAAAGAGTAAAGATAAAAGATGCCATGCGGAGTGTACTCACGCGTTTATCTCGGCACCCCTCTTGTCTACTCGTACCTCGTTAACTTGTTTACTAAAGAGTAAAGATAAAAGATGCCATGCGGGGCGTACTCACGCGTTTAACTCGGTGCCTTTCTTGTCTACTCGTACCTCATTAACTCGTCTACTAAACGCTAGTAAGCCTCACCCTTTAGGGGGAGGTTGGAGGGGGCTATCTTGTCTACTCATACCTCGTCAACTTGTCAACTAACTAAAAATTCCCCTTACCATGAAAGCAATACCCGACTCCGAACTTATTATCAATGAAGATGGTTCAATATTCCACCTTCACCTGAAGCCCGAACAGTTGGCAGATAAGATCATCCTCGTAGGTGATCCCGCCCGTGTGGACCTCGTTGCAAGTTTTTTTGACCGTGTAGAATGTTCGGTTGAGAACCGTGAATTTCGCACGTCAACAGGCACCTACAATGGGAAGCGTATCAGTGTTATCTCAACAGGCATAGGATGTGACAACATTGACATTGTGCTAAACGAAATTGATGCACTTGCGAATATTGACTTCGAAACACGCACCATCAAGGAGCAACTGAAATCCCTTGTCATCGTGCGCATCGGAACATGTGGCGGACTTCAAGCACATTGCCCCGTGGGTACATTTATCGCCAGCGAGATCAGCATTGGTTTTGACGGTCTACTCAACTTCTACGGCGGCAGAAATGAGGTGTGCGACCAAGAGTTTGAAGCGTCATTCATGGCACACATGAACTGGCAAGGCAACCAATGTATTGCACACCCCTACGTCATTCATGCCCACGAAGCGCTCACCGAACGCATAGCCCAAACCGACATGACCAGAGGTGTCACCATCGCCTGCGGCGGATTTTACGGTCCTCAAGGCAGACAGTTGCGCCTCCCCCTTGCCGACCCGCAACAAAACGAGAAAATCGTCTCCTTCCGCTTCGGTGACAAGTCTATTACTAATTTTGAAATGGAAAGCAGCGCCGTAGCTGGACTCTCCGCGCTACTCGGCCATAAAGCCTTGACCGTATGCATGGTCATCGCCAACCGCATTGCACACCAGGCAAACACGGGATATAAAGCGACCATTCAAAACCTCATCCAAAAGGTATTAGACAGAATTTAGCGAACAGAGAGGAGCGTTACAGGCGTTACAACGTTACAGCGTGACAACGTTACAGCGTGACAACGTGACGCGTGACAAGCGTGACAAGTAAAACAGACGCGTGAATTACAGAATGCCAGTTGGAATTTCAAGCGGAACCACTATTGACCTGTAGCGTCTTCAAAATTCTAAAAATAAGGGCAGTAATATAGCAGTTGACCCAAATATAGTTTTAAAAAACTTACGACAGAGGATTTAACCATCCGAAATGCCCCCGTAGGAGGGCACACTTGCATAAATTTCAGATGGGTCAACACCTATATTATTGAAAAAAATCCACATCGCCATTTATCGGGATGTGGATTTTTTAGTACTGGTTATGAGGGCTGTTGTACGCCCCTAAAGGTCGTTACTTTGTATCTCGGAGTCCAACGGTGCGGTTAAACACAGGGCACTCGGGTGTTGAATCCTTATCTACATTGTAGTAACCGATGCGCTGGAACTGGAGGTATGAAAGTGCGGGAAGTGTTGCCGCCCACTCTTCGATAAACGCCTGCTTATTGATCTTCAGCGAATCGGGATTGAGGAAGGGGCGCATAGCGTCGATACCTCTCACGCCATGTTCCTTTTCATACTGCTTGATGGCATCGCGAGGGTTTTCGCAGGTCCAGAGGCAACTATAGTCGCGCACCTCACAGGGCACACAATGGTTGCAACTTACCCAGTGAAGCGTCTTACCCTTAATCTTGCGATCAGCGCCAGGCATACCGCTACGGCTTTCGGGGTCGTAAGTAGCATGAATACATACGATGCGACCATCGGCATCCTTCTCAATGCACTTTGCGAGGTCTTCGTCGCACTTGATGATATAACCATTCTTCAAGCGTACCTCCTTGCCAGGACCAAGGCGCATGAACTTCTTACCGCCATCTTCCATAAAGTCATCACGCTCAATGTAGAGTTCGCGAGAGAAGCGGATGATGTGCGTACCTGAATTTTCGTCTTCAGGATTATTGATAGCAGTCATTTCCTCAACGAGACCCTCGGGGTAATTATCAATAATGAGTTTCACGGGGTCAACTACGGCACTCACACGGAGAGCACGCTGGTTAAGGTCTTCACGGCAAGCGGCCTCCATCAATTTAATGTCGTTGAGGGCATCAAAAGTAGTGTAGCCAATCTTGTCGATAAAGTTCAAAATGGCCTGGGGACTATAACCACGGCGGCGAATACCGCAAATTGTCGGCATACGGGGGTCGTCCCAACCATTTACTACTCCCTCATTCGTCAGGATGAGCAGGTTGCGCTTTGACATGAGGGTATAGTTGAGGTTCAACTTGTTGAATTCAAACTGACGGGGACGATTGTCGTTGATATCGCCTTCGTCGCCCTTCCACTCCTTAATCCATGTCACAAAGAGATCGTAGAGGTCGCGGTGAGGCACAAATTCGAGGGTACAGATAGAGTGAGTAACCCCTTCGAGGTAGTCGCTCTGACCATGTGTAAAGTCATACATAGGGTATGCATTCCACTTATTACCCGTGCGCCAGTGAGGGAGATTGAGCACACGATACATGATGGGGTCGCGGAAGTGCATATTGGGGCTCGCCATGTCGATTTTGGCACGAAGAATCATCTTACCAGGTGCCACATTCCCCGTATTCATTTCGCGGAAGAGTTGCAAACTTTCTTCTGTAGGTCGGTCACGATAAGGACTGTTTTGACCGGGTTCGGTGGGAGTGCCCTTTTGAGCGGCAATTTCTTCGGAAGTTTGTTCGTCAACATAGGCCTTACCCGTGGTGATACACCACTCTGCAAAGTCCCATAAGTCCTGGAAATAATCGCTGGCATAGCATACTTTTCCCCACTTATATCCCAACCATTGAATATCTTCCTCAATAGCACGTACGTATTCAAGATCTTCCTTTTGGGGGTTCGTATCATCCATGCGCAGGTAGCAAACGCCACCAAACTTTTCAGCAATGCCGAAGTCCATAGCTATGGCTTTAGCATGGCCAATATGAAGATAACCATTAGGTTCGGGCGGGAAGCGCGTCTGAAGGCGTCCACCGTTTTTGCCCTCTGCCAAGTCGTTCTGAACGATTTTCTCAATAAAATTGAGACTCTTTTTAGGTTCGATAATTTCCATAGTTATTGTGTTTTTACTTTTTTCGTTTTAAGAAGGGGTAGTAAAGTTAGCAACTAAAAAAGAACAATGAGTAATAAGCAGCGAGTAATGAGAGAAAAACTAAACATTTAGTTGCGTCTCATTACTCATTGCCCACTACTCTCCTTTAAAATTAGTTTGCCATTTCAGATATAAACTTGATGCGCACGAGGCGGATTTCTTCTTCCGTATAATCGGCTCCAAGTTCGTCTATAGCATCCTCAATATCGTCGGTTTCTGACTCCTTGAAGTAATCGTAGATGTCCATAATGTGGTCATCATCAAGGATTTCTTCAATGAAATAATCAATGTTTATTTTAGTGCCGGAATATACGATGGCTTCAATTTCGTCTAACAATTCCTCGAAGTCAATACCCTTGCTTTCAGCAAGGTCGTCAAGCATCACCTTGCGGTCGATAGCCTGAATGATACTTACTTTGAGTTTTGACTTGTTGGCAACCGTGCGAATACGGAGGTCCTCGGGACGCTCAATCTCATTGTCTTCACAATGCTGCTTGATGAGTTTGCAGAACTCCTCGCCATAACGCTTCGCTTTACCCGCACCTACCCCAGGAATATTTTCAAGTTCCTTAATCGTTTGGGGGTAAATCGTAGCCATGGCTTCAAGCGAGGCATCCTGGAAAATCACATAAGGAGGCACGTCAAGGTCCTTTGCCATGCGCTTACGCAAGTCTTTGATCATGTCGTAGAGAACGGGGTCAACCGCACACGAACCTCCACTCTGAAGGGGTTCTTCCTCTTCCATTTCATCAAATTCATTATCTTCAACAATCTGAAATGACTTGGGCGATTTCAAGAATGCCTTACCAGCTTTCGTTACCTTCAAGACACCAAAATTATCTACGTCTTTTTCAAAGTAGCCACTGATAACGGCTTGTTTCAACACGGGCGACAAGGTCTTTTCTTCTACATCCTCAAGCGATGCGAATACATCCAAATCTTCATGATGATGTGCCAAGACCTCATCAGTTTCGTTACCCTGTAATATGTCGATGATATACTCTTCTGTAAAATTTTCTTTTGTAGCTATTACGGCTTCAATAGCTCTACATAAAAAATCTTTTGCTTCCACTTTCTTTTTGGGATTTAGGCAATTGTCACAATTATGGCAATTATCCGGTTCGTAATTTTCTCCGAAATAATGCAATATAAGTTTACGTCTGCAAAGTGAGCTTTCCGCATAACTTGCTGTTTCTTTCAGCAATTGTTTTCCAATCTCTTGCTCTGCAACGGGTTTATCTATCATAAATTTCTCAAGCTTCTGAAGGTCTTTATACGAATAAAACGCAATACAAATTCCTTCTCCGCCGTCCCTACCCGCACGTCCTGTTTCTTGATAATATCCTTCAAGACTCTTGGGTATTTCATAATGGATGACGAATCTCACATCGGGTTTGTCGATTCCCATCCCAAAGGCTATCGTAGCAACGATAACGTCAATATCCTCCATGAGGAAGGCATCTTGCGTCTGGCTACGGGTGGCGGCATCCATACCTGCATGGTAAGCTTGTGCCTTAATGTCGTTGGTGCGAAGGACTTCAGCTAATTCCTCAACCTTTTTGCGACTCAAGCAATACACAATGCCACTTCTTCCTGGATGTTGCTTAATAAAACGAATAATGTCCTTATCGATTTGATTCGTCTTGGGACGCACTTCGTAATAAAGGTTTGCACGATTAAAAGAACTGCTATACTCTACGACGTCAGTCATGGCAAGACTCTTCTTGATATCGCTACGCACCTTTTCAGTAGCAGTTGCGGTAAGAGCGATTACGGGAGCATTACCAATCTCATTAATAATGGGGCGAATCTTTCGGTATTCAGGGCGGAAGTCATGTCCCCACTCTGAAATACAATGGGCCTCATCAATAGCATAAAAAGAGATTTTGATACCTTTCAGAAACGCTACATTTTCATCTTTCGTCAATGTTTCTGGAGCGACATAAAGCAATTTGGTGACTCCACGCTGGATATCACTCTTTACTTTATCTACAGCAGCCTTATTCAGGGAAGAATTGATAAAATGCGCCACACCATCGTCTTCTGAATTATGCCTCAAGGCATCAACCTGATTCTTCATCAAAGCGATAAGAGGCGATATCACAATGGCAGTACCCTCCATCAAAAGAGCTGGAAGTTGATAGCACATAGACTTACCACCACCCGTCGGCATCAACACAAAAACATCACGCTTGTCAAGAAGACTACGAATAATGTCTTCTTGATTTTGTTTGAAATTGTCAAAACCGAAATACCGTTTTAATGGCGTATGTAAGTCAATAGGCTTTTTCATAGCTAATTACGATGCGGGTGAATAATAAGCGACACACTTTACCATTCAATCTTAAAACAAAATTATAAACAAGATTTTATCCTCCAAACATTTTTGTTCTTTTTTTACATCTTACTACAAAATTATAGTGTCTATGCTTGCTCCACGCATACTATATTAAAAAAAAGATGTAACTTTGCTTATCATAAGTATTGAAACTACAAACTATGACAATAGACATTCTAATTTGCTCAATAAACAAGGGAATCGTAAAAGTTCCTGATGTACTACTTCAACCCATTGAAGGGGTAAGGTATGTTGTTTCTTACCAATATACTGATGAGCGCTATTTGGACTTAATCCCCAGTGAACTTACCGAGCGAAAAGATGTAGTTTTCCTCCAATATAAGGGCGAGGGGTTGTCGGCAAATCGCAACATGGCCATGGACAAGGCAAAGTCGGACCTCGTAATCTTTGCAGAAGACGACGCACGCTTCACGGAAGACTCCATTACATTGGCCCGTGAGACCTTTGAAAAAAATCCCGACCTGGATGTGGCCTTCTTTACCGCCACAACGTACATAGGGAAACAATTAAAATCCTATCCCACAACGGAGAGAGAGGTAAAGGAGATTCCTTCTGATTACTCTATCTCTGCGTTAGAAATGGTGTGCCGAAGAAGCAGAGTGCAAAGCGTGGTGCGTTTTGACGAAAGATTTGGATTGGGCGCGAAATTCTTAACTTGTGGCGAGGACGACATCTGGCTTACCGATGCGTTGAGATTAAACTTAACGATGCGCTTCTTCCCCAAGAAATTGGTGGAAACGTCCACAATGCTCAAGAAGTCGCTGGTATATATCGATGCTGGAGTGCAACGCAGTAGAGGGGCGTTTGAATATTACAAACACGGCAACTATGCCTGGATTGTATGTTTCAACTTCGCGCTTAATGCGACATTGAAGGGATTATGCCACTTTGTCCCGATGTTTAGACATTTAGCAGAAGGGATAATATACATGCGCAGAAACGAGAAATAAACAACTGGCGATGGATTTGGCATCACCACCAGACGTTTCACATCCCGACCTTTAACATCACCAACGTCTAAACCTCCCCTACTCCCTTGCAATTTACACACCCCGGAAAAATACTCAAAATTTTGGTAGGCACAATCTTATGTTCCTACCTTGTTTTGTTGGTGGTGTTAAACGCTCAACCACTGAAGAATATTTGGGTTGAGAAATTAGAGCAGGGTTTGTCGGAGGCAATGGGCACAAAGGTTGAACTCGCAGATGTTGAAATTGGTTTGTTCAACAGAGTGGTGCTCGACGGAGTCGCTATTTACGACCAATCAGGCGAACACCTCCTTGACGCAAAAAAGATTGCGGTAAAAATTCTGCTTCGAGACCTCATCAAAGACAGAATTACCTTGAGATCCGTGCTCATTATGGATGCGCAAATCAATCTCTATCAAGAGCATCAGAATGCAGCACCCAACTACAAGTTCATAACCGATTTATTCCAGAGTGACAACTCGGCAGAAGAAGGAAGTAAATTTGGTATCGGTTCATTTACCATCACCAGAGCAAACATTAGTTATGACAACAAATGGGTGCCCAAGGTGGAAGGTATGTTTTCGACCGACCACATACAGGTGAAAAATATCTGTACGAATTTTGCTCTGAATGAAATTGCTGATGATAGCATTAATGTAAGAGTACGCAATTTCTCATGTGAAGAGCGTTGCGGTTTGGCTATTGAGAAACTGAATTTTTCGCTTGAAGGAAACAATAAGACTTTTTTGCTTCATAACTTCCAGTTTAAAACTACCCACAGTGAATTAACGTGTGAAGAACCTGTAACGTTTGACATCGAAAATTTCAAGCAAAAGATTCCCTTCATCAACGGAAAAATATGGGTTCAAAACTTCTCCACTAAAGATATTGAGCCCTTCTTATCGCAAGCAAAACAGCTCAACCTCAATTTTTCAGGAAGCGCTCAAGCCTATCAAAGTGATGCTTCGCACACGGCGGTTGAGATAAACATTAAAGAAAAGAAAAATCATTTTGCACTGAATGTAAATTCGCTCCTGAACTTTACAGATCATAACCGCATTAACATTGAACGCCTTTTTGCTGACTCTACCCTGTTGACTGGTTTATCACATAGATTACTCAACACTCAAGAAGGTAAACTTGTTAGCAACCTCAAGCAATGCGCCATTAAGGGATATGCAGAGATTGACCTCAATAAAAAAGAGGGGGAGGCGCAATTTAAAATAAACTCACCCATCACAAACGGCATCGATGTAAGCGCACAGAAAAACAACGATAAAATCAACTTAAGTATTTCGGCAGACGAATTGAATATTCAATCGTGGTTGGATAACAACGAATTACCCAACACACTTACATTCTCGGCAAATGCCATTGCTTCGCAGAAAGATTCGCTCATTTTACCGGAAACATTGAAATTGGTCGTTGATCATGTAGCAAAAACGGGGGCATATCAATTCGGGAACATTGAAGCAAACATTAATACAAGAGGCAATAAATACACGTGCCACGTAGTGGGTGATGCTCCTGAATTAGCGTTCAACCTAAATGTTGCCTGCCAATACAATAACAATAGATTTTCAAACATCGTTGTGGGTAGCAAAGTGGCACATGCTGACTTTAAGAGCATCGGCATTAATGACACGATTCTACACGGAATTTGGAAGGGTAATGTTTCACTGAACATTCCACAAATCACCAAGAAAAAGTTAAAGGCGGAATTAAACCTTGACTCTGTTTCCGTGACTCGCGAAACTAATCCTTTTGAAATCAACAAACTTTCAGCTACAGTAAACTACGCACAAAACAAACCTTCGCAATTTAATCTATTTAGCGACCTTGTCTCCGTTGGAGCTGAGGGGGTAATTGATGTTGAGACTATACTGAATGCTTGGAAGACAACGATTGCACAACACGTCCCCGCACTTTCGAATGACTCAACAACTGAAGAAAGTCATGACTCCTCGATGAGTTTCTCCGTAAATGTACATCAGGGAGACTTGCTTAAAAAATTATTCTTCATCCCCCTTGAATTAACAGATGGCAGCTCCATTCAAGGGAAACTGAATAAGGGCAACACGTACGCCGAAATTAGCGCACATGCAACAAAAATCAATTACGAAAATACAGAACTTGAGAATGTGTCCTTGCACCTTAAATCTCAAGAAATGGGAGCCGGGTTACTTCTGCAAGCGAAAAAGCAACTGTTTAACGACCATGTGCAGTTTGTAGTAGGGACACAAATACACGACAACATTCTTGAGAATAACATTGAATGGGATGGCATTAACAATCATGAATTTTCAGGGAATCTTAACACGATTACCAGTTTCGTAAGCCCTAAAAAGATTGTGTCGTCCGTATTGCCTACAAGCATCCATATCGGTGATTCCATCTGGAATGTTTCGACAGGAGAACTACTTATCGAGGATGATAAATATAAAATCAAAAACTTGACGGTTAATACGGAGCATCAAAAATTAACGCTTAATGGTGGGGTGTCATCCGAGAATAAGGACTCTCTTCATATCGCTTTAGAGCATATCAATGTGGGTTACATTCTTGACAAGATCAATTTCAGGAGTGTGCTTTTTGATGGAAGTGCAAGCGGTGATGCTTACTTGAGTCTGTCGCCCAACAATCCCCTATTGCGTGCTAATTTAAGTGTAAAATCATTCTTGTTCAACAATGCCCTCTTCGGCGATGCCTCCATCCAAGCAGAATGGAAGTCACCCAAAGACCGTATAAATATAGATGCGGAATTTGTAGAGCAAGGTGTGGGGTGGACAAAGGCAAAGGGGTATGTTTCACCGGCTGAAAACGGTCTTGATTTACACGTCACTTCAAACAAGACGAATATTGCCTTTTTACGCTATTGGGTGAATAATATTACCAAAGACATTAGCGGAAACACTACCGGCCATTGCCGTGTATATGGGCCCTTCAACAAACTCGATTTTGAGGGGGTGATGAATATCAATGCCCAGTTGGAAGTACCTGCAAACGGAGTTACCTATGCATTAGAAAATGCCAAAGTCAACATTGATTCGGGATTATTCCAATTAGAAAATAGTAAAATAACAGCTCCTTTAGGGGGAAAGGGAATCATATCGGCTTCCTTACGCCATACGAACTTGAAGCGCTTTTCATACGATCTAAACCTTGAGGCAGAACGACTTCTCCTCTACGACAAACCGAGATCGATGGATATGCCGTTTTATGCAACCACATTTGCCTCGGGAAATGTAAAGATTAAGGGGTTGCCCAACTCTTTAACATTAGATGTCAATGCGTCACCAACAGGTAATTCGCTCATTGTATACACCGATACTAAAACGGTTAACACCAATAATCCTGACGACGGGTTTATAACCTATCGCGACCTAACTACCGACTCCGTAAGTACCTCTCATATTACGGCGATGCCCATGATGCATGCTCCCACGATGGATATGCACATGCGCTTCAATATCAATATGAACCCCGCCATTACGCTCCGTATACTCATGGACGAAGTAACGGGTGACCATTTGAACTTGAGAGGCAACGGCACACTTACCGCCGACTATTATAATAAGGGCGCCTTCCAACTCTATGGTAAATTCGACATCAACGATGGTAATTATCAAATGAGTATTCAAGATGTGCTGAAAAAGAATTTTGATATTCAATCGGGTAGCGCTATCATTTTCGGAGGAGACCCCGATTATGCACAATTAGCATTGAAGGCGGTCTACACGGTTCCATCTGCCTCGTTAGCAGACCTCAACATCGGAGATAGTTTTTCTGAACGCACAATTAAAGCCGATTGCATTCTTAATATCGGCGGAACGGCAGCAAGTCCGAATGTAAGTTTTGACCTTGATTTGCCGAATATTAATGACGACGAAAAACAAATGGTAAGAAAGTTGATTGCTACCGAAGAAGACTTAAATATGCAGGTCATCCACCTCTTGGGGTTGGGAAGATTCTACACTTATGATTCAGGAGTGTCGGATAACTATACGAAGCAAAACCAATCTGCCATAGCGGCCAACTCGTTCATCTCATCCACCATTAGTTCGCAAATCAACGAGGTTATTACCAGCGCTATTGGTTCTAATGATTGGACTTTTGGCACCAATATCTCCACAGGGAAATCAGGATGGACTGACATGGGGGTTGACGGAGTCGTAAGCGGTAAACTGCTAAACAACCGACTCATCCTTAATGGTAATTTGGGATACCACGAAAACCAATACAATGCAGCACGTGGAAGCAATTTTGTGGGCGACTTTGACGTGAAGTACCTGCTCACTCCGAGTGGAAATATTTTGCTGAAGGCGTACAGTCAAACGAATGACAAATATTTCACCAAATCAGCGCTTACCACACAAGGCATTGGCATACAGTTCAAAAAGGACTTTACGAAATTAAAAGAATTGTTTCAGAAGAAATAAGGGGACCCCTACCGTCCGTATCCCCCTATAACGCATAATATACTACAAGACGCTATAAACTTATGGAATACATCAAGACCGACATTGAGGGTGTTTACATCCTCAAACCTCGATTATTCAACGACGCCAGAGGATATTTTACAGAAACCTACAAGAAGGAAGATTTTGACCTCAACGTGGGTCGCCCTGTTGAGTTTGTTCAAGACAACCAATCCATGTCATCTCGTGGAGTTTTAAGAGGCCTACATTACCAGGAAGGCAAGGATTCGCAAGCTAAACTGGTGAGAGTCATTCAAGGTTCCGTACTTGATGTTGCGGTTGATTTACGTAAGGGTTCTCCCACCTTCGGTAAGTACGTAATGGTAGAACTCTCTGCTGAAAATATGCAACAATTGTTCGTACCCCGAGGTTTCGCACATGGATTTTACGTCTTGTCCGAACAAGCCACTTTTATCTACAAAGTTGATAATCGCTATGCGCCTCAATCCGAACGCACTTTAGCCTACAACGACCCCACAGTAAACATCAACTGGCCCATTTCGGATAGCAACCCTCCCCTTCTCTCTGAGAAGGACTTAAACAAAGCGCTTTCGCTGGATGAAGTGGTACCTTTTGAAGATTTCTCAAACTAAATAGCTTATACTATTGATGGAACACATCAGAAACTTTTGCATTATTGCACATATCGACCACGGCAAAAGCACACTTGCCGACCGTCTGCTTGAACGCACAAAAACAATACAAATCACAGAAGGTCAAATGTTGGACGACATGGACCTTGAAAAGGAAAGAGGCATCACCATCAAAAGTCATGCCATACAGATGGAACATGAAATTGATGGCAAGAAATACACCCTCAACCTCATTGACACTCCAGGACACGTTGACTTCTCTTACGAGGTGAGTAGAAGTATTGCGGCGTGTGAAGGGTGCCTCTTGATTGTTGACTCTACCCAGGGCGTACAGGCGCAAACCATCTCCAACCTTTATATGGCAATTGAGCACGATTTGGAGATCATTCCCGTCTTGAATAAGTGTGACATGCCTAACTCTATGCCCGAAGAGGTGTCTGATGAAATCATCGAACTCCTGGGGTGTAAGGAGGAAGACATCATCCACGCTTCAGGTAAGACAGGGCAAGGCATTGACGACATCCTCCGTGCCGTCGTAGAGCGCATTCCCGCTCCAAAGGGCGACCCCAACGCTCCCCTCCAAGCGCTTATCTTCGACTCCGTGTTCAACTCCTTCCGTGGCATCATCGCCTATTTCAAAATCGTCAATGGTAGCATCAGTAAGGGGGAAGATGTGCTCTTCGTGAATACCCAAAAGCACTATGATGCTGACGAAATCGGGGTGTTGAAAATGGACCTCTCCCCCCGTCAGAAACTCACTTGCGGAGACGTAGGTTACATCGTGTCAGGGATTAAGACTGCCACCGAAGTTAAAGTGGGTGACACCATCACCTCCGTGGCAAATCCCTGCGCCCAAGCGATTGATGGGTTTGAAGAAGTCAAGCCCATGGTCTTCGCGGGCATCTACCCCATTGAAACGGAAGATTTTGAGATGCTCCGCGCTTCGCTCGAAAAGCTCCAACTCAATGATGCCTCTCTCACGTTCTCTCCAGAGTCGTCCGTAGCACTCGGGTTTGGGTTCCGTTGTGGGTTCTTGGGCATGCTCCACATGGAAATTGTGCAAGAGCGCCTCGACCGCGAGTTCAATATGAATGTCATCACTACCGTCCCCAACGTGTCCTACCGTGTGTTTGACAAACACGGTGACATGAAAGAGGTGCACAACCCCGCAGGAATGCCCGACGTCTTAGAAATTGAGCATATCGAAGAACCCTACATTCGCGCTTCTATCATCACTCGCACCGACTATATTGGCAACATCATGACGCTCTGCCTCTCAAAGCGTGGCGAACTCATTAAGCAAGAGTATGTAAGCGGTAACCGCGTGGAACTCCATTATGATATGCCCTTGGCGGAAATCGTTATTGATTTCTATGATAAACTCAAATCAATATCAAAGGGGTATGCTTCTTTTGACTACCACCCCATTGGATTCCGCCCCTCACGCCTGGTGAAATTAGACATCCTGCTGAATGGCGAACCCGTCGATGCGCTCTCTACGCTTACGCATGTTGACAACTCGGTATTCTTCGGGCGCCGCATGTGCGAAAAACTGAAGGAACTCCTTCCTCGCCAACAGTTCGATATCGCCATCCAGGCGGCCATCGGTGCTAAAATCATCGCGCGCGAAACCGTCAAGCAGGTGAGAAAGGACGTAACCGCCAAGTGTTACGGTGGCGACGTGTCACGTAAGCGCAAACTCCTTGAAAAGCAAAAGCGCGGTAAAAAGCGCATGAAGGAAATCGGCAATGTGCAGGTGCCTCAAAAGGCCTTCCTCGCTGTGCTGAAACTTGATTAATAAAGTCACCTCCTACCTCCCCCTAAAGGGTGAAGTTCCCCATCCGGATGGAAAAGTCCTACCCTTTAGGGGAGGATTTAGGTGGGGTTCTCCTTTCTCCTTTCTCCTTTCTCCTTTCTCCTTTCTCCTTTCATCGGTGTTGCTCAATCAAAACATAATGTACCTAAAGGGAGTAGGTCCCCAGCGTGCCGAAAAACTCAAGAAGTATTTTGAGATTGAAACGGTTAGGGATCTGCTCTACAACTTTCCATACCGCTATGTCGACCGTACGAAGTTTTACACCATCAACGAGTTGACAGAGGGTATGGACTACATCCAGTTGCGCGGACGCATTACCGACTTTGACGCACCCGAAGGCGAAGGGAGAAAGCGCCGCATCAAGGCGTATTTTACCGATGGCACGGGCTACCTCCAACTCGTGTGGTTCAACGGTCTGAAGTATGTTACTGAAAACTACACCATCGGTAAGGAAATCGTCATCTTTGGCAAACCCTCCTTCTTCAACGGACAAATAAGCATCATACACCCGGAGATAGAACCCGTATCGCCCACCAATCCCCAGCGCCAACAATTGGTACCTCGCTACCACATGTCCGACAAGGCGGGCAACCTCATCACCCAGCGCAACCTTGCTGAATGGGTGACCAATGCGCTACAGTTGCTTCGCGGGAAGATTACAGACCCCCTGCCTGCCTCAATTTGCATGCGCCATAAGTTCATGCCACTCGAAGAAGCACTCTACAAGATTCACTTCCCTCAAAATTCAGAAGAAATCGCAGCGGCACGTGCCAGAATGAAATACGAAGAATTATTCTTTCTCCAACTTGAAATACTGCGCTATGCCCAAATCAAAAAGGAAGAACGAGGATTTTACCTCCCACGCGTAGGCGAAAAATTCAACACATTTTACACCAACCACCTACCCTTCCCTCTCACCGAGGCACAAAAACGAGTCATCAAGGAAATCCGCAATGATTTCATCACGGGCAAGCAGATGAACCGCCTCGTTCAGGGAGATGTGGGGTCCGGAAAAACACTCGTTGCTTTCCTTTCATGCCTTATCGCTATTGACAACGGTTTTCAAACCTGCCTCATGGCACCCACAGAAATCCTTGCCGAACAGCATTTTCAAACCCTCTCACAACTCGCTTCTGGATTGAACATCAATGTATGCCTGCTGACGGGAAGCGTCAAAGGCAAGAAGCGAAAACTTATAGAAGAAAGTCTTGCAGAAGGCACGGTGCACCTTCTAGTAGGTACACATGCACTCATAGAACCCAATGTAAACTTCAAAAATCTGGGACTTTGCGTCATCGATGAGCAACACCGATTCGGCGTCAAGCAACGTGCACAACTTTGGGAGAAAAACACACTTCCGCCCCACGTGCTCGTTATGACAGCCACCCCTATCCCACGCACACTCGCCATGACGCTTTATGGGGATCTTGACGTGTCAATTATTGACGAACTGCCACCCGGTAGAAAACCCATCCAAACGTTCCACTATTATTACAAAGACCTGCAACGCGTTATCTCCGGAATACGTTCTGAACTCAATGTGGGGCGGCAAATATACGTAGTTTACCCCCTCATTAAGGAAAACGAACGCATGGACCTGCTTGACCTTGAAAGGGGCTACGAACTCCTTATGCAAGAATTACCCAATTATCAAGTAGGCAAACTCCACGGAAAGATGAAACCGGCTGAGAAAGACGAGGTGATGAAGCGCTTCTCCGAGGGCAAAACTCACGTACTCGTGGCCACAACGGTCATAGAGGTAGGAGTAAATGTGCCCAATGCCTCCGTAATGGTCGTTCATCATGCCGATCGCTTCGGACTTGCCCAACTCCACCAATTAAGAGGGCGCGTAGGGCGAGGAGCAGAAAAGAGTTATTGCATCTTGCTCACCAACTACGAACTCTCTGAACACACCCGCCGACGCATGCAGATCATGGTCGAAACCACAGACGGATTCATCATTGCTGAGGAAGACCTGAAGATGAGAGGCCCTGGAGATCTTGAAGGAACCGCACAAAGCGGACTCCCCTTCAACCTCAAAGTGGCCAACCTCACCAAGGATGCCGACACCATGCAAACAGCGCGCGACGATGCCGCAAGGATTATTGAGGAAGACCCCACTCAGACATCGCCCGCCTACCAACACACCTATACACACTTGACACAGCTTAAACGAGAAAATACTAATTATTCAAATATTAGTTAAACGCAACTTTCGCAAAAACTAAGTTGTCTCAAGTTATAAAGTTGTTTGGTTAATACGCTTTTAGGTTTCAAGAACTTTCCAAGTTGTTAATATAAAAGAATGCTCTACAAAACTAACTTTCTCAAGTGCTCAACTTATTAAGAAGATTACATGTTTTAAGGCAGAGCGTTTCTAGCAATGCTCATATCGAACATAGAAATTTAGTTCATATGCTCTTAAACATAGAAATTCTGTATTCTTTAAGTTGAAGATCTATAAGGGGTTTGCATGGGTACATAATCCTTCTACAAGGAACTATCTGTATTTACCTACACAAATTGTTACAAAAAGAAGAGTGACGTGTTCGTAATTGAACATCATCACTCTTCTTTTTTTACTTGTTATTTCCTACCCGCAAATTTAGAACGTATGAACAAAGAGACCACTTCTCAGTTTCGGTTCGAACCAAGTGGCTTTAGGGGGCATTATTTGTCCTGCGTCGGCAATGTCGATGATTTGCTGCATCGTTACGGGGTAAAGCGCTAAGGCACATTTCATTTCTCCACTATCAACTCTACGCTTGAGTTCGTCTAAACCTCGGAGTCCTCCCACAAAATCAATGCGCTTATCGGTGCGCAGGTCTTTTATGCCGAGGATTTCGTCGAGTATCAATCTGCTTGAAATATCTACGTCGAGCACTCCGATGGGGTCGTGCGGATTGTAAGTGCCTTTCTTCGCCTTCAGGGCATACCACTCCCCTGCCAGATAAAGCGAGAATTCATGCAACGCCTGGGGGGCATAATTGTCAGTACCCTTCTTTTCAACGGTGAAGTTGTTGCTCAAAGCAGATAAAAATTCGTTGTCTGTAAGCCCATTTAAGTCTTTTAACACGCGGTTGTAATCAAGTATGGTCAACTGCTCATGGGGGAAGCATACAGCCATGAAATAATTATACTCCTCTTCGCCCGTATGCTGGGGATTAGTGAGTTTCACCTCATCTGCTACACGCGCAGCGGCGGCTGAGCGATGATGTCCGTCAGCAATGTACATTTCGGGCATTTGCTCAAAGGCTGCTGTAATGTCGCAAATATCGCGTTCGCAAGCAATCGTCCACAGTTGATGACGGAATCCATCTATAGGCGCAATGAAATCATATTCTGGAGTTTGAGCTGAATACTTCTGAATAAATTTATTCAGCAACTCACTTGATTTATAAGCTAAGAAAACGGGACCTATTTGCGCACGAATAGCAAGGATATGCTTCATGCGGTCGTCTTCCTTATCACGACGCGTGAGTTCGTGCTTCTTAATGCGCCCTTCTTTATAATCTGTGGAATGACAACAGACTACAAATCCGTATTGCGTCTTACCATTCATGGTTTGCGCATAGAGATAATACATAGGTTTATCATCACGCACCAACCACCCTTCACGTTGGAATTTCTCAAATTGCTCTAAAGCGGCCGCATACACACGGGGGTCGCTATCCGTAGTTCCTTCTTCGAGATTTATTTCGGGTTTATTGATATGATACATCGACTTAGGATTGCCCTTGGCTTCCTGTCGTGCTTCATCTGAATTTAGAACGTCATACGCTCTACACTCCACCTCCTCAACGATGGACTTGGGAGGTCGCAATGCAGCAAAAGGTTTTATTTTCATGGCAAAAGAAAGAGTTAAGGTAAAAGAGTAAAGATAAAAGAGTAAAGATAAAAGATGCCATGCGGGACGCTAACTAGTGAGGAGTGAGGAAGTAGTAGTGAGTAGTCCATGCGGAGAAATCACTACTTTAGTTGACAAGTTGACGAGGTACGGGTAGACAAGAAGGTAGCCGAGATAAAACGAGCATCATTCCGCATGGCGTTACTCACTACTCACTACCTCCCACCTCCCCCAAAAGGGTAAACGCTACTTATTCACTTGGAATCTTGTATTTCCGGTAGCAAAGAAGTCTGCGATTTGTCGTGCAGCAGCATATCCAGCATTAGCATTCGCTTCGGCAGTTTGTGCACCTGCCTTCTTGGGTGTGGCGAAATATCTATCTCCAAAGGCAGTAAACTCTTCATGGCGATCGGGCTGAACGTCCGTAACGTACTTGATATCTGAACGCACGTTCATAGCCTCAATCAAATCCGCTTCGTTAATAACCTCCTTACGTGCTGTATTTACAAGGATAGCACCCTTAGGCATTACGTTAAACAAGTGAGCATCAATACTTCCGCGAGTATCGGGTTTGAGAGGGATATGGAGCGAAACGATGTCACACGTCTTAAACATATCTTCCTTGGACTCTATGTAATGCAACCCCGCTGCATCAATATTGTCACGACGTCCGAAAGCATCATAGGCATACACCTCCATACCGAAACCGTTTGCCAAGGTGCCCACGTGTTGTGCCACATGTCCGAAACCGAGAAGTCCGAGTTTCTTACCCTTCAATTCGGTTCCTGACTTACCACTGAAGCGCATACGAATGGTGAAGAGCAACATACCCACCACCAATTCTGCCACGGCATTGGCATTCTGTCCAGGTGTGTTCATAACAACAATATTGCGCTCCGTTGCTGCAGCTAAATCAACATTGTCATAACCAGCACCTGCACGCACCACAATCTTCAAGTTGGGGGCAGCATCCATCACCTCAGCATCTATTTTATCAGAGCGGATAATCAATGCATTGGCGTCGCTAACAGCTTGAAGCAAGTCAGATTTCTCTGTATATCCTTCAAGTTTAGCAACCTCAAGTCCAGCTTTTTCCAATATGTTTTGAATTCCCTTTGCTGCTTTTTCAGCAAAGGGCTTTTCTGTTGCAATAAGAATCTTCATAAATCAAATAATTATGTAAAGAGTACAACTCAGAGTACAGAGTACAGAGCACAGAGCACAGAGCACAACTACCATCCGGGAATATAACCGTGACCGTCGTCTGTTGAAAACCCCGCACGGTTCGTCAACCATTAAACGTTAACCATTAACCATTAAACGTTAACCGTTAACCGTTCACCGTTTAAGACCGTTAATGAGCTGCTTCGAAATCCTGCATAACCTTAATAAGGGTCTTCACACCTTCAAGGGGCATAGCATTGTAACAACTTGCTCTGAAGCCACCTACATCGCGGTGTCCCTTAATACCCACAATACCCTGTTGTTGAGCATATTGGAGGAATTCTTGTTCCAATTCTTTGTACTCATCGTTCATCACGAAGCAGATGTTCATCAACGAACGACTATCTTCGCGAGCTGTGCCACGGAACAACTTGTTGCGGTCAATTTCTGCATACAACAACGCTGCACGTTCTTCTGCTCTGCGCGCCATTTCAGCTACGCCACCCTCTTGCTTAATCCAACGAAGGGTCTGCATAGCACAATAAATAGGCACAACGGGAGGTGTGTTAAACATTGATCCCTTAGAGACGTGCGTCTTATAATCAAGCATTGTGGGGATATGGCGAGAAACCTTGCCCAACAATTCGTCCTTAACAATAACGAAGGTTACGCCCGACATACTCAAGTTCTTCTGGGCACCACCATAAATCATACCATACTTAGAGACGTCAATGGGGCGTGAGAAGATGTCCGACGACATATCAGCAATCACGGGCACGGGGCTATCAATGTCATAGCGCAACTCGGTGCCGTAAATGGTATTGTTTGTTGTAATGTGCAAGTAATCAGCATCTGCGGGGATTGCAAAATCCTTGGGCACATACGTAAAATTGTCTGCTTCAGAAGAAGCTACAATTTCTACTTCACCAAAAGCCTTAGCCTCCTTAATCGCCTTCTTTGCCCACACACCTGTATTAAGATATGCTGCCTTCTTTTCCAAGAAATTCATAGGCACCATTGCAAATTCAAGACTTGCACCGCCACCTAAGAAAACAACGCTATATCCTTCGGGAATTTCCAACAATTCCTTGAACAAAGCTTGAGCTTCGTCCATTACAGCTTGGAATTCCTTTGTGCGATGAGAAATTTCCATCAACGACAATCCCATGTCATTAAAATCAACACAAGCAGCTGCAGTAGCTTCCATGACACATGCAGGGAGAATAGAGGGACCAGCACCAAAATTATACTTTTTCATACACGATAAATTTAAGCATTAGTAATATTGTTTTGTATTCGTCTACGAATATAGGCTTTAATATCAAGGTCACAAAATATTTTTACAGAAAAACGAAAAATCAGAGTTTAAAGCACCACTATTTCAGTATACACCATCCATTCAATTGGCATAAATGCTCATTCTCATAAATCACAATTCTCCGTCCTGAGATATTACGTCTTCTCACCATTACTCCTTCAGGATTACCCTTTTCAAATAAAAATAAAGTTTATAGAGTTGAAATAAAAACATCGAGGGATGGGCGCTCAATAGATTCTTTCGCAAAATCTTCTCAAAGGGTTTTATTGACCATACAAGAAGACCTCCTAATCGCAATCTATTGAGGGTATTAGCATAGGAAACGAGGGTGATTTTATCACGCATCTTCATAGGCAAACCACTTAACGTAATCATTGCCGTTTCTGTTTTTTTCAGAAAATCTTCACTTGTATCTATCCCCAAGTGCATAAGTGGATTATCTATGTGCAAAATAGCGATACCGTCCTGCTCTAATGCTACTCCTAATAAATAATCTTCATAACCATATTCTCGACAAGATTCGTCGAAACCATAATTACGTATTACGGATGCACGAGCGAAAATGTTGAAGACTGAGAAAATGGCATAGGGATGCATTCTGCGCCATGTGACATCACGCTTGTAGGCATATTTTCGCTCGTATACCAAACGAAGTTCATGTCCCGGGGGTGTTTGCGTGGGGTGAGCAATACCACCAATGATAATATCACTTTTAAAGCGGTGATTCCAATAAGAATCAATAAATAAGGGACTCATCACCTCCGCATCACTGTCAACAAACAATATCCACTCACCCTTCGCCTCTTTCAGTAAGAAATTACGCACCGCTGCATGCCTCAAATTATGAGAAAGAACATACAAACGAACGCTTTCCGTCCCTAATTCACTTACGCCTTTTTGTAAAATAGAAACGATTTCTTTTCTGGGCGAACAATCATCAACGACAATCATCTCATAGAGGAAAGAACTATCTTTACCCCTCAAGTCCTCGCACTGACGATACAATGCTTGAATAAGAGACAAACAATCAGTATTATAAGTCGGTATAAGAATCGATAACATAAGAACTAAATGCAATTCCAGTATTACAAAAATACTTATTTATGTGTAATTTAATACTCAAAATTGAAAGTTTTTTATCATATAAATCACTAATATGCTATTAATGAATTACTTTTGCACGTGATTTTGCGAAACAATAATTCGCAATACAATACATATTATTCACTTTTTCATCTCACACAAGAACAATTTATGGTACAGAAAGTTGGCGAAACAGCTGGTAAGGTTTGGACTGCACTCAGTGAAAACGGCAAGATGACAACAAAGGAACTCAAGAAGGTAACTAAGGCTAAGACTGAAAAGGATATTCTCCTCGCGCTCGGTTGGTTGCTTCGCGAAGACAATGTTGTTGTTGAAGAAGCAGAAAAGGATATCGTTGTAACTCTTAAGTAAGAGCAACAACGCATTTCGATTTAATGCATATAAATAATTAAGGAGGGTGTGTCACTAGTGACACACCCTCTCTTTTTATCACAAAAAATTAGGGGGTAATATAGCTGATGTCCACAAATAATCCTTACCCCAAAGATGTTGTCTCTTATTAGTTTAGCCATTAATGGGCACAAATGAACACTAATGCATTGCGGGAATTTAAGTCCGGATGGATATTGACTTACGCGACCTTCGGTTCGTGAAAATTCGTGTTCATTCGTGTTTCCAAACAAAATTATTGAGTCAAGAAATTGAGCATGGCTCGAATTGCCATATCCTGGTATTGTTCATCTGCGATGCATTCGAAGGGTATGGCTATTGTAATTGCCCTATGGGTATCTGCCTTGTAGGCCACCCCCGCAGATTTGCCCATTGTATAAGCAAATGCTGAAAATCCCTGTTTGTTGGATGGTTTGAGAATATCGGGATGCCCTACGGAGTAATGTACCTCATTCGGCTGATTGTAGAGGGGCAACTTCATATTAAGTCCAAGCAACGTTGCACAAGAATCAGCAGGCACAGAACCTTCATAGGTGAATCCCATTGTTGAGGCAAGAAATTCTTGCTCTTCGGGGGTTTGCATATCACTTCCAAGGTGCGAACCTGTGACAAGTAGGTTGCCCCCTTGACTCGCATATTGTCTAATACACTGCTGGAGCATTGGTGTAAATGTCTTATACGACTTGAGGTTTTCCGCACCCTCACCTTGACGTCCTGCTATATAGTCGAGAACATCATAATCAGAAAGCACTACACTACCCTGTTCCACAGCGCCTACTGATGCTGAAGAAAAGGAATATTCGCGTGTGCGCGCCATAGCGCGTCCGTGTTCGGAAGTGAATTTGAAGGTGTTACCAGCGATGGATTTTCCTACCCATTCGTTGCTACTAAAACCTAATGCTCCTTCGCCCTCTCTACCCGCAAAACGAGGATCAAAACATACTTGGGCACCTGAAATACCAGAGGTACTTCCCCAAGGGATACCAATACTTTGCTTTAAATCAAAACCAACACTATCGGATTTTTGCACAATTGCGGGACCACACAAACGGGTAAATCCATTGACAATCATTACACGTTTCTGCTCGTTGGGCGCTTTATATACGGTCATCTCCTCAGAAGGGAAACTTTCACCGCCATCATTAAGAGCTGCAACACGGAAACAATATTGTACGCCTGGAGTTATCGCCATCGTGAAAGAGGGCTCTGCAACTATTTGCCCATTGTCAAAACCACGATTTCCAATTTTGGTATAGACAATATACTGGGAGGGCATTGCTGATGGTTCAAGCGGATCAAGCATGGGAGTCCACCCAAGTGTCACACGATTTGCTTTAGAATCTAAATTTGCCCAAATATCTTTCACAGGAAGAGGTTGCACAACGACATCCGTTATTCGGTGTTGGAAATTCACATACCTCAATAATGATTTATAAATGCTGCGAGCAATATGAAATTTAACCAACGGATCGTGCGCATAGCGCATATCTGTAAAGTTCTGATGTGAGAGCAATTCAAGGATGGCAGAGGGAATTTGTGGCGAACGAGTTTCACTATAGTTGCGATTCCATGTTTCTCGGCGTGTCCAATTCGTTTGAAGAAGTTTAGACAAATCACGTGCCACACCTTCTGCCAACATGTGTGCTAAATCAAACGATGCCATTCGAGAAATACCCTCGGGGTAATTTTCACCAGAAGCTACGTCATAAGTGGTGCTTATAGATAATGTGCCAAAAACGCTATTATCCGCCTTGTGCCCAGCATCGGTATGAATTGCCGTTACCAGTTCCAAAGGTACACCAAGACCTTTTTGATTGGGAAGATATACGGACCCGCCAGCCAAATAATTTGTGAAATTCGAACGACAACGCAAATCGTCTACATAATCATTTTCACTCCCCTCCGTGTTACACTCACCCTCTGGCAATCCTGCCCACTGAGTATAATAACGAGCTGCTTCTAAATGAGCAGGGAGAAAAGACTTCTTACCTTCACGCTCACATAGTCCCACACCTCCACCAAAACGCACGGCATCAGCAGTTACCACCCCATCTCCACTACTTACGTTCGTAAGCATAACTCCCTGTCTTTGGGATGTTTGGGAATTAAATTCAAAAGTTCCTAAATAAGTCCATGTTCCTCCTCCTATCTTTTGGTTAATGGTATATGTCGAAATGCCACCAGCATGATATACTACATATTGAGCATCTTCAACACTATTGGGCAAAGACACATAGGATACATAAACGGCATAACATCCCGACTTTTCAAATTTAGGTTCCCAATTAGCACTTCCCATCTGTGCTTTATTTCTCACAGTTGAGATGCTACGGGCTGTACCTCTCATAAAAGGTTGATCCCCATCTGTCAATACCGAAACGGGAGGAGCAAAACCTGGTTTTTCTGTTATCGTCATCCAAAAATTCCCATCTCGCTCCATTTCATAATACTTACCTTGCGTGGTCTTTGAATCGTTATCCACTACCACCATTTCTGTTTGTGTATCACGCTCACGGGGAGATACAATTATAGCACCTGCTCGCTCCAGCATGGGATAAAGGAAGGGATAAACAATGGATTGTGTAAGCAAATCTTCTGTTGTACAAAACAAGTAGGGGCGCTGCCATTCCCAACGTGCCACTTTATTTTTATAAAAACGACCGTGACTTGCCCAAACCATCAAATGACGACCTTTTAGACCGCGGGAAACGGAGTAAGTTTTATTGTTTGGTTTTACCCATGCCCTTTCAATGTCGCTCGTAGTCCGCCAACGTCGCAATTCATCCAAACTATCTGAGCGCATAAAATTGGGAACTAAAGCCTCCAAGGGCTGGTCACGCTTGGCGAACATCTGAATCTTATAATCAGCATATTCTTCAGGTAAAAAGGTAGAAAGGTCGCTATATATTTTCTTCAACAAATCGTAGTTAAACAACTGTGAATAAAAGCATTCATTCGGATACAAGCGTACTTCCTTTAAGGTATCATTTAACCTTAAAGAGTCTATACCAAAGGGTTTTCTGGCATGAAAATCTGTACGTTGATATGCTTCAAAATAAGCGAGCAAGGAATCGCAAACCAATTTTTCTTGCTCTTCTTTGGTAGATACAAGGTCGTGCACCCTCTTATTATTCTTGTAAGAGGATGCACGAACCGATACTGCAAATAAGTTTATTAAACCAAATAGGAGTATAAAAAACTTCATTATACAATTAGATTTCTTCAATAGCAAACTTTTCGGGATACTTGGCGTTAGAGTTCTTGTAATACTCCATAATCTCTCGCATGTCAGCTTCGACATCTCCCGTGGGCATCAATTCTTTGGTGCACCTGATGACCTTGTTTTTATAATCAAGGTCATAAAGTTGAATAGGAATGCCTGCCTTGAGAGCAATGAAATAGAAACCTCGTTTCCAAGTTGTTACTTTGGAGCGTGTGCCTTCGGGGGTTACCGCCAGTTCAAAACGCTCCATCTCTTTGATGCGCTCAGCCAAAGTGTCGGTCATACTGGTCTTTTTAGAGCGATAGACAGGGATGCCCCCCATCTTTCTAAACAAAATACCAAGGGGCCAGAAGAACCACTCCTTCTTCATCAAAAAACCCGCCGTACGGCCAAGGGAGCGATAGTATAATTGGCCAATAATGAAGTCCCAATTACTGGTATGGGGCGCTACGCAGATGATGCATTTGTCACGGTGTGGAATGCTCACTTGCTCACTCCACCCCATGCGCTTGAACAACAAGCGATGATAGAAATTGGCCATGATTATGCCTTGATAATTTCTTCAGCGATGGCGTTGATAGAATCCGTAAACTCTGCTACTAACTTCTTATAGAACTTCTTTTCGTTGCCCTTTTCTGTGTGAGAAAGACGTGACACGAAGTCTTGACACAAATCAACTAACTTTTGTTCGAGCGCAAAGAGCGCTTCCTTATTTGCATCCTTACACATGCTGAGTGCTACACAATCAGCAAAGAGTTCGCCACAAGCACCCTTGATGGCCTTCTTAAGAACTTTACGACTTGCCATAGTAATAAATTTTAGGATTTAATCCGTTGATTAAGAAATAGTAAGAAAGCGGATGGGACAAGCCCCTACCCGCCCCTTAATTTTGTTCTTTATTTACTTGATGATTTCCATACCCTTCAGGATGGCCTGTTCGTTGACAGGGAGAAGGCCGTGGTGACGCTCGGGAAGTGTCTTTGCAAGTGCCTTCATCACACTTTCGAGGTTCACAATGGGATGCTTCTTCAAGTAACCACCCAAAATCATCATGTTGAAGCACTTCATGATTTTCATCTCAGCCGCCGTCTCCATCGCACTAATGCTATAGATGTTGATGTCTGTACGTGTGGGAGGGTTGAGGATGCCAAAACTATCGTAAATAAGCGTGCCACCAGGTTTAACCTTAGCCTCAAACTTATCTACCGAGGGTTGGTTCAAAAGGATGGCTGTGTCGTACTGCGAAAGGATGGGCGAAGAAATGGGTTCGTCGCTCACAATCACTGTCACATTTGCCGTACCCCCGCGCTGTTCAGGACCATAGGCGGGCATCCATGTAACTTCTTTATCTTCCATCAATCCGGCATAGGCCAAAATCTTTCCCATAGAGAGAACCCCTTGACCGCCAAAACCGGAAATAATTATTTCTTGTTTCATATCTCGGAATACTTTGGAGCGCCTTATTCCTTGTCTTTAAGGTCGCCCAATTGATAATACTTAAACATGTTTTCCTCCATCCATTCGTTGGCCTTAACGGGTGTCAACTTCCAACCTGAAGAACATGTAGAAACGATTTCTACAAGACTTGAACCCTTTCCAGCCAATGAATTTTCAAAAGCCTTGCGGATGGCTTTCTTCGTCTTGCGGATAGCCGCTACATTCTGCACACTATTGCGCGATACGAAGCAAGTGCCTTCCAAAAGTGCCGCCATTTCGGAAATCTTCAAAGGATAACCATGCAACTGAGGGTCGCGACCATAGGGGCAAGTCACCGTCTTCTGACCAATCAACGTAGTGGGAGCCATCTGACCGCCTGTCATACCATAAATAGCATTGTTAATGAAAATCATAGCAATGTTTTCACCGCGATTCAAAGCATGAATGGCTTCGCCCGTACCGATACAACCAATGTCGCCATCTCCCTGATAAGAGAACACCAACTTATTGGGCCACAAGCGCTTGATAGCAGTAGCGAGAGCTGGTGCACGACCATGTGCCGCTTCTTGCCAGTCGATATCAAGGTATCTATAAGCAAATACTGAACAACCTACGGGGCAAACACCAATAGCATCTTCTTCCAATCCCATCTCCTGAATGACTTCAGCAATGAGTTTATGTACAACACCGTGTGAACATCCAGGACAATAGTGCATGTCCGTATCGTTCATCAATTTGGGTTTTTCATACACCAAATTTTCGGGTTTGATAATATCTTCTTTACGCATATAAATTCTTATTTCTTATTTTTTTTCATTCCAGGCATTCTAAACATCACCTCTACGATTTTAATACATACGGCAATGAGTCCGAGGATATACCACTGATTGGTATATTCAGGATAAGCCCAAATGCCTATCATCGTTGCGGCAGCGAGTAGCATAAATATTGCATTCAAAATGTTGCGGAGTATTAACATTTTGCGCTCCTTCATGCGTTGATGCACGTCACGTTCGGGATGATTTAAGCGTTCAAAAATGGAATGTCGTTCGTTGGGATGATTAACCATTAGCTTTCTTGGTAAGCGCCACGAGTGCTTCAACTACTTCTTCGGGATCGGGAACAATACCACCCAAACGGCCGAAATGTTCTACAGGAATGCGTTCACCAACGGCTAAGCGCACATCGTGAACCATCTGACCTGCGTTGATTTCCATAGTCAACACACCCTTGAGATTCTTTGAGTATTCACGGATTTCCTTTTCAGGGAAAGGCCAGAGCGTAATAGGACGGAATACACCCACCTTGATACCTCTTTCAGCTGCCAATTCTACAGCCTTTTGCGAGATACGTGCAGCCGAACCAAAGGCAACAATCATGTAGTCGGCATCTTCCATTCCGCTTACTTCATAGCGTACTTCGTTGGCCTTAATTTCAGCATACTTCGCTTGGAGGCGGAGGTTATTCTGCTCCATCACTTCCGACTGAAGTTCTACCGACGTAATGATATTGTGCTTTTCGCGCTTACCCTTACCTGTTGTAGCCCAAGGACAAGTTGCCTTAATTTCTTCTTCCGTACGGCGGGGTTTGAAAGGAGGAAGCACCACCTTTTCCATCATCTGCCCAATAATACCATCGGAGAGAATCATTACCGGAGTGCGATACTTAAATGCCAAATCAAAGGCCACATCCACGAAATCAGCCATTTCCTGTACAGAGCAGGGCGCCAATACGATGACATTGTAGTCGCCATTACCGCCACCACGAGTTGCTTGATTGTAGTCACCTTGTGAGGGTTGGATTGTACCCAAACCAGGACCACCACGTTGTACATTCACAATAACACCAGGAACTTCAGCACCAGCCATATAGGTGATACCTTCTTGCATGAGTGCGACACCAGGACTTGATGAAGAAGTCATCACGCGCTTACCTGAAGCACCGCCACCATAAATCATATAAATTGAGGCTACTTCACTTTCAGCCTGGAGCACCACCATACCAGTAGTTTCCCAAGGTTTTTCTGCAGCCAATGTTTCCAAAATCTCTGATTGAGGCGTAATGGGATATCCAAAATAACCGTCACATCCACAACGAATTGCAGCATGCGCGATAGCCTCATTTCCTTTCATCAAAAGGACTTCCTTATCTTGCTTCATAACTTTTTATGCGTCAATCTTTGTTTTATACACCGTGATGCAAGCATCGGGGCAAACAATAGCACACGAACTGCATCCTATACATTCCTCGGGTTGTACATCTACACAAAATGCATAACCCTTATGATTCACTTCCTTGCCGCTCAGCGACAAACATTTCTTGGGGCAAGCCACAACGCAAAGGTTACACCCCTTGCATCGCTCGGTGTTAATCACCACGGCTCCTACAATCTTTGCCATAATGGTTGATTTTAATAATTCATACCACATTAGAAGTGGTACTTTCTATATTCTAATTTAGTTATCGAAATCTTATAACGTGTCATGAGAAATGCCATACGAAGTTCCTCATAAACTAAAAGTCTAACTCACTCACGACCTCAATGATTATACATATCCTTATTGTAAAAATCCATGATGTCCTTAATCATTGATAACTGTTCCTGGGCAGGTCCATCAGGGTTAAGCGCATGAGCTTGCAGGTAGGCATCCGTTGCTTTCTTCCAGTCGCCCATTCTCATCAGCACCTTACCTTTGAGGTAATAAAGGGCATCATCAGTAGGCGACTCTTGGAGCAATATATCAACGTTCGTCAGCGCTTCATCCAACATTCCATCATCTATAAGCGCTTGAATGCTT
The DNA here is from genome assembly GCA_045126825.1 of Alloprevotella sp. GTDB lineage: Bacteria > Bacteroidota > Bacteroidia > Bacteroidales > Bacteroidaceae > Alloprevotella. Next base: position 42,485 of record JBGVPF010000005.1, read on the forward strand.
TCTTTTGTTACCACTTTGTAAGTCATAGTTTAATTATTGAAAGCAAAATTAAGTTTTTTATAACAAACTATCGCACCAAACACAGAATATTTTAACTTCAAATACAAAAAAAAGATTGACAACCTTACGATTGTCAATCTCGAATAACTCGTACACCCTCAGGGATTCGAACCCAGGACCCACTGATTAAGAGTCAGTTGCTCTACCAACTGAGCTAAGAGTGCGTGTTATGAAAGAAAAGATTTGTACACCCTCAGGGATTCGAACCCAGGACCCACTGATTAAGAGTCAGTTGCTCTACCAACTGAGCTAAGAGTGCATTGCAAAACGAGTTTTTTGTACACCCTCAGGGATTCGAACCCAGGACCCACTGATTAAGAGTCAGTTGCTCTACCAACTGAGCTAAGAGTGCATTAATCTTTGTTTCTCGTTTGCGTTGCAAAATTACAACTAATTTATTTATCCAACAAGCATCCTTCACTTTTTTTTACTGAAAAATTCTTTTCGAAAAGATAACAACAGCAAATGCAAAATGAAGATATCAATGTAAAAGTAAAAAAAGAGGAGTGCCAACGATTTGACACTTCCTCTTTCATATTTAGTGTTTGACCGAAAAATCCCGTTATTGTATCACACCGAGTCCACGGAATACCTTAGCGAGTTTTTCAACCGCAGTATCTACTTGTTCCTTCGTATGTGTAGCCATGAGCGCTACGCGCACTAAGGTATCCTGAGGAGCACATGCAGGAGGAATCACAGGATTGATAAATACGCCTTCTTCGAATGCCATCATCGTTGCAGCAAATGTCTTCTCTGTGTCGCGCACATAAAGGGGAATAATGGGACTTTCAGTATCACCAATCTCAAATCCTGCTTCACGGAACTTCACAAGTGCGTAATTGGTTACATCCCAAAGCGCTGCGATGCGCTCGGGTTCTGCCTGGATAATGCGGAGCGCTTCGAGGGCAGCAGCTGTAGCAGCAGGAGTGTTTGAAGCCGAGAAGATGTAGGTACGACAAGTGTGACGAATCCAGTTGATAATGGTACTATCAGCCGTAATAAAACCACCGATACTTGCGAGCGACTTTGAGAAAGTACCCATGATGAGGTCAACCTCGTCGGTAAGTCCAAAATGGTCACAAACGCCACGTCCGTCACGACCGAATACACCTACGCCGTGAGCTTCATCAACCATAATAGTAGCGTTGTACTTATGCTTGAGGCGAACAATTTCGGGGAGGTTACAAAGGTCGCCTTCCATAGAGAACACGCCATCAACCACAATAAGCTTCACCGCATCGGGTTCACAACGCTGGAGCTGCTTTTCAAGGTCAGCCATGTCGTTGTGCTTAAACTTGAGCTGCTTTGCCATAGAAAGGCGGCGACCATCAATAATAGAGGCATGGTCGCGGTCGTCACAGATAATATAGTCATTGCGTCCGCACAAGCAAGCAATAACACCTGAGTTTACGGTAAAACCAGTTGAGAAGCAGAGCGCTTCATCCTTACCCATAAACTTGGCAATCTCCTTTTCGAGCACGACGTGAAGGTCGAGCGTACCATTCAAGAAGCGACTACCAGCGCAACCTGAACCATACTTATCAAGCGCATCCTTGGCTGCTTTAATAATACGTTCATCACCAGGGAGTCCTGTATACGCATTAGAACCGAACATCAATACGCGGTGACCGCCCATTTCAACCTCGGTACCTTGCTTTCCGTCGATTTCGCGGAAGTAGGGATACATACCCTGTTGCATCAATTCTTGAGGAAGCGTATATTGCGCTAATCTTTCTTGAAGTAAACCCATAATCGTTTATCTTATAAATATTGTGTTAGTCTTCAGTGGAGAGTTATACTCTATGGGGTGTAACCTAAACTATACACCAAATTACCTGCAAAATTACAATTTTAATTCTACAAATACCCCCTTACTGACAAAAAAACTACCCATTACGAGTAACTTTGTGCAATTTTTGTTTTTATAACATTGAAGTTGGTTGATAAAATGGAAAAATCATTACCTTTGCTTAACCAAATCGTGAGATACAAGTCAAAGATTTTCTCAACCCTCATCATTCCATTTAAGGTTATGCAAACCATACGATTCATAATAAATCCCAAATCAGGCACGGATAAGAAAATCTTCATCCGCCAAAGCATTGGACGCTGTATCGATACCAGCAAGTATGAATATAGCGTGCGATACACAGAGTATGCAGGTCATGCAGAGATCATTGCGCGTGAGGCTGCTCATGAAGGTATTGATATCGTAGTGGCAGTAGGGGGAGACGGCACGGTCAACGAGGTTGCACGTGCGCTTATCCACACCAATACTGCATTGGGTATAATTCCATGCGGAAGTGGCAACGGATTGGCACGCCACCTCCAGTTGCCCATAGACCCAGAGGGGGCTATCAGTATGATTAACGCAGGAAACATCAAGTCTCTTGACTATGGCACAATGAATGGGTTACCCTTCTTCTGCACCTGTGGGATGGGATTTGACGCCTTCGTAAGTATGAAGTTTGCCAATAGTGGCAAGCGCGGACTTATCTCGTACATTGAAAACACCCTACGTGAAACGCTCACTTACAAACCTGATACCTACACACTCATCATTGACGAGCAAAAGGTGGAGCAAAGGGCTTTTGTTATTGCATGTGCAAATGCTTCGCAATACGGCAACAATGCCTTTATTGCCCCTGCGGCAACTATGAGCGACGGACTCATGGACATCACCATTCTTGAACCCTTCACGCCCATCGAAGCCCCTCAACTTGCCCTACAACTTTTCAACGGCACGCTCACTACAAATAGTCGCGTGAAGACATTTAAGGCAAAAAAAGTAAGCATTACACGCACAGGGGACGACCCCGTGCACGTAGACGGTGACCCTCTTACTACAGGAAAGCAAATTGAGGTTGAAATTCATCCTAAAGGCATTAGAATGGTAGTAAACCCTTACTCTCCTACCCGACGCCTCAATCTTCTCCAGGTCTTCTCTGACCAACTTAATGAACTCCCCCAACACCTTCAAGATTTCAACACCGAATTAGCACGCACGAGCGAAAAAAACCTCAAACAACTCAACCGCACAGTAATGGAAAAACTGAGGAAGATTGAATAAGATAAAAACGCATCAACCTCCCCATCTTTTGATGTTAAACAATAAAAAAGTCGCATAGTTATGTTCACAAGAACACACCTATGCGACTTTTATTACAACGTTAGTTTCATAATTTTGGGTAATAATATAGCAGTTAACCCATAATCACATCCCCTCCGCCCTTTTAGGCATTTGACCTCACAAACTCGACGTTTCTCCTCCACGTAAGGCAAAGTAGAAACAAGTTTGTACTCTGCTCTTACTTCGAGCGTCGGTTCCTCAACCCCTCCCCTCTTGCAGAGGTACTTCCCCTTGAAGGAGGGAGAAAGAGGATTTTTATATACTTCCATTCGTTTGCTATTTCCAATTGAAAACTTGAACAGAATACACTAACTAAAAATGTCCCCATAAGTTAGAGATTTACGCCCCCAATAGCGGGGGAAATGGGGGATGCAACTTTAGTTGCGGAGGGGGATTGGTAAAGTTCTTGGGGTTACGTCTATATTATTGCCTGTTTTTTTGTAAAAGTTTTTCCTATCACTTCATGACCTTACAAAGTAATAACCAATTACAAAAGAATTGCTTGCATGCTACCTCCCACACATAATCAACTCCTTGATCTGATACATTGTTTATGTAATAATTGTGCGGAGGTGCTATCACCAACCCTTTCTCAAGGTCTCTCATATATTCGTTATGAAGCGTCAAGGGTTCGTATTCAAGGTGTCCTACAACGTAAACCTCCCGACCTTCATTAGAAACCATAATCCCAACTCCCGTCTCATCACTCTCAGCAATAACTTGGCACTCAGGGGGAAAATCCGACGAATGAACCTCCGTATGACGACTATTGGGCATCATAAACTCGGGATGCATATTATGCAGCAAACGGTGTTCGTTGACCACACGATGAGGATAAATACCGAAACACTTTTCGGGTAAATCATATTTCGGAACGCCAAAATGATGATACAGCGCAGCCTGTGCCCCCCAACATATATATAGCGAAGAAGAGACATGTGACTGTGCCCATGTCATTATCTCCTTTAATTGTTCCCAATAGCGTACATCCTCAAAATTAATAGATTCTAAAGGGGCACCTGTAAGAATTAACCCATCATAATATCCATCTTTATAAACTTCAAAATCAGAATAATATCTATCAACATACTCTTGTGGGGTCGTCTTATAAGTTTGCCCTGCTATCTTCATGGGCAACAACTCCACAGAGACATCTGAAAATGCCAGAGAGCGACAGAAATCTTCTTCCGTAATCTGTTTCATTGGCATAATATTAAGAAAGAGGATGCGCAACGCATCTTCTGGAGCCTCACCATTGGAAACGAAAGGAAGATATGTAAGTGGTAGTTGTGTGTATACCATAAAATTGATATGGATAGGTAATTATCAATCAAACTCCGAATAAGCCTCCATTGCGAGTTCCCACTCTTCTACGGCTTTATCAAGTTGTTTTTTTAAGACTGCGTGTTGCTCAAACAAGTTTACAGATGTTGCCCCTTCAGGTGTTGCCAATTGTTGTTCTATGACACCTATCTCGTTTTCTATTTTTTCAACTGTTAGTTCCGCGTCTTTAACTCGCTTTTCTGCCTTTCTCGCTAATTTCGCTCGCTCCTTTTGCTGTTCATAAGACACTTTGCCTTCTGACGCAGTCTCTAACTTCATCGCTTCTGCTCGGGCATTTGTTTTTTGCTGCACTAACGATATATTGTCGAGAGAAGTTTGGTCTTTCTTCTTCAAAAAGTCGTAAATACCTCCTAAATATTCTCGTACTACTCCACCACCAAACTCATAAACTTTAGAAACAAGACCATCCAAGAATTCGCGATCGTGACTCACCACAATAACGGTACCATCAAATGCAAGAATTGCTTCTTTCAAGACATCCTTAGTACGCAAATCTAAGTGATTGGTAGGTTCGTCGAGAATTAAGAAATTCACAGGTTCCAGCAAAAGTTTTATCATTGCCAAACGACTTCTTTCACCACCCGAAAGCACCTTTACCTTTTTATCTGAGGCTTCGCCACCAAACATGAATGCTCCAAGGATATCTCGGATTTTAAGACGCACCTCTCCTTTCGCCACAAGGTCAATGGTTTCAAACACTGTGAGATTCTCATCTAATAATTGTGCTTGATTTTGGGCATAATACCCGATGCTTACATTATGTCCTACTTTGAGAGTACCTCCATGAGGAATCTCTTGCATAATGCACTTCACTAAGGTGGATTTTCCCTCCCCATTCTTTCCCACGAAAGCAACTTTTTCACCGCGCTTAATCGTGAGGTTCACTTTACTGAAAACGCAATGCTCACCATAATCCTTTCTCACCTCTTCACAAATTATGGGATAATCGCCACTACGCACACAAGGCGGAAACTTCAAGTGTAATAATGAATTATCAACCTCATCTATCTCAATAGGAACGATGCGTTCCAATTGCTTAATACGACTTTGCACCTGCACTGCTTTTGTCGCCTTGTAGCGAAAGCGCTCTATAAAGTCCTTAATATCAGCAATTTCTTTCTGTTGATTTTCATAAGCACGTAATTGCTGTTCTCTTCGCTCTGCGCGAAGTTTTACGAATTCATCATAAGCGACTTTATAATCAACCACCTTACCACACGATATTTCTAAAGTACGATTGGTAACGTTGTTTATAAAAGCACGGTCGTGACTTACCAAAATTACAGCACCAGAAGAGCGCTGAAGAAACTGTTCCAACCAACGAATACTCTCTATATCCAGATGGTTTGTGGGTTCATCAAGTAATAAAACCTCAGGACGTTGCAAGAGGAGTTTTGCCAACTCAATGCGCATGCGCCAACCACCAGAAAATTCCTTTGTAGGGCGTAAGAAATCATTCGGAGTAAAACCTAGCCCCAAAAGTGTACGTTCCATCTCCGCACGATAATTCATTCCACCAATCAACTGATAAAGTTCGGACTTATGCGTAAAAATTTCAACGAGTTCCATATAATCCTCACTCTCATAGTCTGTACGTTCCGAAAGTTCGTTATTCAATTGCTCCAGTTCTCGTTGCATTTGATGGACATGCTTAAACGCCTTCTCTGTCTCTTCAAGCACAGTAGAATCATCCGTCAACACCATTACTTGGGGAAGGTAACCCACTGAAATATTGCATTGTATAGACACATTCCCCGAGGTTGGCGTTTGGATCCCCGCTAAAATCTTCAACATGGTTGATTTTCCCGCACCATTTTTCCCGACTAAAGCTATGCGGTCCTTGGCATTCACAACAAAAGAAACGCCACTAAAAAGTGGACGTGCAGAAAATTCTACGGAAAGAGATTCTACTGATAGCACTGTATTAAAAAAAAATAAAGGTTTAGATTGATGTGCAAACAAAAGCTAAACTTCATCAACCATAATTTTGGCAAAATTAAAAATAATTAATTGAATAGAAAAATTTGAAGAAACGATTTCAACCACCTGCCATTTACAAATTCACATTTATCACCCCTACCTCCCAATTATATACTATCATTCAGCAGAAGCGGACACTAATGTTTTTCTCGGGTTAGCAAAAAAGTTGTAACTTTGCCGAATAAAATCAATCATTTATGCCATTAAAATACCTTGCCTCACTCGGAAAATACTTGCAACTTATGGGGCGCACTTTCTCACGCCCAGAACGTATGCGCATGTTCTTTAAGCAATATTTAAAAGAAATGGAACAACTCGGAGTTGACTCTATTGGCATTGTTCTGCTCATTTCTTTCTTCATCGGAGCTGTAATTTGCATTCAAATTAAACTCAACATCCAATCACCATGGATGCCTCTTTGGGTGTCGGGTTACACAACGCGAGAAATCATGCTGTTGGAATTCTCAAGTTCTATTATGTGCTTGATTCTTGCAGGAAAAGTTGGTTCAAATATTGCTTCCGAATTGGGCACGATGCGCACCTCCCAACAAATTGATGCTCTTGAAATCATGGGAGTCAACTCTGCCTCATTCCTTATTTTACCTAAAATTTTGGGACTCTTGACAATGATTCCGCTACTCGTGATTTTCAGTACCTTTAGCGGTATAATTGGTGCCTATGCCACTGCATACATTGCCCACATTATCACCCCTTCAGACCTTACAGCTGGTTTGCAATACGAGTTTACCCAATGGTTCTTTTGGATGGGCATCATCAAAAGTTTCTTCTTTGCCTTTATCATCAGTAGTGTAAGTGCGTATTGTGGTTACACGGTTGAAGGCGGAAGTGTGGAAGTTGGGAAAGCATCAACTACCGCAGTCGTAACGAGTTCAATGCTCATTCTTTTCTCAGACCTATTTTTAACTAACCTACTTTCGTAATCGCTCCACACTCCTAAGATGATAGAAGTTCATAATCTCAGTAAATCCTTCGGTGCCAAACAGGTGCTAAAAGGAATAAATACAAAATTTGAAAGCGGAAAGACGAACCTGATAATCGGACAAAGTGGTTCTGGGAAAACAGTGTTGATGAAGTGTCTCGTCGGACTTCTTACCCCCACCGTGGGTACTGTAATCTATGACGGACGTGACCTCCTCCAAATGAACAAGCAAGAGAAAGCTTTGCTTAGACGCGAAATGGGGATGATTTTCCAAAGCGCCGCTCTATTTGACTCACTCTCTGTACTTGAAAATGTAATGTTTCCCCTTGATATGTTCTCCACAGAAAGTGCCAAAGAGCGCATGCGTCGTGCACGCTTTTGCCTTGACCATGTGAACCTACTCGATGCTGAGCGCAAATTCCCCGGAGAATTATCAGGAGGGATGCAAAAACGAGTAGCCATTGCACGAGCAATAGCTCTAAACCCTCGTTACCTTTTCTGTGACGAACCCAACTCTGGACTTGACCCTAAAACATCACTCGTGATTGATGCACTAATTAGCGATATCACACGAGAATTTAACACAACAACCATCATCAACACTCACGACATGAACTCCGTAATGGGGATTGGTGAACACATCATCTATATCAATCAGGGACTCAATGATTGGGAAGGCACAAACGAACAAGTTGCAAGCTCTAATAGTGAAAGTCTCACGGACTTTGTCTTTGCCAGTGAATTACTCAAGAAAGCAAGAAAGCAGATGACGCTCAATAAGGAAGAATAACAAACTAACGAGGAATGGACTCCTATAAAATGGAGCACCCGATGTATGAGTTTTTATGTGAAAAGAAGACACATTACAAGACTCGCTTTTCACCGTATACTCACGGTATGATTGATATACAAGAACTGAGACTGTATGTAAATCTAATTTTGCATACAGTCTCAGTTTTTTATAAAATGGTCACTTTGTTTCACTCATTTTCAAGATTGTCAACCGCCACGCCCAACTTTTCCTTTAACTCCTTCTCATGTTTGAGACGACACTTTACGGTTAGGATGGTATCAGTCGGGGTATAATCACGTGCAAGCACTTCTGCCTGTAACGCTCGAATAGTACGCATTGCCTTGTCTACCTCGGTATAGGGGATTTGGGCCTGAAATTCACACTCTACAAATTTCTCCACAATCTCCGCATTAGAAAGCGCATCCCCAGAGGCTGACTTATAGGCTACGACAAGTCCGCCAGTCCCTAAATTTACCCCTCCATAATATCTTACCACTATAACCAAGGTAAACGTGACACCATAAGAACGCAACTGGCGCAAGATGGGTTGACCAGATGATCCAGAGGGTTCACCATCATCATTCGCTCGTGTGCGCTCTCCTTGATACCCTAACACATAGGCATAACATACATGGCGCGCATCAAAATATTTCTTGCGGTATTCAGCCACGCGCAACTTCACTTCTTCCTCATTTTGCACGGGCATAGCAAAGGCCAAAAAGCGACTGCGTTTTTCTGCGTAAAAGCCTTCAGATAGCGAAGTAACTGTATGATAAATATCCATAGAGTTAACAAGGGGAAAGGGAAGTGAATAGGTTAATAACTTGTTCGCATTGTCTCAACATCAAGAGATTTTCTCGCCTTTTTTAAAGCATACGTAAAAACATCGGCAACCAATTATATTAGCCTACTCACTTACTTAACAACAAATTAATTAAAGTGATACAAGAAGGTCGCTACACCATCAAGGGCGTGCTTCTTTTCTCCCTGAATCTCAATATAGAATTTAATTTCAACCTTGGCAATTCCGCGCAAGTTAGCAATGCTCTCTAATTTTGTAACCAAACGCACAGACTGACCGGAAAGAACAGCCTGACCAAACTTCATCTTATCCATGCCATAATTCACCAACATCTTGATATTGTTCACTTCTATAATTTGGTCCCACAAATAAGGAAGAAGAGACAATGTGAGGTAACCATGCACAATGGTTTGTCCGAAGGGACTTTCAGTTTTACAGCGTTCTGTATCAACGTGAATCCACTGATGATCAAGAGTAGCATCAGCAAAAAGGTTGATACGTTCTTGATTTACTTCCAACCATTCAGAAGTTCCAAGTTCTTGACCAAGATGAGCAGCAAACTCATCATAACTGTTGATGACTAATTTTTCCATTTTCAACTATTTTTAGTAAACGAGTTTTAAAAAAAAGAAAAGAGAATCAAGATACAATGTTTAAAGATGCGATTATTCCAGTATCCCTATTAGATGAGATAAGTTTACTGGGGTTCACCACTATCTACCATTAAACACTCGATTAATTTTTACATACACAATTTTTCTATCTGTATTAAAGAGAATTAAAGACTTCGACTTACGCACCCTTTTGCCTGGAATTTCTTCGTCCATAGTACATACAGCTGCATAACCATACGAATCGTCAGCCAAGCGTGCCTTATGAATTGCGATATCTGAAGTAATGGTAAAATTGCGTTTCTTAACTTTCTTGTAATACGTCTTGTTGAGGTAATCAGTCAATTGTATTTTATCTATATTACCACGATGTAAAAATAATTTCACAGTGTCGGCACAGGCTTCTACCACTTTACTTGTCTGCGTATTCCCAAGATTATTGTAAAAGTCTTTCACACTAACCTGGATTTGCTCTTGCACTGCTTCAGGATTCGGAAGATTTTGCATAGCCTGCAATACTCGGAAAGCTTCATTATGATATCTCGTCATTTTCCCAAGAGCTAAGTATTCCTCATAATGCTTTTGAGTTTTACCCTTTTGTGCTTCTACCCAAACCAAAGAATCTAATTTCTCGTCGGCGAGAATCGCATACCTTTTTAGCAAATTAGGAGTATTCTTCAATTGCATTAAAGCCTCAATAGTGGGACGCTTTGATATAGCGTGCCACATTCCCTTTTGACGCAAGAGCGAACGCTTCTTTTCTTTAACTAATTCCACGCATTCTGTATTGGGGAATGTCTTAAGAATACTATCACATTGCCCTATGGTATAATCATTACCTAACTCGTTATAAAGTGCTTTTGCTCTATATTCATCAGTATTAGTATAAATATAGGAACCAATAAGCCCAACAAATAGCAAGACAACAACTGTTGCAATGATGCTTAAAGAAAGATTTCGTTTCATGATATGTAAATATTAATTATGGGAAGTCAGAAGACTTTATAACGCTTCTAACTTCCCAGGATATTAAAATTCTGCAGATTTAGGTGTACGGGGGAAGGGTATCACGTCACGGATGTTTTGCATACCTGTCACAAAGAGGATCAAGCGCTCAAAGCCGAGACCGAAACCACTGTGAGGACAAGTTCCGAAACGACGAGTGTCCAAATACCACCACATATCCTTCATGGGAATGCCGAGTTCGTTGATACGTGCAGTTAACTTTTCGTAACTTTCTTCACGCTCTGAGCCACCGATGATTTCACCAATCTGGGGGAAGAGCACGTCCATAGCGCGGACGGTCTTGCCATCTTCATTCTGCTTCATGTAGAACGCCTTAATTTCCTTAGGATAGTCGGTAAGGATAACGGGCTTCTTAAAGTGTTCTTCAACGAGGTAGCGCTCATGCTCACTTGCAAGGTCTACGCCCCAGTATACGGGGAACTCAAAGTTCTTCTTACCTGACTTAGCAGCTTCTTCAAGAATTTCTATGCCTTCAGTGTAAGTAAGGCGCACGAAATCATTGTCTACTACGAAGTTAAGGCGGTCAAGAAGTGTCTTATCAACCATCTTGTTGAGGAATTCGAGGTCGTCCTTACAGTTGTTCAACGCCCAACGCACACAATATTTAATAAAGTCCTCAGCGAGATCCATATTGTCGTGAATATCGTTGAAAGCAACTTCGGGTTCAATCATCCAGAACTCAGCGAGGTGGCGGGGAGTGTTTGAGTTTTCCGCACGGAAAGTAGGACCAAACGTATAAATTGCACCTAATGCCGTAGCAGCGAGTTCGCCTTCCAACTGACCCGATACGGTGAGCGAAGTCATCTTGCCGAAGAAGTCGTCAGAGTAGTCAATCTTACCTTCTTCATCCTTCTTCAAGTCGTAGAGGTTCTTCGTAGTTACCTGGAACATCTGCCCTGCACCTTCACAGTCCGAAGCTGTGATAATGGGAGTGTGGAAGTAGAAGAAGCCGCGTTCATGGAAGTACTGATGCACCGCCATTGCCATGTTGTGGCGAATGCGGAACACGGCACCGAAAGTATTGGTGCGCAAGCGCATATGTGCGTGCTGACGCATGAATTCAAATGTTTGCCCCTTCTTCTGCATGGGGTATTCAGCGTCGCAAGTACCGTAAACTACGATTTCTGTTGCTTGAATTTCTGCTGCCTGACCTGCACCCTGACTTTCTACGAGTGTACCCGTTACAGCAAGGCAAGCACCTGTTGTTACCTTCTTCAACAACTCTTCGTCAAACTTGTCAACATCGGCAACTATCTGCACATTGTGAATGGTAGAACCGTCGTTAAGAGCTATAAAATTCACCGACTTACTACCACGTTTTGTTCTCACCCACCCCTTTACGGTTACTTCCGCACCGAAGTTGGTAGAACGAAGTATATCAATAACTTTTGTTCTCATACTATTATTTCCAAATAATTATTCAAAAGCGCCCATGCGCAACATTGAAACTTCCTTTTCAGTGAGGTAACGCCAGTCACCACGGCGTACATTCTTCTTCGTAAGACCAGCGAAATACACACGGTCGAGCTTCACAACATGATAACCCAATGATTCGAAGATACGGCGCACAATGCGGTTCTTACCCGAGTGAATTTCAATGCCAATCTGCTTCTTATCTGTGGGAGAAGCATATTCTACAGCGTCTGCCTTAATGATACCGTCTTCAAGCGTGATACCTTCAGCAATCTGACGGAGGTCAGCAAGCGACACGTTTTGGTCGGTATGAACGTGGTAAATCTTCTTCTTCAAGAACTTGGGATGCGTCAACTTTGAAGCCAACTCGCCATCGTTTGTGAGGAGAAGCACACCCGTTGTGTTACGGTCAAGACGACCTACGGGATAGATTCTTTCGGGGCAAGCACCCTGTACGAGGTCCATCACAGTCTTACGATTCTGAGGGTCTTCACTTGTTGTTACATAACCCTTAGGCTTGTTGAGAAGCACATATACCTTCTTCTCCAACTTTACTGTTTCGCCGTGGAAACAAACGATGTCAGTGCGCATTACGCGAGCACCGAGTTCAGTAACCACTTCACCATTAACGGTTACGACGCCTGCTTCAATGTACTTATCTGCGTCACGACGGCTGCATACACCGGCATTTGCCAAATACTTATTCAAGCGGATAGGAGCATTGGGGTCGAAGTGTTCTTCCTTATACTCAAGGCGCTTCTTGGCGCTGTACTTAGCATGGGGGTCGTAGTTGCCCGTACGCTTACGGGGTGCAAAGCCACGGTTCTGCCCTTCTTCACCGCGATTGTAACCACCGCGCTGACCTTCACCGCCAGCATTAAAGCGAGGACGGGGAGCGCCTTCACCACCAGCATAGTTGTTAAAACCAGGGCGCTTATTGAAGCGACTCTGTCCATCACGACTGGGGCGCTGGAAGCCACCTTCGGGGCGTTCGCCAAAACCCGTGTTAGAGTTGTTAAAACGAGGACGCTGCGCATCACCTTCACGGCGATAACCACCATTTGCACTTGTGCGTGAACCAGGGCGGCTTGAATTGCGTCCGAAACTTCCTTTTGAGAAGCGGTTGCCATCTCGGCCACCCTTCTCCTTGTTGTAAAAATCTGACATAATAAAATAAATTGTCTATTGTCCGTTGACCGTTGTCCGTTGTCTGTTGACCGTTGTCCGTTGACCGTTGTCTGTTGTCCGTTGACCGTTGTCCGTTGACTTAAATCCCTGTGTAGTTCCAGGGAGTAATCACACGAAGTTCTGCCTTGATTTCTTCGCTTACATCAAGTCCTTCAATAAAGGTACGGATGCTTTCTTCTGTGATTGCAGCATTAGTGCGCGTCAATGCCTTAAGCGCTTCATAGGGGTTGGGATAAGCTTCACGGCGAAGCACTGTCTGAATAGCTTCTGCACATACTGCCCAACAGTTTTCAAGGTCACGACGGAGTGCTTCTTCATTGAGGAGCAACTTGCTGAAGCCCTTGAGTGTAGAACTGAATGCGATGAGTGCATGACCCATGGGCACACCGATGTTACGCAATACCGTTGAGTCGGTCAAGTCGCGCTGGAGGCGGCTGATGGGGAGCTTCACTGCCAAGTGGTCGAGAATTGCATTCGCCACGCCGAGGTTACCTTCTGAGTTTTCAAAGTCGATGGGGTTCACCTTGTGAGGCATTGCAGAAGAACCAACTTCACCTGCCTTAATCTTCTGCTTGAAATATTCCATTGAGATGTACTGCCAGAAGTCGCGATTCAAGTCGATGAGAATCGTGTGAATGCGCTTCATAGCGTCGAATGTAGCAGCAAGATTGTCGTAGTTTGAAATCTGCGTAGTGTATTCTTCGCGCTTGATGCCGAGCTTTTCAGAGAGGAACTTTTCAGCGAAAGCCTTCCAATCGTAAGCAGGATAAGCCACACGGTGAGCGTTCAAGTTACCTGTTGCACCACCAAACTTACCGCTGCAAGGAACTGCCTTCAACTGATTCAACTGCTCTTCAAGACGGTAAGCAAACACCTTTACTTCCTTACCCAAGCGTGTGGGAGATGCGGGCTGACCGTGCGTCTTTGCAAGCATAGCAATATCCTTCCATTCCTCAGCAAAAGCATTAAGTTGGTCAATCACCTTCTGCAACAAGGGGATGTAAACTTCCTCTGTAGCATCCTTAATCATCAAGGGGAAAGAAGTGTTGTTGATGTCCTGAGAAGTAAGACCGAAGTGCACAAACTCCTTATACTGATCCAAACCACCGATAGCGTCAAACTTCTCCTTGATGAAGTATTCAATTGCCTTAACGTCGTGATTTGTAACGCTTTCTATATCCTTTACACGTTGAGCATCCTCCAAAGAGAAGTTCTGATAAATTTCTCGAAACTTGGGGAAGAGCGCACTGTCAACGCCTACCAACTGGGGCAAGGGAAGTTCGCAAAGGGCAATGTAATATTCGATTTCAACACGCACACGATACTTCATCAGAGCATACTCTGAAAAGTAGTTTTGCAACTCGCTTGTTTTAGAAGCATAACGGCCGTCGATAGGACTAACTGCGATTAAAGACATAACTGTATTTTTTTAAGATAATTTATTCTATTTGTATAAAGTGCAAAGTTACAGATTTTTCAGCAAATAAAAGTATTTTCAAGGGGTAAAATACGCACCAAAAGAAGTTGCAAGTCAAGATAGCAGAAAAAAAACATTGAAACCTCCCACCCAACAAATCGTGTGAGCTCAAACTATGCCGTATATGCCTCAAAATCATTAGTGATATAGAGGGGCGTAAGAAACTAAAAATGAGCAATGAAAGATACCCAATCGTAAATCCCATTACTCACTACTCATTTACACCCCTACTCTTCCACTAATTTACCATCCTTTAGCAACGCATTCCAAAGGTTGGCGCGGAATTCTGGATTTTGCGCCTCTAATTGCTCAAAGAGCGTTGAAATTTCGGTACGTTTAGATGCTCGCTCGTGAGGGCATAATTTTACCAACGGGTGATACTCGGCCACGAGTGCCCACTCTTTAAGCAATGCCTCCTTCACTTTACACAAAGGACGGATGATGGTTAGGGGCATTTTCTGCATCTTAAGTTTACAGGGCATGGTGGAGAAACTCCCAGCATAGGAAAGGTTCATAAGCGCCGTGTGCAGAATGTCATCTTGATGATGCCCAAGGGCAATTTTATTACATCCTAATTCTTGCGCCACCTCAAAGAGCGTCTTACGGCGGTTCCACGAGCAAAGGAAACACGGAGTGCGTTTCTCATTACGGTCACTCTCAAAACTAATAAGGCGTTGGTGAAAAATAATGCCGTTACTCTCGCATTTAAGTCGGAGATAATTTTCGTCAGATTGATAGTCAACACCCGCCATACGAACATGGAGCGCATGGAGCGTAAAGGCGTTATTGCTTCGGCGCAACATGTCGCCCATTAGGTCGAGAAGTGCAAGCGAATCTTTACCGCCCGACAACCCTATGAGAATAGAATCAGAGGGAGTTACGAGCTGAAACTCCTTAACCCCCTCTCTGAAACTTCTTAATATTTTACTATGCAACTGCTTGCTCATCGCGCTACTTCATAAAGACGAAATAAACTGCTGCCACCAAGCATGCAAAGGCTGCAATGTGATTCCAATGGAAAGATTCACCTTTAAACAACATGGTCACCACTACCGTAAATACGAGCAATGACACCACCTCTTGAATCACCTTCAACTGGATGAGCGTGAAGGGCCCTCCATTGTCAATAAAACCGATGCGATTCGCAGGCACTTGGCAGACATACTCAAAGAAAGCGATACCCCACGAGAAGGCGATAATGGCAATCAAGGGCCAATTCTTGCTTATCCCTGTTTCGCTCAACTTCAAGTGACCATACCACGCAAAGGTCATAAAAATATTGCTCAACACGAGCAAGAGTACGGAATAGATTCCTGACATAACTATTTATAAATGAGAAAGGAGAAAATACCATGCATATTATTCCCCTTTCTCTTTTTATTCTATTACTTATTTGTAAGTTTCTTGTCCATTTCTTCAGCAGCATGCTTACCGTCACCCATTGCAAGGATTACTGTAGCACCACCGCGAACGATGTCACCACCAGCATAGAGCATGGGGATAGAAGACTGCATGTCTTCGCCCACGACGATAACACCCTTACGACCTGTTTCAAGCCCTTCTACAGAAGCAGGAACGATGGGGTTGGGTGAAACACCGATGGCTACAACTACGAGGTCCACATCCAATGTTTCGATACCACCCTCAACGGGCACGGGAGAGCGACGACCTGAAGCATCGGGTTCGCCAAGCTCCATGCGCTGCAATACAACTTGCTTTACAGCACCCTGTTCATCTGCAATGTATTCAATGGGGTTATGAAGCGTGAGGAATTCTACACCTTCCTGCTTTGCGTGGTGCACTTCTTCAAGGCGTGCGGGCATTTCTTCTTCCGAACGGCGGTAGATAATCATTGCACGCTCTGCGCCAAGACGGAGCGCCGTACGAACAGAGTCCATCGCCGTGTTACCACCACCAACAACGGCTACGCGCTTACCAAAGAGAATGGGTGTATCAGCCTTCTTGTTAGAAGCGTCCATCAAGTTCACGCGGGTGAGGTATTCGTTACTTGACATAACACCCGTGCTATTTTCACCCTTGATGCCCATGAAGTTAGGAAGACCTGCGCCCGATGCCACGAAGATACCTTCGTAACCTTCTGCCTGAAGTTCGGCAATAGAGATAGTCTTACCAACCACGCAGTCCTTCACGAACTTCACACCACTCTTTTCGAGGTTCTTAATTTCGAACTCAACGATAGCGTTGGGGAGGCGGAATTCGGGAATACCGTACTTCAACACACCACCAATTTCATGAAGCGCTTCAAACACTGTAACGTCGTAACCGCGAGCAATCATGCTGCCCGCAAACGAAAGACCTGCAGGACCTGAACCAACCACAGCCACCTTCTTGCCCTTCTTTTCAGTAGGGATGATGGGTTGTGCCAAGTTGTTTTCACGTTCATAGTCGGCAGCAAAGCGTTCGAGGTAACCAATGGCAACGGGCTTACCACCTGTCTTAACATGGATACACTTGCTTTCACACTGCTTTTCCTGCGGACACACACGACCACATACTGCGGGCAAAGCACTCGTCTTCTTAATTACACGCGCAGCACCGGCAAAGTCGCCCACTTCAATGTGCTTAATGAATGTAGGAATGTTAATGCTTACGGGGCAACCTTCTACGCAACCGGGGGTAGGGCAGTCAAGGCAACGCTTTGCTTCCTGTTGCGCTTGAGCGATGCTCAAACCTTCGTTTACTTCTTCCTTCAACTGACGCGCACGGTATTCAGGATCAAGCTCGGGCATTACGCAACGCTCAATTTGCATACGTTCCTTTGGCTTCATCTGTGTGCGGAGTTCTGCACGCCAAGCGTCGTTGCGACCTTCTACATCAGCGTATGCTTCTGAACAATCGACACCTTCGGGGCATCCGCAATCGTTCTTCTTTTCACTCTTACACTCATCGTCCTGTGTGGGCGCGGCGGGCTGCATTGCTTCTATCTCTTCCTTCTTGAAAGCCGCCATACGCTTGAGCATTTCGTCAAAGTCTACCTGGTGACCGTCAAATTCAGGACCGTCAACGCACACAAACTTCGTCTTACCTCCCACCGTGATGCGACAAGCACCACACATTCCTGTACCGTCCACCATAATCGTGTTGAGCGAAACATCGGTGGGAATTTCATATTTCTTCGTGAGCAAGCACACGAACTTCATCATGATAGCAGGACCAATGGCGAAACACTTATCTACCTTCTCGCGCTGAATGACTTCTTCGATACCTACTGTCACCACGCCCTGCTTACCATAACTACCATCGTCGGTCATGATGATAACCTCATCACTGTGCTTGCGCACTTCTTCTTCAAGAATAATGAGTTCCTTAGAGCGACCCGCGAGCACGGAAATCACACGGTTACCCGCCTTCTTCAAAGCAACGATGATGGGCAACATGGGTGCAACACCTACTCCACCACCGGCACACACTACGGTGCCGAAGTTGTCGATATGAGTAGCCTTTCCCAACGGACCGACTACGTCCAAAATCTCGTCACCGACATTCAACTTGCAAAGTTCGGTGGATGTCTTACCTACGGTCTGAATCACCAAGGTAATCGTACCCTTTGCGGGATCAGAGTCTGCTATAGTGAGGGGGATGCGCTCACCCTTTTCACTCAAACGGATAATTACAAAATGTCCCGCACGGCGAGAACGAGCAATCAAGGGCGCTTCAACTTCCAACTTGAAGACCTTTTCCGAAAATTGCTCTTTGCTAACAATCTTACTCATATTTTATATGTGTTATGCTAAATTTCGCGACAAAAATACATTATTATTCCGAACCCACAAACCGCCAATTTAGAAAAGTAAAAAAATGTTCATGAAGATGCCGTTTTAGTAACAAAATGTTAATTTAAGTGCTCAAAGAGTGAAATAATGTTTAACGCAAAAAGTTTTTCAAGCGAAAACTTTTCCAACTAATAAAAGTTTTCCATATTTGCACCAAGAAAGCCATCGGAAGCCATGTATAATCGTCGAGCAGGAGCACCTATAAAAAATTGAATCACACCCAAAATATTAAGATTATGAAACGCATCAAGTTATTACTCATCATGAGTCTATTTAGCGCCATACATCTCACCGCTTTACCCCTTTCGGAGGCGCGCAGAGAAGCTTTGTTTTTGACAGACAAAATGGCATACGAGCTCAATCTCTCCCCCTACCAATATGAGCATGTATACAGAGTCAACCTTGAATATTTCCTCAATGTCTCCACTTACAGGGATTGCTTAGGCAGCTATTACGAGTATCGAAACACTGATTTGTCGTACATTCTCACCGACTGGCAGTACTCGCTGTATAGAAGCATTTCTTATTTCTTCACTCCCATCAAGTGGTTGAACGCTTCATGGCATTTTGATATATATAAACATTATAAGAAGGCGCATTATTATTTTCATAAACCTTCATGTTACACAACCTACCACGGAGGTAAATGGAAGCACCGCCACACGCACACCCCAAGCGTCTATCGTGAGCACAAGTTTGAGCACCACATGGGCATGCGTGACACACATTACAAGGGTGCCACAGGAAACAACAAAAACAAACCTTCGCTTCAACATTCCACACCACGCGACGACAAAAAGCGTCCAAGCGTAAAGCGCGACAACACAACAAAGACCAAAGTTAACGAGCGTCCGCGCAAAGACTACACAACAACGCCCAAAGCGACTCCTTCCAACCGAGAAAAGACATCAAAGAGCGCTCCTCGACAACAGAGTACAAGGGAGCAGAAGAAACGAGAGTTCGGTCGGTAGGTTAATGCATAACTAATTTACGCTATAGCAAAATCAACTAAACAGAGCAAAGAGGGTGCATTACGCATCCTCTTATTTTTTTCGGAATAGAGGGACTGCGCCAAATGTTTTTTATAAAATGTCGGCTGACACTGCGTTAAATTTTCAAAAAATATCGTAAGTTCGCAACATGAAAGAGATATTGAAACTCATACGACAGGTCGCTCTATTCTATATAAACGGATTTCGGGGAATGACTTTAGGGAAAGTGTTATGGGGCATTATCATCGTAAAGTTACTCATTATGTTCGCCATACTTCGCCCCTTCTTTTTTCAACGCATACATCTACTATGCATGGAGAAAAATTGACCACAATAAATTAACAGAAGCAGAAATAACTACTACAGAGCATAAATATTAGACGGTTCAGGAGATAGGAGAAAACTCATTAAACAATCTTCACCATACTAAAGCGCTCTTCCGCAAAGCATTCACTTTCATGAGTAATCAAGTTGGCGTTACAACAAAACTTTAGAGGTAAAGATTATTTATAAGCATCTGCCTATATTATTACCAAATTTTATGTACATTTGCAGAGTGTCATCGTCAAATCTAAATCGGTAACACACTAAAAAGATTCAGATACAAACATAATTTAATACTTTTCAAGATATGGAAAACAAGGAACTCATCCAATACTGTGAGCAAGTTGCTCAGGTATGGGCTACTTCTCCCCAGTTTGACGAGGAAACTCGTAAGGCAGTTCAAGCGATGCTTGACAGCGATGACAAGACTCCACTTATTGATGCTTTCTACCAGAACCTTGAATTCGGTACGGGTGGTTTGCGCGGCACAATGGGTGTGGGTACCAACCGCATGAATAAGTACATCGTTGGTATGGCTACTCAGGGTTTTGCAAACTACATCAACAAAGCATTCCCCGAAGGTGGCAAGAGCGTAGTAGTTGGTCACGACTGCCGTAACAACGGACGCATGTTTGCTGAAAGTGTTGCTGCTATTTTCAGCGCTAACGGCATTAAGGCTTACTTGTTTGAAAGCCTTCGTCCCACTCCCGAAATCAGCTTTGCTATCCGCCAGTTGGGTGCTGTAGCTGGTGTGAACGTAACAGCTTCTCACAACCCCAAGGAATACAACGGATATAAGGCATATTGGGCAGACGGTGCTCAGGTGTTGGCGCCTCACGATAAGGGTATCATTGATGAAGTAAATAAGGTAAAGATTGAGGACGTGAAGTTCGAAGCGAACTGGGATTTGATTCAGATCATCGGTGGCGAAATGGACTTCGACTACATGACTGCCGTTAAGGAAGCCATGATTGACCAAGACGTTATCTTGCGCCAAAAGGATTTGAACATCGTTTACAGCGCTATGCACGGAACAGGTCGCGTCATCGTACCCCTTTGCTTGCGCTCATGGGGATTCCAGAATATCAACGTAGTGCCCGAGCAAATGATTGTTGACGGAGACTTCCCCACCGTTGTCAGCCCCAACCCCGAAAATGCCGAAGCGATGACGCTCGGTATGAACCTCGGTACGAAGTTGAATGCTGACCTCGTTGTGGCTACCGACCCCGATGCCGACCGCTTGGCGATTGTTTGCCGCAATCCTCAGGGCAAATGGCAGATCATCAATGGTAATCAGACCGCAATGATGTTTGTTTACTACATCATCAAGAATAAGATTGCACTCGGCCAGTTGAAGGATAGCGACTTCCTCGTGAAGACAATCGTAACCACAGAAGCTATTGCTGAAATGGCGAAGAAGAACAACGTGGAACTCCGTGACTGCTACACGGGCTTCAAGTGGATTGCACGCGAAATTGCTATTTCAGAAGGCAAGCAGAAGTACATCGGTGGTGGTGAAGAAAGTTTCGGTTTCTTGCCTTACGACAAGGTGCGTGACAAGGACGCTCCTGCCAGCATCTGCTTAATTTGTGAAATCGCTGCTTGGGCAAAAGACCAAGGCAAGACGCTCTATGACTTATTGATGGACATCTATAAGGAATATGGTTTCAGTTTCGAACATACTATTAACGTAACCAAGCCTGGTAAGTCAGGTGCTGACGAAATCAAGCAGATGATGGTTGATTTCCGTGGCGACAAGGCTCCGAAGACAATCGCTGGAAGTCCTGTTGTTTTGACAAAGGACTATCAAAGCCTCATTGCAAAGGATAATTTGGGCAACGAAACGAAATTAGACTTCCCCGCTACAAGCAACGTATTGCAGTTCTTCTGCGAGGATGGCACAAAGATTAGCGTGCGTCCCTCTGGTACCGAACCCAAGATTAAATTCTATTGCGAAATCAAGGACACCATGTCTTGCGCATGCGAATATCCCGCTTTGGTAGAAAAGGCATTGGGTAAGGTTGAAGAGATCAAGAAGGACTTGGGCCTCTAATCAAGATTATCCCTAAATAAAAAAAGGAGAAAGGAGAACGTATGATGGGCGTGAAGCAACATTGTATAATTCTCCTTTCTCATTTATTATTTAATTATGCTCTATTTCGCCCTCTGCCAAGGAGATTTATTATTGACTACTGACAATGCTATTCCACACGACCTCTCAAACGTGATTGAACTGCACCCTTGGCATAAGCAAATCAAATTTTCAACACCATCGGGAACAGATTGCGTTGCCGTAAAATTAGAATATCCAGTATGTAAAGATGGGTATAAAATGATGGGACTTCGCGAAACATTTGAGGTGCTCGATGGTGAGCGTTATGCCCTTGCGGGTAAAGCGCGCGAACTCCTCTATTGGAATGACAATTCAAAATATTGCGGTGTGTGTGGTAGCCCGATGCAATTTCACACCGATATTTCCAAGCGTTGCACAAATTGCGGAAAAGAAGTTTGGCCATCTTTGGCTACGGCAATCATCGTGGCGATTACGAGAGGCGAAGAAATCCTGCTCGTGCAAAGCAAAAATTTCAGAGGCGACTACATGGGTCTTGTTGCTGGGTTTGTTGAAACAGGTGAAACCCTTGAAGAAGCCGTCCAACGAGAGACCTTTGAAGAAACGGGCATCACCATTAAAAACCTACAGTATGCAGGAAGTCAAGCATGGCCCTACCCCTCAGGTTTGATGATTGGTTACACGGCAGAATACGAGAGTGGAGAACTGCACATCCAGCGTTCCGAACTCAACAAAGGCGGTTGGTATAACCTCCGAAACCTCCCCGCCATACCAGGAAAAGTAAGCCTCGCCCGACAACTCATTGATAAAGTAAAAGCGGACATTATTGGTTCCGACGATTAGAAATATTAGGTTTCTAAAAACATTTATCACTTAAATACTTGAAGGAATAAATGACTTCAAGATTACAAAACATTATTTATCCCTTTATTCCCCTCATGTATACACTACTAAAATTCATCTGCCAATCTCCCCTACTACGTCCCACTAAAGAGGACTATGCCACATTGCGCAGCTTTATCAGCAGGTGCATTGAGGAAGGTGCGCCACTGCATAATGCCTTTCAACACAACCGTATTGAAATGGCACTTCATGCTATTCAATTAGCACACGAATCCATTGGGTTAAAGGGACTTGAACTTAAAGCCTACCTGCTACATTGCATCTTAGATACAAGCACTCAGCGGGAAATGGCAAGCATAACCTTTGGAGCAGAAATTGGGGCGATGCTTGACCGCTTCAACAACATCAGCACCCTACTCCTCCGAAGCGACATGTTTAAGGAAGAAAATTTTCGCAATCTTTTCGTGCACCAAGCAGGGGATATGCGAATCGTGTTGATTCTCATTGCCGAAAGTGTAGTACTCATGCGTCATGCTAAAGATGCAGAAAACCTCGATGCACAACTTGCGCTCTCACGAGAAGCGGCTTACCTCTATGCGCCATTGGCACATAAATTAGGACTTTACCAATTAAAGCGCGAACTCGAAGACCTCTCCTTAAAATACATGGAGCGTGAAGCTTACTATCACATTAAAGACTGCTTGAACGCAACCAAGGAAAGTCGTGATGCCTATATTGAAGAATTCATCAATCCCATCCGCCAACTCCTTGACGAAGAAGGACTGAACTACCACATTAAGGGGCGCACAAAGTCCATCCACTCCATATGGCAGAAGATGAAGAAACAACAATGTGGTTTCCACGGCGTGTATGACCTCTTTGCCATCCGCATCATTCTTGACGCTCCCTTTGAGAAAGAAAAGGAGCAATGTTGGAAAGTGTTCTCCCTTGTCACCGCCAAGTATGAAAGTAGTCTAAAGCGCTTGCGCGACTGGTTGACTGTCCCCAAAAGTAACGGTTATGAAAGTCTGCACATCACCGTTAGAGGTCCGCAGGACAAATGGGTAGAAGTGCAAATCCGCACCGAACGTATGGACGAAATTGCCGAACATGGTCTCGCGGCGCACTGGCGCTACAAGGGGGTGAAAGCCTCGGGAAATGGTATGGAATCGTGGTTGGCAAATATCCGCACGGCACTTGAAACGGGCAACGACCAACTCCTTACTGACAATCTTGCCGTAAATGGCAAACAAGACGTTTACGTGTTCTCTCCCAAGGGTGACCTTTATAAATTAGGCGCAGGAGCAACACTCATTGACTTTGCCTACCACATCCACTCCCGAGTGGGCGACCATTGTGTGGGCGGACGTATCAATGGCAAAGCAGTGCCCATCCGCCATCAGTTGGAAAGTGGCACAACGGTGGAAGTGCTCACCCAAAACTCACAGATGCCTAAACTTGAATGGTTGAATTTTGCAGCCACCGCTCATGCGCGAGCAAAAATCAAGGCAAGCGTAAGGGATTTGCAAGCAAAAGAAGCCGTTATGGCGCGAGAACTTCTGGAGCGCAAACTTAAAAACAAGAAATTAGATTGGGACGAAAGCGTCATCAACATTCTCATCAAGAAACTTGGGTTTAAGGAAGCCAGCGACTTCTACAAGTCACTCACCGACGGCCGTAGCGACGTCAATGAAGTGCTTGAGCGCTATGTGGAAATCACCAAAAGAGAAGCTGGGCAATTAGAACGCACCACGCCTTTGCGCCGCGCTGATGAGTTCAACCTGATACAAGATATTGAGACCAAGCGCTCGGAAACCGACACTGATGTACTCATCATTGATAAGAACCTCAAGGGTATTGATTTCCAGATGGCTCGATGCTGTTCGCCCGTTTATGGCGACGAAGTCTTTGGATTTGTAAACAGCGGTGGAGGTATTAAGATCCACCGCCACAACTGCCCAAATGCTGAAGCATTGAAGGAGCGATTCCCCTACCGTATTGTGCGCGCACAATGGGCGGGAAAAGGTGGAAGCACCTACCCCATCACACTTCATGTGGTTGGCCATGATGATTTAGGCATCGTCAACAACATCACGAGCATCATCTCTAAAGAGCAACAGATCATGCTACGCTCGATCAGCATTGACTCTACCGACGACGGTCTCTTCTCTGGCATCTTGACCGTAATGGTGAAAGACAGCGGGGTGCTCACCCAACTCATCAAGAAACTCCGAACAGTCAAGGGCGTGAAGGCAGTCAGCAGAGGGTAATGAACATGCCCAATTCTGACGCAGAAACAAACAATTCATTAACACCCAAAACAAACTCACCAACAGTTGAAATTTATTGGGACTTAATTTGAAATAAGTCTGACTTAGTTTTTATTAACTCGGACTTAGTTTTGCCCAATTCGAGGAGTAGATAAATAGTTCCCCATTTTCAACAAATTCTTACAAGTTTATAGTCCTGCAAAATCATGTTTTGCAGGACTATACCTCAACTTTAACACCCTATCAATATGGCAGATGGTAATTTCAACCGCTCTCCCCTCGCTTCAAACAATTATCAAAGTGGAGTCAGGGCAGGAAGAATGACGATGCGCACTTTGGCGATAAAGGCCTTTGAGGCGCATATTAACACCTGTTTTCCTGGTGCTTCCGAAGAAGAAAAGCTCGGGATGATTGAATCTTTCAAGAATGCTCTACAATAAATTGTCAACCTATAATCAGCGCTAATATTCCGATGCAGATTACCATTTCAAATACCTTCCATGATGTATGCCCCAAATTCATCGGTGGTGCCATCATTGCGGAGGTTAAAAATTCAGCAACTACTCCCGAACTTTGGGCTGAAATAGAGCGCATTGCAAATGTGCTTCGCAACAACTATACAACCGACACCATTAAGGAGCAAAGTGGTATTGCAGCCACACGCGAGGCATATCGTAGGGCAGGTAAAGATCCCAGTCGTTATCGCCCCGCTTGCGAGCAATTGGCGCGCAGAATCTTACAAGGAAAGGATTTATACAGCATTGACCAACTTGTAGATTTTGGGAATCTTGTCTCACTCTATTGCGGATATTCAACAGCCATGCTTGACGCTGAAAAGATTAAAGGAGCAGACATCACTTTGGGGATTGGCACTCCGGGAGAGCCATACGAAGGCATTGGGCGAGGTGTTTTGAATATTGAAAACCTTCCCGTCTATCGCGATGAGGAAGGGGGATTTGCCACACCGACAAGCGACAGTGTGCGCACCATGATCTCTGCTGACACAAAGCGCATTCTCCTGCTCATCAATGGATATGATGGCAACGAAGAGCGTTTAACCGATGCCCTTAACTACGCCTATGAGGGACTGAAGAGATTTGTTGAAGTCAAAGGGGAAGTGCAAAAAATCAAATACACTTACGGTTAAAGTCAGTATTTTAGATTTCTAAAATCGCATTTTTGCCCCTGTCATTCTCACAATACAATATAAAATTGTACCTTTGCGAGAAATTAGACTCACATGGCAAAGAAGCAAAAGAAGAGATGGATTGTCCCCGCTGGGCAACCGTTGACATCACTTGATACACGCATATTAGAATTACAAGATAAAGGGATACTTGTACCGACAAGAGACCTTATCAAGACTCCCGAACAAATTGAGGGTATCCGCCAAGCTGGAATCATTAACACTGCTGCCTTAGACCTTGCAGAGCGAGAAATTAAGGAAGGGATGACCACAGCTGCGTTGGACAAAATGATACATGATTTCATCAGCAGCAAAGGAGCTATTCCCGCTTGTTTGGGTTACGAGGGTTTCCCGAAGAGTTGTTGTATCAGCATCAACGAGGTGGTGTGCCACGGCATCCCTTCTGAAGATGAAGAATTCTTTGAGGGAGACATTGTAAATGTAGATGTTACAACGTTTTACAATGGGTATTATGCTGACGCCAGCAGAATGTTTATCATCGGTAAAACATCTCCTGAATGTGAAAAATTGGTACGTGTGGCAAAAGAATGTCTTCAGATAGGCATGGAGGCCGCTAAACCTTGGGGATTTGTTGGCGAAATCGGTAAGGCAATTGAAAAACATGCACGTAAGAACGGTTATTCCGTTGTTCGTGATTTAGCAGGTCACGGCACTGGTCTTGCCTTTCATGAAGAACCCGAGGTAGATCATTACAACACACGCTCCAAGGGCATGCTTCTTGTCCCTGGTATGGTCTTCACCATTGAACCCATGATTAACATGGGTACCTACGAAGTCTTTGTGGATGAAGAAGACGGTTGGACAGTCGTTACCGAAGACGAGAAACCTTCTGCACAATGGGAACACACCTTGCTTGTTACAGAAGAAGGTCTTGAAATCCTTACTCACTAAATTACGATTTGCATCATGAGCATTATTATACTCGGTATTGAATCGTCTTGCGACGACACTTCAGCTGCTGTCATCAAAGATGGAGTGCTTCTGAGCAATGTCACAGCCAGTCAAGCCATTCACGAAGCATACGGAGGTGTTGTGCCTGAATTAGCATCGAGAGCACACCAAGTAAATATTGTGCCCGTTGTTGACCAAGCACTAAAGAAAGCTGGTGTCAAAAAAGAAGAATTATCTGCTATTGCCGTAACTTTAGGTCCAGGACTCATGGGGTCTTTGCTTGTGGGCGTAAGTTTTGCAAAGGGATTAGCGCTCAGTTTAGGCATTCCTCTTATTGAAGCCAACCACCTTCACGGACACATCCTTGCACACTTTATAAAAGAAGAAGGCGAAGTGCATAATCCCCCACCCTATCCTTTCCTTTGCCTACTTGTGAGCGGAGGGAATAGTCAGATTGTCAAGGTTTCGGCATACAACAAGATGGAAATCCTTGGACAAACGATTGACGATGCAGCAGGTGAGGCGATTGACAAATGTTCGAAAGTAATGGGGTTAGGGTATCCTGGCGGTCCGATTATTGATAGATTGGCACGACAAGGCAATCCTAAGGCTTTTCAATTTAGCAAGCCCAACATACCTGGATTAGACTATAGCTTTAGCGGATTAAAAACAAGTTTCCTCTACTTCCTTCGTGATAAAATAAAGGAAGACCCCAATTTTATTGAGCATAACCTCAATGACCTTGCGGCATCATTAGAGAAAACTATTGTTGACATCTTAATTAAGAAATTACAACTGGCGGTCAAGGAAACAGGAATCAACCACGTTGCCCTTTCGGGCGGTGTATCTGCCAACACTGGACTTCGTGAAGCGTTTAAGGTGCGTGGACAAAATAAGACTTGGAACATCTATATTCCGAAGTTCAGTTACACGACCGACAACGCAGGGATGATTGCAATAAACGGATATTACAAGTATCTTGACGGTGATTTCTGCCCCATAGAAAAACCCGCTTACGCACGAGTAACAGTATAATCTGTACAACCAAACCACACAAAATTAGATATGGAACTCGACCTCAAACTTACATCAAAAGAAATAAATCATATCATGTGGTCATGCGGAAAGACGCTCTCCACCGCAGAGAGTTGCACCGCAGGACGTATTGCTTCTGCCATAACAGCAGTTCCTGGTAGTTCAAGTTATTTTAAGGGCGGACTTATCTGTTATGCAGACGAACTCAAGATCAACCTACTTAAGGTAGATGCCGAGGTTATCGAAAAGGAAACTCCAGTTTCTGAAGAAGTTGTTCGCCAAATGGTTATTGGCGCTAACGAACTCTTCAACACCGATTTCGCTGTAGCCATCAGCGGTTTTGCAGGTCCTGGCGGTCCCGACGGCGGACGTAGTGGCGTTCTCGTTGGCACTATTTGGATTGCGGTTGGTAATAAAGAAAACCTTGTCACCAAGAAAATTGAGGAAGATAACGGCAGAGACAAAAACTTAGCATCGGCAACTTCCGTAGCTGTTCATATGCTCCTTGAATACCTCAAAGAAAATTGCCCAAAGGAAGAAGAAATTGAAACAGAATAGTCTATTTTTTCAAGTTCAGCGAATTGATTTCTCAAAAATCAAGGACTATACAAAAAAAAATAGCGCAAAACATTTGCGAATTAGGAAATTAATCCCTAATTTTGCACTCCGTATTGAGAGAATACCATAAAAGAAACCTAAAAGAGAATAGATAGCAATGTCTAAAATTTGTCAAATTACAGGAAAGAAAGCCATGATTGGCAACAACGTTAGCCACTCAAAGCGTCGCACAAAGCGCACTTTTGACGTTAACTTGTTCACTAAGAAATTCTACTATGTAGAACAGGACTGCTGGATCTCACTTAAGATCGCTGCAGCAGGTCTCCGTCTTATCAATAAGGTTGGTCTTGACGCTGCACTCAAGAGCGCAGTTGCCAAGGGATATTGCGACTGGAAAGAAATTAAAGTAATCGGCTAAGATTAATAACTATGGCAAAGAAAGCAAAAGGTAACCGCGTTCAGGTGATTCTCGAATGCACTGAACACAAAGAAAGTGGTCTTCCTGGAACTTCTCGTTATATCACTACGAAGAACCGTAAGAACACTCCCGAGCGTATGGAGTTGAAGAAGTACAACCCCATCCTCAAGCGTATGACAATTCACAAAGAAATCAAGTAAGAAATAAGCCATGGCAAAGAAAGTAGTCGCAACTCTTAAGACTGGCCAGAACGACGGCCGTTCTTACACAAAGGTTATCAAGATGGTAAAGAGCCCTAAGACTGGCGCTTACATCTTTGATGAACAGATGGTTCCCAACGAAGCTGTTAAGGACTTCTTCAAGGACTAATCATCATTCAGTATTTGTTTCAAAGCAAATCATATAAACTCCTCACTCTGTGGGGAGTTTTTTGTGTTTGTAACAACTTTAGTGTCAAAACTTTTTCATAATTTTGCACTACAAAATAACTAAAACTCAATTATGGGATTATTCGATTTTTTCAGTAAAAAGGAGAAGAAAGAA
The DNA here is from genome assembly GCA_045126825.1 of Alloprevotella sp. Lineage (GTDB taxonomy): Bacteria > Bacteroidota > Bacteroidia > Bacteroidales > Bacteroidaceae > Alloprevotella. Next base: position 72,195 of record JBGVPF010000005.1, read on the forward strand.
GTTCTCGATGCAGGGTTGGAAAAGACCAAGAAAAGTGTCTTTGAAAAACTCACCCATGCTATAGCAGGAAAATCTACCGTTGATGATGAAGTGCTTGATAACCTCGAAGAAGTGCTCGCCACTTCAGATGTTGGCGTAGAAACCACTTTGGAAATTATCAAGCGAATTGAAGAACGCGTTGCAAGGGACAAATATGTAAGCACTAAAGAATTACACAATCTCCTTAAAGAGGAAATTGCTGAATTACTTGTAAAAAGCGGAAACGAAGACGGCACCGACTTTGACCTTCCCGCAGACCACAAGCCCTATGTCATCATGGTGGTTGGCGTGAATGGTGTGGGTAAAACCACCACAATCGGCAAACTCGCCTACCAGTTCAAACAAGCCGGCAAAAAGGTATATCTTGGAGCGGCAGACACCTTCCGCGCAGCTGCCGTAGAGCAGTTAGTCATTTGGGGCGAACGTGTTGGAGTACCCGTCATTAAACAACAAATGGGTAGCGACCCCGCAAGTGTTGCCTTTGACACCATCAAGTCTGCCGTAGCAAACGATGCGGATGTGGTAATTATTGATACCGCTGGTCGCCTTCATAATAAGGTAGGTCTTATGAACGAACTTACCAAGATTAAGAACGTCATGAAGAAGGTCGTAGATTACGCACCTGATGAAGTTCTCTTGGTATTGGATGGTTCTACAGGTCAGAACGCCTACGAACAAGCCAAGCAATTCACTAAAGCTACAGATATCACCTCACTCGCCATCACCAAACTGGATGGCACTGCAAAGGGAGGCGTAGTCATCGGCATCTCCCACCAGCTCAAGGTTCCCGTAAAATACATTGGACTCGGAGAAAAGATGACAGATCTTCAACCCTTCAACAGAACAGAGTTTGTAGAGTCACTCTTTGAGGGTACCACTCTTTAATATAAAATTCAGTTAGCAATTACAAATGCCCACCATAGATATTATCACAATGGGTTGCTCAAAGAATCTTGTAGATTCCGAGCACCTTATGAAACAATTTGAAGCCATTGGGTACACCTTATACCATAATCCTAATGTCATACACGGAGATATTGCCGTAGTCAACACTTGCGGATTTATTGGCGATGCAAAGGAAGAGTCCATCAACATGATTTTGGAACTCTGCAATTTGAAGGAAGAAGGCGAACTCAATCGTGTCTATGTAATGGGATGTTTAAGTGAACGCTACTTAGAAGAACTGGGGCAAGAAATTCCGCAGGTAGATAAATTCTACGGAAAATTCAACTGGACTGAGTTACTTCACGACTTGGGAGAAACCTACAATCCTGAACTCCGCAATCACCGCGTACTCACCACCCCACCCCATCATGCCTACATAAAGATAAGCGAAGGTTGCAACCGCAAATGTGCCTATTGTGCAATCCCCATCATCACTGGAGCTCATGTTAGCCGACCGATGGAGGAAATTTTGGACGAGGTTGCACTCTTGGTGAGCGAAGGTGTTAAAGAATTTAACATCATTGCTCAGGAACTGACCTTCTACGGTGTAGATCTTTACAAGAAGCAGATGCTTCCCGAACTCATTGAGCGAATGGCAAAAATCCCTGGAGTGGAATGGATTCGCCTGCATTACGGCTACCCCACCCACTTCCCCATGGATTTACTCCGCGTAATGCGCGAAAATGCAAATGTGTGTAAGTACATTGATATTGCTCTGCAGCACATCTCCGACAACATGCTTACCCGCATGCACCGCAATACAACAAAGCAAGAAACACTTGACCTCCTCACAGCCCTTCGCCGAGAAGTTCCAGGCATCTGCATCCGCACCACGCTTATGGTAGGTTTTCCCGGAGAGACAGAAGAAGATTTCGACGAACTCATGGAATTCACGCGCCAAGCGCGCTTTGACCGTATGGGAGCCTTTGCCTATTGCGAAGAAGAGGGCACATTCGCCGCTAACAACTACGAAGACGACGTACCCGAAGAGGTGAAACAAGACCGCCTTGACCGCCTCATGCTACTTCAAGAAGGCATTTCTGCCGAACTCTGTGCTGAAAAGGTGGGTAACTCTTATAAAGTTGTCGTCGACAGAAAGGAAGGCGATTACTACATTGGACGCACCGAACATGACTCGCCAGAGGTGGATTGCGAAGTGCTGATTCATCAAAATGAAGGCGATTTACAATTCGGCAACTTCTACAACGTCACAATCACTGCTGCAGAAGAATACGACCTATACGGAACATTAAGTGCCGCCCAATAACTTATAGGCAACGAACCACTGGAACTTCATTTGGGTAATATATAAAGAATAAATTGCTTCATTTTCAGTTGTATTTTTGATTGATTTTCTTTTTGTGAAGAAGGAGCATAGCGGGCTATGTAACTGATGAGCAAAGAGGAAGGCAACAAAAAGACAACCTAAAATAACAACACTTAACCGAAAATGGAGCAGGTTATTTTTTACATATTACTTAGAACATTCACCGCACACATTACATCAATGAATAGCAAAGACTTTTTCGCGGAAGTGGCATCCCGTGCTGAAATGACTCCCAAGGAAGCACAAACTATGGCTGGTGCACTTGCACTTGCTATCGCAGACAACCTCAACGAAGGTGATACGTTCAGCGTTCAAGGTTTTGGGAACTTTGAGGTTAAAAAAAAGTTAGAGCGCATTATGGTTAATCCGACCACAAAACAGCGTCACCTCGTACCTCCCAAACTCGCCATTTCATTCAAATCGAGCAACGTGCTCAAAGACAAAATCCAATAATCATGAGCAGGAAGTTACTTCCCTCCGATTTCATAGAAGTCATCGCACACCAACAAGGCATCACTAAAAAGAAAAGTGAGGCCTTTGTTCGCGCGTTCTTTGAGGTAATTGAAGAGGGACTCCGCAACGATAGCTTTGTGAAGATTAAGGGATTTGGCACATTTAAGCTGGTTAGCGTGAGCGAACGAGAAAGCGTAAACATCAACACGGGCGAACGCTTTCAAATCAGCGGTCATACAAAGGTGTCCTTTATCCCTGACAATAACCTGAAGGAACTCGTCAATCGCCCCTTCAGTCATTTTGAAACAACCCTCATTCCCGACTCTACAACGCAAGAAGAAATTGATATCTTAATCGACACAGCAGAGGAACATACAGAGGTAGAAACGACCTCCTTCCTTGAAAATGTCCATTCTTCAGACGTTGAACAGGATAACACTCCTACAAGTCAACCTACCCCACAGCCCACCTCCACTACTGAAGATGTTGCAATAACAACTAATCACCTTATAGAAATTATTGAGGAGACGGAAGACACGAGCGAGGCAGAGAATGAAGGTGAAGATAAATCTATCGTCGAAGAAACTCCATCATCAACCATTCCTCACACAGAGGAAGCGCACGAACAAGTTTCCACTACTTGCGAAACTCCCCAACCAACTTCAGAAGATACAATAGTTCAAATAGTAGCAGAAGAAAAGGAAGTGGCGATTCAACCCTCTACTGAAATTAAGGTTACAGAAGAACCTCAATCTTTAGTTTCAGAAGAGACAGAGTCAGACACCTCTGATGACACTCCTACATCTGCAACAAATTCAACATCAATCTTATCTACTGAAGAAGAAATGAACACAACTCATACCCCCAAAAAATCTCGTTGGATACTTATATCCTTACTTTGGGTGCTCACCATCATTATAAGTTACATTGCTGGTTATCATAGAATCATCCCTTTGAGCACTCAAATTCACGAAGAAGTCTCAACAACCACACAACAGGATTCTTCAAAGGTCGTAGTGCCTATTGACTCACTTTCACTTGATACAATCGTCACACAGACTCCTCAAACCATCCTCCCTGCAGGAGCTGACACCCTCTCCGTGATTCGAGGCATCAAGAAAACAGATGCTGAAAAACTTGCAGAAGGTCAACCCCAGGTGGAAGTAGGAAGTTTCCTGATTATTGGAACATTCAAAAAGCACACAATGCGTCCAGGAGACACACTCTTCAAACTGGCCCGCAAGGTATATGGTCACAAAGACTACGTAAAATACATCATTCGTTACAACCAATTCTCCGATCCCAACAACGTACACATTGGTTCGGAAATCCTTCTTCCCCAGTTGGTAGAAAAGGAAGAATGTGCCGGATGAGTCCTAACATCTTCTAATCCCTCAAACCATCAAAGTTTGGGGGATTTTTACATTTTTAAGATGCCACCGCCAATAGTTTTTAAATAGCTCAAACCAGTAATCCAAGCAAAAATAGTATATTTGCATTATACAAATCTCACCCACTATGAAACTTATTATACTTTACAATAATTATCCGGATTTTTCGTTAGATAATGAAGGACTATGTGTCTACACACTTCCTGATACAGCATTACTCAAAGATAGTAAACCATTCTTTATCCCAGACTTTGCACATCCGTGTACAGTTCAAGGTCACTTAGTCGCTCGCATTTGCCGATTGGGACGTTCTATTTCTGAACGATTCGCTCACAGATATTATGATGCTATAACTATTGGCGCAACATTCACAGCAGAACAATTACGAAAGGAACTTGCAGCACAGCACAAACCTTGGGACCTTGCCGTAGGATTTGATGGCGCAGCTGCTATCGGAAAGTTCGTACCTCTCTATTCAAATTCTGAACTTAAAAACTCAGAAGAAGTATCTGGAGTAAATCAACACTTTCGTCCACTACCCTCAAATATCCGTTTCTCATTACACTGTAACGAGCAACAAATTATCCAGGGATTTTCTGGAGGCATGCAGAATCACCTCGATAAGGTAATCGCTGAAATCAGCAAACACTACACATTACGTCAGGGAGATCTCATATTTACAGGATGCCCGCAACCGCCTCACGAAGTTAAAATCAACGATTGCATTACAGGTTTTATTGAAAACGAGAATGTATTACGATTTAACGTAAAATAGGAAATACATCTACCCACCAAGAACTCACCCTCTAACATGAAGTTATTTATCTCTATATTCATTTTACTTTTATGCTCAAGCAATATTTGGGGACAAGAGTTTGAAACACTTCTCCCGCAGGATTATCCTGTAGGAGAAGCGTTACCCTTGTTTTGCAAACAACTTAGGTTAGCAGATGGAGAGACACCCCAAAACACAGAAGTAATAGTCGAATATCCGGAGGTTAAAAAACTGACAAACAATGAGATAAAGTCATTAAAAAAAGCAGGAATCGAATTACCTGAACAATTAGAAATCCAAACAACATTCGGAATGGAGCGCAAGAAGGGAGTCATTGATGTCAGTTTTATTCCCTTCATCAAAAAAGATGGGCAGTATGTAAGACTCACAAGCATACGCGTTAGCACACGTCCTAAACAATCAAGCGTAAAACTGCGTACCTCCTCTTCCCATCAACAACGTTATGCTGATACATCTGCATTGGCTACAGGAAAATGGGTGAAGATTTCTGTTTCAAAAGAAGGCATATACGAACTCACACAAAATCAAATCAAGCAATGGGGGTTTAGTGATATCAATCGTATCAAGGTCTACGGTTATGGTGGACTACCGCAAAACAAAGTTCTATTCGGTGGAAGTTTAGGTACCATCGATGATATCAACGAAATCGCCACTTGGCGTACAAACGATAAACTGTTGTTCTTTGCTGATGGCACCATTAGAAAAACCTGGAACAATGCCAACAAACGCTGGAAACACGAAATAAACACTTATTCAAAATATTCGTACTACTTCATTACAGAAGGTGATAATCCTCTACAACTTACAGAAGACAATACCCCCACTACAAACGTTGTAATTTCCGAAATACCTCACCATGTTGTATATGACAATGATAGTTACGCATGGTACCAAGGTGGACGTCAGTTTTATGACGCCTACAATTTTGCATCTGGAAATACGAAGACCTACACTCTTCCGACACCAAACGCTGTAAACTCCTCTGCTTCAGTAGAATTATCATTCTCTGCCTCAAGTATTACTTCAAGCACGGAAGTTCTCATAAATTACGGAGAAAGCACACTTGGAAGATTTACAATACGAAACTGTCGTAGTCATGAGCATGCCATTGATCGCCGACAGAGCTATACGCTTAATCACATAAGTGACGAGACTCCGCTTAAATTTACAACCACAAAGGGACACGACGCACGTCTAAACTATATCAGCCTAACCTACAGTCGTAAACTTACCGCCAATAGCACACCTTACTCGTTTGTCCCAACACCAATAAGTTCAAACGCAATAAAACTGCAAATTGTTGATGCCACACCTGCTACCCAAGTTTGGCGCATTGATGAGAACACGGGTAGAATATCCAAATGTCCGACCCAATTGGAAGAGACGACACTTACAGCAACCGCACTAAACGGTAAACACAGATATGTAGTAGTAAACACAAACTCCCAATATGATAAGCCAACATTTGTTGAACATGTAGAAAACCAAAATTTGCATGCTCACCACTCTGTACACATGGTAATTATCGCGCCCGAAAGTGGTAAGTTTGATGCTGAAGCACATCGTTTAGCTGAAGCACATCGTCTTTATAGCAGATTAAATGTTGAGGTGGTACGCCAGAATCAAATATTCAATGAATTTAGTTCTGGCACACCTGACGCTACAGCGATTCGTCGCTACATGAAAATGCTTTATGATAAGGCCAATACTGAAACTGAAATGCCGCGTTACCTCTTGCTATTTGGTGATGGCACATACGACAACAGAATGGTAACCTCCGAGTGGAGTTCTCGCTCGCCCAAGGATTATCTATTGGTCTATGAAGACAACGATTACTATGACACGTCTTCAGAAAATGCGATAGGCGACATTATCTCGTATGCTAGCGATGATTATTTCGGTTTACTGGATGACGGTGAAGGGAGCAATCTCAAAACGGAAAAAATCGACTTAGGCATTGGACGTTTTGTATGCAGTAAGGAAAAAGACGCTAAGACTTTAGTGGATAAATCTATTGCTTATATGCAAAACACAAACACAGGAAGTTGGAAGAATCGCATAGTAATGATTGGCGATGCACCCCGAAGTACTGACATCGGCGATAAGAATGCACACATGGATGATGCCGAACGTACCGCAAAAATCATCACCAACGCGAGCGCAGGTGAATTTAACATCCGCCGCATCTATCCCGACTTTTACGAACGTGAGATGACCGCAACAGGGTATCGTTTTCCCAAAGCAACAGAAATTCTAACAGAAGAAATCAAGCGTGGAGCATTAATGTTCAACTATAGCGGACATGGAAGTCCGGCACAAATCTCTCACTCTTACATCTTCGAATCTGGTGATTGGGAGAAAGTCACGTCAAAAGCACTTCCTCTATGGGTGCTTGCCTCATGTGAAATTTTACCCTACGACCAAGACAAAAATGACTTTGGTCGAATGGCACTATTTGCACCACAAGGGGGTGCGGTAGCCTTCATGTGCGCTTCGCGTGCTGTATATGCCACAGAAAACAATGCGCTTAACATTGCATTCTGCGAAGCGCTTGTGGAACAAAACAACGATGGTACTTATAACACATTTGGGGATGCCATGCGCATTGCAAAGAATAAACTCATAACAACAGCGCAAGACAGAAGCATCAACAAACTCAAATATATTATTGCGGGTGACCCCGCATTGCGACTTATGCAACCTACTCAACATATCAAAGTTGAGGCAATTAATGGACACACCGTAAACGAAGAAGAAAGCATCAAACTGAAAGCAGGTTCAATTGCTTCGTTTGAAGGGCATATTGAAGGACTAACAGACTTTGAGGGAATACTCACAGCCACCCTTTATGACAAAACAGAGGAATTAACATGCCGAAATAATGGTAATGTAGCGGATGAGGCATTTAAGTACACAGAACGCACAAAGATTGTATTTAATGGTAGCGATTCTATAAAGGACGGACGATTTAAAATTTTCATCCCTATACCTCGCGATATCAGTTATAGCAATGAAAGCGGACGTCTTTCACTATATGCAGTTAGCAACGACGCACAAGTTGAAGCACGAGGATACTGTGAAAATTTCCATCTTAATGGAACTGAAGAAGGTGAGAACAATGATTCTATAGGACCTAAAATATTCCTATATCTCAACGAAGAGGAGTTCCCCAATGGTGGAATCACAAATCCCCACCCTCTCTTTGTGGCTAAACTTTCAGATGAATCTGGCATAAATGCGACTGGCACAAGTCTGGGGCATGACCTTGAACTAATTATTGATGGAAAGACAAACAACTTGATTGTACTCAATGACTACTTCACCTATGACTTTGGTTCATATCAAGAAGGCACGATTACCTATCAATTAGAAAACCTTGAACCTGGACTTCATACACTCTCACTTCGTGCATGGGACCACAACAACAATTCCTCAACAGCTACGCTTGACTTTGTTGTTGGTAATGCTCCACAACAAGGTAAAAAACTATATGCAACCATGAATCCCGCTCGTTCATTCACCCAATTTGTGGCAAATATTGATGAACAGCATATTGATGGTAGCATTACATTTGAAGTTTATACTACCAACGGTCAGAAAGTGTGGGAGAAGTCACAAATGCTTCATACAACATACGCCACACAACAATGGGGATTAACTACAAATTCTGGCACACCCCTACCCAAGGGACTTTACATTTTCCGAGCCAAAGTGTCATCTCCGAATGGAACTGAAGAGTTGGAAGGGGAACGTATTATTATTATTTAAGCAAACGCACCTCAAATATCCAGAACTTCTTCACACTTTATATGCGAAGCGGCAAAACAAAAACCTCACAACAAAAAATCCTGAATTAATAGAGCAAATCATTTTCATAACTCTGAAAAACAAATGCTTATTAATAGAAAACTCATAAAAATATGAAATCTAAACTACTGCTTATTTCCACTTGTTGTGCACTACCACTCTGCGCTCAAGATGATATCAAGGACCAATTCAACCCCGTAATGACAGCTGTAGTATCTCAAAGCATTGCTGGAGATGCACGAGCTGCTTCAATGGGGGATATTGGTGCGGCAACTGACCCCGATGTTAACTCTCAAGCGTGGAACCCTGCAAAATATCCGTTTACCATTTCTCGTTCAGGACTTGCAATTAACTATACCCCTTGGTTGCGACAACTCACCAACGATATTGCTCTTCTTAACGCTGCCGGTTATTATCGCATTGGCGATTATCAAGCAGTTTCTGCGTCACTACGTTACTTTTCATTGGGTGAAGTTATTACTGAGACTGGAGATATGACAATAAAACCATACGAAATGGCTGTAGACGTAGCCTATTCTCGTATGCTATCTGAAACATTCTCTGCGGGTGTTGCACTTCGCTACATTTATTCAGACCTTTCGGGGCACTACGATGACAACGTAAAACCTGGGTCCGCATTTGCCGCAGACATCTCGGCATACAACCAAAGTTATGTACTCATCGGTCAGCGAGAATGCCAATTAGGACTCGGGGTGAACATCTCTAACATTGGTTCGAAAATTAGTTATGGCGACGACTACTCGTACTTTATCCCAACAAACCTTCGTTTAGGGGCTTCGTTACTCGTGCCTATCGATGAATATAACCGCATCAGTTTTTCTGCAGATGTTAACAAACTCTTGGTTCCTTCAATGCCTCTTAAACAAGAGGGAGAAGAGGAAGCAGACTACCAAGATCGACTTAAGCAGGATTATTATGATGTTTCCTCCATTTCAGGCATCTTCAAGAGTTTTGGTGATAGCGAACGCGGATTTAAGGGTGAATTAGAAGAGATACAATGGAGTGTTGGTGCTGAATATTGCTACAACGACAAATTCTTCCTTCGCGCGGGATACCTCCACGAAAGCGAAATGCAGGGTAACCGTAAGTATTATGCAGTTGGTGCTGGTTTCCGCATGAATGTTCTCAACATTGACGCTGGATACACTATTGCAACAGAAGCTTCGAATCCACTCGATCAAACCATGCGCGTAAGCATCTCCTTTGAACTAGATGCTTTAAAGGACATGTTTGGCAGATAACCCCTAATTCTGCTCAAAACATGGGAGAGGAAGCAAGGAGTACTTTGAAACCCTCCCCTATTGAGAATTCAGTAGGCTTTATGAATTGAACCAAACTACTAATATTTTAAGCACAAATAAACGACATGATTAGAATAGGAATGGGCTTTGATGTACACCGCCTCGTTGAAGGCCGTGACCTTTGGTTGGGCGGAATAAAGATTGAACATACGCTGGGTCTTCTGGGACATAGTGATGCAGATGTACTAATTCATGCAATCTGCGACGCTTTACTTGGAGCTGCTAATATGCGAGATATTGGTTATCATTTTCCAGACACTGGTAAAGAATACCACAACATTGACAGCAAAATCCTTCTAAAACGTACCACCGAACTCCTCAAAACGAAAGGATACAGAATTGGCAATATCGATGCAACGATATGCGCCGAACGCCCCAAAATAAATCCTCATGTAGAAGCGATGAAAGAAACACTTGCGCCACTCATGGGTATCTCAACTGATGATGTCAGCATCAAAGCCACTACCACCGAAAAACTTGGTTTCACGGGTAGAGAAGAAGGTATTTCAGCCTACGCCGTAGCACTTATTGAAAAGTAAAAATATTTCATTAATATAGGAGACAGACAAACCTTAATCAGAAAGGAGGTATCCGATTTGGATTCCTCCTTTCTGATTTTTAGACAATAATATAGGAGTTACTTGCGTAACCTTTGTTCCGCATCTGGAATTTATGCGTGCATAGTCACTCCTACAGTTTACCAAAAATGAAATTTTAGGGGTAAATCAAGCAAGTTTCTCATTCTGCGGAAGTTGCGTCTTAACAAAAAGGTGAAAAATCGGTGAAAAAGTGAGATAATGCCCCGTGACTGCGTTATTTCAAGTCCAAAACTCCATGCGCTGAAAATAACGCATTCTCAGCAAGCCAAAGGCGCATTTTTAGGGTTGGAAGGTTGGCAAAACTTTAACTTTTGTTAAGAAATTTAACACTCCAACCGACCTGCAGAAAATTATTCGGCACCTAAAAAAAATTATTCGGCACCTATTTTTTACAAGGTGCCGAATAATTTTTGCCAAAACCAGTGTTTTTTTAGAAACCTCCCCAAAATTACACACTGATAATCAGGCACTTAAAAAGGAGGTGTTACCTGTCTGGGTAACACCTCCTTTCCTGCAATGCAAAGATAATACATTTTTAAGCGAAATGCAAATCGGTTTTTTACGTCGCGTGTGCTTTTGTGCGAAAAATATTGACAAAACTAAATCCTCAAATAAATTGGTAAAAACACTGGAGTGCCCATGTTTGTGTGTCTCTACTCTAATAAGGTGGAAGAACTCAAAACAAACGGGGGCAACCAACGGTCACGCAAGTAACACCTATATTATTATAAAAAAAATGAGGTTCCACTATGATGGAACCTCATATGCAGTTAGGTTAATTATTAACCGTTAACCTTCTTCATGTGTGCGATGAGATCGAGAACCTTGTTAGAGTAACCGATTTCGTTATCGTACCAAGAAACTACCTTCACGAATGTGTCAGTGAGCTGGATACCAGCCTTAGCGTCGAAGATAGAAGTGCGAACGTCACCGAGGAAGTCAGCAGAAACTACTTCTTCGTTAGTGTAACCGAGTACGCCAGCGAGTTCACCCTTAGAAGCTTCTTCCATAGCTGCGCAAATTTCAGCGTATGTAGCGGGCTTAGCGAGGTTAACTGTGAGGTCAACTACAGAAACGTCGAGAGTGGGTACGCGGAATGCCATACCTGTGAGCTTACCGTTGAGTTCGGGGATAACCTTACCTACAGCCTTAGCAGCACCTGTAGAAGAGGGGATGATGTTGCCAGCAGCAGCGCGGCCACCGCGCCAGTCCTTGAGAGAAGGACCGTCAACTGTCTTCTGAGTAGCAGTTGTAGAGTGAACTGTAGTCATCAAACCGTCCTTGATACCCCACTTGTCGTTAAGAACCTTAGCGATGGGAGCCAAGCAGTTTGTAGTACAAGAAGCGTTAGAAACGAACTGAGTGCCCTTAACGTACTTGTCGAGGTTTACACCGCATACGAACATGGGAGTGTCGTCCTTTGAGGGAGCTGACATTACAACGTACTTTGCACCAGCTTCGATGTGAGCCTGAGCCTTGTCCTTAGAAAGGAAGAGACCTGTAGATTCAACTACGTATTCAGCTTCTACTTCGTTCCACTTGAGGTCAGCGGGGTTACGTTCTGCAGTTACGCGGATTACGTTACCGTTTACGATGAGCTGGCTCTTTTCTACGTCTGCTTCGATAGTGCCTTCAAACTGACCGTGCATTGTGTCGTACTTGAGCATGTATGCCAAGTAATCTACGGGGCAGAGGTCATTGATACCTACGATCTGAATGTCGTTGCGAGTCTGAGCTGCGCGGAAAACGAAACGGCCGATACGACCGAAACCGTTAATACCTACTTTAATCATTGTTTTAAATTAGTTATAAAAGGGTTGTTAATAACTGTTTTTCAAGTTTTCTTGGCGCACAAAGGTAATTCCTCACCTTGTACTCCGCAAAATTACTATTTTTTTTTTATTTTTGCACCGAAAATAAACCACATTTTTTTCAATTATGGCAAAATCTACATTTTTACAAGAGTTCAAGACCTTTGCGGTTAAGGGCAATGCCATTGACATGGCTGTCGGTGTAATCATTGGTGGTGCTTTCGGTAAGATTGTCACTTCTATCGTTAATGACCTTATCATGCCTCCTATCGGTTGGTTAATCGGTGGTGTTGACTTCAAGGATTTGAAGTTGGAACTTCCCATCAACCCCATGAGCGTTAAGGAAGGCGTGGAAGCAGTTCCCGTGACAATCAACTATGGTAACTTCCTTCAGACTACACTTGACTTCATCATCATCGCTTTCTGCGTATTCATGTTGGTACGCCTTATCATGAAGCTTTCGAAGAAGAAGGAAGAAGAAGCGAAGCCTGCTACTCCTCCCGCACCTCCTGCTCCTTCTAAGGAAGAAGTATTGCTCACTGAAATCCGCGACTTGCTTAAGAATAAGTAATCGGAAGCGCAGATAAAAGCAAATAAAATTAAAGAGTAAAGATAACCTTTCGGAGATTTCCCCGCTGGGTTGTCTTTACTCTTTTTTGTATTATATATTCCACCCTTCGTAGCCAACATCTACGATTTGCAGGGCTTTGCCTGGCGCACTATCGCCTGCGGCACATCTGTTTTTAGAGGCTATCACTTGCTTAAACGCTTCGATAGTCATTCTCCCCCGCCCTACTTCGAGGAGTGTGCCAACGACGGCGCGCACCATATTGCGCAGGAAGCGGTCGGCGGTAATTTCAAAGCGCCAATAATCTCCCTCTATCTGCACCCACTGGGCGCGGGTTACCTTGCAAATATTGGTTTTAACGTCGGTATGGAGCTTTGAGAAACTGGTAAAGTCGCTCACCTCAAGCAAGAGTTTTGCCGCCTCATTCATGAGTTGATAATCGGGTGTGTAATGCAGTTGGGTGGCAAAGTGGCGCAGGAAGGGATTTTTGCGCGTATATACATAGTAATAATACGTGCGGTGGGTGGCACTGAAACGCGCATGAAAATCCTCTGAGACTTGCTTAACGTATTGCACGGCAATATCTTGGGGGAGCACTCGATTTAAACGGTCTGCCAACTTTACGACGTCTTCGATTTCTGGAGCATCAAAATGTGCATACATCTTGGCAGCGCACACTCCTGTATCTGTGCGTCCTGCTCCTGTCACTTCTATAGGTGTGCGCAACAAAAGGGATAAAGCTTCGTTTACCTTTTGCTGTACAGAGATAGAATGGGGCTGCACTTGCCAACCGTGATAGTTTGTTCCGTCGTATGAAAGGGCAATGAGGTAGCGCATAAATTGAGAGGTTATAAGGTTGGAAGGTCTTGAGGGGGGGGGTAGATTTTGAGGGGAAAGGGAGCTTCGCTTCGAGGTTAGGTCATCAGGGTCGGTAGCATCGTTATCGGACGATGAGGAGATGCTTTCTAACCTTTGAAACAAAAGAAAAAATGCCACACTTCTCCCGAAGTATGGCATCCGTATTGAGAAAAAACCTTTTTAAATTGAGAGAGAGAAAGTATTATGCTTCTTCAGCAACTACTTCGAAGGGAAGTTCAACAGTAACATCCTTATGAAGCTTTACAGTTGCAGTGAATTTACCTACTTCCTTAACGTCCTTGAGGACGATAACCTTGCGGTCGATGCTGAAGCCGAGCTTCGCAAGTTCTTCCGCAATGTGGTGGTTAGTAATGCTACCATAAGTTGCACCAGTTGCGCTAACCTTAGTTGCGATTACGATGTTTTCAACAGCAGCAAGCTTAGCGCCGAGTTCTTCAGCTTCCTTCTTGATCTGTGCAATCTTGTGAGCGCGCTGCTTGAGTTCTTCAGCGAGCATCTTCTTAGCAGATGCAGAAGCGATAACAGCCTTGCCAGTGGGGATAAGGTAGTTGCGTCCGTAACCGTCCTTTACTGTAACGATTTCGTCCTTGTAACCCAAACCAATAACGTTTTCTTTCAAAATGAGTTCCATATCTTATACCTCCTTTTTTATTTCATCATATCTGTTACGAAAGGAAGCAACGCCAAGTGACGAGCACGCTTCACTGCCTGAGCTACACGACGCTGGAACTTCAATGAAGTACCAGTGATACGACGGGGAAGGATTTTACCCTGTTCGTTCAAGAACTTCTTGAGGAATTCGGGATCCTTGTAGTCGATATACTTGATACCGCTCTTCTTGAAACGGCAATACTTCTTCTTCTTAACATCCACTGTGGGGGGAGTCAAATATCTGATTTCTGATTGTGCCATTGCTTAGTCCTCCTTTAGTTTGAATTTTTGTTACGACGCTTAGCTGCGTATTCAGCAGCATACTTTTCCATCTTAACTGTGAGGTAACGCATTACGCGTTCGTCACGACGGAAAGCAACTTCCAACTTGTCTACTACTGTAGGCTCAGCCTTAAATTCTACCATCTGATAGAAACCTGTAGACTTCTTCTGGATGGGGTAAGCAAGCTTCTTCATGCCCCAAGCTTCTTCATTGATAATCTCTGCACCTTGTTCTGCGAGAATACCCTTGAACTTTTCGACCGCTTCCTTTGCCTGTACGTCAGACAAAACGGGAGTAAGGATGAAAACGGTCTCGTACTGATTCATCATACGTTTGTTAATAATTAAATGTGTTAATAATGTGCTCTGCTAAACATTACACATGTCCGCAAAAAGCGGTGCAAAATTACAACTATATTTTTAATCAGCAAAGATTATCCCCCTTTTTTTAGCAACAATATACACATACAAGAAAATTAAAACACTGGAAACATCATCTTTTATCACAAATGTACTTTGTGACACCATACTACATAAAAACACAACAAGTGAAAATACCGATTACTCAAAAGGCACTCTCCAAGGGAGTATATGATCTTCTGTCCAATAAGAGTTTTTTAAAGTAAAATCTTCCTACTTTTTTCCACCCTGCCTACTTTTTGTCCACCCTACATATTCTTACATCCAAAAGAACAAAAAAGAGGATGTTTCAAATGAAACTTCCTCTGATGATTGTGGGCGCAGACGGATTCGAACCGCCGACCCTCTGCTTGTAAGGCAGATGCTCTGAACCAGCTGAGCTATGCGCCCGAAAGTAATCTGTGAAGTAATCAGTGTGGGCGCAGACGGATTCGAACCGCCGACCCTCTGCTTGTAAGGCAGATGCTCTGAACCAGCTGAGCTATGCGCCCTGAATTACTTTCGGAGTTATGTACCTGAATCGGTGTGGGCGCAGACGGATTCGAACCGCCGACCCTCTGCTTGTAAGGCAGATGCTCTGAACCAGCTGAGCTATGCGCCCGATTAGGATGCGAATGAGAAGAATGGAAAAGGTTTGTGGGCGCAGACGGATTCGAACCGCCGACCCTCTGCTTGTAAGGCAGATGCTCTGAACCAGCTGAGCTATGCGCCCGTTCTTCTCAAAAGCGTTGCAAAAGTAGAAAGTTTTTTTCGTTCCACCAAGTGTTTCACGCAAAAAATAGTTCTTCGGTAAAAAAATACGCCTACAATCTCGGATTTTGCCCCAGTTTTGACAAGCATTCAATACAAATTAACTACATTTGCATAGGAATATCACTGCCGTAATGCTCCGCTCATAAATCTGTTCCTGCTGAACGGGAACGAAGATGATGCTATTCCTGGGACGTTGTGGCGTGACAACATGAATTTATCACATTTTAGAACATGAAAAAATACGCACTTGACCTTTGTGTTGTGGAGAAAGAATTTCCACGCGACGGATATGTTTTACTAAAACTTAATAACCCTCAAGGAGCACTCCCCGAGATGCTGGCGGGTCAGTTTGTGGAACTCCTCATTGCGGGAAGTTCAGAAACTTTCTTGCGCAGACCGATTTCTATTAACTATGTAGATAAGGAAAAAGGATTGCTTTGGTTGCTCATCCACGTGGTGGGTAACGGCACGAAGTACATGTCTGAACTCAACGTGGGCGACACCATCAACTGTGTGCTCCCCTTGGGCAATGGATTTAGCATGCCCGAAGGTGAGGGTAAGAAGGTGTTGCTCGTTGGTGGCGGTGTGGGTACTGCTCCCCTACTCTACTACGGCAAGTGCTTGAAGGAAGCAGGACACACGCCCTCATTCCTCCTTGGCGGCCGCTCGGCAAGCGACTTGATGCAGCTTGACCTCTTCGAGGCTATCGGCAATGTTTATACCACTACCGAAGATGCGACATTGGGCGAAAAGGGTTTTGTGACGAACCACTCTATATTAAATAAGGAGCAGTTTGACCTCATTGCAACCTGCGGTCCCAAACCCATGATGAAGGCCGTTGCGGCATGGGCACGCACGGCAAATTGTGAGTGTGAGGTGTCGCTCGAAAACATGATGGCGTGTGGCGTTGGCGCCTGCCTCTGTTGCGTAGAGAAGGATGGTGAAGGACACAACGTGTGCGTATGCAAGGAAGGTCCCGTGTTTAACAGCAAAAAACTCAATTGGTAATTATGGCAAATTTACATGTAAATATTGGCAACCTCAGCCTTAAGAATCCCGTAATGACGGCTTCAGGTACATTTGGTTATGGCATCGAATTTGCCGACTTTATCAACCTTGAAGACCTCGGTGGTTTTATCGTAAAGGGCACAACGCTCAATCCTCGTGAGGGCAACGACTATCCCCGTATGGCAGAAACACCTGCGGGCATGCTCAACTGCGTAGGACTCCAGAATAAGGGAGTTGATTATTTCTGCGAAAACATTTATCCCGAGTTGAAGGACTTGGACACCAACGTCATTGTGAACGTGTCGGGTTCTACTCCTGAAGATTATGCCGAATGTGCCGCACGCATTGATGCTTTAGAGCGCATTCCTGCTATTGAACTCAACATTTCATGCCCCAATGTAAAGAACGGCGGTATGGCATTCGGCGTGACTCCCGAAGGTGCTGCAACTGTGGTTAAGGCGGTGCGTCAGGCATACAACAAGACGCTCATCGTTAAGCTTTCGCCCAACGTGACCAGCATCGCCGACATCGCAAAAGCGGTTGAAGCAGAAGGTGCTGATAGTGTTTCGCTCATCAATACCCTCATGGGCACTGCTATTGACATTGAGCGCCGTTGTACAAAGCTCAGCATCGGCACAGGCGGCCTCAGCGGTCCTTGCGTAAAACCCGTAGCGCTCCGCATGGTGATGCAAGTGGCAAAGGCGGTGAACATCCCCATCGTGGGTCTCGGAGGTATTATGAATGCTACCGACGCTATTGAGTTCCTCATGGCTGGTGCTACTGCTATTGAAATCGGTACGGCAAACTTCATTGACCCTGCCATCACCGTAAAGGTGGTAAACGGCATCAACGAATGGATGGACAACCATGGGGTGAAGGACATCCACGAAATTATTGGATGCGTAAAATAATAATCCCATCATAGTAAAAATTAAGTCCGAGAGAATTCATTTTATCTCGGACTTAATTTGAAATAAGTCCGACTTATTTTCAACGATGTCCAACTTATTTTTTGCCACAACAATTTAGTTCTTTCTCAAGTAAATCTTAGTGAAGAAAATCCTCAAAGGTGTCTTCTTACTTACTCTATAATTATGACCATCTGCGCTATCTCAACGGCTCACGGCGGAGCTATCGGAATGATTCGTACTTCAGGACCGAATGCCATAGAAATTACGGATAAAATTTTTCGCTCAGTAAATGGAAAACCACTTGCTGAACGAAAAGCATATACCCAAACATTTGGACACATCGTCAATGAGAAGAGCGAAATCATTGATGAAGTGCTCGTGAGCGTCTATCGTGCACCGCACTCCTATACCGGCGAGAACAGCACAGAAATTTCTTGCCATGGCTCTGAATACATACTTCGCGAGGTGCTCCACTTGCTCATCGCCAATGGGTGCCGACTCGCTGAACCTGGAGAATTTACCAAGCGTGCCTTCATGAATGGCAAGATGGACTTAAGCCAAGCAGAAGCTGTAGCAGATTTGATTGCGTCGGACTCTGCCGCAAGTCATCGTGTGGCAATGAACCAGATGCGTGGCGGATTTAGCAAGGAATTGGGTGCATTAAGAGACAAACTTCTTACCCTCACCTCACTCATGGAGTTGGAACTCGACTTCTCCGACCATGAAGACCTTGAGTTTGCCGACCGCACAGAACTCCTTGATTTATCAACTGTTATCGAGCACAAACTCAGCGAACTCGTACAATCATTCCGAGTGGGCAATGCCATTAAAAAGGGTATCCCCGTCGCTATTGTGGGGCAAACCAATGCGGGGAAGTCTACCCTACTTAATGCGTTATTGGGCGAAGAGCGCGCCATCGTTTCCGACATTCACGGCACTACGCGCGACGTCATTGAAGACACCATGATTATCAACGGAACAACCTTCCGCTTTATTGACACGGCAGGTATTCGTGATACGGCAGACGCGATTGAAAGCATCGGTATCCAGCGCTCATATGAAAAACTCCAGCAAGCGGACATCATCATTTGGATGATTGATGTAAATCAAATTGCCGAAACACTTAAGGACCTCGGTGCAGACATCCTTTCGGCAACTACCGATAAGCACCTTATTCTCGCAATCAACAAGGTGGACGAATCTTCTGAGCGAATCACCTCAACAATTGAGGCAGAAATTTCCCAATTCCTATCCACCAACAACGAAAGCATTTCTTCTTGCCTAAAGGTTGAAACTGCCCTTCTCAGCGCCAAACTAAACAAAGGCGTCAACACACTGAAAGAAAGCCTCGCCATTTCCCCCTGCATTCCCCAATGTTCAGGAGATAACACCATCGTCACCAACACCCGCCACTTCGCTGCCCTCAGCCAAGCCCTCGCAGCTATCCATCGCGTACAAGAAGACCTCAACCTCCAACTCTCCGGCGACTTCATCTCCCAAGACCTCCGCGAGTGCATCCACCACCTCTCCGACATCGTAGGCGAAGTCTCTACCGACTCCGTCCTTCAAAACATCTTCAAGCATTTCTGCATCGGAAAGTAGAGGGACAACAAGACAAAATAAGACGCTCACAAATCAAAGATAAAACCCATATAACTTGTGAGAAAGAACGCTCTGAAATTCAAGTTTCAGGGCTTTTTTCGTTACAAGAGGGCTATTTCTCACAAATTATATTAGAGTTGTCGTTTTTTTGTTGTTATTTTGTTGCTTGAAATTTCTGAGCAACAAAAGCAACAAAAAGTATGAGTACATCAAAAGAACCGATAAGGCTGAGAAAGAGAAAGACTTCAAAGGGTCTGACATCTCTCTACCTTGACATTTATCTGAACGGGAAAAGGTCTTATGAATATCTGAAACTGTATCTCATTCCTGAGAAGACCCGTGAAGACAAAAGGAAGAACGCTGAGACCTTGAAGCTCGCAGAGGCAATCAGGGCAAAGCGTGTTGTTGAACTTCAAAACGGAGAGTTCGGCTTCAAGTCACAGTATAAGGAAGAAACCCTGTTCTTTGATTATTATGAGGCGATGTGCGCTAAACGCTTTCTGACAGAAGATAGCAAGGGGAATTGGGGTAATTGGCGTTCCTGTCTGAAACATCTTGAAAAGTATGAGCCGAACCGAAAAATCACGTTTGCCGAAATTACGCCTGAATGGGTTCAGGGCTTCCGTGACTACTTAGAGAATGAAGCCTGTGCGTGGAGTATGGATTATCGTCAGAGGATTAAAGACCACAGGCTGTCACGAAACAGCCGTCTGTCGTACTTCAATAAACTCAGGGCGTGTCTTAATCAGGCTTACGAAGAACGTATCATTCAGCACAACCCGATGAGAGGTATTGACGGCTTCAAGCCCGAAGAGGGAACGAGAATGTACCTGACGCTTGAAGAGGTTAAGAAGTTGGCTGATACGCCTTGTGAGTATGAGAGTGTGAAGAAAGCGTTCCTGTTCTCCTGTCTGACGGGTCTCAGGCGTTCAGACATTCAGAAAATGACTTGGGGCGAGGTTCAGGAACAGTCAGGCTTTGTTCGTATCATCTTCCGTCAGAAGAAAACGGGCAGACAGGAATATCTTGACATCACGCCTCAGGCGGCTGAACTTATGGGCGAGAGAAAGAAGCCCTCAGAAAAAGTCTTTGAAGACTTTCACAGCCCGAGTTGTACGAATGAGGCTATCAAACGTTGGGTGCTGAGGGCGGGCATTCAGAAAGAAATCACGTTTCACTGTGGACGGCACACCTTTGCTGTTCTTATGCTTGACCTCGGCACAGACATCTACACTGTGAGTAAACTTCTCGGTCACAGAGAACTGTCAACAACACAGATTTACGCTAAGGTTCTTGACAAGAACAAACAGGCGGCTATCGCAAAAATCCCGTCTATTCTCCCAACCTCAGACGGGTCAAAAGATGAAACGGGAAAGTAGTTCAAGAGTGGTAAGGTCTCAGGGCTTTGCCACTTCTTTTTTCTGTGTGAGTATCTCTCCCCGCCCCGTCAGAAGCCAATGAGCCGAAACGCCGTAATCATTGACAAGGTAAGTAAGCCAAGCGGGTTGAAAAATATCCCTTGACGGGTCTTTTTCAAGGCTGTTCAAATTCCAACGATTTATATCGTGGTCACGGGTAAAGGTTTGTTTCCCTCTGATTTTGCCTTGCTCTTTCAGGTAATAAAGAGCCTGAAAGAAACGGCGCACTATTTTCTGACTGTCTTCTGTCTGCATAACTCATCTGATTTAGCGGTTGCGGCGGCGAATTTGGCGTTTATTTCTCTTATTCGTTCATCTGCCCGCTCGTTCAATTCTGAAAGCGTGGCGGGGCTAAAAACGGCTTCTTTGTGACCTGTCAAGAGTTTTTCAAATTGACGTAGTTCATCGGCATTCATCACAGGAACGAGGCGTTCAAAGTCCATAATCTTTTGAGCCTGTTCAATGGCTTCACGCCTGAGACCTGAGCGGGCTTCATCTGTCAGCATATCGCCCTCTCCTGTTAAGAACCAACGGGCGTTGAGTTCAGGAACAACTTCTAACACCCTCTTCACAGGCTGTAACCCGAAGTCTTTCCCTTTCAAAAGTTTGAAGAGGTATTGAGGTGTCCACCCGCAAAGTTCGGCAAAGACGTTTTGCCGCCCGCCTGTCTTGTATTTTATTATATCTTGAAGTCTTGTATTCATCGCTTCTTATTTTTGAGATTTAGAACACGTTCTTTCCTATAATTCAACGCCTCTCTGTCTTTGTCAGAAACACCCTCTTTGAGAGTTGTTTCAATGAGAGCCAATTCGCTTTCAAAGTCTTTTTTCTTACGATAAAGAATGAGAAGACGTTCAACGCTGTGGTAATAGTTGTTTATCTTCAAATGCTGAGAACCATAGGTTACAGCCATTTTATACTGAATTATGGCGTTCTCAATATCATTTTGTTTTTCAAATTCTCTCCCCGCCGCTTGATACCCCATAAGGGTGTTGAACTTTTGTTCCCAATCACGGTTCTGAGCCTGAATGAAAGACAACTTCAATTCCGTCTCTTTCAAAGTCTCCTCAAAAGTTTTCTTTCTGCTTTGCTTTACAATCGTGAAAATGACCACAAAAGCAAAGAGCGAAATCACAAACACAACATACCACATATTACATTCTTTTTAGTATTTTGGTATTATCTGTTCAACCCCGCAGATCCTGACTAACCGACAGCGGCAGAGGTGGCAGCGTCTTCCTGACGGGCATTTATTTTTTTGTTCTCTTGAACCTGTTCTTTCAAAAGACCTATCAAATCGTCTATTTGTCGGTCACGGGCTGATAGACTTTCAGCCTGTTGTTTGATGACAGTCCACACGGATGCGGGAATTGTCACGACTTCACTTTTCAGATTATTATCCAACAGCATTTCCCCCGCCCCTGATTGAACCCAAACTAAGTTTATATTTTCATCAAGAGAACAAAGTTTGCCTATAAACTTATCAGAAAGGGGTACTTTCCCGTTGACAATCTGAGAAAAGGATGATTTTGTATAGCCAAGCATTTCTGCAATATCCTTTTCACTGCCGCCTATTTCATTGAATATAAGCCAATTTATTACTTTCTTAATGCGTTTAAGTTCTTCCATTTACAATTATATTTCTGATTAAAAATATAAATTTTGTTCCGATTTTGTTTGTTGTATCGGAAACTTTGTTTATATTTGCACCGTTATTTAATTTTATTTGCGGACAAAGGTACGAAAAAAGATATAAAATCGGAAATAAACTAATAAGTTTTTCAAGAAATGGAAAAGATTATTCTAAAAACTCCCTGTCAGGCTGAACGTGAAGCACGTGACCTCGACATCTACAATGACTATCAGGCTCTCATCGCCACTGAGGGGCAGAGTAAAGTCATGGCAAAAGACTTCTTATGCAAGAAGTATGGTATTCATTCTCAGGGAACAATCTACGTTATCCTGAAACGTGTTGAACAACGCCTTAAAGCACAGAACGTATGAAAACGTATTCAAAACTAACACAATGGATTGTGACAGGTCTTCTGTTTTCTTGGGGGGCTTTGTCTTTCCTCATTCTCGCGGGCGAAGAAGACCCGATGAACCCGATGCCTCTCGGCAAGTTCTTTCTTCTGAAAATCGGCGCAATGCTCAGTTTGGGTCTCTGTTGTTTGGCGGGGAAATGGCTTAACGGAAAAGGTCTCATTGCAGATATTGATGAAGACGATGAAATCTAAACTGAAAGGGTCTGAGTATGGAGAAAGAAATCACACTTCAAACGCTGTCTGAAAAACTTGACAGCATTTCAAGAATGACGCTCATCGGGGCGAAGTCTGTTCTTGACCTTGAAGAAACAATTCTTTTCACAGGTATGAGCAAAGGACACTTGTATCGCCTTACGTCAGCGAAAGAGATACCGCATTTCAAGAAGAACAGGAAACTGTATTTCAAGAAGTCAGACCTTGAACGGTGGTTGCTTGACACCCCTTGCCTTTCAAACAAAGAGGTAAACAGTCAGGCGGCGACTTATGTGTCAACCCATAGGAAGCGCATCTGAAATTAAATAATCAAAAACAGCAACGCCCGAAGCAGTAAGAGGGCAAAAAATCATTCAATTATGAGCAACGAAATTATTAAAGTTGAACAGGCTGATATGCTACAAGCAATCAACCGAGCCGAGATTGACATTCAAATCTCAACGGCTAAACAGTATCCCCGTGACATCAACGCAGTTCTTAATAAGATTGCGACCTATGCCACAATGGATAAAGAGACAGCGGAAGACTGTTTCTATGTACTCAGACGTGAAGACAAACAAGGCAACGTAAATGTAATTGAGGGTCTTTCTGTGAGAATGGCTGAAATCATTGCGGGGGCTTGGGGTAACCTCAGGGTTCAGGCTCGCATCATTGGAAATGACGGGCGACAGATAACCGCACAGGCAATCTGCCACGACCTTGAAACAAACTTCGCCGTATCAAAGGAAGTGAAGCGTTCAATCCTCACGAAGAAAGGTTACACGTTCTCAGAGGATATGCAAGTTGTGACAGGAAACGCCGCCTGTTCAATCGCTCTGAGAAACGCCGTTCTGACAGTCATTCCTAAGGCGGTCACAAAGCGCATCATCAATGAAGTGAAACAGGTTGCGCTTGGTCAGTCTATTGACCTTGAACAGAGCCGTCAGAACGTCATTCAGTATTTCGCAAAACTCGGCGTAAAGCAAGAAGCCCTGTTCTTGTATCTCGGTGTGAAATCGGTTCAAGAGATTGACAAACAGAAAATCTTTGAACTGAGAGCCACGGCAAACGCAATCAAAGAGGGAACGACCACCGTTGAAGAATGCTTCGTAAAACCCGCTCTTGAAGCAAAGAAAGAGGCGGCGGCTCAGGCAAAGGGCGATGACGCAAATTCAAGAGCAGAAGCCGCTATCGCTCAGGCAACAGGTTCAGACCCCGTTCCGTCTAATGTTGACCCTGAAACAGGCGAAATAAAAGAACCCAAGAAATCAACATCAACTAAAAAATAACAGCAGCTATGAAATCAGAAATTATTGAAGTAAAAAAAGGCGATTTGAGAGGTCTTTTTCAGGTATTGACCAATTACCC
Source organism: Alloprevotella sp. (assembly GCA_045126825.1). Lineage (GTDB taxonomy): Bacteria > Bacteroidota > Bacteroidia > Bacteroidales > Bacteroidaceae > Alloprevotella. Next base: position 96,781 of record JBGVPF010000005.1, read on the forward strand.
CGCAATCTCAAAAGAACAGGTTCAGAATGAAATGTACAAGGTCTTTGGCGAAGATACGTTCAAGCCTCAGGACATCACAGAAAGGGTCAAGACGTTTGATGACGCTTGCCGTGAGTTGGGCGAAGGTCATCCGCTTGTGAAAGAATGGCAGATGTGCGGACAGAACCTCTCTTCTGACCTTGAAGCGTACTTGCGTCTTCGTATCATCTGCGCCGCCCTGAATGAGGGTTGGGAACCTCAGTTCACAGAAGATGAATGGCGTTGGTTCCCGTGGTTCACTCTTTGGACGGAAGAAGAACTGTCACAGAAGTCAGACGAATGGAAAGCCGCAAGAAGTCTCATACAGTTAGGCGATGAATATCTGTCAGACTATGCGGGTCTCGCCTGTGCGCTCTCGGCTGACGCCCCCTCGGATGCGGGTGCGAGCGTCGGCTCTCGCCTTTGCTTAAAGAGCGAAGCCCTCGCCACGTTCTGCGGAAAACAGTTCATCAGTCTTTGGGCTGACTTCTATCTAAACCGTAAAAGCAAATAATCACTGAATAATAACTTCAAAAAACAGCAAATATGGCAACAAAAATCATCAGACCTCAGAACCGTGAAGAATGGCTCAAATACCGTGAGAGCGGAATCGGTTCATCAGAAGTAGCCACAATCGTAGGCTTGAACCCGTGGGAAACCCCTCTTCAACTTTGGAGACGAAAGAAAGGTCTTGACCCCGCAAAGGTTGAGAATTTCGCGATGAAAGCGGGTCATTACCTTGAAGACGCTGTCGCTCAGTTTTGGAGAGACGAAACAGGTCTTGAAATAATCAAGAGTTCTGCCATTGATTGGCTCATCGTCAACACAGAAAAGCCGTATATGCGTGTCAGCCCTGACCGCACATATTGGCTTGCGGGTCTTCCGAAGAACGCTCATAACAAGGGTATTCTTGAATGTAAAACAACTCAGATGAGTATTGACGGAGACAGCATCCCGAAACATTGGTTCTGTCAGGTTCAGTATCAACTCGGAGTTGCTGAACTTCAAGAGGGTTCTTTGGCTTGGCTCTGTTCAGGACGTGAGTTCGGCTACAAAAACCTGAGTTTCGTTCCTGACTTCTTCGGGTGGCTCACTGAACAGGTTGACCGTTTTTGGATTGACAACATTCAGGGGAACATTGAGCCTGAGCCTGTGAATGTTCAGGACGTTCTGTTGAAGTTTAACCGCCATACAGACGGGAAGACGATTGAGATAAGCGATGAAATCTTTGAAGCCTATAACGGGCTGAAACAGGTCAAAGATGAGATTGCAGCACTTGAAGAGAAGAAAGCCGCCTTTGAAGAGCGCATAAAGCTCGGCTTCGGGGACGCAGAGGCTATCAGTTACGGGGGACAGACCATAGCAACGTGGAAAGCCCCTAAACCGTCTCAGAAGTTTGATGACAAGGCTTTCAAGGCGGCGCACCCCGATATGTATTCAGAGTTCACGAGAGAGGTTCAGGGCGTACGCCGTTTCCTCTTGAAATAACTGTCAGAAAGGGGGTCAGTGTATGTATATCATTTCAAACAAGCAAATGGAAGAAATCATCAAATACGTTGAAGACTTCCGTATGAGTATTGACGTGAAACAATGTGACACACGGACATACAATTCATACAGGCTTGCGGGCATTCTCGTCAAGAAGTTGAAAGCGAAACAGCCGTTCTCAAAAGATGACCTGACAGAGGGGATGAAAAAATCTCTCTAACCCGTGAAGTGATTATATTATAATCGTTTTAACCGAAAGAATGAACAGAAACAACAACATAAAAACTCCGTGTATGGGTAGAATTTCCGAAAGGTTTTCTGACGCTTGCTGTTATGCGTGGTTAGCCCTGAGGCACGGAGTTTCATTTTCAAATTGATATGATAACACTCAGAGAAAATCAGAGTGAACCGATACAAAAGGCAGTTGAGTTCTTCAATGAGAAAAAGCCGAAGCCGTCTTTGATTGTTCTTCCCACCGCTTGGGGGAAGTCAATCCTGACGGCTTTTGTCGCAAAGAACAGTGAAGACAGGATGATCGTGCTTCAACCCTCAAAAGAGTTGTTAGAACAGAACTATCAGAAGTATTTCGCACTCTGCGGGGATTTCGCTAACGATGCGGGCATTTACAGCGCGAGTTTCGGGCGAAAAGAAATCTCAAAGATAACTTACGCCACAATCGGTTCAATAAAGAATTTGGGGGCTAAATTCAAAGAAATGGGCTTCACGAAAATGCTCATAGATGAAGCGCACCTCTATCCCCGTGAGGCTGATAGTATGCTCGGACGGTTCTTGAAAGACAGCGGTATCACACACGTTCTCGGTATAACGGCAACACCTGTGAAACTTCAAACGGGAAGAGACCGTGACGGAATGACGTATTCAAAACTTGTCATGCTGACATCAAGGTCAAAGAAAGGGAATTTCTTCAAAGAAATCATTCACGTTGGTCAGGTCTCAGAAATGGTTCGTCTCGGCTTTTGGTCTCCGCTGACTTATGAAACAACAGGCTTTGACAGTAGTATGTTGGTCTTCAACAGCAGCCGTTCAGAATACACAGAAGAGAGCGTTCAGAGGGCGTATGACGCAAACGGGGGAACAGAACAGGTCATTCAGGCTCTTGACAAACACAGTGACCGCCGTCACGTTCTTGCCTTTGTCCCGTCTGTTCAGGACGCTATAAACCTGTCAGAGCGTTATCCTAATTCGGCTGTAATATACGGGGATATGGATAAACGTGAGCGGGCTGACATCATAGCCCGTTTCAGAGCGGGGCAAATACGTGTCATTTTCAACGTCAGAGTGCTTTCTACGGGATTTGACTATACAGGGATTGACTTGATTGTCTTCGGCATTTCTACGGCTTCTATCGCCCTGTATTATCAGATAATAGGAAGAGCCACACGAATTGCCCCTGAGAAGAAAGACGCTCTGATAGTTGACCTTGGAGGCAATGTTGAACGCTTCGGGCGTGTCGAAGACCTGACCTTTGAAAAGGGGCGTATGTGGCGGCTCTTCGGTTCAGGCGGGCGGCTTCTGTCAGGAATACCTATCACAGACATTGGTACGATAACCCGTGAAGACACTGAGGCGGTTGACCGTCAGGCGATTCAGCCGATTGAAATAATGCCTTTCGGAAAATATAAGGGGGAACGCCTGACTGATATTCCCCTCGATTATCGTCAATGGATATTGCGCTCATTCGATTGGAATGACAAGAATGAGAAACTGAGAAAATCACTTTTAGCAATCGTTTAACACTGACAGAGTATGGCAAGACCGAAAAAACAAACTGTTGACTATTTCCCTCACTTCTGTAAAGGCGGGCGCACAATCTTCATTCTTGAAGACAAGTTCGGGAATGACGGTTACGCCTTTTGGTTCAAGGTTCTTGAAATCCTTGGCGAGGCTGAGGGGCATTATTATGATTGTTCAAACGCTTCAAATTGGGCTTTTCTTCTTGCAAGAACCCACACAGATGAAGCGAGGGCAAATGAGATTATCAGTGTGCTGATTGACCTTGGAAAGATTGACGCTGAACTGTGGGAGAAGAAACGTATCCTTTGGGTTGAAAACTTCTTGAAGAACCTTGTTCCGATATACAGTCAGCGCAAAGTTTCTCTTCCTCAAAAGCCGTTTACAGGCAAAGAAATACCCGTCAGAGGGAATAACTCTGAGAGAAACCCCGCTGAGACGGAGTTTTCAGACGAAGAAACAACCAAAGAAAAGGAAAGTAAAGAAAAGAAGAGTAAAGCAAAATCATACCCCTATCAGGGTATTTGCGACCTGTGGAACTCAATCTGTGTTTCTCTTCCGAAAATCGCCAAACTCAATGACAAGAGGCGACAGAAAATCAAATGCCGTCTTGACGAGTTTGACGTTGAACCCGAACAATGGCTGTCAACAGCCGAAGAACTATTCAAGCGTGTTCAGGCTTCTGACTTCCTAACGGGTCGTTCATCTAACAAGAATGATTGGCGGGCGAGTTTTGATTGGCTCTTTGAGAACCCGACAAATTGGGTAAAGGTCACAGAGGGCAACTATGACAACAAGGGCAAAAGAAACCCTCAGACGGCTCAAAATAGTCAGCCCTGTCAGTTGGGCGTTGGAGAGTTCATTGACGGCTCAGGGCGGCGTACATACGGCTCAGGGCGGGCGACAATTCCTAACGATGCAGCACCCCGCCCCTCAGAACGTCATCAATGGTCGGCTGAGACAAAGACTTGGATAATCATTTAACAAAGTGAACGATGAAAGATTATAGCGATTTTGACATAAAGATACCCTCAGGGCGTGTCAGGGGGAAAGTGAAGACGTTCTGTCCTCAGTGTCACGACACCCGTTCAAACAAAACAGACAAGAGCCTGAGCGTTGACCTTGACAAAAAACTTTGGAACTGTCATTACTGCGGGTGGTCAGGGACGCTCAATGAGAGCGATTTTGACGATAGTCCTGAGGGTAAACGCAAATGGATGGAACAGCAGCCGTGGTTCAAGCCCGCTCAGATAAGACGCGAAAAGCCTGTCTATAAGAAGCCCGCCCCACGCCCTCTGTCAGGTCTTTCAGAACGGGCTTTGGCTTGGTTCAAAAGCCGTGGCATATCGGCTCAGACGGTTCAGGCTATGAAAATCACAGAGGGCAGCGAGTGGATGCCTCAGAAGAACGGTCAGGCAAATACGGTTCAGTTCAATTACTTCAAGAATGGAGAACTTGTGAATACAAAATTCCGCACAGGCGACAAGTGTTTCAAACTTTGTTCAGGTGCGGAACTTCTCCCGTATAACATTGACGCTATCAAGGGGAAGAGTGAATGTATCATCACAGAGGGGGAAATGGATGCCCTTTCATTCTTTGAGGTCGGGCGGTCTGACGTTGTGAGTGTTCCGAACGGGGCAAACGCTAACCTGTCATATCTTGATGATTATATCGAAGAGTATTTTGATGACAAAGAGACTATCTTCATCGCTGTTGACACAGACACGAAGGGCGTTGAGTTGAGAGACGAGCTTTTGCGCCGCTTCGGGGCTGAACGCTGTCGGGTTCTTGACTACGGGGCTGACTGTAAGGACGCAAACGAGGTCTTGATGAAGTACGGGCGGGAAACTCTGTTGAAGTGTATCACTGACGCTCCTGAGGTTAAATTAGAGGGGGTCTTCACTGTCTCAGACTTTGAACAGTCTCTTGACGCTCTCTTTGAAAACGGGATGCAAAAAGGCGTTACAATCGGACACGAATGTTTTGACCGTCTCTGTTCTTTTGAGACAAAGAGGCTCTGTGTCGTGACAGGTATTCCAGGCAGCGGAAAGTCTGAGTTCATTGATGAGATAGCGGAACGCCTGAATATCCGCTACGGGTGGCGGTTCGCATATTTCAGCCCTGAGAATGCCCCTCTCGCCTATCACGCCTCAAAACTGATTGAGAAGTTCACAGGTAAGAAGTTTGGCAAGGAGACGCTGAAATTCGGCGAATACAAACAGGTCAAGAAACACCTTGAAGAGAACATTTTCTTCATCAACCCGAAAGACGATTTCAGGCTTGAAACAATTCTTGAAAAGGCGAAGTTCCTTGTCAGACGCAAAGGCATAAAAGCCCTTGTCATTGACCCGTACAACCGTCTTGAAGATGAAAGCGAGGGTCACAATGAAACAAAGTACATCAGCCGTCAACTTGACAGGCTTACCAATTTCGCTCAACAGAATGACGTTCTTGTCATTCTTATGGCGCACCCGACAAAACAGCCCCGAAACAAAGACGGGGTAATCGAAGCCCCGACCCTGTATGACATCAGCGGCTCGGCTAACTTTTATAACAAGACAGACTTCGGCATTGTGGTTCACAGAAACCGTCTTGAAAACACTGTTGAAGTCATCATTCAGAAAGTGAAGTTCAGACATCTTGGAGAGTGCGGGACGGCTCTCTTCAAATATAACCTGAATAACGGGCGTTACACCCCGTACACAAACGGTTCTGAGCCTCAATGGGACAACAACAACCACCTGATAGAGGAACAGAAGAGACGTGACCAAGAAGCCCTTGAAGCGTCTGTTTTCCCGTGGGACGATCTGCCTGAGGATGATTGCCCATTCTAAAATTGAAAATTATGAATAATTACACTATAACAGAAGTGCATATTTCAAGAATATGTGTCGGAGATACAATTCTGCACACAGACGGTCAAATCAGAACCGTAGGCAGAAACAATATAAAGGAAAGCCCTTTTTACGGCAGAACTCTCTTCGGGGATTGCTACAAACTCGGCTATCAGAAAGTGAAAAGATTAACCTATAAAACAGCAAAAATATGAGAATAATCAAATTCAGAGGAAAGAAGAAACAGACGGGCGAATGGCTGTATGGCGATTTGATGAACGACAACATTGGGGGGAGTTATATATATCCGATAGACGCTGAAAATCTCTATAAAGAAAACGCTGTGATACCCGACACTGTCGGTCAGTTCTCAGGGATGAAAACGAAAGCCACCCCCTTGAAGCGTGAACAGGAAGAGATTTTTGAAGACGATATTCTGAGAGTTCCGCAAACAGTCTTTCATATCGAATATATCGGCAGGGTTGTGTTTGAATATGGGAGATTCCTTGTCAGGTCTCTTTTCAGTGGGACAAAGTGGGATTTGCTGAACGCTATTGATGACGGGGCAGAAATCATCGGGAATGCACACGACAACCCTGAACTGTTGGAGAAGTATATGACTATTGAAATAAAACAATCAGAAAGATGAAAACTTACGTAATTACACTCTCACGGGTCTTTCCCGTGAAACACAGAAGAGCGGGGCAAGAGACCCTTTTCAAAGCGGCTTTTCAGAACGGTCAAGCCTGTTCTGCGTGTAAACAGAGAAAGCCCGCAATGTGTGCGGGGGAATGTTTCTCAACTGTGAAAATACACACCATACGGGCAAATTACACTCTATGGGAGAAGCGAATAAAAGAGGTTCAAGACGGAGAGGCTTGTATCTCTTTGAGAGAATGGACGGGAAAACCATACGCAAGCCCTCAAACTGAAATCAGACGGCTGACAGCAAAAGACGGGGTCGGCTTTCAGAAATTGACGTTCAGCACAGACAGAGACGGAATGGCTAATCTCAATCTCTTCTGTATTGACGGACGGCATATTGACTGTGCTGAAATGCTCTCAAAGAATGACGGTCTGACGGTTGAAGATTGGCGAAATTGGTTCAAGGATTATGACCTCAGTCTGCCTCTTGTAATCATTCACTTCACACCTTTCAGATATTGAGCGTATGGGAATTGACTATGACAAGATGAAAGAGTATTCAGAGCGGGCAAGAGTCTCGTTCTCGAAAGTGATTGAGGCAATGAATAATCTCGCAGAGGCTATCAAGAAAGTGGCTGAGGATTCGATGATTTTCAATACTGTTCTCTTCAACATTCAGGAAATAAGAATTTCAACTGAAAAGCGTGAACAGTTAAACAGAAAATTGATACACAAAGCCGAATTAAAACCGAAGCAGAAAAGGTTTCAGCCGAAAAAGACTTGGTTCAGAACCCGCTCAAACCCGTTCAACAAAAGGGGCGGGCAAAGGACAAGGGATAAACCTGTCAAGCAGCCCAAAACGAGTGAACGCAAATGAAGTGAACTTCTAAAAACAGATATAAAACGATAATCAAAAACGTAAATTTTATGGCAAATTATTCTATCAAAACAGACCTCTTGAAACTGAAAGGGGCTTTTGTGACAAACCTGAGAGGCAAGACAGCAACAAAACGCTGCCTCATTATCCCCGTTGACGAAGCGGGGCTGTTCGTTGGCGAAAAGGGCGTGTACCTGAACCTGACCGCAATTGAAATGCAGAACCCGAAGTTTTCTGAAACTCACTGCGTCAAGGTTTCTCTTGACAAAGAGCGTTACGATGCTATGACCGAAGAAGAAAGACAGGCTCAGCCGATAATCGGCGGGATGAAGCAGCTTGAACGCAAACAAAGCGAAATGGCTGTCACGGGTCAGATTGACGGGTCTCAGGCGTTTGAAGATGACAACGACCTACCGTTCTGACGGTGTCGGTCTCAGAATGAGAAAAAGAAGAGTGGAGACGGGCGAAAATTACCCGTCTCTGTTCAGTCCAAAGAAAGACGGCTCTAAAAGCCCCAAATTCGCGTTGAAATATGAGTAATGATAAAATACCCGTAAAAACAAAGAAAAAGGCTCAGAAGCCCGCAAAACAGCCATTGCGGGACGTTTTCACTGTTATCTGTAAGACAGACCTGAAAGAGGTCTGCGAAAAAGAGTTCAAGTTTCATCCTGTCAGAAAGTGGCGTTTTGATTACGCTTTCCCTGAACACAAAATCGCCCTTGAAGTTGAGGGCGGTGTTTGGACGGGCGGGCGGCACACTTCATCTGTCGGCTTTCTTAATGATATGGAGAAGTACAACACGGCTACCCTTATGGGGTGGCGGGTCTTCCGCACAACGCCTGATGACTTGTACAGGAAAAAGACGCTTGATTTAATAAAAAATGCAATAAATGGAGATTTTACCCCCTAAAAGCCCCCTTTTTTGCTGTAATGTGATTATATTATAATCATTTTTAGTAATTTTGTGGCGAATTATAAACCGTATAAAGATGAAGACAGAACAAGTCAAACTTTCACAAATTCAAGTGAACGGGGCAAACCCCCGAACAATTTCCAAAGAGAAGTTCGAGAAACTTGTAGCCTCAATTCTTGTGCTTCCGAAAATGCTTGAAATCAGACCCATTGTCGTTGATGAAACAATGACTGCACTTGGTGGCAATATGCGTCTGAGAGCGTTGACGGCAATTGCCGAAATGAACGAGGCTGAAATCTCAAACGCCCTGAATGACTGTCGCGACTTCCAAAAGAAGACTGAGGCAGAACAGCAGCTTCTGATTGATTATTGGGCGAAGTGGTCTGACAGCCCCACAGCCCCTGTCCTGAAAGCGTCTGAATTGACAGACGGCGAGAAGCGTGAGTTCATCATCAAAGACAATGTGGGTTACGGAGAATGGGATATGGATGCCCTTGCCAATGAATGGGATGTTGAAGACCTGAACGATTGGGGTTTAGACTTGTGGGATGAGAAATCAGGCAGCGGGTCAGGGTCAGAGCGTCAGAACAGCCCCGCAGAAAGCAGTCTCTTTGACCGATTTGTCGTTCCCCCATTCTCAATCCTTGACACCCGAAAGGGCTATTGGCAAGAGAGAAAAAAGAAGTGGTATGACCTCATAGGGGATATGGGAGAGAGCCGCAATGACACTCTTGTAACCTCTCTTGAAATCAAGTACAAAGACCTGTATCAAAGAACCCGCGAACACAGAAAGGAACTCGGTATCTCATTCAAAGAATATATCGAAAAGTACGTCCCCAAAGAAGAACTTGAACACGAACAGAGCAAAATCGTGGCTCAGGGCGTGTCAATTCTTGACCCTGTTATGGCTGAGATTGTCTGCCGTTGGTTCGGTCTTAAAGACGGACGGGCGTTTGATTGCTTTGCGGGCGATAGTGTTTTTGGCTTTGTCTCCGCTTATCTCGGCAATGACTTCACAGGTGTTGAATTGAGACAGCAGCAAGCAGACCTGAACAACGAGCGTGTGGCTGATATGAACGCCCGCTATATCTGTGATGACGGTCAGAATGTGGCTCAACACATTGAACCTGAGAGCCAAGACCTGTTATTCTCTTGCCCGCCTTATTTTGACCTTGAAGTTTACTCAGACCTACCGAATGACGCTTCAAATCAGGGAACGTATGAAGAGTTCATTCAGATTTTGAAGAACGCTTTCACAGGGGCGGTTTCCTGTCTTAAAGAGAACCGTTTTGCCGCTATCTGTGTCGGAGACGTGAGAGACAAGAAAACAGGTTTCTACTATGACTTCTGCGGCGACATCAAGCAGATATTCAAAGAGGCGGGGATGAAACTGTATAACGAAATTATACTTGTTGAACAAACCGCTTCAACCGCTCTGAGAGCAGCCCGATATATGGAGAACAGAAAGGTCGCTAAGACGCATCAGCACCTTTTGGTTTTCTTCAAGGGAGACCCAAAGAAAATCAAGTCAGAGTTCCCGAAAATTGAATACACGGAAGAGGATATGCGCCTCTTTGACGTGTCAGAAGAACAAAACCCCGAAACTGAATAACCTATGCAAGCAAAAATTTGGAACCACAGTCAATGGATTAAAGAGACCGACCCTGACACGCTCAGGAAGTTCTTTGATAAGACACTGAAAGAGGCGGGCTTCAAGGTGCTCTCCTGTTCAGACCACCATTTTGAACCTCAGGGGTACACGGCTTTATGGCTTCTGTCAGAAAGCCATTTCGCTGTTCATACATTCCCTGAGTTCGGCAAGTCTTATATTGAACTGTCATCGTGTAATCTTGACTATTTCAATCAATTTCTAAACGTAACAAAAGACCTATGAGCAAAGCACAAGAAAAGAAACGTCAGCAGGTCAAGCTCGCCCGCCTTGAAATAGTCTCAGGGCTTTTCAAGAAAGGCTATTCACGCCGAAAAATCAGGGAAGAGGTAATGAAGCGTCTGAACATTGAAACCTATTCTTTGCAGACGGTTCAGAAAGACATTCAGACCCTCTTGGATGAATGGCGTGAAGCCCGTCTTGAAGATACGGACGAACTTGTGACCCTTGAACTTGCCCGTATTGACGACACCTGTCGCGAGTTGTGGGAACAATGGGAAAAGTCAAAAGAGAACTACACGAAACAGACCCGCAAACAGAAAGGTTCTCCGAGCCGTGACGCTGAGACGGGTCAGACCTCAATCAAGACATACCAAACAGAGAGAACCGACACGGAAGTTATTATGCTCGGCGACCCGTCTTATATCGCAGAAATCAGGAAGCAACTTGAAGAGAGGCGCAAACTTCTCGGCTTGTACGCTCCCGAGAAAACAGAAGTCAGCGGCGGTCTGTCTTTCGCCTCTCTCCTTGTTGAAAGCGGTATGTTAGAAGAGGCAGAGACACAGAACGGGGACAAATAAAGCGATTTGCGCCGCAATGCGCCCGTCAAAATCTTTTATCGTGTAAATCAACCAATAAGAAAAGAAAACCCGACAGACGTGAAATTCGGGAAAAATAACTCAATGAAGAAACAGAACAAACAGCAGCTTCGGCAAAAAGGGCTTGACCTTATGAACGCATGGCGGGCAGATTGGTGTCGCTTCGTGCGTGAAGCCCTTGGAGTGACCCTTGACCCTGAACAGCAAGAAATTCTTCGCTCTGTTCAGTTCAACAGGCGCACATCCGTTGCCTCAGGAACGTCACGGGGTAAAGACTTCGTGGCGGCTTGTGCTGCTATCTGTTTTCTGTATCTGACACCCCGTTGGAGAAGAAATCAATACGGGAAAGTTGAACTCGTTGAGAATACAAAAGTCGCTCTGACAGCACCGACAGACCGTCAGGTAAAGAACATTATGATGCCTGAAATCTCACGTCTGTTCAACAAGGCAAAAGCCCGTGGGGTTGAACTCATCGGGCAACTCTCTACCTATGACATCAGAACAAACGACAAAGAATGGTTTCTGACAGGCTTCAAGGCTGACGATAACAATCACGAAGCGTGGTCAGGATTTCACGCCGTACACACAATGTTCATCGTGACTGAGGCAACAGGTATAGGCGATGATACCTATGCGGCTATTGAGGGTAACTTGCAAGGAGACAGCCGTATTCTTGTGGTCTTCAACCCGAACAAAACAGTCGGCTACGCTGCACGTTCTCAAAAGTCTGAGCGTTGGCACAGGTTCAGGCTCAATTCACTGACAGCCCCAAACATCATCCACAGGAAGATTGTCATTCCAGGTCAGGTTGACTTTGAGTGGCTTCAAGACAAGTTGGAGAATTGGTGCTTGAAGATAAGCCCCGAAGAGGTCTCTTCTGAGCATGACGATTTTGAGTTTGACGGGCAATGGTATCGCCCCGAAGACCTGTTCAGAAAGAAAGTCTTGGGTAAGTTCCCGAAAGTCGCTGACGATATTCTCATCCCCCCTCAGTGGCTTGAAGAGGCTCACAGGCGTTGGGAAGAGGCTCACGGGCAAGAACCGCTTTCTGCCTCAGTGAATGTTCTTGGCGTTGACGTGGCGGGTATGGGACGAGACAGCACCTGTTTTGTTCACAGACGTGATAATTGGGTCGCTCCGTTCCGTTCTCAGAACTCAGGCGGTCAGGCTGACCACATGAAAGTGGCGGGGCAAATCTCCGCTGAACGCCGCCGCTCGATGAACCTGTTTGTCAGCATTGACACAATCGGCGAGGGAGCGGGCGTTTACAGCCGTGTTTGTGAACTTGAACATTCAGAGGCGGGCTACATCATCAGTTGCAAGTTCTCTGAGGGCGCAAAGGCTCAGAACGGGCGTGAACTCAAAGACGTGACGGGTCAGTATTCATTTGTCAATATGAGGGCGTGGCTCTTTTGGGCAGTCCGTGATTGGCTGAACCCGAAGAACAACACAGGGGCTATGTTACCGCCTGACACGGGCTTTGATGAAGAGGCACAGGAAATACGTTGGTTCTTCCGTTCTGACGGCAAAATTCAAATTGAACCGAAAGAAGACATCAAGACCCGTCTTGGGCGAAGCCCTGACAAGTTTGACGCTCTCGCCAACACGTTCTACCCGTTGAGACGGACACAGAGCATTGACCTTGACCGTCTCAAAAAGGTGGTCAGAAGATAAGAAATTCAATCATTTCAAAAAAAACAAAGAGTATGACAATCGAAGAAATTCTGAACTCAGAAACGATGACGGCTGACGAAAAGATTGCAGCCCTCAGTGAGAAAGCATTGAACGTTCCCACTTGGTTGGGGCGTTATGGTATTGAACAGGAGTACAACCCGAAAAAGCACCCTGTCGCGAACACGGGGAAATACCCTGACATCATCACAGAAGACGGCATTCAGGCTGTGACCCGTATTCTTCTACCGTTTCAGAAACTCGCCGCAAAGCGTATGACAGAACTTGTCACAGGCATTCCCGTGAAGCGTGTCTATAAGCCTCAGAATGACCGTCAGAAAGAGGTTGCGGCGTTCCTTGAAGCGATCTACGACAAGACACGCATTGACAGCGTGAATGTTGAGCGTTTCAGACGGCTCTTTGCGGGCTGTGAAATTATGACACTGTGGTACGCTGTGGAACAGCCGAACAACATCTACAACGGTGTGAAGTCTCTTCTGAAACTCCGTTGCCGCACGTTCAGCCCTATGCTCGGCGACAATCTTTACCCGCTCTTTGATGAATACGGGGATATGGTTGCTATGTCGGTTGGCTATACCCGCAAGATAGGCAAAAAGTCTGTCAGGTTCTATGACTGTTATACCGCCACACGACACGTCAAATGGTCAACAGAAACGGGAACAATGGCTGAGGTTGAGAATGAGCCTATCACACTCGGCAAGATACCCGCCATTTACGCTTGGCGTGAGAAACCGATTTGGGAAGACACCTCAAATATGGTCTATGAAATGGAATGGTCTCTGAGCCGTAACGGAAACTATCTGCGTGAAAATTCAAAGCCTATCTTTGCCGTCTTCGCCGATGAGCAAATCAGTTATGGCGATGAGAAGTCAGGCGACAAGGAGTTCAAGAGCGTTCTTCAATATCCGAAAGGTTCAACAGCGGGCTACATCACTTGGGCGCAGTCTGTTGAAAGCCTGAAATATCAGGTATCAGAACTCAGAAATCTGTTCTTCACGTCTCTTCAACTTCCTGATTGGTCATACGAAAAGATGTCGCAGACAGCCCTTTCAGGAGAGAGCCGCAAGCAACTGTTCATTGACGCTCAACTGAAAGTGAAAGACGAGAAAGGTACGCTCATTGAGTTCCTTGACCGTGAAACAAACGTCTTGAAGTCATTTGCGAAAATCATTCTCGGAGAAGCCTATCACGCCGATATTGACGCTCTCCCTGTTGAACAGGTTGTAACAGCCTATACAATCACAGACAAGAAAGATGAAATCACGAATTTGATGACCGCCAACGGAAACAAACCTTTGATGTCGCAACGTGAGAGCATTGAGAAATTCGGAGAGAGTGACGATGTGGATAAGACCCTCGAGGAAATCAGACAGGATGAAATGATTGACGGGTTCAATCTCACTGAATAACCTGAGCGACTATGGCAGCAGCGAGAAGAACCCCCGCAAAGAGGACAGCGAAAGAAGAGGTCAAGTTTCGTTGCCGTGACTGCGAACGCAGTTATGATTGGCACAGCAAGGCTCTTGACGGTCATTTGATTTTGTGTCGTTGCCCTCTCAGACAGAACGGCGGTCAGTTCTGCATATTCCTGAGCGACCCCGCCTGTGAAAATTTCATTCAAAGAACCTCAGAACCTGACATTACGGAGAAGTAGTTATGGCAAAGAAGATAAGCAAATGGGATAAGAAGCACCTGAACAACCTGACGGAAATCCAACGTCAGGTTGAACGGGTTTTTAACGCTGCTGTGCGTGAAGCGGCAAGAATAGGTGTGAAAATAGACGAAATCAGCCCCGACAGGCTCTTTTCTTTCTCAGACTATCCAATTACACGTAAAGAAGTTGAAAACCTCTTGAACGGGCTAAAAACAGACCTCACGGCGGTAATTGCCAACGGTATCAGGTCTGCTTGGACGCTATCAAACAACAAGAATGATGAACTCGCCCGTCAAGTCTTCGGGGATAATGTTGGGAAACTCTCTCAGGCTCAATACCGCCGTTATTTCAGCACAAACGGCACAGCCCTTGAAGCCTTTCTGTCACGAAAGGAGAACGGCTTGAACCTCTCTGACCGTGTGTGGCGTTATACAGAGGCTTTCAAGAATGAAATTGAACTCGGTCTTGATGTCGGTATCAGAAACGGTCTCTCAGCCGATGAAATGAGCCGTGAACTCCGTCAATGGCTCAGACACCCCGATATGCTGTTCAGGAGGGTCAGGGACGAACACGGTAATTTGAAACTATCTCAAAGGGCTGCGGCTTTTCATTCAGGGCGTGGCGTGTACCGCTCATCTTATAAGAACGCCCGCCGTCTTGCAGCGACAGAAACCAATATCGCATACAGAACCGCAGACCATGAGCGGTGGCAGCAGCTTGATTTTGTTGTAGGGATTGAAATTGTTCTGAGCAATAACCATACATTGCTCGGTGCTGACGGTCTCCCGCACCCGTTCACTGACATCTGCGATGAACTTGCGGGGCGTTACCCAAAGGATTTCAAATTCACGGGGTGGCATCCTCATTGCCGCTGTCACGCTGTTTCAATCTTGAAGACAGAAGAAGAAATGGCAGAGGACAATCGCCGAATTTTGGCGGGAGAAGAAGTCTCTTCAACTTCTCAGAACACAGTGAAAGACGTTCCTGACAGACTGAGAACGTGGGCTGAGGAAAATGAAGAACGGGCGAAACGCTCTCTCTGTATGCCGTATTTTGTGAAAGACAATCTGAAATACTTCCCAAAGGGGTACGCTGAACTCTACGGCTCCAAGACCCCGTATGACACGCCAAAACAACTGTCTGAGGCTATGAAGTTCAACAGGAAGAAAGGCGGCTTCACGCCTGAACAGGTTCAGAACAACAGAGAACTGTCAGCGGCTCTACCTGTCATTCAGGGCAAAGTAATGAACTTCACTGAGGCAGACGCTCTTCATCCGAACCCGAACTATACGCTTGCAAAAGCCCGTGAATTGGGCTATCATCACAACTGTCAGACCTGTACTGTCGCTTATGAACTCAGACGGCGTGGCTTTAATGTTGAAGCGGCTTCAAATGCGGGGGATGAGTTTTACCGCAAGTGGTGTCCGAAGAACGGTTTTGATTGGAGAGACCGTTATCTGACCGCTGACGGGAAACGCCCGTCCTACACTTGGTCTCTCACGTTATCAGTCGGGAACTCAACCGCCTCAAAGACTGCTTTCATATCAGACACGGCGAAAGAGGTTGGACGTTATGAGGTATACTGCGAGTGGAAGAAAGGGTCTGCACACGTTTTCTGTCTTGAACGGAAGAAAGACGGGTCACTGTTATGGTATGACCCTCAGTCGGGAAAGAAAGGAAGCGCAAAAGATTTTGAGGGTTACATCGGGGCTATGAAGAGGACAAAAATAGGCGTTATGCGAGTGGATGACAAACTCATCAATCCTAAATTCGCAAAACGCCTGTTAAAAGGTTCAAAGTAGGTTCAGAGCCTCTTCCCCTGTCTTGATTGTGATTTCCCCGTCTCTCAACAGGTAAACCGTTGGCAAGCCTGTTGGGAGAGCAAAGCCCTCTTCATCAACTGAGCCGACAGAGAACGCCTGTGCGCCCTCACGCTTGCCGATGAACTCTATGCTGTTGAAGCCTTGCTCTGTGGCTCTGTCTTGAATGATTTTCGGTATCTGTTTCATAACGCTTGCAAAATTACAGGTTTTTCTTTGAACTGACAAAATTCTCGGAAGAAACTCTCTTTACGGTAGCCCATACGGGAAACGGCTCTGAGGTAACAGGAATTTGTTCAAAATAAGCCTTGCTGCACCAACCGTCAAGATAACAAGCTCCGTTCTTGATGCTCCACGTATCAGCCCGCTCCCTCTCTTCACTTTCCGTATCACGTTTTATAAGTTTTGGTTTGAACGGGGTCAGTGAACGGGATTCGAGCCTGAGACCGAAGACCCACATCTGCCGCCCGCCCTCAATAGGGTCAAGGCTGAGAGTGAGGTCAACGTCCACCTCGCCCTCAGACCATTTCAATTTGGGGAGAAATTCTGAGATGAAAAGAGCGTCAGGCGAACAGTGACAACCCTGACCGTCCTTTGTCCTGTTTATATAACCTGACCCGAGAAACTGAATTGCTCGTCCCTCTGTGTCTTTACATTTTGACGCTGCCATTCTCTTACGCAGCGTGATTGTTCTTCCTGTTGACATACTTGTAACTTATTTTTGAGTTATTTTCTTCGATTTCGCCCGTTGTCGGGCTTTTATCTTTGTCTGCTGTAAGTTATCACTTGGAATTTTTTGCGCCGTTTACGGGGCGTTTCTGCGCTTTTCGGCGAACCTCTTCCCTTTTAATCTCACACAAACGCCCGTTGTACGGTTTGCCGTCTGAAATTCTCAAAGTCCAAAGCCTTTCAACCTTACAGCCGACCTGTTCAGGCGTAAAAGTATCATATATCGCAGACAGAGAGGTAAAGAAGAACTCTCTTCTGTCATCATTCTCTAAGGGCGGTTGTTTGAAAACAACCCGATAAATATGCTCTTTCTTCATTGTTATCTATAATTGGGGTTCAAAATAAGTTTAACTGCACAGGGCGTTTCCCGTGCTTCTCAATCGTTCTCGCATATCGCGGGCATTTGTCCTTGTATGCGCAGTTGCCTGACTTTGCTTCAAGAAAGCGTTCGTGCCATTCATCCGCTGTCGTCACGTCTTTATCATCTGACAGAAAGCGCACCAAATCCATACAGAACCACCCGCTATCCTGTTGTCGGTTCTCGCCTGTAATCTCAACAAGCCCGTTGCCTTTAGGTCTTCCCATTATCTTGCCTCTAACTGTTTGTGATAAGTATTATCGCTCATAGCCTCACGCATCTTCCATACACGGCGTATGCGTTCAATATCTTCAAGCGTCAGTTCTTCATCGCTGCTCCCCTTTCGCTCTTCTTCAAAGAACAGGTTGTGCTTCCCGATATATGCGCCCATAAAAGACTCCATGAACTCTTTTAACTCACGTTCGTAATTAGCCTTATGCCAATTGAAAAGGCTGAGCGTGTCAGCATATTGAAGAGCGGTCATTTCAATCTCAATAGAAGAACGTGTCGGCTTTCGGTAGGTCATCCCGTCTGTATCACAGACAGCGGACAAACATCGGATGAAAAGGTTCATATCATCTTTGCCACGCCCAATCTCAAATCTGTAAGGGCGTTGGGTTTCAATATCCAAAACGTCTTCAATCTTCACACCGTATTGTTCGCAGATCCTCTCAATGGCTCGGCGGGCGTTCTCAGCCTCTCCCTGATAGCCCCGTTCTGCAAGAGCCTGTAACTTTTGAAGTTTCTTTCTCAGGCTTTCATACTGTTCACTGTCTTTGTTCATCATAACTCAGCCCCTTTCTCTTCTTGACGGTTCACAACAGTTGTTCCTTTCAGATTGATGTCCCAATCCTGAATATCCTCTTCAAGGGGTTCAACCTTACCGAGATGTGCGGCGATGTGCTTTTCAGCCGCAGCCTCTGCTTCTTTTCTATCGTGCGCCCTGACAATGACTGAGCCTGAGAACACAAACTTCACTCTGATTTTGAAATTTTTCTTTGCCATAGTTCTTGAATTTTATTTTATCGCCTGAACCTGTCAGGCGGGTTTTCTATACCGATAGGTATTTACTCTACTTTCCTTTTCTTTACTTTACTTTGTGAGTAAATCATCCTGAGAACCCAAACTGAAAGGATTTTCAGTCATCTAAACGCTTTCTGAGCGGGGTTTCTCACTTTGATAATGGTTTACGCCTCTGTCAAGAGTTAAACCCGACACGGGCTTCTGTGGCGGCATGTCGGGTGTTCTGACCTCTGTGTCTTATGCGTTCAACTTGACACGGTTCAAGAGGTTGCCTGAAATCTCGTGAAGTTCACGGCTTCTTTCAGGGGTCAACTCACGGGCGTGGGCTGTGATAGCCTGAGTGAGTTTCCAAAGGGTTGCCGCTCCCTGAACGCCGTCTTCGGGGTCGTTCTTCATCAAGATTTTCTCAACCTCTTTGCCCTCTTGCTTCAACAGAAGACCGCTCTTTGTCAATTTCGTGATTTCCTTTTCAGGGTCAACGTCAATTTCAGAAGCCCCCTGTATCTCATAGGCTTTCTGTTCAAGGTTCTCACGGCTGAAAAGACCCTTTGTGAGGTCTCTCACGGCTGAAACTGTGGTCTTCGTGTCAAGTTCATACGTCTCACGGCTGAGGGCGAGCGTGTCAGGCAATTTTGAGCCAAGATGAATTTGTTTCATAACGCTCTCCCTGACCATACCATTGAGACAAGCCCCGTTCAGAAGAAAGGCTCTCATATCAACAGCCCCGTCCCCGTAGTCAGAGGTTGAGAACCTTGCCCCCGCAAAGATGACCACGTCCCCGTTCTTTGCTGTCGGTACGATGATTGGCTGAGGGAGAATGGTTTCAGCCCAAACCTTAGTGTCGTTCATATAAGCGTCAGAAATGACAGCCCCCTGACCCGCTGCCTCTTGAACAAAGGCGGTCAGAATTTCAACACTGTTCAGGCGGCGATAACTGTCAGAGAGAACACCCCTGACCTGATTGCCAACGGCTCTGACAAGAACTCGGCTTCGTTGCGTCCAATCACTGTGCTGATTGAGAATTTCAGCGGCGAGAAGAACTTGCCACTCCTGACCGCCGCTTGCAAGGTTTCTCAGATAGCGAGACGGAACGCCCATACGTTCTGCGAGTTGCCCTATGGCGTTGTCGTGAAGACGGAACTGACCGTCAGGCATATTCATCATCAGATTGCCCTCTCCGCTGAATGTTATCACAGGGCTGTGGTCTTTGGCTTTCAGGTTCACTCCGATAGGGGCGATGAAGTCCTGAGCCATTTTCCCCTCGTCAATAAGGCGTTGCATAGTCGCCTGAACGCCCTGAGCCTTGCCGTCAATCATTCGGCGAACTTTGTTAATTACCACTTCGTTGAGACCTGCTTGGAGGTCTGTTGTTGCTGTTGTGTTCATAATTCTGAATTTTATTTGGTTAATACTGAATTTGCATCAAATAAGCCTGAGCCTCTTCAAAGAGGGCGGCTTCTGACAGGTCTTCTGCTGACGGTTCAAAACCTATCAGAAAAGCCGCTTCTATGATTGTTTTCATTGTGGGTCTATGATTGCGACACGGTGTCCCGCTCTGATAAGTTTCGGGAGATAAGTGTCAAGTGCATAATGTGGGAAACCGCAATAAGTGTCCTCGTTCTGACGGGTCAGGATGATACCGAGAGTGTCAGAGGCGATTTTTGCGTCATCTTCAATCAGTTCATAAAAGTCGCCCATTCTGAAAAGAACGAGAGCGTCAGGGTGGTTCGCCTTGGTCTTTTCAAAGGCTTTTTTCATTTTGTCTGTCATAGTCATACTGTTTATTTGCTATAAAATGAGAATTTGATACCTCTGCGGAGTTTGCAAACGCATTTGTCATCCATTGCTTTTACCGCTCTGTTAAGAAGTTTGTTGAACATTTCAACTCCGATGAGTTCAATTGCTCCTGAAACGCCAACGAGTTTGTGAACTCTGTTGCCCTGAGCGTCAACACCTGAAACCTTGATGAGATAGTTTCGGTTGATAAACTTTGTGTCGTATGCGAGAACGGGTTTTGCTTTCATTTCTCTTCTGTTTTTTGAGGTTAAAATGTGATTATATTGAAATCACTGTGCAAATATAAGGCAAGTATTTTGAAAATAACAAATGTTTCGGGAGAAAAAATCATCTTTACAGTTTATTTTTAACTCCTGTTAAGGATTTTGGTTCAAAAATGCCTTTTATAGAAGAAATTCTCATAAAACCAAATATTTCTGATTATATTGTAATCATTTTCGGAAATTTCCACTACCTTTGCGGCATAAACTCATCAGTTTAATTCAGTTCATATATGAAAACATTACTTTTGAATGCGCTCAAAACCAAATTTGCGGGAGTGAGCGATGCGATTTTAGACAGGGTGGCTACAAAGTTGGCACAAACTGTCACAACCGCTGAACAGGTTCAGACCGCCGTTGACGGGGTGACGTTTCAGCAAGTTTTAGAGAGTTACGGGGATAGTCGTGCGACACAGGCTCAGCAGACCGCCGTTCATAACTATGAGACTAAATACGGTCTCAAAGACGGCGTGAAGATTGATGGCTCAGGAGGCGGCTCAACCGAACAAACTCCACCAACAGGGGGTGCAGAAACCGTTCCCGCTTGGGCACAGCAGCTCATTGACAGCAACAAGACGCTGACAGAGCGTTTGAACAAAATGGACGGAGAACGCACAACCGAAACCCGCAGACAGCAAATTTCAACCCTGATTGCGAAACTGCCTGAAAACATTCAAAAGGCGTACAATCGTACACCCGTTGAGAACTTGACAGAAGAACAGTTTCAGACCCTTATCGGCGAAATCACAACAGAGGTCGGCGATATTCAGTCTTCAATCACTCAGAAAGGGGCTGTTTTCGGCAAGCCCGCCGCTGCGAACGGCGGTCAAAATCACGGAACGGAACTGACCAAAGAACAGGAAGCCGCTATCTCTCACAGAGGCGGTCAGGTTAACGGAGAGGCTCAGCCGTTCTAATTGTTTAACTTCTAATTTCAATCATTATGTCGATGACAGTTAAAAGACGCAAGGACACACAGACCCCTCGCGTCTTCATGCACAAAGTTGCAGACATCAGAGGCGGCGTTTCAGTGAACGTCTCTGAACTCGGAGGAGACTTTCTCCGTGAGGGTTCTGTCCTCAGTACGCCCATTGACGGCATTTGCCACGTGATTAAGATTGCAGAAGTGACAGAAGAGGCTTCAACAACCGCTGTCGCTATCAAGGTCAAGAAAGGTCACAACTTCAAGGTTGGCGACTTTATTATGGCTGACGAGAGCCAAAAGGCTTACGCAATCACGGCTATCTCTGACACAGAGAAGACGCACGACACAATCACTATCGGCTCAACTCTCGGCGTGAAAATCGCTGTTGGCGGGTTCATCATTGAGGCAGCGGCTGAAAGCAGCACTACTACCTCTGCGTTGAAGTACACCCCGCTTTCCCTCTCAGGAACAGGCAAGCCTGTTGTTAAGGGTCAGAACTTTGACACGGACGCTTGGCTCATCGGTGTGACCAAAGGAAACCCGCTGCCTGATTGCGTGAAGAAACATCTGACAGGTATCATCAACTACTAAAATTTGACTCTTTATGGCAACAATAGTAAATACACTCATTGAGGGTCTTACCCAACAGATGGTTCAGACCCGTCTTAACTCGGCTGACGCAAAACCGTTTCTTTTCGGCACCCACTTCCCTGTGAAGAAAGTGAACGGCTTCACTTGGAAGACGCTCAGCAATCAGCTCGCTAAGAAGAATGTTGCAGCCGACATTCAGTCAGACAACAGTACAACACTGAGAAAACGCCGCCCACACTTTGAAATGGCAATGGGCGACATTCCGTTCATCGCTATCAGCCGTGAAATGAAGCGTGACGAAATCAAGGCTTATCAAACAGCCCGTGCGTTCGCTCCTGATGCAAGTGCAATTGACCTTGTTGAGTATTGGGGAGAGGACGTTGACTTCTGTTTCAACGGCGTTCAGTCTGAGTTGGAGTATATCGCTTGGAAACTTGCTTCCAATGCGGGTGTTCTTCATTTCACAACAACCACAAATGCCACCTTTGCCAACGAGTTTGACCTTGACTATGGCGTGGATGACGATATGAAACAGAAGACAGGCTCAAATTGGGGCAATGCTGCTTCCGCTGACATTATCGGCGACCTTGTTTCACTTGTGAACTTCGCTAAGGCTAAGGGCTTGAACCCTAAGTACGGCTTCATCAACCTGAACGAACTCTACAAGATTTGTTCAGCAGACCAAATCATCAAGAAATGTGCGACTGTCGTTCAGAACGTCACAGGAACAGGCAGCACACCTGACCTCGCTCAGGTCAACGCCATGCTTGCAAAACAGGCTTGGCTGAACGGCATTCAGTTGCGTGTGATTGACCAAACCATTACCCGTGAGTTCAGTGACGGTTCTTCTGAGAGCGGCAACCCGTTTGAGAACAATCGTCTTATTCTGTCTGAAACACCTGTTCTCGGTTCTACTCAGTATGACATTCTCGCAGAGAATAATGACTGCATCATCCGTGCAGAGCGTTCTCATACTGTTGTGAAGAAGTACGGAACTTGTGAACCTCAGTCAGAAGTAACAATCGGTCAGGCTGACGCTGTGCCTGTCTTTGACACTGCTTATCGTAACCTGTACGTAAAGACAGACGCACAGAGTTGGTAATCTGAAAAAGTCTCAGGCTTATGGCAACAGTTGTAGAATCCCTGAAAAGCGTAAACGCCTATCCTGTTCCGCTCAGGACGCTTGTTGAGACAGCAGAGAAAAGAGGTCTTGACCTTGACAAACCCGCAACGGCTGAGGTTCTGAAAGGTAAAGAATACAATCTTGCGAAAGCAGACCTCTATCTGTGGCTGTCTCTCGCTCCTGACGTTTCACAGGGCGGGCAGTCATTCTCTTTCACGGATGAACAGAGAACACGGCTGAGAAATCAGGCAAAGGCTCTCTATGCTGAGTTTGAGCCTGACGGTTCAGCCTCTCAGAAACCCGTTTACGGATATAAAGGTTCACGGCTATGATAATTCAAAACGGAACAATCGAATTCAAGGCACAGGCGGCGGGAGCGATAAACCCTGAAACGGGTTACCGTTCTCAGCCCGTCTCTGCGTCTTGGGGAAACCCTCAGCCCTGTAATATTGTCCCAGTTAAGGTAAATCAACTTGCTCAGGCTCTCGGAGGCGAACACTTCACAAAAAAGACCTATCAGGTATTCATTGAAGAAGACACCCCTGTAACTTCTGAGCGGGTCAGACTGAAAGACCTTTCAGGGAAAGTTCTCGGCGAGTTCAGCACCATTGAGGTTGTGCCGCTTGAAGCCACAGCAATGATACGAATTACCGTTTAACCCCGAATGCGCCCGAATGCGGGCTTTACTTTTTCTTTGCTTGTAACAGAGCCAATCAGAAAAGTAAACGCCACAGAGAGCGAATTTGAAAAAAATAACTCAGAAACAATGCCTATCACACAGTTGACACCGATGTCGGAAATTGAGCGTTACACGGATGAGCAGATTGAACGCCTGAAAACCGCTCTTCTTAGAACCTTAATGTATATCGGGGAAACCTGTCTGAATAAAGCTCGTTCCACTGACAGTTATAAAGACCAAACGGGAAACCTGAGAAGTTCACTCGGCTACATCATCACGGCTAACGGGCGTGTCATCAAGTCTTCTGATTTCGCAGTAGTGAAGTCAGGCTCTCAGGGAGCGAAAGACGGTCTCGCTTACGCTAAGAAAGTGGCAAGAGAATTTCCGCAGTCAATGTGTCTCATCGTTGTGGCGGGAATGAACTACGCAGCTTATGTGTCAGCAAAGGGGCTTGACGTTCTTGACAGTTCTGAACTCCTTGCGGACAGCCTGACGGAGAAACTGTTGAAGCAACTCGGATTTAATTAAGATAACAAAGCAATATGGCAGAATTGACATCAAAACAAGTTCAGGGCGACATCTACCGCCTCTTGAAGAACAGCAGCCTCGCTCAGAACATTTCAGGAGAGGTTTACCGAAATGGAATGCGCCCACGTGACAGCCGTCAGGAGGACGCAGTAGTCATTTTCACTTCGGGTCTCTCAGAACAGGTTCAGACAGGAGTTGTAACTGTCAACATCTTCATCCCTGACACTGACGGTAACGGAACAGGTGTGAGTGAAGAGAACGGGGAACGTTGTGAAGAGATTGAGAAAGCCGCTGCCGCTTGGGTCAAAAGCCTGACAGCCGAGAAGTCTTGTTACCGTTTCAAACTTCAACAGACGATCTACACAGAGGCTGAACCTGAGACACAGAGCCATTTCGTTGTCGTGAAACTGAAATACCGTTATTTTGACGGCGAAGAATAAGAGTACAAACAATTAAAAAATTTACACTATGTCGGTATTATCGTGGGGCAAGTGCAAGATTGAGACCACACCATCAACAGACGGAGCACCCGCTGCATCTGCTGAGTGGACTGAACTTGACACGCCGAAAGAAGACAGTACAAAAGTGACCCCAACTGCGGGCACTGAAAAGACCGCCACAGAAGAGGGCGGCGACCTTGTTGACGTGCGTTACGGTAAGAACACCTATACGCTCGAGTTTGAAATCTTCGTGAAGAAAGGCAAGCAGCGTCCGTTTGAAGACAATGACGGTCTTATTTCGGGCGAACACGCTTTCCGCATCACTCCTGAGGATGAAGAGTGTGAGGGCTGTTTGATTGACCGCTCTGTCGTTCGTTGTGACGAATCATACTCAACCGCAGACGGAAAGATGCTGAAATACACCGCCCGCTGCCTGAAACCGAAGACAGGTAAGACCTTGAAGCCTTATGTAAAGACAACCTAAGGCAAAAACACTTCAACAGGGTTGATAGGTGGTGGTATCGCTCAGGCTCAACGTCTGAGAGTGTGTCGGTTCGATTCCGACCCCTGTTTACAAATCATCATTTTTTTTGAATTATGGAAGATACTAAAAGAGTTGAAACAAAGGCTTCTGAAACCGTTCTTGAAAAGCCGTTTGACATTCAGGTCGGTCAGAAGACATACACGGTTGCTCCACCTACGACAGCAACTATCATAATGCTCTCAGAAGCCGTCTCACGGCTTCCGCACATAGCCCTTGACACAGAAAAGGTCGTTGAAGAATGCCTCTCTGTTGCCAAGGACTGTGCTGTTTTAGGCGAAATGGCGGCGGTTCTCATTCTCGGTGCAAAGAACTGTCAGCCTGTGAAGAAAAGAGTTCTCACGGGCGGGAAACGCTGTCTGTGGGGGCTGATTGACACCCGCCGTTACAGTGAAGAGGTCTTTGACCCTGTTCAAAGCCTGAAAGAAGAAATTCTCAGGGAGTGTCGCCCGTCTGAACTGTTTGACATCATTTCAAAGGTCTTGGCGACATTGGAGTTGAGTGATTTTTTCGGGCTTACCACTTTCCTGACAGAAATCAATCTTCTGCATCAGACGAAAGTGGGGAATTAAATGACAGTATTTGGGCTATCATAGCGGGAGTTTCAAAGGCTTATAATTTGACTTTTGATTACGTCCTGAATATGAGTTACGCCAACTTGATTATGTACGGGGCTGTCATCCCGTCTTACGACAAGAAAGACAAGAAAGATGAGGGGAAAAAGCCTGTAAATACTCAAAAGGTCATCAAAGCCGATGACCCTGCGAATAAAGAAGAAGTACGCAAATTTTTTGAAAACTGTGACTGACAATGAACAGAGATAAAGGAAGACTGAATTACGGTGTTGCTCTTGATAATTCTCAATTAAAGACGGGAGCGGCTGAAAGCAAACGTATTCTCTCAGGTATCGGCAACAAGGCTGTTGAAGAGGGAAACAGAATTGACGACACTTTCAAGAAAATAGGCGCAGCAGCAGCGACAATGTTTGCAGCCGCTCAGATGAAAGATTTTGTCGTTCAGGTAGCCAACGTCAGGGGCGAGTTTCAAAAACTTGAAATCGCGTTCAAGACGATGCTCGGCTCTGAGGAAAAGGCTGTTGCCCTTATGAACCAACTTGTCAAGACTGCCGCTACAACGCCTTTCGGAATGAATGACATTGCCAACAGTGCAAAACAACTTCTCGCCTACGGTCTTGAAGCCGACAAAGTGAATGAAACTCTTATCAGGCTTGGAGACATCGCAGCGGGTCTTTCTATCCCTATCAACGACCTTGCGTATCTCTATGGCACAACAATGGTTCAAGGGCGTTTGTACACCCAAGACCTCAATCAGTTCTTGGGGCGTGGTATTCCTCTTATGGCTGAACTCGCCGCACAGTTCGGTGTCGCTGAAAGTGAGGTCAAGAAACTTGTTGAAGAGGGCAAGGTTGGCTTCCCTCAGGTACAACAGGCTATCTTTAATTTGACAAATGAGGGTAGCAAATTCGGCGGTCTTATGGCTGCTCAGTCTCAGACTATTTCAGGTCAAATCTCAAACATTGAAGACCAAATCGAACAAATGTTCAATGAAATAGGAAAGAGTTCTGAGGGGGTCATCAGTGACGCTCTTTCTCTCACATCTTCACTCATTGAACATTGGGAGACAATAGGAAAGGTTCTTCTGACCGTTATTGCGACATACGGAACGTACAAAGCCGCCGTCTTGTTGGTTGCCGCCGCTCATAAACTTATGGCTATATGGCAAACCGCTCAGGCGTTCTTGGCTCTTGTTCCCGCTGTGCGCTCAGCAAAAGACGCAATGCTGCTTTTCAACATGGTGTGCAAGGCAAACCCTCTTGGGCTTGTGCTTTCTGTTCTTGGAGCCGCTGTGACGGCTTTCACTCTGTTTGCTGACACACAGAATGACACTGAAAAAGCAATTGACGCTGTGAATGAGCGTATCAAGGCTCAGGAAGAGGAATTGGAACGTCTCAAAGAAACAGAAGACGCTGTTTTGGAGGCTCAGAAATCGGCTGCTGAGAGCACGGCAGAGGAAATCAGCAAACTTGAAATTCTCATCAACACTATTCACGATGAAACAGCCTCTCTGAATGACCGCCGAAAGGCTATTTCTCAGGTTCAGGCTATCATTCCTAAATACCATGCTGAACTTGATGAAGAGGGAAGACTGCACAGAGAGAATAAAAAGGCTGTTGATGACCACATAGAAAGCCTGAACAAATTGGCTATTGCAAAGGCTCTTCAAGCCAAACGAGAAGAGATTGTCGCACAGAAAATGTCGGCAGAACTCGAACGCCGACAGGCTGTTGTTAACCGAGACCAAGCACAAGAAAACCGAGACCAAGCACAGGCAAACCGAGACAAGGCAAAAGAAAGGTTCAACGCTAGACCTGGGCAAGCCGCTAATCAGACCAATACAGGGCGATTTCTTCTTGGAGGAAGAGAAATGAAGATGGTCAACGCTTCGGTAGATAGTTATGATAGAAATCAGTCAGGGCTTACAGCAGCAGAGGAAACTTTGCGGCTGAGAACGGCTGAGTTGCAAGCTGCCACAAATGAGGTCACAAAGTTCAACACTATCATCGCCAACAGTGATGAACAGTTAGCCAACCTTGACAAAATGCTGAAAGACTATCAGGCGTTTCTTCCGTCTTCCTCAGGTGGCGGCGGCGGGGGCGGCGGCGGAAAGAACAACAACGCTCAGGCTCTTGCTGACGCTGCTGCTGAACGAGCAGCAAACATCAGAGAGTATTCAGAAAAGGTAAAAGCAGAAGTCATTCAGGCTGAGTTTGACATCCGTCAGGCTGAAATTGACGCTATGGATGAGGGCTATGAGAAGTCTATCGCTCAGGTGGATTTGAACTACGCCCGTCTTACCGCTGAGAATGTTGACAGGGCTAACAGAATGATTGAAGAACTGAAAGACAAAAAGGTTCTTGAATGGCTCAATGCGAACCCCGAAGCGACAAAGGAACAACAGATAAATTACCGTGCTTCTTTGAACCTGACAACGGCAGACCTCTCAAAGGAGCAACGAGATATGTTGGCGGCATACGGAAGAGTGAATGACCAAATCAGAATTGAGGGAAACAAAGCCGCCCTGAATGAAATGTTGAAAGACGTAATGACCTATGAACAGCAACGTCAGAACATTGAGAAAGACTTCGCTGAAAGGCGTAATTCTCTTTATGAGAAAGACGCTGAGGGCAATGTTACAAGCACACTCAGAACAGGCGTGACACAGGGCAATGTGGATGAACTGAACCGTCAGGAGCAAGAAGCCCTGAACGCTGTTGACGTTCAATTCGCTCAGCG
Source organism: Alloprevotella sp. (assembly GCA_045126825.1). Taxonomy (GTDB): domain Bacteria; phylum Bacteroidota; class Bacteroidia; order Bacteroidales; family Bacteroidaceae; genus Alloprevotella. Next base: position 125,269 of record JBGVPF010000005.1, read on the forward strand.
TGAAGAGACCTATCAGGCTTGGTGCAATCACATCGCCACACTCAGCCTTGAACAGTTGCAACAATTACTGAGCAAAGCAGAAGAGGAACTGAGAGACCTTGAAAAGAAAGGCGGCTCAGGAACTCAACTCGCTCAGGCAAGGGCAAAGGTTCAGACGGCTCAGAAAGCCGTAGCGAAAGAAAAGGCAAAGACTGACGTTGCACCCGACAAACGCTCAATCAAGGAATGGCAAGACCTTTACAAAACCTTGAATGAGTGTACCCGTTCTTTTGAAGAAATCGGAGAGGCTGTCGGTGGAACTGTCGGAGAAGTTATTTCGGCGGCGGGTCAGATAGCCACTTCAACCCTCTCAATGATAAACGGTATTGTTCAGTTGGTTCAGATGTCGTCAACAGCGATGACCGCAACCGCTACAACGGCTTCAAAGGCTATTCAGACGGTTGAAAAAGCCTCTGTCATTCTCGCTGTAATTTCAGCCGCCTTACAGGTTGCGACTGCCATTGCAAATCTCTTCAACGATGACGAATCGAAACAGGAAGAAATAGAGCGTTTACAGAGACGTATTGACCAACTCCAATGGGAACTTGACAATGCAGACATTCTCAGACTTCAAGAGAACTCACAGAAGTCTATTGACCGTGTGAGACAGACCCTCTCCGCAACCTATCTTGAACTCCTTCGGACTAAGGCTGCAACAAATGATTGGAACGCTGTTTGGTCTCTTATGTTCAGCAACGTCAGAACAAATTCAGAACTCCTTGAAAAGACCGCTGACAAACTTGCCACAGCCTACGGAAACATCGCCTATACTGCTGACAAGGCTCTCGGCGGCAACAAGTATGCAAACGCCCGTGAGCAACTTGAGAACATCAGTAAACAGCAGCTTCTTTTGAATGAGCAGATAAAACAGGAAGAGGACAAGAAAGACACTGACCACGGGGCTATTGAAGACATGGAGCGTCAGATTGAAGAACTCGGGCAACAGGCTGTTCAGATTATCAATGAAATGGTGGAAGACATCATCGGCGGCACAAGTGCCGACATTGCGTCTGAACTCGGAGACGCTTTCTTTGAAGCGTTTCAGGCGGGCGAAGACTACGCCGAAGCGTGGGGCGAGAAAGTGAATGAGATTGTCGCTGACGTTATGAAACGTATGCTCATCAGTAAATTCCTTGAAGAGCCGCTCGGAGAAATCTTTGACAAGTACAAGGCGAAATGGTTTAAGGACGGAGAGTTTCAGGGGCTTGACGCTATTATCAATTCAATGGGCGGTTTCGCCTCTGACCTGAACGCCGTTGGAGAAGAGTTCGCCACTATTTGGGAAAATCTCCCTGACAGTGTGAAAAATATGTTCACAGTCACAGACGAGGCAAGCCGTGAAGCCTCTCAGAAAGGAATCGCAACGGCTTCACAGGAAAGCGTGGATGAACTGAACGGGCGGGCGACAGCCATACAGGGACACACGTTCTCAATTGCAGAGAACACGAAACTTCTTCTCGCTTCTGTGAACCTCATTCTGAGAAGCGTTCTGAACATTGAGCAGCACACTGATAAAATTTCGGAGGGCTTCTCAGATGTCCGTCAGAACATCAAAGAGGTCAAAGACGCAGTGAACGACATTCAGTTGAAAGGTGTGAAACTTAAATAAAGGAATAATATGGAAGATATTATCAGACAGATTTACGCACAGGCAAAACTTCTTGGGGCTTGCTCTCTGTTCACAGGACGGGAGAAGACCCTTGAAGACATTTTCAGGCTTTTCTCTTCAACAAAAGGAATGGAGTTCTGCCTGAAAAACCGTTTCCCGAACCTCTCAACATTCAGGCTCTTCAAGCCTTTCGGCGTTGAGAAATACGGTGTTTACATTGATGCGGGGTTCGTTGAGTTGAAAAACCCGAAAAGGGCTATTCTCATCGGGCGCACAACGGCGGTCATTGATTGTGACACTCTTGAAAGACACGAGATTTACGTGTTTCAGGGGGCTTCTGCAACAGTTAACGCCCGTAAATGGTCAGTTGTGTCTATTCAAGGCGTGACTGGCGCACGGGTCATTAAAAACGTCTCTGAAAACGCTATAATCTTATGATGTCGGGAAAGTTATATGTTGACGGATATGACGTGTACAAACAGTACGGTATCTATGTCCCTGACGGTGGGTGGACTTCACTCATCGCCTTTCCCCCTTTGAAACAGCCTGAACAGAATGATTGGCACGAAGAAGACGGAATAGAAGCAGACCTCTCTGAACCCGTTCTGAATACCCGTGAAGTATCACTGACCTTTGCCATTTCAGACGTATTCAGCCGTTACAATGACTTTATAGAAATGCTCTCAGACGGTTCTTATCACGTCTTTGAATGCGCTGTCATAGAGCGTAAATACACGCTCAGACTTGTCAGTCAGAGTAACAGGGAATATGCGGTAACTTTCGGGCGTGAGACATTGAAATTTGCCGATGACTTCCCTTTCTCAGGATATACATATAAAGTCCCGTCAAGTAAGATGAGTGCTAATGACAATTATCTGATAGACGGGGTTCAGACCACAAACTACGGTCTGAGGGTTCTTCAAGGTTCTTTCTCAGAGGTGTTGAAAACGGCTGCTGTCAAACAGAATATGCTTCGCAATATCAAAACACAGAGCGGGGCTATTTATGACGGAGAAATGGTCTTCTATAAAGCCAAAGACGTGAAACTGAATTGCCTCATGCGGGCTGATACGTTGACAGAGTTATGGCGCAACTATGACGCTCTTCTCTATGACCTTATCCGACCTGAGGAAAGAGCGTTGACCGTGAAAGAACTTGAACAGGATTTTCCTTTCTGTTATAAGTCCTGTGCCGTTTCAGAGTTTTATCCTGAGGATAGAATATGGCTGAAATTCACGCTGACCCTGACTTTCACACGGGATTTCCGCATCAACGAAGACGGAACTATTCTTGTCTCAGAAGACGGCATTCCTATTGTCACAGAAGACGGCGTTTACTTCATCGACTTGTTGCTTGACCGTTACGGCTTTGACAGTGTTCGTTTTGTCAACAACAAACAGACATTGCGCCTGACTTCTAACGGAAGTTTCAGATTTAATAATTAACAATAAAGCGAAGTAATATGAAGAAACTCAAAATCTCAGAATTGCCGATTAGTACAACCCTGAAAGGGCTGTTCACAATCGGCGTTGACAGTCTGAACAGGAGCGTCAAGGTCTCTCTTCAATTTGTTGAAGATATGGTAAATGCCGCCGTCTCAGCGGCTAAGACAGCCACAAATTCAGCGAACTCAGCGGCTCAGGCGGCGACAACAGCCAAAGACGGCGCAAACACTGCGGCGGCTTCTGCTTCATCAGCAGCGTCAGCGGCAAATTCAGCGGCTCAGGCGGCAAACAGTTCAAAGACAGCAGCCGACAAAGCAACAGAAGCGGCAAATTCAGCGGCTCAGGCGGCTCAGGCGGCAAAAACTGAGGCTGACAAGGCAACAGAAGCCGCAGTTCAGGCAACAGAAGAAACTCAGGCGGCAACAAAAGACACGGTTCAGGTAACAGAAGAGGCAAGAGCGGCAACAGAAGACACGCTCGCCAAAATTGCAATTCTTGTTCCCTCTGCCTTGACGGTTGACTGTATCAAACGCATCACTTGGGGTAATGTGACACCTGTCAAAATTAAAGCGGTTCTCAGCCCCGTGACGGCGATGAAAAATCTGATATTTCTCAGTGATAACAGAGCCGTAGAAGTCAGCAAAGACGGCGTTCTGACCCCTGTGGCAAAGGGTGTGAGCCGTGTTCACGTCATACCGACAATGAACACAGAACTTTCGCAAACTTGCCTCATTGAGGTCTGTGCCCCCCGTCTGCGTCTTTCATCAAGTACGAAGCTGCGCTTCACTCAGGCGGGCGGCTTACGTTTGACCTGATTTTGTTTAATTCTCTAATTTATAATTCGTATGCCAAAGAAAGGTTACATCAGTGAATTTATGGGAAGCGGACGCATTGTTTCTCACGGTCAGATTACAGACCTGTCAAACGGCTTCCGTCTCCCGAACGGAGAGGCGTTCACGATCTACGTGCGACCTAAGTTCAGCGTTTCAACGCTTGACACCGTTCTGAACGTGAAACTTTATCAAGAGGACGGCTTCTCTCCCGCACCTGTTGTGTTCAACGATTGGTCGCCTCTTGTTATCAGTGAACTTGCCCCTGATACGGAAATTCTGAACACGAACGACCTGTTTTGGGGAAGTGGTCAAAGTATTGAGGAAAGCGTATGATAGTTTCAATTCTCTTGTCCGTGTCACGGCGTATCAGGGCTTGGACTGAGAAACGCCGTAAGAAAGAAATGAGGCTCAATACGCCCACTTCGGCAATGTTCATCAGTGTGAATGGTAAAACAGTTTTCAAATTCTTAAACAAAAAGTAAAAAATTATGGCATTAACAGCAGAACAAGAGGCTACAATCCAACAGATTATTGAAGCCTTTGAAAACGGAAAGCGTTTGAGCGATTTGCCAAACGTACAGGGTACAAACCCCTACAATCTCTATTGTGAGGTTCTTGATGAAGACGGAGAGAGCAAGAAAGCCGCTCTCGCTTCGCTTCTCCCCTATCTTGAAGAAGAGTGTTCATACGGTGTGAAGTTTGACACCACTGTCGCTTCTCCGTCTTGCACCCGTGTCGGTAATGTGGCTCTTCATAAAACACAGCCTATTCAGAGCCGTATGAAAGGTTGTTTGCTTGACGATGACGGTCAGGTGGTTGAATACCTTGACCCCCGTGATTGGACGGGTCAGGTCAGAGACGGTTCACGTGGTCAGGTTATGGTAGAAATACCTATGCACTACCGCAAGTTTGAAACAAACGGCACAGAACGTATCGTGCGCCTCTCTGAACACCCTCTCCCAGGCTATCATCAAGTTCCACAAATGTACGTCTCGGCTTATGAGGCAAGTTTGGAACGCTCAACAGGCAAACTCTGTTCAGTTGTGAATGACGCGACTGATTACAGAGGCGGTGGAAATAACGCAACGTGGGACGGCACATACCGTTCTCTTCTTGGTCGCCCTGTGACATCAATCAGCCGCACGGCATTGAGAACAGCAGCCCGAAAGAGAAAGACAGGCTCAACCGCTTGGAACTGTTACCTGTATCAGGCTCATAAAGCCATATTTTGGCTCTTCACTGTTGAATATGCAACCTTGAACAGTCAGGCGGCTTACAATTCAGAACTGACCTCTGAGGGCTACCGTCAGGGCGGTCTCGGAGCGGGTGTGACTGATTGGGACGGTACGTCTTGGAACAATTTCAACGGTTACTTCCCGTTTGTGCCTTGCGGTCACACAGACACGCTTGGAAATCAGACAGGCGTTGTGGCTTACACAATCACAGACGAGAGCGGTGCAGAGTTGAAGACAACCAACGTACCCCGTTATCGTGGTATAGAAAACCCGTTTGGTCACATTTGGAAATGGACTGACGGTATCAATATCCGTATCAGCCCGACAGAGGCAAACGGCGGCGATAACCTTTCAAAGATTTTCATCTGTGAAGACACTTCAAAACTGAACGACACAAACTATACGGGTTACCAACACGTTGGCAACGAAGCCCGTGCAGAGGGATACGTCAAAGAGATTGTCTTTGGAGAGGGGGGCGAAGTTATGCCGTCAGTTGTTGGCGGGTCTTCAACTCAGTTCCATTGTGACTACCATTATACGAACATTCCAACAACAGAGGCGTTGCGTGGTGTCCTGTTCGGCGGTATTGCGAATTACGGTGCGAATGCGGGTCTCGCCTCTGCGAACTCGAATTACACCCCCTCGGGTACGAATGCGAACGTCGGCTCTCGCCTTTGCTATGTTGTAACAGCATAAGCCCCGTTTCAGTGTGAATACATTCTTTGAAGTTTAACAAGCCCCGCCCTCTTTTATCAGGGGGTCGGGGTTATAAAAAAAGATAAAATGGCAGAAGATAACAGACCGATGAACGGTCAGGGGTCTGACGATGGAAGCCTCGCTTTCTTGAACATACCTCGTGACGAAAACAGCCGCAGTTTCAACTGTGACGAAACAACTCAGTCAAAGTTGGTCAACACTCAATTTTGGGTGGTTGACTTCATTGAAGACGTTCAGACACGTTTCAGTAAAGCGAAAGGGAAGTCAGGTCAGACGCTTGTCAAAATCAAGCCTCAGAAAGACAGCCCTGATAGTGAAGCAAGGAAGTTCTTCACGGGGTCTTCCGATATTCTCTACGTTTGTAAGAAAATCAAAGAAATGAACGCTTTCCCCCGCCGTGTGACTTTGAGAAGTTGCGGGAACAGGTTCTACTTTGAATAACGTGAGAAAGGTCAAACGAAATAAGGTGGGTCATTCTCGTGGTGTCCTGTTCAGCGGTAATGCGAATAACGGTGCGAATGCAGGTCTCGCCTATGCGAACTCGAATAACACCCCCTCGAATACGAATGCGAACATCGGCTCTCACCTATGCTTTCAAGACAGAATTTCGGTTCTGAAACAATATAAAAGAATGACAGCCTTACCACTTGGTAAAAAAGTTCTGAAACCCCGAAGAGTGTTGGTAAAAACGCCTGTTGTATGGGCTATTGAAGACTCTCAGTAAGAAAAGCAAAGCAAATTGATTATGAAACGATATAATGATTTATGGGAAAAGGTTATCTCAGTTGAAAATCTGAGATTAGCAGATGAGAAAGCCCGCCGTGGGAAAACAAACACCTACGGCGTGAAGCATCACGACCTGAACCGTGAAGCCAATATTCAGGCTCTTCACGAGGCTTTGCTGACAAAGACGTTCAAGACCTCTCCTTACGAAGTGTTCACAATCTTTGAACCAAAGGAGCGTCTTATATTTCGTTTGCCTTATTACCCTGACAGAATTGTTCATCACGCTGTTATGAACGTGTTGGAGCCGATATGGTCAAGAACTTTCACTTTCAATACTTATTCCTGTGTCAAAAACAGGGGTATTGAGGGATGCGCCCGTCAGGTTGGTAAAATCATCAAGAAGTTTGAGGGAAAGCCTCTGTATTGCCTGAAAATTGACATTAAGAAATACTACCCCTCAATCAGTCACAAAGTAATGAAGCGTATTATTCGCCGTAAGTTGAAAGACGCTAATCTGTTGTGGCTCTTGGATGAAATCATTGACAGCGCACAGGGTCTTCCTATTGGGAATTATCTCAGTCAATATCTCGCAAACCTCTATCTGTGCTATTTTATGCATTGGGTAAATGAGTGTTTGCCTGAACTTGTGAAAGAGGTTCTGAACCTGTCTGAAAAACCAATGATAGAGGCGACTGAGTACGCTGACGACATTCCGTTCTTTTCTGACAGCAAGGCTGTTCTTCATCAGGTTCTAAAATTTGTCACGGAGTATCTTGAAACAGAACTTGAACTGACCGTAAAAGGGAACTTTCAGATATTCCCTGTCGCCGTGAACCGTTCAGACCGTCACGGGAGAGCCGTTGACTATGTTGGCTACAAGTTCTTTCGCAACCAAAAACTGATAAGAAAATCAATTAAAAAGAATTTCTGCCGTGCCGCTTCACGACTGAACCGTCAGAGGCTTGACGCAAAAGCATACAAACAGGCTCTTGCCCCGTGGCTCGGTTGGGCTAAGCACAGTAATTCAAGACATTTATTAAAAACAATTATTAAACCGCAGTATTATGCAAGCATTTTATGACAACAAGCCCTCCAAGTTAGAGGCTATCGGTAACGGTTCATTTGCGTACCGATATAACATTCAGGAAGTTGAGAAGCCCGCTCAGAGTGACAACACAGAAACCACAGAACAGGCTCAGGGGCAAACTCAGTGGGTATGCGAAGAAGTGATTGTTTGGTCTCCGCTTTCAGCGAACAAAATCACAGAAAAGGTTCTTACCGAGAAGTTTGAGAACAACTTTGAACAGAAACTTGTGAATGAGTACAACGCTGCTCAACTCGGTTTGTATGGAACGAAGACAGGAGAAGAAGCAAAGAAGCGTATTCAGGCTTACACCGATTTCCTGACTGAGCGTGCCGCCTTAAAAACTCAGGTTGACACAGACTGTGCAGAACTCGGTATCAAGTAACATTACCGTTGAACAGAGAGCCGCCCCGCCGTTCTGATAACACCTGTGGGAGTTGACAGCCCTGCGGGTCTTTCAGGCGGCGGTGGTCAGGCTCATTCCTGAGGGAAAATCAAGAAACGCGAAATTAGCCCCATAGAGATGTTTTCAAAGTGATTATGGTATAAACATACCATTTCATAATTTGAACGCGAATACGGCGAAATTTGGAAAAAATAACTCAATTTTTTTAAGCAATGAAGATATTCAACAATCTCGGATATAAAATCCTCGACATTCAGGTTGACGATAACAGTTATCGTCACAGGGTTATTATGGGGGAACACAGCCTGACCCTGTATTTTTCGCTTCCTGAACACGTTGAGATACCCGTGGGGTCATACTGTGAATATCAAGGCGAGACGTTCACGCTTGAACGCCCTGAGGCGTTGAAGATGAAGCACAGCCGCCTGTTTGAATACACGGTCATTTTTGAAGCCCCCGAAGCGAAAGCAAAAATATGGAAATTCCGCAACACAGTTGACGGGCGTTTGAAGTTCTGTCTGACGGCAAAGCCTATTGAACATCTACGAATGTTCGTTGACAATATGAACCGCCGTGACAAGGGTTGGACTGTCGGGGATTGTGTTGACGGCGTTGAACAGTTGATAAGTTATGACCACGCCTTTTGTTCTGACGCTCTCAGCCAAATGGCTTCTGAGTTCAAGACGGAGTATGAGTTCAAGGGGAAACGTGTCTCGCTGAAAAAGGTTGAGTATAACAAGAGTTATCCGCTCCCGCTGAGTTACGGACGGGGTAACGGCTTTAAGTCAGGTGTTGGGCGTTCAAACACAGGGGAAACGCCGCCCGTTGAAATACTCTATGTTCAGGGTGGAACTGATAACCTTGACCCCTCAAAATACGGCTCTACTGAATTGCTTCTTCCGAAGAGCCAAACACTGTCTTTTGACGGAGAACACTTTGACACGGAAGACGGCTTCAATCAGGAGACAGCCCGACTGTATGCCTCAGATGAGGACGGGCGTTCTATAAGACGTTACGACAAGCAACTTTCAAGTCTTGCGGAAGACAGCCTTGACTGCTCTTCAATCAGCCCGAAACGTGTCGGAACGGTTTCACAGGTTGTGACTGTTGACGCTGAGAACAACTTCTATGACATCGTTGACAACAGCATTCCGAGCAGCCTGAACTTTGAAGACTGTCTGATAGCGGGAGAAACTATGACTGTGATTTTTCAGTCAGGAATGCTTGCGGGGCGTGAATTTGAAGTCAAATACTGTCACGAAGCAAAGACTTTCAGAGGTGTCAAGAAAGCCGCTCGCCGCTTTGAAATCGTGCCTCAGGAGATTGACGGACAGACAATGCCGAACAGCACATTTGCGCCCCGTGAGGGAGACAAATACGCTGTTTTCAAATGTATGATGCCTGACGCTTATATTTGCGATAATGAGACAAAAACAGGTGCTTCATGGGAAATGTTCCGTGAGGCTGTCCGTTATATGTTTGACAACGAAGAACAGAAATTCACGTTCACGGGAGAACTTGACGGCATTTGGTCAAAGAAAGATTGGCTCAATATAGGCGGACGAATTGTCCTCGGCGGGTTCATCAAGTTCAGCGATACCCGTTTTCAGCCTGACGGCGTTCTCGTTCGTATAACAGGTATCAAAGACTATGTGAACAAGCCGTACAGTCCTGTGATTGAATTGAGCAATTCAACTGTGACAGGCGGGGTCTCTTCAACACTGAAAGAACTTGAATCGCAAGAGGTGCTTATGGAAGACTACCGCCGTGAAGCAATTCAGTTCACGAAGAGACGTTTCAGGGACGCAAAGGAGACAATCTCAATGCTTGAAGCCTCTCTCCTTGAAAACTTCACAGGTTCAATCAGCCCGATTGCCGTTCAGACGATGAGCCTACTTGTTGGCGATGAAAGTCTTCAATTCCGTTTCGTGAACTCAAAGGAGAACCCTGTTCAGGTGGCTCACTCAATCACTTGGGATAATGAAGAAAAACAACTGTCAGCAGCAGCGGGTATTATTCAGCACATGACGCTCGGCATTTCTTCTCTGAGTTCATCGCATAAGGTTTCAGAATATAAGTTTTGGGACATTGAAGAATACCTGAGCGGGCGTATTGAAGAGGCTGAAAAGAAGTTCTATCTGTATGCCAAAGTTTCAAAGACGGCTCAGGCGGGTTCTTTCATTCTGTCAGAAACGGCGATAAAGATTGAACAGGTTTCAGGCTACTATCATCTGCTTGTCGGCGTTCTCAACTCAGAGTATGACGGCGAGCGCAGCTTTGTGACCCTTTACGGCTTCACAGAGGTTCTCCCCGCCCGTGTAACGACTGACCGTGTTGTATCAGGGGACGGGAATAGTTTCTTTGATATGATTGCAAACGCCCTGAAACTCGGCGATAAACTGTCTTTCAATACACAGGGAGACGGGCTTCTGAGAATTAAGGGAACAATCGTTCAGAATGACGGCGGCGATGAAAGTTATATCGGGTGTTACAGAGGCGTTTTCAATGCTTCATACGTATATTATAACGGCGATGAAGTGACATATACGCTGAACGGTCTCACGTCAACATACCGTTACATTTACGCTCAGCCCTCAAAGGGTATTGAGCCGTCAAACACAACTTATTGGCAAGTGATAGCAGAGGGTGCAAAAGGAGACAAGGGAGAGAACGGCAAGGATGGTATAGACGGCAAGGATGGTATAGACGGAATAAGCCCAAACACTGCATTTAAGTCTACAGTATTTAAGCGCACAAACAAAGCCCCTGAAAAACCAACAGGAGGCTCTTATTCTTCGCCTGTACCGTCAGGTTGGTCAGACGGTATTCCCTCGGGAGAAGCAATCCTGTGGGCTTCTACACGCATATTCTCTTCTGACGGTCTTGCACCTCAGCAAGACGGTTGGACTACTCCACGACAAATGACTGACACAGCCAATCTCGATGTAATTTTCTCATCTGTCGAAAACCCGTCTGCCCCGTCAGGTCATCCGAACGGCGAACCTGATTGGGTTGAAACAGCCGATGAAACAACTATTTGGATGGCGACTTCAACAAAGAGTAATGGCGTTTGGGGGGATTGGCAGATCAGCCGTATCAAAGGAGAAAAAGGCGAAGACGGAACTTCAATCAAAATTCAAGGCACAAAGTCTTCTATTGATGAACTCCCAAGCCCGCCCGATGACCCCTCAGACTGTTATGTCGTTGGTCAGAACCTATATGTTTGGGACGGAGATAGTTGGATAAATGCGGGTCAGTTCAAAGGAGACAAAGGCGAAGACGGAGCTGACGGTATTGACGGGCTGAGTGCTTATGTTCACATCAAATACGCGAAGAGCCTGACAGTGGATGATTGGTCTGACAATAACGGAGAAACCCCTGACAGATATATCGGTATTTACACAGACAATAGCCCGACTGACATTTTGAATTGGAACTTGTATTCTTGGAGTAAATGGAAAGGCGATGACGGCTTTGGTTATGAATATATATATAAGAGAACAACTTCAAGCACAGCCCCGACAACCCCGACTACAACAAGTCAGAACGATGCCTATGTGCCAACAGGGTGGACGGATGACCCGTCAGGCGTGAACTCTACATACAAATATGAATGGCTTTGTTATCGTAAAAAAGTTGACGGCGTTTGGGGTTCTTTCATCGGCTCATCTGCTGACAAGACAAAGGCTGCTTTATGGGCTAAGTTTGGAACAGACGGTTCAAATGGTTCTGACGGCTCAGACGGTTCTGACGGAACAGATGCACCATATTATGAAATACGTTATGCAAAAAACGGCTCAACAACATCTGCACCCTCTCTGACAAAGACAAGTCTTTCTCCGTCAGGTTGGACTACGACACAGCCCTCAATTTCAACAGGCTATTACCTATGGATGACAATAGCGAAAAAGTCTGCTGACGGCAATACCCTGATTGAACAGTGGTCAACCCCTGTCAGGATTACTCCGTATGACGGTAAAGACGGCAAAGACGGTGTGAACGGGTCAAGCCCTGTTATGGTTTATCGTGGCGTTTATGACAGTTCAAAGACATATTACGGCAACGCTCAACGCCTTGACTGTGTGAAGAGTGGAGATACTTATTACATCGCCCGTATTGATGCGGGGACATTCTCAAATGTAGCACCGCCGAACACGGGCAAGTGGAACAGTTTCGGAGCGTCTTTTGAAAGTGTTGCCACAAATCTGTTATTGGCTGAGAATGCTAATATCGGAGATTGGTTTATGAGCGGCGGTAAGATTGTCTCAACCCTAAGCAGTGGGGGCGTCATTGAACTTGACGCTAAGAACAACCGTATCTATATCAAGTCAGCCACGTCAGGCGGCGATTATGCTGTTGAAACAGGTCTCGGCTCAAAGATTGAACTGAACGCTGCATCGGGAATTATAGAAGCCCGTTCCAACGGCTCAACATCAGCCGTGGCGTATATGTCGCCGTCAGGTATCTTTGCCAACAGAGCAGGTACACGATGTGTTGCGGCTTCATCAGGTCTTGACCAACGTGCGGCAATATGCGGTCTCGGCTATGGAACCCTGAATAAGACAGAATTTGATACAGGCGAATCATCGCTTTTGGCTGCTGTCTATGGTTACGCCTCAAACTCAGGAACAGCCCCAGCCTACGGTGGTTATTTCTTTAACCTGAAAGCAAACGGACTGACGCTCGGAATAAAGAAGATATTCGGTACGTCAACAACAACGACATATTTGACAGATTCGCATACGTTGTGTGTCGGGTTTTCTTCTGTGAGGCAGAACGTCTATCTGCCCGCCTCTGACAAACAGGGTCAGACAATTATTCTGAAACAGTTGTGGACAGGCTCTTTGAGGGTCTATCCTCGCTCGGGATATAAACTTTATGACGATAGCACAGAGAATGAATATTATGACCTTAGTCAGGGTCAGTGCCTTATCGCCCATTTCGTAAAGTTCGCAATTAACGGCGAAAACGTTTCTGTGTGGACTTTATCACGTTTTAAATACTAAACTGAAAGATATATGAATAAAGAATTTGAATATGGTTACATTGAGGGCGGGACGCTTGTTTCCCGCTTCCTCTCTGAACAACGTGTACTGACAACAGATAAAGAGGGTAACAACCACGTTCGTATCATCACGGTTGAAGAACAGGCAGCGGCACTATCTGACGAATGGAAACCCGTTGACCCGATTGACACTGACACCGTTGAATCGGGCGGCGAAGACTTCATTGTCGTTCCCGTGGCTTATGATGCGGGAGACCACATCGGCTATCATTACGTCAAGAAATTTGACGTGAAGAAAGTCAAGACAGAAATTGAGGCTTTGAAAGAGGCTCTGAGTGGAAGTGATTACAAGGTAATGAAATGCTATGAAGCCTCTCTCACGGGAGGGGTGTTACCTTATGATATTGATGAACTTCACGCTGAAAGACAGGCTCAACGTGATAAAATCAACGAATTGGAGGGTAAACTGCAAGATTTGCCTCAAAATGTGATTATAATATAATCATTTAGCGTACCTTTGTGGCAAAATCTTTAACACCTGTAAGAGTATGGAATTTTTAGCACCAATTATCAGCGCAATCGGGACAATCATTGTCGCTTGGTTCGCCTACAATCAGAAGACCAAAGACCAAATGACTGCCTTGAAGATTGAACAAATCAAGAAAAACGAAGAACAAAAGAACAAACGGCGAGCCGACAACTGTTCTCTTGTCTATGGCGAACTGTGGAACATTCTTCACGAACTTGAAGCGGATAGAGTGTATATCGTTCAGCCACACCCTCTCGGTAATGAAAGTATGCTGAGCGTATATTTTGAAGTCAAACGGAAAGGGATAGAGGGAATGAAACAGAACATTCAAGACCTCCCTATCGCTGAGGTGGCGAAGTTCTCTTCTGACCTTGTCCGTAACTTGTTTATGTATATATCAAACATTGATGAACAGGTTTCAGACAAACACGCCAAAGCGATATTTGCTCACGGCGGTTGCGAGGCGGCGGCAGTGAAGCGTCTTTCTGACAACACACACGATTGGGTCGGTTCAATTTTCTGTGAGTTCACGCACCCGATAACAGTCACAGAAGAGGAAATAAAGGCTGTTATGCACACGGCTGCTATTAACATTCAATACCTTTTACCTGAATATAAATAGACAGATTTATGAAAATCCTAATAGACAACGGTCACGGGGTTGAGACGGCGGGTAAGCGTTCCCCTGACGGCTCTCTCAGAGAGTATTCATATACAAGAGAAATAGCCCGCAGAATTGTTCAGGCTCTCAGAAATGAGGGCTTTGACGCTGAAAGGATAGTAACAGAGGAAGAGGACATCAGCCTGAAAGAACGCTGTCGGCGTGTCAACACGATCTGCCGTCAGGTCGGTTCCAAGAATGTTCTGTTGGTCTCAGTTCACTGTAACGCAGCACCGCCCAATGACGGTCAGTGGCACAAGGCGAGAGGTTTTTCCGCTCACGTTTCTCTGAACGCTTCTGTCGCCTCAAAGACATTTGCCCGCTCTCTGATTAAGGCAGCAGAGGAACAGGGACTGAGAGTAAGGAAATACGCTCATCAGATGCCTTATTGGGAACAAGACCTTGCCATTTGTCGTGACACACTCTGTCCCGCAGTTCTGACAGAGAACCTATTTCAGGACAACCGTGAAGATGTGTCGTTTCTTCTGAGTGAAGAGGGCAAACAGGCAGTGACGTGTCTTCACGTCTCAGGTATCAAACATTATCTAAATTCGTGAGGTATGAAAACATTCTTATATTACATCATCATTGCCCTATGTGCCGTTTTATTGAGCGGCTGTGGGGCATGCCGCAAACTAACAGAGAGTGTCAACATAGAACAGCGTGACAGTGTTCGTGTTAAGGTTGTGACAGAATACGTCAAAGATACCGTTTTTGTCGAAGTGCCCGCACAGACGGCAGAGAGGACAACCCGTGACAGTACTTCACACCTTGAAAATGACTTCGCAACGTCAGACGCTCGTATCAACCCTGACGGCTCTCTGTTTCACAACCTGAACACAAAACCACAGAAGAGACCTACCGAAATTCAGAAGCCCGTTGAGAAGCGTGACAGTGTAGTATATCGTACAAAGACTGTCACTGAGATAAAAGAAGTTCCTGTTCCCCGTGAATTGACGTGGTTTCAGAAAACACAAATTTACGGCTTTTGGGCGTGTCTTGCTTTTCTATTGATAAAATATACTATAAAAAGATTTGGCGGCGGCATTCTCAATTTCCTGAGGAAATTACTATCTTTGTAGCGGAAACAGGTCAGAAAACCCCTGTTTTTGACAAATTTGTTGCTAATTTGTTGCTCAACATTCTGAATGAAACACGTAAACTCCTGAAAACCACCTATATTATAGGCTTTTCAGGAGTTTCTGCATCGGTAAGTAGGTAATAGATTGATATGCAATGTAATAATATGTTTTTAAATGCTGTTGTGCGTGATGCTGAAGCAGCCGTGGGTATATGTGTATGAAGAGGTTGTATTGTGGTGGCAGATTTTATTTTGATTGTCGAAAAGACCAATACGAAATACAAGCAGCGGAAGATTATCGGAGTAAGTTGCTTGGTGGTGTAGATAAAATGCTGCATGGTAGGGGCGAATTGGTTATCAATGATGATATGTCTTATATCGGGCCATACTATTTCGAAACTGAAGATATGGCAGCCGACGATATTGTTGCGATAGAATTGGATATGATTGATCGTTGTACCGATGCAGTCTTTGTTCTTGACGAGGCAGATTGTCCGGGAACCATTACAGAACTTTTATATGCAGCAACAAAGAGAAAGCAGATATACATCTTTTATAAGGAGTATCCACACCACGATGAGACAGAGAGTGAGTTACACACACCGTGTTGGTTCCCAATACACGCTACAATGAAATTAGCAAATGTTGCAATATATAGTTATGATGATTACTCTTTATTAGCACAACTCATCTCCGATAAAATTATGCAGTAATTTTACTATGATTTTCGCCAATATTGCCGAGGTGTACCACATGTTCGGGAATAAACTGGATGGCGCGATTAAGGTAGTGGTAGAATCGTAGGGTTGTGCCCCAAAGAATTTCACCTCAAAATATGGTATTTGGTTCAGAATTCCTACTCGTGATCCACACTTCTCTCCTAAAGGCTTTCCTATGGAAGGAGTAAGTGTCGAACCGAACCATGAGGTCAAACAAACGGTTACAGACTTCTTTGACGATAAAGATACCGCCATAGAATATGTATTGAATAAATTGATTTATAATTAAAAAAGAATAACAGGATTAAGGACTTAAATAGAGAATACGAGACTCATTGCGAATCTCGTATTCTTTATTTACACAAAATTATGGATAGTCCCCTCTTATATCTTGTTATTCATCTGCAATATTACTAGTTTTTCTTCAATTCATAAAGTATATTGCACAAAAAAATGCATTATTTTATGCAGTGCAAAGTAATTGTTGCACAAAAAACAAACTATATGGTATGAGTATTTACCTATTTTAGAATAATAAAACAGCAACAACTATACCCCAATTAATCTATTTGATAAAACAACATAAAAAGCGCAGTTCTAGTAAAAAGAAAAAGCGTACCAGTCCAGTCTATTTGTTATATATCCAAACTGCACTAAACTGATGAGATTGTACTTCAAAGGTTAGAATCAGTAGAAATTTTAAAAAAATATAGCTTCATCTTTAATTAGAAAATAGCATTTACGGAAACAAACAAAACCATACAAAATGAAGAAAACATGTTTACCCAAAAATCAAAATTCAAGTTGTTTCAGATTGGTTTCCAAATGACAGGACTGAAACATTTGAGATGGACAAACGTTCTCCAGTTCCCAAACCGATGTAATAGGATTTTGGTAATTTGAAAGTAACTGTTGGTGATATATCCAATTTCTATGCAATCGATGATAGATATGAGGTATATGCTTTATAACCATCACGATTGGTACATACCATCACAAAGATACGGTCTAGGACCTCATTCTAAACATCTTTTTCATCTCTTTGAGAGAACTCATACCATCGCTCTACGAGTAGTAGCAATTCATAGAACGACAAGGAATACGAACAAGCCTCACCAATAAGTTCTTGCATCTGATTAATATTGAGCAGTTGCCTACAGGTCTTACCCACTAAAGTTCCAAGGAACACTAATAGGTTCTTCTCCTTGCTATGTTGATTAATCAACTTAAGATTTTCAACATGATCGGTGGTCAACACTAAATTCTTCTCCTTCTCGTCATAGGCATACACACAATTGCCCACTTGATCCGTCGCTTTACCCTTCTTCTTCACAAACGGATATAGCTTAAATCTACCCTTGTTGCCTATAAGTAAATAGTAGTCGCATAGCGAGAACTCCGTGATAGGTAATGGTGCCTCATACGTTTCTTTTTCCTCTGCGACAATAGCCTCAGTTTCCCCCGCACCACGCACAATCATCATCGCCTCGTCGTCCTCGTCGTAAGAGCGCTCCAAAATTTTCGTTTCTATGTCTCTACTATATTCCGACTTTACGATTTCTTCAAAATCCTCCTGCCCATTGAAATGGTATAGCCACTTACGATTGGCATCTGGTAAACCGAAGTAATTATAAAGACCCACATTATCAATGATTATGGTGCGTTCCTTTCCTTCTACCACACGCAATCCACGCCCCACCTGTTGCAAGTAGAGCGCTAGCGAGCGCGTTGGACGCGCCAATTGGATAAAGTTTACATCTGGGCAATCGAAGCCTTCGGTAAAGATTTCCACATTGACTAACACCTTTATGACACCTCTTTTAAATTCCTCAATAAGTGTTTTGCGTTCCTCCTTCGGTGTATCACAATCGATTGCTACAGCATTGATTCCTTTGGAGCAATAGAGTGCTGCAAGGTTGGCAGCATGCTCCTTGTTGATAGCATAGACAATACCCTTGCGCCCATCGGCATATTTTTTATATGAGTCATACACCTTGGCGCGTATGCGCTGATTATTAAATGCAATATCCAACTCGCTACCAACAAAGTCACCAGTGGTCGAAACCTCCGTGCAATTCACAAGTTGTTGTATGCTAGAGTCGGGTCTGATCGAAACATAGTCAAAGTCGGCCAATAGTCCCTCCTTGATAAACCACGACACCTGTGGAGTCATTATCAATGTCTGATAGAGCGAAGTGAAAGGTTCATGATTAAATCGCCACGGTGTAGCCGTAACGCCCAATTTCTTGGCCTCAGGAAAGGTTTCAAACAAACGCTTATAAGTATCTGCTAAAGAATGATGAGCCTCATCAATGATGATATAATCAAAGTTTTTGCGCCTTACGTTTAACTCGTTGCGCGAGGTAAGTATAGAGAATATGCTTGCCACCTGCACTCGTTGCCACAAGTGTTGCTCGCGGCTTCCTTGTATGAACCCATGTGGTATGTCATATTTATGTAGTGAGGCAGAGATTTGGTCCAGCAACTCGGTGCGGTGCGCAACCACGAGGATGTTGAGAGTTGTGCGTGTGGTCTTGTAATGATTTATTATATCCTTGATGAGTGAGGTAAATAGGAATGTCTTACCTGTACCTGTTGGCATCTGTAGCATTACTGCATCCACTTCATCCCAAGCAGCAAATATTTTAGCCTTTGCCTCTTTTTGGTGGGCACGCAGGTTACCTACATTTTGTTGTATGGACTTATATTCCATCGTTAATCAATAATAGTCACCTCAAGGGGAATACGCATGAACGCCCCTATAATTTTTAGATACTTGGCCTTCTCCTTGGTTGAGGTAGGAATCGCAAGCCATATCCCAGAAGCTATTTCTGTATAGGCTTTGGTAACATCAATGTGCGCAATCAATGGCTTGCCTCCAAGTTCGATGTGGCGTCGTTTTAGCTCTTCAAGACCAATCTTCAAAATTGTCTCCTTATAAGTATCAATGGGATTTTCACCACCTATATACTCCCCATCGGGAAACTTCACGAGCAGTGCACCCCTTCCTTTTCTTGTCTTTTGAAATGTCCTCACCTTATCGGTTTCAAAGTCGTCGCCTAGTTCCACTTTAAAATCAAGCCCCAACAAATCCTTTATAACAAGCAGTTGTCTGTATTTTTGAGCGCTGTCACTTTGTGTCATCACATACCACCCGCGCACCATTTCCTTCTGATATTTATCATATTTTGGGTACTTCGTTTGAGTAACAAAGGGGATGCCACAAATTTTAAAGTCCACAGTTTGTAACCTCTCTACCCCAATACGACGCAGCGTCTCCATAAAGGTCATGGTAGTGCTTGTGTAACATATTGACTTTCCATCCTCAAAGGTAACTCTTATAAGTCTCTTCTTGGCTCTCTTGTGAGAGATATTTTCATCAAAGTATTCTTCCATGGTTGAGGGTATTATGATTCTTTCTTTATATAGTTCATCAGCGTGGCTAGTGATATACCTACGGGTACTCCAGACATGCGATTGTCACCTAGCAAACCATCGCTTCGCATCTTAGCCAAATCCCAAGCAACATCCTTAAACTCAGTTTCTACCTCATTATCTTGCAGATCGAATACAATATAGTAAGGTTTCGTAAGTGTGTAATCGCCTTTAGGAGCACGACGTTGCAGGTCTTCTTTTGACATTACTCGTGCCCCCTTTCCATCGAGTCGGAGCATGAGTTGCATCTTGTCGCTCTCGTTGTGTAGGAGCAGGTATTGTGCAGTCGTAATAGCTTCGGTAAGCCTAAGCGAACCTGCGATTGTTCCCGTGCGTGTATTGTAACATTTATTGCGTAATACCCACTCCATATGCTCTTGATTCTTGCAGTATCCGATTAGCACATTTGTCTTATTCGGGATTAGGTGTCGACGTTCACCATAGGGTTCAGGCATTGCCTCGCGCAGTGTGGTCACTGGTGCTGTATGATGCACCTCATAGTCATAGTAAGCCATTGTCTCACGTTGCGATACTCGATTGAGAAAATGCCCCACCAAATCATCGATAAATCGCTTTAACGCCACGGCGTCTTGTTCAAACGAGTTGGGGCTGATGGGGAATGCGCCCAATCCTGGTATAATCTCGTGAAAACCCTTCAAATTACGCTCCGTAGTGCCAGGATAGAGCACATACGAACCTCCTGTACGCCTAATAGCATCGTTATAGGCATGCATTTTCAGCAAGTCGGCCCGCTTATATACACCAATCTGCTCTTGTTGTTTTGCCTCATTTAGTGCCGCTGCTAGCAACTCGTCATATTCATCCCTATCACTCTCTTGGTAGTCATACTCATCCAGCAGTTGTATGTGGTCAACCCTATATTTAGCATCAAAGTGTATGTGTACTATAGTGTTTTGCTCCTCTGCCTCAGCCTCGGTGATGCTTCCCGTCCATATTGATAGTGTATAATCAGGACGCATAGTTGTTGTCCAAGAGCCACGCTTATGATGATTACTACTATGCCCAAAGGTGCGATTATAGAAGAAGCGGATGTGCAAATCGCGTGCGGCTGACTTATAGGTACCCTCAACCATTGTCATGCGTCCCTGCTTGAGGTTAAGGTTTATTCCCTCTTGGTCAAGCAATACGAGCGAAGCCTTATCCTTAGCACTGAGTTCGAACCTTTCACTAATGAGTTCAAGCAATTTGAAGAATAACCAATACTCATAGAGTGCTGCCACATTGCGTTTTCCCGCTTCATACACATTGTCGCCACCGCGCCAAGATAGTTTGGCGGCAAGTCCAAAGAGCGTCCACGCCTGCAACACCTCTCTGTACCCCTCGCGTTTCTGCAATACGGGACTATTGAGGGCAATATACTGAGGGTGGTTTATCTCTCTGAAGAATCCATTCGAAAGTATATTCTCAAGTTTCGTGCAACACCTCTGAGCCTCTCCCATCAGTTTGGCATTCTCAGAGGCATGCTTTAACTCCTGTATGCCTTGACAGAAGTCATGAAAGGTGGTGAGCACATACTTCACAAATCGGTTTTCGGCAGTGTCTACCTTATCTTTCTTCGATGTCACCTGCAATGTGCGGGGCACCGAGGTCAAACCTCCATCGATACTTACATCGTCGGGGAGTGCCATCCTATTTGTAGCCGTGGCCATCTGCCTCATCGCACTACGGTTCATGCGGCGAGTGGAACAGATGGGTTTCTCAATGGTTGTTTCAGACCATGCCCTCACTGGGTTATAGAGAATCTCATGTAGGGCATCATCAAACTCCTCACTCTCGATGATAGACTTCACGAAGGCAAACTTCTGATATAGCGTTTTGCTATTCTCATCGGCATCAGGCATGAACTTCTGTGTCACGGGCGAAGACGATAGCATCACCAGCTCTGCATAATAGGCCGTAATTTCTGCCATCATCTTTTGATAATCGCTCTTATAATCCATTTTGCGTGAGCGCACTTCAAAGTCGGCACAACCGATAATTTCCTCATTAGCGCCCATCACTCTAAGGTGCAATGTGCCCACATAGTTGCCAGTTACGATGCGCCCTCGATGCAGCTCGTCAAGCGAAGGCTTCAGCAAGGGACATTCGGGAGCAAAAAAAAGCCCCTCGTCCTCGAACCTGTACTCATACTCCGTACCTTCAAGCAACTGATATTGTGCTTCACCATGCTCAGCCGCATCCTCCACATACTGATATGCCGTAGGGTTATACTGAGGAGGGTAAAGGTACAACACCTTCACCCCCTCGGTAGTATGTATGTGTACTATATTTTTGGCCATGCTTTACCTGTTTATGCTTCGGCAAAGCTAGTAAAACCATTGTCTACTACGGCTCGGTACATGCGCAGTATTTTTTCGGCTGAGGTAGAATATACGAGCCCCTCAATATCCGCTATATCCTTCACATTCTCAATGGCCATACCACTTCCTCCTGCGAAGCAAAGCAGCCATAGGGCACTGAGCACAGGCGAAAGTTTCTTGCGCGAGCCGTGTAGCTTAGGCAAAAGTTTCTGCAGGATAGCCGTGTCGAGCGCTCCATGCTCGCCCAGGTCGTTGCCAACGTTATTAATGTAGCGGTATATCTCGTTGGCAGTGCGGTATCCAAACTCGGCATTCACCGACTTCAGCACCTTGAAGAATCCGTTGAGCGTCTCCTGTACAGCGGTATCGTTGCCCCCAGTGGGACTTGTTGTGGTACGCTTCAAGAAGTCCTCAGCCATAGCCGCACAAGCACAATGACAAGCATGGCGATCTACCCTCTTGTCGGCTTTAAGGTACTTGGCCATCTCGTCAGTATCAATTTTAAACTCTATCACATGAGCTCTATCCAGCACCTTGGGACTAAACATATATGTTGTCTCGTCCACATTGATGGTGCCAATGATGTAGAGGTTCTTGGGAAGTTGTATCTCGTTTGGAACACTCAGGTTGCCCTCATCATCTGGCCCCCCCTTCCATAGCGCTATGGGTTTCTTTGATTCCATGGCGCTGAGAAAATCAGCAAAGTAGCGTTCCACAACGCTGAGGTTCATTTCATCAAGAATGAGGAAGTATGGTTTGTTGGGATTCTCTGTAGCCTCAATGAGCATGTCTAGTGCTCCACACTCGGGCTTTACATACTCGTTGCTTTTCAGAGCGTTGGGGTAACCAAGCAGCGGTTCGCGGTTGGTCCAGTCGGCCCCTACGCTCACCACGCGCACTTGTCGCTCCACATCCTCGCTCAAGCACTCGGCAAAAGCCAATGCCAACTGCGTCTTGCCCGAGCCAGCCAAACCACTGAGGATGACAAAGGGTTTGGTCATCAATGCATAGGCAAAGCGCTTTATCAACTCGTCTGAGTAGATAAGACCAGTGGACTTTATCTTCTCGATAAGGGTGGAGGGAGAGAAGGGGGAAACTGGATGAAGTTGAGTGTTATTGCTTGTATAGCCCCAAAGTTCAAAAGCCCTTTCTGAATTAACTTTTATCAGATACTTATCGTTGTAGCAGGCTTTTATCAGTCCCTTAAAATCGTTTAAGGTTAGTTGATAGTTACCAGAACCGTTCCACTGTGTGCTTAAATAAACTTGTCTGCCTCCCAAGTTGAATAGCGGTTCCTCAAACCATCTAACATGCCTTGAGTTTCGTTCCTTTATATCCTCAAGCGTTGACTCCAAGAACATTCCTGACAGAGAAAAGGACTCAGCATTGAAAGAAATATTTGCATTCTGATTAGAAGATATATACTCCAGAAAACTATTCAAACCTTCATACTCTTGAAGAAAAGTAATTGTGTCAAGTACAAAGTTTCTGAGGACACTATTTTTTACTAGGAGCTTGGGAGCACTTGATTGATTGTTTTCTTCCTTACTAATGATAGCTTGTACAAGTTCTTGCTTGTTTGCCAAGAAAGAACACAATTCTGCGACGAAAGTCTGTGATGCATTAACAAGATTTGCATTCGCTAGAATTGGGGATACATAAAAATCTCCTCTATCAATAGTCTTTGCACCTCCCCACCAAGAATAATCCGTAATGAACTTTACAAGATAATTTTTGGAGTTCTCCTCTAAATCTAAATTATCAAGTGCGTTTAACTCTATTTCAGAAAGATTTCCACCATTCAATTCCTTTAGCCTTTCTTTGGTAGTTACCTGTAAAGCATATTGCTTGTACTTTTGTATTTCATTATAAAAATCTGTAAAATACGATGCAATATAAAACCATTGATTAGGCATGAAGATATTGAGGATACCGTGTTGATTTCCTCTTGTCTCAATGATAGCAGAATACTTGTTATATGTAATAGTATTAGAGTTAATCTCAGTAACTTGCTCTTTGAAGATTTCGGGCAATACAAAATCTTCGCCGTCATATTGATTAAAACGGGCACTAGCAAGGCTGGCCATTTGTTGTAAATCTCTTAACTCATCCATGGTAACATCACATTAATTGTTTGACGATTTCTTTAGCAAGGCATTTGATTACAGGGACGGCAACACTATTGCCGAATTGATGATATGCCTCTTTTTTCGAAACAACAATTTTGAATTCTGGATTAGAATCGTTGTAGTTTTGATTGTTTGCGCATTCTGGATTCTCCCAACCATTTCCAAGTATACGATATCCCTGTAGTCTCCCAGCTTCTGTAGGGGTCAATTTTCGAGGATTAAGGCCTTGAGCAGACTGGTCGATTAAGATTTCGCTACCATCTTTATAATATCTTGCAGAAATAGTGCTGGTATATACGCTATTAGCATTAAAAAGAGAATAGCCAAAACCTTTTCCATTCTTTTTGTTGCGTTCTTTTCTCTTCTGATGACCTTCCCATAATCTATCGCTAATTGTAAAACTCGGGTCTATTGTCTCAATGGGCTCGAATATATCTGAAACTTTCGTCTCAAGTGTCCCTTCTTTTAACTTTCCTTTTTCGTATATGATTGAACCATCTTTGGCAATGCCATATGGGAATTTAAAGGTTTCAATATTGATTAGCTTTTTATACCAAGCAATTATGAATAGACGCTCTCTATTTTGAGGGACACCGAAATATTTCGCATTAAGAACTTCATAAGAATAACCATACCCCAGCTCTTCTAAAGTTGCGAGTATAACTTTTAAAGTATTACCTTTATCATGATTCTTTAAGCCTCTAACATTCTCCAGAAATATTACTCTGGGGGGATATCCTGATTCTATTTTTTCTTTTATAATATTAGCAATACTAAAGAAAAGAGTTCCACGAGTATCTTCAAAGCCTCTTTTCAGTCCTGCTACAGAAAAAGGCTGACAAGGAAATCCTCCACAACAAACATCAAAATTTGGTATTTTACTGGGCTCGGCATCATTTATATCCTCGTTAAAATATAAATAACACCCCTTCTTGTCTTTTTTAAAAAGATTTGGTTCTATATTCCTATAATTAGCTTCGTAAGATATACGTGCATTTTTATCCCATTCACTGGCAAAAACGCATCTGCCACCAGCATAATGCATGGCAGTATGAAAACCTCCTATTCCTGCGAATAAATCTATGAATGTATATTTGCTTTTTGCCATTATCCTTCAAATCCTAGTTCCTTAGCCGTAGCTATAATGTTCAACGCATATAAAGCCTGCTTTAGAGACTTAAACTTTTGATTACGTGAACGCATTGCTCCAAAGTTAAATGCCGCCTTACGGTCCATAGGGGTAAGTACATCATTGGCTTTTGCCCACTTAGAAAGTTCAAACCAATATGCAGATGGCACATCTTCAGCCTCCTTGATGCGAGCTTGCTGAGTCTCGTTTAGATAAGAGCCATCTTCATTGGTCTCGGCTTGCATGAGAGTGTCATCGAATTTCTCCATCTCGCTCAACTTAAGCTTGAGGCGATTCCAGCACTCGGATTTCTTACTCCATTCGCTAATATTGGCGCTACCAGCTGATATTGTGAGATGGGCCCATACGAGGGGAATTAGTTCCTCTATTTTATCTACCACCTCTTGCTGAACCTGCTGATGCTCCCAAATGTACATCAAATCAAGGTTGCCGCCCGAAAGCATAGAGAGAGAAGCCATGATGTAGACATTCATATTCGATTTGTAACCACCCAGCTTCTTTGACTTGACGATGTTATCGATGGTGTTGAACAAGATGCACTTGCCCACAACCTTCTTAAAATAGGCGGGCGTGATGGCTGGGTTCTCGCGCATGATGTCGTCCACAAAGATTTTGTAGTTCTTCTCTGCACCTTTGCAGACATCGCTAGGGCGTTGCTTCCATATCATCTCAACCTTGGCCACGTCAGTCTTGGTAATCTTTTGATTCTTGGGATACTCTACCTTGAATGCACGCTCGTTGTAACCCGAGAGCTGAGCCAGCTGGTCAAGGTATTGGCCACGGGTGCGCTCGAAATACCACTTGTTGATGGGTTTGCTATTGCCATTGGGCACCCACTCGCTACGACTATAGCGCTCCATGTCGACGAGATAGGGCTCGTTGGCCGAGAAATCTGACTTCTTGATGGCGTTCTGGCTATTGGCCGAGTTAGATATAGCCTTCACGATCTCCTCATCGTGCTCGAGGTCGCGGATAACGCTAACTTTCATAGAAACAAACACCTTGCTGAGGTCTACCTCCTTATCGTTGAGAGAGGCGGCGATAGAGGCCGTGGTCTGACCTCCGTTGACAATCTGCCAGTCGAAAAGGCGGGTGATATAAAGTGCTCCATCTACCTCCTTTAGCTCGATGTCGCTGGCGGTGGTAGAGATGCCATTGTTATAGGAGAAAAACATATCGGGCTGCTCGCGCAGGGTCTTGCGTATTTGCTGGTTCACCTTACCCTTGAACTGGAGGAAGGTGCGCACATTCTTCTCCAACAACACTTGCTGATATTGCTTGTATATTTTCGCCAAGGTAATGCCAGGGATAATGGCAAGGTAGGCATCTACGAAGGGGTTTCCCTCGTTCATTTTGAGACACAGAAGCTCGGTGTTGTAGCTCGTTGGGAAGTCAATTTCTACCTTTTCCTTGCCAGCACGGATGCGATGTTGTTGATACACACGCTGCATGTCCCACACATTGAATTCGATGATGAAGCCATCATCGTGCTCTACAGAAGAGATTGAATATGTCGGTTCGGTGAGACCATCGGTGATAACATACAAGCGAAGCTGATTGATGTTTCCCTTGGTGCTCTGCACAAGGCGGGCAACCTCGGTAATCTCGTCCGTTTCTTCTACATCGGTATTCTTGAAGAGCGAACCGTCCATAGCCTCGCGGTAGAAGCTGGAAAGGTAGTTGAAACCTTGGTCGAGCTTACCATTGTTTACCTTGCCCAAGAGAGTGTCTGCCTTAATGAGATAAAAGAGGTCGAGTGACTCGACCTCATCATTATAGTCATAGGCAGTGATGCGGCTGCGCGTCTTCTGGAACGAGCATACTTGAGGTGCATTGACCTCACCATTGTCCTCGATATATTCCAA
Source organism: Alloprevotella sp. (assembly GCA_045126825.1). Classification (GTDB taxonomy): domain Bacteria; phylum Bacteroidota; class Bacteroidia; order Bacteroidales; family Bacteroidaceae; genus Alloprevotella. The sequence goes on from JBGVPF010000005.1 coordinate 152,258, forward strand.
GATACTCGTAGCCAACTCATGGTCATAGTCGGCTCCAGTCATATCTACCGACATCTTGATGTTGGTGATAAACTCTTGTGCAAATTCTTTAATATCCATGGTAGGTGTGTTATTTATTCGGAATAGATTATTTTGCAAATATAATATTTTTTTACAATAATTAAGGTAATGATATAACAGTTAATCCATTAAGCATTTTAAAAAAAGGGAATGATGTAGCAGTTGCTTACATAAACTTGTTCTTTGATCGAGTGTTATATCTGTATTCAAGGAGCCTTTCAAAAAGACGGCAACTATAGGATATGTCTTACCATAAAACCGCAAGAGGCACGAGTAAATTATATGCTATCTTATTTATCGGTCAAACAAATCTATAAGGAGTCTTGGATTCTGATATAGATTCTTCAATTGCTTGTCGTTTATTTCTTTTCTAACACCAAGCATTATAGTTCCAACACAATAATGTATAGGAATTATGTAATGATGTTCTTTTGAATAATCATCTTCAATGGATAGCAATATATATACATCACGGTGAATTGATTGTCTTGTGTCTACAAGCGCTTTCTCTATGCCTAAAAAATGCATAGCAACATCTTTAAAAGCTAATGTTTGAGGATTACTTTTTAGCGAAAACCATAATTTTCCTTTTCGTTCCTCTATTTCTTCTTCGTTGCCAAATTCACCTCGATTCACAACATAGATTTTCCTAAATAAAATAGAGTAGATCAAATGTGAGCCCAGATTTTCTAATCTAATTCCAATATAGTCATAATTAGTTTCATCCGTATCCATATCATCTTCGTCAAAAATCTTTATTTCGCAGAGTTTCTGTTTTGCGACATCTTTAATTCTCTTATAGGTGAAGAAACATTGATGCGCATCTCCGTTTTCTAACCTATAGCTATCGTAATGACAAGCAATGTTTACACGGGGGAGATTTCTATATTCTTCTTCTTTTCCTCTCTGCCAGGAATCATGAAATATGAATATACTCAATCCAATAGTGCCAACATATGAGATTATGCAAGTTACAAATGCTACAAAAATGCTTTTGTCAATATCTTCCACTTGGTATAAAACAAAGAAAACAGCGAATAATATTGTGGGGAATATTATAACAGCAGCGAACAATCCCCAATATTCTTTTGCGAAATTTTTGAATGATATATTCATAATTATGCTTTATACAACTACTTATATATTTCTATAACCTCATATAAATCAATGGAAATGGACGACCTTGCTCATCACAGTCGGTGCGCTTATAGGACTTAAAACCAATATGTTCGTAGAAGCCTACGGCAGAGGGATTTTGTTCGTTTACAGTTACCTCTTTAATGTTAAAATGGTCGATAACATATTGCACGAGGCGACGTCCGATGCCGACACCGATATAGGATGGACTCACAAATAGCATCTCAAGCACATCATTCTCAACACCCATAAAAGCTACAGGGCTATGATGTGCGTCGGTAGCAATCACTAAGTGGCTGACGTTACTGATTGCCATAGGCACAAAGCTACGAATCTCGCATATGTCATCCTCCGTTAAGAAATGATGCGTTGCTCGTACTGAGGCCTCCCAAAGTTCGGTAAGTTGCGCAATCAACTCAGCCACGCGATTCTCGATATTGTGGAGTGCGATAGGTTCCACCGCCACCTTAATCACCCCATCCAATTTATTCTCAAAGATGCGGTAGGCTTCCTCAATCTCACTCAACGGAAAACGATGCGTGATGAGTGGAGTGGTGTCAATCTTTCCTGCTTCAATAAGGCGAAGGACTTCCTCGCAATCGCATCCATCTACCCCACCCGTCTTGAAAGTAAGGTTCTTGCCATACATATCGGGCAAAGGAAGAACTTGAGGCTGGTCGTAAAGAGCTACCACAGTAACGATAGCATTGGGACGGGCACACTCCCATGCGAGGCGGAAGGTGTCGTCGGCACCTGCTACTTCGAGCACTCTATCAGCACCTCCATGAGCGCTATTATCGAGTACGAATTCCTTACATGCTTCAGGAGTAGTGAGCAGCACATCGGGATAATGCTCTTGCACGAAACAACGTCTTTCTTCTGACTTTTCGCATACGATGATACGCTTGGGCTTATGAAGCATCACGCAAAGAAGAGTACAGATGCCTGTGGGTCCCGCTCCTATGATCAAGACGGTATCGTCTTCGGTTATCTCAGAAATGCGAGCTGCCCAAAAACCTGTAGCCAATACATCACCCACCAACAAAGCCTGTTCATCGGTCACTCTATCGGGAATACGATTAAGTCCTTGATTTGCCAGTGGAACACGAACATATTCGGTCTGTCCGCCATCAATTCGGCATCCCAATGCCCAACCGCCATTCGGGTCGGTACAATTGTTCACATAGCCATTCTTACAGAAGAAACACTCTCCGCAGAAGGTTTCAACATTCACTGTCACTCGGTCGCCCGGTTTTACGTTAGTGACATCCGTGCCAACCTCTTCAACTACTCCCACCATTTCGTGGCCTACGGTGATGCCCGGAACAGCACGAGGCACGCTCCCATGCTTGATATGCAGGTCACTTGAACAGATACTGCTCATCGTCACACGAACAATAGCATCTGTCGGTTCTATCAACGTAGGCTTCGGCTTCTCCACCAAAGCGAACTTTCCTTTTTCTATGTATGTGTATGCTAACATCATTGACTGTTTTTTATTGCTCCAACCTCCACCCACAGTCTCCATGATAAATCATCTGCTTGGTCATGCCACCATCGATGCAGATATTTTCGCCCGTAATAAAGCCCGCTTTATCACTACATAAGAACAACACCATATTGGCAATATCCATTGGGTCCCCCACTCTACCGGCAGGTTGCTGTATGGCATCGGGACCTTCGTAAACCATGTATGCAGTATCTATCCAACCAGGAGAAATGGAGTTGACTCTTGCTTTTCCCGCCAAACTAACCGCCAATGCATGCGTGAGTGCAGCAATGCCACCTTTAGCTGCTGTATAACTCTCGGTCTGCGGTTGACTCATGCGATCGCGGGAGGAAGATATATTAATGATGGATGCTCCTTCGGCCAAATGTGACATAAAGAGTTTAACTAAATAAAATGGTGCGGAAACGCCCACACTCAATGCATACTGAAACTCCTCATAGGTACATTCACAGATTCCTTTCATCAGTGGCAAGGCATTGTTGATGATGATATCCACTTTATCGTGCTTGCTCTGCACGTAATTTGCAAAAGCCTCCAGCACCTCTTTCTTAGAGATGTCGCCAACGAAATGCTCGCCCTCTTGCTTGTCAATCACATAAACTATGGCTCCTTGAGAACGGAACTCACCGGCTATGCATCTGCCAATTCCGTTTGCGCCACCTGTTACAATAACTACTTTATCTTTGAATGTTTCTGGATGCATAATCTTTAATTATTGGTTCTTACAAAATTAAGATAAACATTTTGCTTGACATGCTTCATGCTTTGAAATTTCATTTTTTTATTTAGACTAAAAGGTGAGTTAACCACTTTGGGAGTACTTTTTAAAGGACAAAATCGACATATTTAAACAATTGTTATAATTTTGCAAAGAATTTATACACAAGTTTCTAACGACCCCAAATAATAAATTTGAGTCGTCACTAAACACAACAAAATAATTGCGAAATAACACCATAATAACATGAATAAGAAGAATATCCTCCTTCGATTACTGCTCTCTATTGCTTGGGTTTTCTCAACAAATGCGTCAGCGCAATACTACAAATTAGTCACATCTGAAACAGAGCTTATTGACGGACACCAATACCTCATTGTCAATACCGAATTTTCAAAAGCTATTAGCACTGTTGAGAAAGCCGCTAATAACCTGAATGCAACGCCCGTCGTTATTAGCGGAGGCATTATTCAGAACGCAGAAGATGCGGCTATATTTACCTTAAAGGCTTACACGTCTTCATATTCTTTTCACAGAGAGGGCGTAGGTTATCTCTGCGCAACAAATAATACGAGCAACGAACTAACCTACAAAAAGTCATCTGACGATTATTGCAAGGCTACTATAACCTTTGGTAGCGATAACACTACTGCTATTCAGTTTATAAAACCCACATCTAATCCCAATCTTCTTAGGTATAATTCTGAATACGACCTTTTCAACTGCTACAAGTCTGGACAAGAACCCGTTAGCCTGTTTCATTACATGTCAGGAGATCTTGACAAGGAATTTCAAAATTTAATTTTCTCAACAACTTCGGCAGAGATTTATTTAGGCGACAATTTTGAAGAACCTACATTAAGTGGAGCAATGACGAATGTTACATATAGCAGTAGCAATTCGTCCGTTGCTGAAGTCAACCCCACAACTGGTGAAATTTCTATATTGAACGCTGGTACAACTATTATCACTGCTACTGCTGAGGCTGATGACACCTATAACACGGCAAATGCTTCATACACTTTGATTGTAAAATTAACAGAAGATATTTTTGATTTTACAACTCCAACCACTTACGGATATGAAGTTTCTAAAGAATTACCTGAAGCTATCGTTGATAACAAAATAACTCAAGGAGTTGTATCAATGTCTGCCACTCATGGAAATGAATACACTAGATTTTACAGACCCTCCAGTGGGACTATTTTCCTCGGTGTTTACGCCAATGGGGGAAGTATAACATTCTCTGTCCCAGAAGGCTATGCCATTGAATCAATCGTTTTCACTCCTTTATCAGCCTCAGACATCAAAGGTTTTAAAGAAGTTAAAAACAACACTTGGACAGGAAGTGCACAATCGGTTACCTTCAATGCAACGGAAACTGCGGTTAAACTAACAAGTGCAATAGTGAGTTATAAACGCCAACAGACGGTCTCTATTTCTGCTGTTGGCTACTCCACCTTCTCGTCTGAACACGCAGTAATTGTACCTCCTGGTATGCAGGCTGGCGTGGTAACATTAGACGGTGATATTGCACAAGTTGACTATATCTACCAAACAGGAGATATCATCCCTGCCAATGAAGGAGTTTTATTAAAGGCCAATCCAGGTTCTTACGATTTTACTATCGCTAACTCAGCTTCAACTAATCCTGCCGTTGAAAACTACCTTCTGCCTGCCAACACCAATGAGGTCATTACCGCACCCACTGGAATGCTTTTCTACATTTTAGCAAATGACCCCGTAAGCGGTCTGGGGTTCTATTTCCAAAGCGGAAGTAACAATGGCACACAAGTTTCAGGTATAAAGGGAAAGGCATACTTAGCTGTTGAGGGAGCGAGACAAGTAAGAGGATTCAGACTTGAAGATAGAAATACGTCTCACATTTCTGAAATCAACCAACCCACAAATGCTGAAACAATTTATAGCATTGATGGTAGAATAGTTAAGAAAGAACATATTACTAAGGGTATCTATATGATCAACGGAAAAAAATATATTATTAAATAATGAAAACTTATCAGCGCCCCAAAGTTGAATTGTTTGAGTTTGAAGCTGAAAGTTTCCTCACTACAAGTTTTAAAGTCAACCAACAAGAAACTACGGCCCCACCATTATCAAATAAAAAGTCACCTTGGAACTGTTCCAATTGGAGTAATGCAGAAAAGGACTAACATAAAGTAAGCATTCTAAAACCACACATATTTTTTCTCATTATAATAACAGCAGCAATCACGTCTTTAATGATGATTGCTGCTGTTGTTAATACGTATCCGTCCCAAAATAACCGCCTTGTCAGATTTGTTTCTAAATTATTGCTTCTATATAACAAAACCCTCAGTAAGCATGTTAATGCACTGTTTTGTATGTATTTAGGCAATGTAGAGACTTCAGCAAATCACTTGCGTAATGCCCCGTTTTTCTCAAAAGCTTTGAACACCCTACATTAGGGGGTGCTTTTATGCCTTCCATACTTCAGTTCACTCCATAGATGCAATAGCGCTTCCTTGGGATAATAGATCAGCATTCTGGGACCCGCATACCGCATAACTTGCTGCATTTGCTTGCGCATATCAGGGCGATAACAATGTATGGGACAGAGACGGCAAGTAGGTTTAGCGTCACCGTATTTGCACCGAGACAGGCGCAGGTGGGCATAATCAAGCAACTCCTTACAGGCGCTACAAAGTGTTTGATTTTTCTCATACTTACGGCAGTAGAGACGAATCATTCGCTCTACCACTCGTTTCTCTTGCTCTATCGTCACAACAACTAATTTTTATTGAGAATGATGAGCGCAGCAAGTGTGCCTGGTATCCATCCCAAGCAAGTAAGAATGGTCACAATTAAAACAGAACCACAACCGCGGTCGAGCACTGCTAATGGGGGAAAGATAATGCAGAGTAAGACTTGAAGGCAAGACATATTTAACTATCTTTTTTTAGATGGGTATTGTTTTTTAGGTTGTCCGTGTCGCGCCGTCTGTGGCGTGAAGGTTGCCCCAAAAAGTTTGTCTATTAAGTCGGGGCGATTCATGCGGCGCAGTTCGGCAATAATCTTTTGGCGCTCTTCGGGTTTGTACCAAAAGAAGAACATGCGCTGCTTTAATTTCTCCGTTTGAGATTTTGCCGAAAATACAGGTTGTAGCGTATAGGGATGCACACCTGCGTGCCACGCCTCGGTGCTTACCGTCATAGGAGTGGGTGTAAAATCCTGTACTTGCTCTAGCTGGAAGTCAAGTCGCTTAGTAAGCGCTGCCAATTCAGCCATGTCTTCAGGCGTACAACCAGGATGAGAACTAATAAAGTAAGGGATAATTTGCTGGCGTAACCCTGCCGACTTATTGATACGGTCAAACACCTGCTTGAAGCGCTCAAATTGCTCAAAAGGAGGCTTACGCATGAGTTGAAGCACACGCGAAGAAGTGTGCTCGGGCGCAACTTTTAGGCGTCCACTCACATGATGAAGGATGAGTTCACGCGTGTAATCGTCCGTAGTTTTGTCAATAGTAGCATCACCTGTACGGTGTAACAAAAGGTCGTAACGTACTCCTGACCCTATCGTTACGCGCTTAATGCCTGGCATTTGGCGAACCGTGCGGTAAATATCAAGCAAAGGACGATGATCGTTACTCATATTCGGACAAATCTGAGGATGTACGCATGATGGACGTCGACACTTACGGCAAAGGTCTGGATTCTTTCCACTCATAGCATACATATTCGCAGAAGGACCACCAAGATCCGAAAGGTGCCCCTTAAAATCGGGCATTTGCGTAATGCGCTCCACCTCCTTCAAGATGCTCTCCTTACTGCGACTGGAAATGAACTTCCCTTGATGCGCAGAGATCGTACAGAAGGAGCAACCACCGAAACATCCACGATGAATATTCACTGAGAATTTGATCATGTCAAATGCCGGTATGCGCTTGTCCTTATACTTGGGATGCGGTAAACGCGTGTAAGGGAAATCAAACGAACGGTCTATTTGTTCCGTTGTCATCGGCGGATATGGTGCATTTACCACCATATACTTGTCACCCGTCTGCTGAACAATACGCTGTGGCGTAAGTCGGTTACTTTCTTCCTCAATATGCTTAAAGTTTGCCGCTTGAGCCTTCGGATTCTTGACCGCCTCCTCGAAGGAGTGTAACACGATGTCGGCATCCGTAATACCACCATATATATCCTGCTTAGCCACGTATGTTACGGTTTGCAACACAGGATGCTTGCTAAGCATTATATGAAGATCTGTGGATGTAAGATTTAAATTGGCATCATGATATGTAATATGTTCCTCAATCTGCCTGCAAAGTTCAGCAATCGGCAGTTCCCCCATACCATATATCAGCACATCAGCCCCACTCTCTTTTAAGATACCGGGACGAAGGCGCTCTTGCCAGTAATCATAGTGTGAAAGTCTACGAAGCGACGCCTCAATACCGCCCAACACAACGGGGACATCAGGATATAACTCCTTCAGAATTTTTGTATATACGATTGTAGGCATTTCGGGGCGCATGTCGTGACGACCATTCGGAGAATAAGCATCCTCAGAGCGTAGGCGGCGGTTGGCAGTATACTTATTAACCATCGAATCCATACAACCTGGCGCGATACCGAAGAACAAACGTGGGCGCCCCAATTTCTTAAAATCACGATAATCTCCATGCCAATCTGGTTGAGGGACAATGGCCACGCGATACCCTTCTGCTTCCAAAAGACGTCCAATGACAGCACAACCAAACGAAGGATGATCAACATACGCATCCGCGCTAAACAATATGATGTCTACCGAATCCCAACCACGGAGTTCCATCTCCTTCTTGGTGGTGGGCAACCAATCTGTAAGTTGATATTGCATGATTTGTAAAATAAGGAAGGAAGACTAAAAATTCGATATGAGACTTGATTACGAGTAATCTAATACAAATTAGACGCATTTGCTAAGAGCACCTCATCAGCCGCCCCCAACTACTTGATTTAAGTCCCCAACTACTTACTTTCAAAAAAATTCACATATGCTTCTATCAATTGCTTTAAACCATATGCCTTCATCTTATTATGACATATAACTTCAGCATAGAGATCCAACAAATCCTGAGGTACAGGCGAAGCACTCAAAAGGAGAGAACGCGTATGAAGTTTTAAGCGCAAAAGCGTATCTTCTGTCACATAACCTGTACTGTCAACAAGATCCTTCAACAAGGCATATTCCTTCAATACCTGAAAGTTTAGTTCGGATATTTCTAAAAAGTGCGTCCCTTTTTCATTCAATTGGATATACATATGAGATAGGTTTGAATTTAAGAAAATTATACTACGCGAAGTTACACCAAACTAACCAATAGGCAAAACACAAATACTAATAATTAGGAACTGGTCCTATAATTATAAATTAGTTTGTAAGAATCGCGCAATAATTTAGGTTTAAAAAGCCAATCTGCCCTTATAATCTGGTCAAAAATTCTTTGCTCACCAGCAAACATGTACACAAACAATGATAGAGAAACCCAGTTACCATTATCAATCCTCAAGTTCGCTACGTTTCCTTATGGTTAGACAAATGTTTCTTTCTGCGTGGGTATGCACACAAAAGTACAGATGGCACCTCCATATTATCCCGTAGGATTTTCAAAAAAGACACGACCATAGTCATTGGTAGAACTATGGTCGTGTCTTTTTATTAACGTAAATTCTTCTCCACCTGCTGCTTAGCAAAGTCGAGGGTGATTTCGTAAGTTTCCTTCTTGCTTGAAGGAGCGTCATACATAGCATCAATCATGATGCTCTCAAAGATGGAGCGGAGTCCGCGCGCACCGAGTTTGTACTCAAGGGCTTTGTCCACCACATAGTCATAAACTTCGGGATGGATTTCGAGTTTTACACCGTCCATTTCAAAGAGTTTTGTGTACTGCTTGACGATGGAGTTCTTCGGCTGCGTAAGGATGTTGCTGAGGGCTTCCTTGTCGAGGGGATTGAGGTAAGTGAGCACGGGCAGACGTCCGATAACTTCGGGGATGAGTCCGAAGCTCTTCAAGTCCTGCGGGCGGATGTACTGCATGAGGTTCGAAGGATCGAGTTTGCGCACGTTTTGCACGGAATCAAAACCCACCGTATGAGTGTTCATGCGCTGCGCAATCTTCTTCTCAATACCGTCAAAGGCACCACCACAGATGAAGAGGATGTTGCGGGTATCCACCTTCACATAGTCCTGGTCGGGGTGCTTACGTCCGCCCTTTGGTGGAACATTAACAATGGAGCCTTCGAGGAGTTTGAGCATCGCCTGCTGCACGCCTTCTCCACTCACGTCGCGCGTGATACTGGGGTTGTCGCTCTTGCGGGCAATCTTGTCAATCTCGTCAATGAAGATGATGCCACGTTCTGCTTCTGCCACATTGTAGTCAGCCACTTGAAGCAAACGTGAAAGGATGCTTTCAACGTCCTCACCCACATAACCAGCTTCGGTGAATACGGTGGCGTCAACGATGGTAAAGGGCACATCAAGGAGCTTGGCAATAGTGCGCGCAAGGAGCGTCTTACCCGTACCCGTAGAACCCACCATGATGATGTTTGACTTCTCAATCTCTACGCCGTCGTCATCAATCGACTGACTAATGCGCTTGTAGTGATTGTAGACAGAGACGGCAAGGTAGCGCTTGGCATCGTCCTGACCAATAACGTATTGGTCAAGATGCGCCTTAATCTCAGCAGGTTTGGGGAGTTTCTTCAACTCCTTAGTAGGCGCATTGCGCTTAGCACCCTTTCCGGGAACTCCATCCAAGATTTCGGAAGCCATACGGATGCAGTCGTTGCAAATGGCGCCGTTTACCCCTTGGATGAGCAATCCCACCTCCGACTCTGGGCGACCACAAAAGTCGCATTGTCGCTTCTGTTTCTTCATAGCGGATTACTTTCTAAGCAACACCTTGTCAATCATGCCATACTCCTTCGCCTCTGCTGCGGTCATCCAGTAGTCGCGGTCAGAATCCTGCCACACCTTGTCGAAATCGGTGTGTGAGTGGTCTGCAATAATGGTGTAAAGTTCCTTCTTGAGCTTGAGGATTTCGCGTGCAGTAATTTCAATATCACTCGCCTGACCTTGTGCACCGCCAAGAGGCTGATGGATCATCACGCGTGAGTGAGTCAACGCCGAGCGCTTGCCTTCCTGTCCGCTTACGAGGAGCACAGCTGCCATTGAAGCCGCCATACCTGTGCAGATCGTTGCAACGTCAGAAGAGATAAACTGCATAGTGTCATAAATACCTAAACCTGCATATACAGAACCACCAGGTGAGTTGATGTAAATAGAGATATCCTTACCTGGGTCGCAAGAGTCAAGGTAGAGAAGCTGTGCCTGAAGCGTATTCGCCGTATAATCGTCAATCGCAGTGCCGAGGAAGATGATGCGGTCCATCATGAGGCGTGAGAAGACGTCCATCTGAGTCACGTTAAGTTGACGTTCTTCGAGGATGTAGGGGTTGAGGTACTGATTCTGCACCTTCATCACATCGTCAAGCACCATAGAGTTGATGCCCACGTGCTTGGTAGCGTATTTGTAAAAGTCGTTCATGTTCATAACTTTAAGATTGGAGAAAAAAGGAGTTGGCAGTCAGGCGTTAAGTCATTTTGTGTATTAACTCCTGCACTCCCAACTCCTCATTATGGGTTAGATAATATTAGTTTTCAAACAACTTACCGAACTCTTCTGCAGAAACAGTCTTGTGGTTCAAGTTGAGCACGTTCTTCAACGCTGCAACGAGCTTTGTTTCGATGCTACGTTCGATGAGTGACTGTGCCTGCTGCTTGTTCTTGAGCATTTCTTCAGCGTAGTTTTCGAGGTATTCAACGGGAACGTTGTTCATACCGTACTGAGCGAACTGCATGCGAGCAGCTTCAACTGCAGCAGCCTTAACGTCAGCCTGTTCGAGCTTGATATCGTTTGCCTTAACGAGCTTTTCCTTGATGAGGTGCCACTTGAGTTCGTTGATTGAAGCCTCGAAGTGTTCTTCTACGTATGCTTCGCCCTTTTCCTTATTGTTGTTGAGCATTACCTTCTTGAGGACTTCGTTGGGGAATTCTACTTCACCCACCTTAGTTTCGCAATAAGCGCGGAGGTCGAGGAGGAATTTGTAGTCAGAATCCAACACGTGTTGTGACTGGATGCCTTCCTTCACCTTTGCACGGAATGCTTCTTCGCCTTCTACAGCACCTTCGCCAAATACAGCGTTGAAGAATTCCTGGTTGATTTCAGCGGGTACGAAACGGCTGATTTCGTTTACCTGGAAGCTAAAGTCGCCAGTGTACTGAGCAACTTCTTCCTTCTTCACCTTCAAGAGAGAAGAAACTTCAGCTTCATTGCCTTCGTATGCCTTTGAGGGGTTGATAACGAGGATATCGTTTACCTTAGCACCGTTGAAGAGTGCCTTCTGTTCGTCATTCTTGAAGTAAGTGGGCATGAGGCTTGCGCTTTCAACTACGATACCGCCTTCAACGGGCTGACCGTTTTCGTCAAGCTGAGCGAGGATACCGCGAAGGATGTCGCGTTCTTCATAAGTCTGAACGTTTTCGGGGTGACCAGCCTGCTGAGCCATGCGCTTCACCTGAGCGTCAACCATTTCTTCAGTTACGTTGATGTCGTAGTAATCAACAGTGTCGTTAGAAGAGAGTTCTACGTTCATTTCGGGTGAAAGACCGAGGTCGAAGTGGAGCACGAAGTTATCATCCTTTTCGATATCAACCTGATCATCGTGAGCGATAGGTTCGCCAAGCACGTCGAGGTTGTTTTCCTGGATGTAAGCATAGAGCTTTTCGCTGATCAACTTCTGTACTTCTTCAGCCTTGATCTGTGTGCCGTACATCTTCTTAACCATACCAGCAGGTACGTGGCCAGGACGGAAACCGGGCATCTGCACCTTCTTCTGTGCTGTCTGAAGCCCCTTCTTTACGTTTGCTTCGTAATCAGCCTTCTCAATATTAAGAGTAAGTACACCAGTTACATTACCTGTCTTCTCAAAAGTAATATTCATTTTAGTTTTTGTTTATGGAAAGTTTATAATATTTGCGGACGCAAAATTAGTATATTTTTTTGAGATACCGTATTTTGCGCTCTAAAATTCTATCACCAATACACATTTTTATATAATTTTGCAGAAGAGTCTCCGACCTCTTAACCTCACAACCTCAAACCTCATAACCTCTTGAACATGCTTCAATTCCCCAATTGCAAGATAAACATTGGTCTTAACATCCTGCGTAAGCGTGAGGATGGTTATCACGACCTTGCCACCGTCTTCTACCCTATTCCCCTGCATGACAACCTTGAAATCAAGCGCCTCAGTGAGCAGGACGAACCTTACCGTCTGTTGCTCTCGGGTAACAAAATTGAGGGCAATCCGGAAAGTAACTTAATCGTGCGCGTGTACAACGATTTGAAGCAGGAATTTAACCTTCCTCCGCTTGACATCCACCTCTACAAGCGCATTCCTACGGGAGCCGGACTTGGAGGTGGAAGTAGCAATGCGGCATACATGATAAAGATGCTTAACGAGGAGTTTTCGCTTGGGTTTACCAACGAAGAGATGGAGCGTCGCATAGCACCCTATGGTGCCGATTGCGCCTTCTTTGTGCGTGAGCAACCAGCCTTTGCCACAGGTATTGGCGACCAACTTACACCCATCAACCTTTCGCTCAAAGGGTATCACCTCCTCTTGGTAAAACCCGACGACTTCGTTTCAACCAAAGAAGCGTATGCGGGCGTAGTACCTCAAGCACCTGAGCACGACCTTATCACTGCTATCCAAGCACCTATCGAAACGTGGCGCACGACCATCGTTAATGATTTTGAGCGAAGCGTATTCGTTTCTCATCCACGCATTGCCGCCATCAAGCAAACGCTTTACGACATGGGCGCCATCTATGCCGCCATGAGCGGAAGCGGAAGCACTGTTTTCGGAATCTACAAGAGCGAACCAATGGAGTACGAAGAAGGGTTCAAAGATTGTTTCACCTTCCACACGGCTCATCTCGTATGATTTTCTATTTTTCAGGAACGGGCAACAGTCGGTATGTCGCAAAGCACCTTGCCACACTCACCAATGACACGCTCATTTCCATTACCGACAAGGATTTGTACGCCACGCAAGATGCGCGCATTGGACTTATTTTTCCCGTCCACGCATGGAGTGCTCCGAGGTTGGTGGAGGATTTTCTCGTTCACCAACTCCCCCTCCTCATTCAGCACCCCGCACCTTATATATATATGGTGTGCACCTGTGGAGACGACATTGGCAAAACGCACAAGATTGTAGCGCAATTACTTAAGAAATCAGGATACACACTCGCCGCAGCCTTTTCCCTCATTATGCCCGATTCTTACATCGGACTTCCAGGCTTTGACGTTAATTCCGACGAGGTAGAACTGCGCAAGGTGCAAGCATCGCTCAAATTGCTCCCCAGCATTGCGGAAGACATCCTCAACAATGCCATTGTAGAACGAGTAAAACCTGGACCTTTTCCTTGGTCGAAGAGTTACATCCTTCGTCCCCTCTTCTACCGCTATTTCGCTGGCGTTCGCCTCTTCCACACTACAGATAAATGCACAGGATGTGGGAGATGTAAAAAGATTTGTCCGTTGGGCAACATCAGCATTGAGAACAAGCGTCCCACATGGGGTTCACAATGCGCCAACTGCTTGGCATGCTACCACATTTGCCCCCATCGTGCTATTGAGTATGGCAAATACAGCAAGGGCAAAGGTCAGTACAAACTTCTCATTGAAAAATAAGCGAAGGCGCCCCACAATGCGAGGCGCCTTTATTCGTATATATTGGTTGGGGAATAGGCTTTAAGAACCATGTTCGGGCAACTACAAAAACAAAATGGGAATGCGTGAAAAGTAAGTCCAAGATAATTTGAAATAACTCCGAGTTAATTTGAAATAAGTCCGAGTTTGTTTTCTGCACTTAGGCACTTGAAATTATCACTAAAGTTTTTTCCTCTCCTAAGCTTTTATCCCATTAAGGAAATGCGCAACAACAATTCATCTTCAAGCAATTTAATACGTTTATCCTTCACCGAAATTACATTTTCGCTCACCAATGCGGAGATGGTACGGATGGCATTGCTCGTCGTCATATTTGAATAATCAGCAAGTTCCTGACGCGTCAAATCAAGATCAATAAATCCCTCTGTATCAAGCCCAAAAACTTCACGCATTGTAAGTAAAGATTCAGCAATGCGCCCACGAACATGTTTTTGTGTGAGACTCACCATACGCTTGTCTGACACCCCTAAATCCTTCGCTAATTCCTCTACAAAAAAATTCATCACCGAGGGACACTTAGTCATAACCTGATGAATAAGATTCATGGGAACACAGCAGATTGTGGCAGGACCAAAAGCCGCAGCACCTGTAACATAAGGTTCGTGCGCCAAAGAAGCACGATAACCAAAGAAGCTCCCTGCGCCCAGCATACGCATAATTTGGCAACGACCACAAATGCCTTGACGATAGACTTTTACGGCACCATCAAGCACCACAAAAAGATGGTTAGGGCTTTCTCCTTCGTTGTAAATCGGTTCGTGGCGCTTATACTCAACAATTTCTGCGCTACGCTCCAACATCCTGCGCTCTTCCATAGGAAGCAAATCAAGCAATGGGGAGAGCGCGTGAACCACCTCTGGGGTAATAGAATTTTGCTGACGAATATACATGTCTATATAATGTAGTTTTTGTGTTTAGTTTCAAGGTAGAATAGTGCTAGAACTAACGAAAGTATGGCACTAAAAGGCGACATAATTCAACATCTCTTACTTCATAAAAAGCGACAAGAGCTTACCATAAATTATGTTCTTAAACATAAATTTCCGCAAATGTAATGCGGTTTTTTGGGGTGGGCAAGAATTATCCACAAAATGTTTTATTGAGATTGCAAAATAAGGCGATTATAGCGCCATAGAACCACTTTTCAAAGGGTTTTAGGGCAAAAATTGCGTATTAGAGCCCCATTTCGCAAAGCAAATGTATTTTTTTCTTAAAAAATCTTTGGGGATACACAATTTATAAGTATTTTTGACCTGAATTGTAAACAGCAATTATCAAAACCATAAAAAACTATATTCATGGCGTACTTAAAATTTGACAGAACGCAGATGACGAATCTTCAAGACTCACTCTTCAAGGAGTTCTTGATTACGAATCAGTCAGGAGCGTATTGTTCCACCACTTTGGTAGGGTGTAACATTCGTAAGTACCATGGTCTTTTGGTAGGTCCCGTACCTGCTATTGACGATGAAAACCACGTATTGCTCTCTTCACTTGACGAGACGGTTATTCAACATGGTGCAGAATTTAATCTTGGTTTACACAAGTATCAGGGTGAAAACTATAGCCCGAAGGGACACAAGTACATCGTAAGTTTTGAATGGGACAAGGTGCCTACTTGGACATACCGCATTGGTGGTGTATTGTTGAAGAAGGAAATCTGTTTCCGCTCTGACCACTTCCGTTTGTACATTCGTTACACGTTGCTTGAAGCTCACTCTGCAACTACGCTCCGCTTGAAGCCTTATTTGGCGTTCAGAAGTGTGCGTCATTGGACACAAGAAAATGGTAAGGCAAACACAGGTTACCAACCCATCGAAAACGGTTTGAAGATGTGCCTCTACGAAGGTTATCCCGAATTGTTCATGCAGACGGATGCACCTTGCACTTACCACCACGAACCGAACTGGTACAAGGGTCTTGATTACCCGAAGGAACGCGAACGCGGTTACTACTCTTCTGAAGACCTCCTCGTGCCTGGGTATTTGGAAATGCCCATCAAGAAGGGTGAAAGCATTATCTTCACCGCTTCGCTTCGCGAAAAGGAACCTGCGCTTTTGAAGCCCCTTATGGAAGAAGAAATGGCAAAGGCTGCTCCTCATGATAGCCTCTACCACTGCCTCGTACATGCGGCTCATCAGTTCCGCGTACAGAAGGAAGGCGAAGAATACATCCTAGCGGGTTATCCTTGGTTCAAGAGCCGTGCACGCGACCTCTTCATTGCACTTCCTGGTTTGACACTCTCTATTGGTGAAACCGAAGCCTTTGAAACCTACATGCGTACTGCTGAAAAGGCACTTCGCAACCTCATCAACAACGAACCTATCAGTGTTGACATCCATGAAATGGAACAACCCGACACTGTGCTTTGGGCCATTTGGTGTATCCAGCAATACGGCAAGTATGTAGGTCGTCAGAAGTGTTACGAAAAGTATGGCGCTTTGCTTAAGGACCTCGTGAAGTACTTGATGAATGGCGGACATTCTAACCTCTTCCTCCACGACAACGGACTCCTCTACAGCAACGGACGCGACAAGGCGGTGACTTGGATGAACTCTACGTACAACGGTCGTCCCATTACACCTCGCTCAGGTTACATCGTTGAATTCAATGCTTTGTGGTACAACGCCATCAAGTTCTACCAGCAGATGTTGAGCGAAACTCCCGGACCTGAAAACGAAATCTACGCTGCTGAGTGTGAAGAACTCGCTCAGAAGTTGCAACAGTCGTTTAAGAACGTATTCCTCAACGAACACGGATACCTCCTCGACTATGTTGACGGTCAGATGCAGGATTGGAGCGTTCGTCCCAACCAAATCTTCGCTATTGCCCTCGACTTCTCACCGCTTGACCTCAAGGAACGCAAGCGTGTTCTCGACATTTGCACTCGCGAATTGGTAACACCGAAGGGTGTGCGCTCACTCTCTCCAAAGAGTGGTGGTTACAATCCGCTCTACGTAGGTCAGCAGACACAGCGTGACTTTGCTTACCACAACGGTACGGCGTGGCCCTGGCTCACAGGTTTCTACCTCGAAGCATACTTGCGTATATATAAGATGAGTGGTGTAAACTTTATCGAGCGCCAGTTGATTGGTTTCGAAGAAGAACTCTTCTACCATTGCGTAGGTACAATTCCCGAACTCTTTGACGGTAATCCCAGATTCTCTGGTCGCGGTGCCATTTCATTTGCCATGAACGTAAGCGGACTCTTGAGAGCTATCAATATTCTTGACAAGTACACTCGCGAATAAAGAGAAAACCCACCGTCAGAAAAGACGTTAATAATTAACTCATTTAGATTAACAACCCACCTCTGCAACTGCCATCAGTTGCAAGTTGCAGAGGTTAAACATAAGAAACCATGAAAGTATTAATGTTCGGTTGGGAATTTCCTCCTCATATTTTAGGTGGTCTTGGTACAGCCAGTTATGGTTTGACCAAGGGATTGTCCCTTCAATCCGACATGGAAATTACCTTCTGCTTGCCCAAACCATGGGGTGACGAAGACAAGAGTTTCATGAATATCATCGGTATGAATGAAACACCTGTTGTTTGGAAGGACGTTAGTTGGGAATATGTAAAAGAACGCATCGGACACAAGTGCGATCCCCAAACTTACTTCGACCTCCGCGACCACATCTACGCTGACTTCAGCTACAGATACACGGATGACCTTGGTTGCATCAACTTCTCAGGTAGATATCCCGACAATCTCCACGAAGAAATCAACAACTACTCCATCGTAGCAGGTGTCATTGCGCGTCAGCAACAATATGACATCATCCACGCTCACGACTGGTTGACCTACCCCGCAGGTATTCACGCGAAGAACATTTCAGGAAAACCCTTGGTAATCCACGTTCACGCTACAGACTTCGACCGCTCAAGAGGTAATGTAAACCCCACGGTGTATAGCATTGAAAAGGACGGTATGGACAACGCTGACTGCATCATGTGTGTGTCTGAACTCACGCGCCAAACGGTCATCAAGCATTACCATCAGGATCCTGCAAAGTGCGTGACCATGCACAATGCGGTTTACCCCTTGGAACCTGAAATTCAGGAAATCATCAAGAAGGGTCGCACCAAGAAGGATAACAATGAAAAGGTGGTTACGTTCCTCGGACGTATCACCATGCAGAAGGGTCCCGAATACTTTGTTGAAGCAGCAGCCCTCGTACTTCAGCGTACACACAACATCCGTTTCTGCTTCGCAGGTTCTGGAGATATGCTTGAAGAAATGATTGAACTCGCAGCTCAACGCGGTATTGCTGATAAGTTCCACTTCCCAGGCTTCATGAAGGGTAAGCAAGTGTATGAAACATTCCGTGATAGCGACGTTTACGTCATGCCCTCTGTTTCTGAACCCTTCGGTATCTCACCACTTGAAGCCATGCAGTGTGGTGTTCCCTCTATTATTAGTAAACAAAGTGGATGTGCAGAAATTCTCGATAAGTGTATCAAGACCGACTATTGGGACATTCACGCTATGGCAGACGCCATGTATTCAATTTGCACGAACGAAGGTCTCTACGAATACCTCAAGGTAGAAGGTATTAAGGAAGTAGACGAAATCACCTGGGAAAAGGTGGGTCATAGAATTCGTAAGTGCTATGATGAAACCATTGAACGCTTTAACAGACACTAAAAAAACTATCCACAACTATGAAAACTGTTTGCTTATATTTTGAAATTCACCAAAATATCCACTTGAAGCGCTACCGTTTCTTTGATATCGGTACTGACCACTATTATTACGATGACTATGAAAATGAGCGTTCAATTACTGAAACTGCCGAACGTTCATACGAACCTGCCCTCAAGGCACTTCTTGAAATGGCTGACATGTACGGCGATTACTTCAAGTGTGCCTTCTCACTCTCAGGTTGCGCTATTGAAATGCTCGAAACATACGCACCTCAGGTGATCGAACTCCTTCAGGAACTCAACAATAAGGGTTGCGTAGAATTCCTTGCAGAACCCTATTCTCACGGTTTCTCCTCAATCAAGGATGCTGAATGCTTCAAGGAAGAAGTAGACCGCGTATGCAAGAAGATCAAGGCACTCTTCGGTCAGACTCCCAAGGTATTCCGCAACTCTGCCCTCATCTATTCAGATGAAATTGGTGAACTCGTTGCCGAAATGGGCTTCAAGGGCATGCTCGCAGAAGGTGCTAAGCAGGTACTCGGTTGGAAGAGCCCCCACTTCGTTTATGCTTGCAACCGCAATCCGAACCTCAAGCTCCTCCTCCGCGACCACAGTCTTTCAGAAGATATCTCTTATCGCTTCAACGACTCTTCATGGAGCGAATATCCCCTCTTCGCAGACAACTATGCACAGTGGATTGCCAACCTCCCCGAAGAAAGCCAGGTGATCAACCTCTTCATGGAACTCTGCGCACTCGGTATCTTCCAGCCCCTCTCTTCAAACATCCTCGAGTTTATGAAGGCACTCCCCGCTCAGCTTAAGGAACGCGGCATTACCTTCTCAACTCCTTCAGAAATCTGCTCTAAGATTAAGTCTGTAGGTACCATCGACGTACCCTACCCCACTTCTTGGGTAGACGAAGAACGCGACCTCTCACCCTGGTTGGGTAATGTGATGCAGCAGGAAGCCTTCAACAAGCTTTACAGCGTAGCTGAACGCGTACGCATCTGCAACGACCGTCGCCTCAAGCAAGACTGGGATTACCTCCAGGCATCTAACAACTTCCGCTTCATCTCCACAAAGCCCAACTCTTACGGCGCTTACCGCGGTATCTATGACTCTCCCTATGATGCGTTCACAAACTACATGAACATCATTGGCGACTTCGTAACACGCGTGAACAACATCTATGGTGGTATGGAAAACGAAGAACTCAATTCGCTCCTCACGACCATCAAGAACCAAGATGAAGAACTCGCCGTTAAGGAAAAGGAAATCAAGA
Organism: Alloprevotella sp.; assembly: GCA_045126825.1. Lineage (GTDB taxonomy): Bacteria > Bacteroidota > Bacteroidia > Bacteroidales > Bacteroidaceae > Alloprevotella. Next base: position 172,436 of record JBGVPF010000005.1, read on the forward strand.
AGTTGAAGCAAGTAGTTGCAAAGCTCGGTGGCACAGAAGCTCTTGAAGAACCTAAGGCAGAAGCACCCGCTGCTCCCGCAAAGAAGGCTGCTCCTAAAAAGTGCGCCCCCAAGAAGGCTACTGCTGAAAAGAAGGAAGTACCAGCTAAGAAGGCACCCGCCAAGAAGGCAGCTACTAAGAAGTAAGGCACATTTGCTTTACACATTCATAATAAAAGTAGGGAGACATTAGTCCCCCTACTTTTTTATGTTAAACTAAACCGACTATATGAAAATAGAAGTTAACCCCAAAGATACCCCTCGCGCAGAGGCATTTGACCTATGGATGTCGTCTCCGATGCCCATGGTGACTTTGACAAAGACATTCAATGTCACTCATCTTCAAAAGGTAGCACAACGCCGGAACATTAAGTTCAACGCTCTACTCTGCTGGTGTATCGGAAGATCGGCAAGCCAAATACAGGAGTTCTACCTCTTGCCTGAAAAAGGGAAACTCTTCAGTTTTGACGATTTGGCAATAAATGTAATTGTCCATAATAAGCAAGGAGGTATAAGTTCATGTGACATACCCTACGATGATAACATCATCGCTTTTTGCGATACATACAATGAACTTACTCACAAGGTTTCTACAACATCCCAAAGTTCTTATCTTGAAAACTATATGGTAGTGGGCACCTCCGCCATGATTCAAACCGAACTCGACAGCATCGTCAATCAATACACCGATAAATTCTGCAACCCTATGGTTATGTGGGGCAAATATCGTAAAAACTGGTGGAAGACCACCCTCCCCATATCCTTCCAATTCCATCATGTACAAATGGATGGTGGGCATGCTGCAACTTTCTTGGAACTGCTTCAAAAAGAAATCCTAAATCTAAAATGAATACGCCTCCTTCCATAACAACCTCTACGCGAGAAGAGCGTGCTAATTTTGTACGCACACAATGGGAATGTATGCACAATTGCGAACTATGTGGTAAATGTCACGTTCTAAAAGGTAAAGACGCGGAATTTATTTATTCTGAATACATAGAGGGGAAACGTTCATACATGGACATTACATTAGAGTTGAGAAGTAATCAAAGATTCTCTAAATAGCAACAAGTAAAATATTATTATTATGGGTAAAAAATAACAATATGTAAAATATTATTTCTAACTTTGCATAGTCGTAGATATTACGATTTCTTAAAACGAGAAACATATCAATAAAATAAATATGAAGAAATTCTTTTTGCTCCTGACTACTGCTATTGTTACATTCACTTCATGTAACACGAAGGAAAAGGTAGTTTACTTCCAGGACATTCAACATGCAGAGGTAATTCAAGCACAAATGGTTGAAAACCTTAAGTTTCAGCCAGGCGACCGCTTGACAATCGTCGTAACAAGTAGTTTGACCCCTGAAGATGCTGTTAGTTATAACCTTCCTATTGTAACTATGCAAGCTGGTTCTGTTACAGGCCAGAACTACTCAAACCAAATGTCATACTATACAGTTGAACCTGATGGAACTATTGAAGTTGCAGGTCTTGGCAGAATGGTTATTGCTGGGAAATCACGTTCGGAAGTAACTGAAGAACTTCAAAATAAGTTGAGAAATGGTTTGTTGAACGACGCGATTGTTGCAGTAAATCCTGTCAATCACTATATCAACATCCTCGGCGAAGTTAAGACTCCCAATAGATATTTGCTCAACAAGGATAACATCACAATTCTTGAAGCCATCACAATGGCAGGTGACCTAACCATTCAAGGCGACCGTAGCAGAATTCTTGTAATGCGCAATGAAGATGGCCAGGTTAAGAACTATTATGTAGACCTTCGCTCTAAAGATATTCTTTCTTCACCTGCTTATTACTTGAAGCAGAACGACGTGGTTTACGTACAGCCCAACGAAGTTAAGAGCAACAACTACGTAAACAATGGTAACAGCATCCGCCAGATTTCAACATGGCTCTCATTGTTGTCATTCATCACAACAACAATCATCTTGATTAAGAACTGGTAAGCAACCACATATTAAATAATATAAGGCGCAAGACTTGACTCTTGCGCCTTTCTTTTTGTCCACCAATCCCCCACCTACAGCCCATTAAAACTTCCAACACAGAACTTTTCAATGTATAGCACTAAATGCTCTCATACATCCCCAAAACAAACTCCCAGATATTTTGAACCAATTTGGAGATGATTCAAAATATCTGGGAAATCGTTTTTAGCAAAAGGGATAGTTATTCAAGAGATTCAAAAATAGGATTTAAGAATATATCTGTTGATAAAGAGAACTCTCACTTCAGTTCTCAATCTCCTATTTCGCGCCCTACACCCTCATTAGAAAATGAGGTTAAATCTCATTTTTATCGCCAATAGGGAAAATCACTTTGGGCACAAACGTCGCCGCTTCGTCGGGCGTCATACCTGCGTAAGCCATAATGATGATTTCATCACCCACCTGAAACAAACGAGCAGCAGCTCCGTTCAAACAAATGCACCCCGACTTGCGTGGTCCCTTAATCACATACGTTTCGATGCGCGCACCGTTCATGTTATTCACTACATGAACATGCTCATTGGCAATCAAACCAGCGGCGTCCATCAAGTCTTCATCAATGGTGATACTTCCCATATAATGAAGATTTGCCTCGGTCACTTTTGCACAATGAATCTTTGATTTCAAAATACTTAAAACCATAGTATTTATTTGTATCTAATATTATCAATTAAACGAACGGGGCGAGCACCGCAGAAGACGGTAATACATCCTACAATTTCTTCCGCATCATCCCACGAAGTAACTTCTTGCAAAGTGATACCATTCACAATGTGGTAATACTCAACATCAAGTCCTTCAATGGCATTCAATTCATCCACCACCTTCTTTTGCGTTTCACACACGGTGTGAGATTTTGAGTACTCCAGACTTTCAAACAGACATCTTGAAATATTCAAAGCCGTAATGCGCTCTTGTGAAGCCAACAACGTATTGCGACTTGACATCGCCAAACCTGACTCTTCACGCACGATGGGACAAGCCACCAATTTAATGGGTAACTTCAAATCTGCAACCATCGCACGGATAACAGCAACCTGTTGGAAATCCTTTTCTCCGAAATATGCCACATCAGGTTGCGTCATGTAAAACAACTTTGAAACAATCTGACACACACCATTAAAATGCCCTGGTCGACGCTCCCCTTCCATTACAGTATCAATGGGAGGATAAGAGAAACAACGCGTATCAGGTTCAGGATACACCTCTTCTACGCTTGGCGCAAAAACATAATCCGTACCAATCTGCTCAAGCAACTTGCAGTCGGCATCAAGCGTACGTGGGTAATTCTTCAAATCGTTCTTATCGTTAAACTGCGTGGGATTCACAAAGACACTCACGATTGTCACATCGTTCTCCTCTACAGAACGCTTCACCAACGACGCATGGCCTTCGTGTAATGCACCCATTGTCGGCACTAAACCAATAACCTTATTCTGACTGCGTTCGTGAGCAACACAAGCCTCCAATTCTTTTACTGAAGATATAATTTTCATATACTCAATTTTTCTACATCACAAGGCGGCACCCGCATACAGCACCACCCTTCTTTTTTACATGGGGCAAATTTCGGCAATTTATACGATATAGATTATGATTTTTACCTAAAAAATTATAAAAACACTTCCATCTTAGCGATTTAGATGGGTCAGTTAACAAAATAATCAAGAAAAATTTGTAACTTTGCAACGGTAAAATTTTCGATTGCGAAAAAGCCTTTTCTTTTCTCAAGAAATGGTTATTTTATTGCTTCTGAAAGTCAACCACATTTACTTTTTAGACTTAACATTAAGATGACAAAGGCGAAGAAGGTATTATTCATTACCCAAGAAATCACCCCGTATGTTCCAGAAAGTAGCATGTCTTTCGTGGGACGAACTCTCCCCCAACTCATTCAGGAAAATGGCAACGAGATTCGCACATTTATGCCACGATGGGGTATCATTAACGAGCGACGCAATCAGCTGCACGAAGTTATACGTCTGTCGGGAATGAATATTGTTATTGATGATACAGACCATCCACTCATCATCAAGGTGGCAAGCATTCAAGCTGCTCGCATGCAGGTATATTTCATTGACAATGATGACTATTTCCACAAACGCGCAATGCTTGTTGATGATAAGGGTGAAGAATATGTTGACAATATTGAACGCGCTATTTTCTACGCCCGCGGTGTGCTTGAAACGGTAAAGAAATTGCGTTGGGTGCCTGATGTCATCCATTGTCAAGGTTGGATTTCAGCAATTGCTCCACTTTTGATTAAAACAGCCTTTGCGGATGACACACCTTTTGTGGATACAAAAGTGGTTTTTGACGCATATGAAGAAATGCCCCAAATGACACCTCCAGCAAATCTCAAAGAGTGCTTGGCATTCCGCAATATTGACGCACAATTTCTTGAGGACACTGGCATTGACTTTACACATCCCGATGCCCTTGGCAAATTAGCCATCCATTTTTCAGATGCTGTTGTATTTGAGAAGTCCGAAGTTCATCCCAACCTCATGGCTTATGCAAAAGAGCGTGGAATTGTTGTTACTACGCGTGAGGAAGGAAATCCTCTTGCTGATGCATACGAAACTACATACTCAGCCCTTGTCGGCGAATAGGAATAAATGTGCCGATGTGCCCTTGCACATTGGCACATTCTTACATTTAAGGTGTGTTCTATAAATTTGCTTAACGGAAAATCGGAGTTTAACCGAGAAATTTTGCCTGTCAAAGAAGGAGTGTAACAGGTTGCACGACCAATACGAGTGGCAAAACGAGTTGGGTTAAACCGATTTGACAACAGAAAGATATAGGTACTCACCATTGTTAAAAATCTGTGGGAATTTACAAAACCCACCTTAGCAATAATCACACCCACCGTGAAAACTTTTTTAGGTAAAATATCGTCCGCAACATTAGTACTTACAACCCTAGGAGTGTTGTTTGCATGTGATGACACTACAGATTCTTTCGGTTCGTCTGTAATGCCAGAACAAGACTTGTTAGTAACGACAACGGAAACGTTTAAGATCAATTCTAAGACTCTTAAAATGGACTCCGTACTTGCGAGCACAAGTACTTGCTATTTAGGTGCTGTTGTTGATCCCGAAACAAGAGCTAAAACTACATGTAATTTTTTGGCACAGTTTCATATTCCAGAAAATTACTCACTCCCTGAACGTGAACAACTACTTCTCAGTGAGGACAACGAGGTAATCATTGATTCATGTGATATCCGTATCTATTTTGACAAATATTACGGCGACTCTTTGACCACAATGAAATTACTCGTACAAGAGTTAGACACCACCAAAGTTATGGAGGAAGGGCAAACGTATTACACAAATATTGACCCTAAAAAGTTCCTTAACTCAGCATCAGCACAAAAAACGTCCCTGACCTATGCGGTGAAAGATTTAATGCGCCCGTCAACAGAAACTGAAGGATCCTCTTACTATCGAAGCATACGAATTCCTTTGTCAACTGACTACGGAAAATTTCTAATAGATAAATACTACGAGCAACCTAATTACTACAAAAACTCATACATGTTTATCCACCATGTATGCCCTGGTTTTTTCTTTGAAGTCACAGGTGGCGTAGGTAGCATGGTTGAAACGGTAATTACCACCCTTAATGTGTATTTTAAATACCATACCACAACCGAAGTTGGAAAGGACACCATCGTCTCTGGGTTACAACAAATGGCTGCCACAGAGGAAGTATTGCAAAACACACAGATAGAAAACAAACTTCCATCTGAAATGCTTGATGCTTCTAATGAATATACTTATATCAAATCTCCAGCAGGACTGTGCACTGAGATCACATTACCTATCAATGAAATTATTGCGGGAGAGCATTACAATGACACCATCAACTCTGCCTCATTCGCACTGCGCTGTTATAAGGACAATACGCACAACATCTACAACCTTTCAGCGCCGCCCACAATCCTAATGATTCGCAAGGCAGAGCAGTATTCTTTCTTTGAAGAATCAAAACTCACCAGCACTCAGGCATACATCTCTAATCACAATCCGCAGACGAATGCTTATACATTCAGCAACATCAGTCAGTTGATTAAGATTATGAAGGATGAGCGCGACATCGCATGCGAAGTGCTCCCCACTGATTCTGAAGCAGAACGCTTAGCAAAGTATCAGCAATGGGAAACTGAAAATCCCGATTGGAACAAGGTAATCCTACTCCCCGTTCGTGCAGAATATTCTTCATCCAATTCTGGTTACGGAAATACTTCGCAAACGCTGATGCGTATCCATAATGAGTTTGGCATGCATAGTGCAAAAATCCAAGGCGGAACACAAGGCATCGAACTTTCTGTAATTTATAGTCGTTTCCAATAATCAGGAAGAATAGGGTTGAGGTTTTTGAGAAACAATTCTGCTTGCAAGGTTCTCAGGTGCCTGAAGCAAGGAGAACGTTAAGCCCTTAACACCTTTCATCACCACCATAAGCATAAGGAGCAGAGGAACTATTTTTAGAAATAGCGACACTCTGCTCTTTCTTATTTTCAACACATACTCCCATGATGCAAAGTTTTCTATTAGCCGCAGGGTTAGGTACACGCCTTAAACCCCTCACCGACTCGATTCCCAAAGCACTTGTGCCTGTCGCTGGTACTCCGCTCCTCAAGCATATTTCTCAAAAACTCATTGACGCAGGCGCAGAGCGCATCGTGATCAACACTCATCACTTCTCAAAGCAAATTATTGACTACATTACCACGCTGGATTGGGAAGTAGAGGTTGAAATTTCAGACGAAAGCGCCCAACTGCTTGATACAGGAGGAGGACTTAAAAAGGCACAACACCTCTTCTCCCCCGACGCTCCTATCCTCATTCACAATGTGGATATTTTGAGCAATGCCAACCTTCAGCAACTACAGCATGCCCACAAGCATCACGATGTCACCCTGCTCGTTTCAAATCGCACCACCAACCGCTACTTGCTCTTCAACGATGACATGCGCCTTGTCGGTTGGACAAACATACTTACGGGAGAGGTGCGCAGCCCCTACCCTAACCTTGATCCTTCAGCATGCAAGCAATTCGCATTCTCGGGCATTCACCTATTCTCCCCCGAACTGTTCCCGCTCATGAACGACTATCCAGATAAGTTCCCTATTATGGAATTCTACCTAAATCATTGCCATGAGATAGACATTTATGGGACTATTCAAGAGGGATTACAACTGCTGGACGTAGGCAAATGCGACGCACTTGCTGAAGCTGAAAAGTTTATCACAACCCTTAACGCAGGAAGCAACAGAAATTAACCCTTCCCCTACACATTTTTTTGAGAAATTGCTTTGCTGCAAACTGTGCGAGCAGTAACTTTGCACTCATGAAAACAGGATTTGACCACGAAAAATACCTCAGAATTCAATCTGAACGCATCAAGGAGCGCATTGCCAAATTCGGAGATAAACTTTACCTCGAATTTGGAGGCAAACTCTTTGATGATAATCACGCAAGTCGCGTGCTTCCCGGTTTCCAACCTGATAGCAAATTGCAAATGCTCTTGCAACTTCGCGACGAGGCTGAAATCATCATGGTAATAAGTGCTCACGACATTGAAAAGAATAAAATTCGTGGAGACCTCGGCATAACTTATGACGAAGATGTACTGCGTCTGCGCGACGAATTCGAAAAAATTGGTCTTTATGTGAGCAGCGTTGTCATTACCCACTACAATGGTCAATCAAGCGCTGATGCTTACCGCAATCGATTGGAGCGCCAGGGCATCAAGGTGTATTACCATTACACCATCGACGGTTATCCCCATAACGTAAAGTTGATTGACTCCGACGAGGGTTTTGGTCGCAACGACTATATTGAGACCACTCGCCCCTTGGTAATCGTTACAGCTCCAGGTCCAGGTAGTGGCAAAATGGCTGTATGCCTGAGTCAGCTTTACAACGAGCATAAGCGCGGAGTCAAAGCGGGGTATGCCAAGTTTGAAACTTTCCCCGTGTGGAACCTTCCCCTTAAGCACCCCATCAATGTGGCATACGAGGCTGCAACAGCCGACCTCAACGATGTCAACATGATTGACCCCCTCCATCTTGAGGCATACGGAGAGATTGCCGTCAATTACAACCGCGACATTGAGATATTCCCCGTGCTCAACGCCATCTTCGAAGGCATCTATGGCGAAAACCCCTACAAATCTCCCACGGACATGGGAGTAAACATGATTGGGTTCTGCATGAGCGACGAAGAGGTATGCAGCAATGCCGCACGCGACGAAATCATCCGCCGCCATTACGAAGCCCTCAACCGTTATGCCAACGGCGCCGACAATGAGCACGAAGTCAATAAGATTGCGCTCATCATGAAGCAGGCAAAGCTTACCACCGACTATCGCCGCACAACTATTGCCGCACGCGAACGCAAGGAACAGTGGAACTGCCCAGCGGCTGCAATAGAGTTAGCAGACGGCACCATCATTAAAGCGGGTTCAAGCGAACTCCTCGGACCGAGCGCTGCGCTCATCCTCAATGCCACAAAGCACCTTGCAGGCATACCCCACGAGGTAAAGCTCATCCCGCAATCCATGATCGAACCTATTCAGCACACGAAGGTGTCGTTCCTTCACGGGCGTAATCCGCGCCTCCACACCGACGAAGTGCTTGTAGCGCTCTCACTCTTGAGCACCACGGATGAAAACTGCCGCCGCGCACTCGAGCAGCTCCCCAAGTTTAATGGTTGCCAAGTTCATACTACGGTTATGCTCAGCGAAGTCGACCGTAAGATTTTCAAGAAACTCGGCATCGGTCTTACAAGCGATCCAGTTAAGAAATAGGTTTATATTTCAAATATAAAGTTGAGGGTGTGTCGAAATAGGCACACCCTCTTTTAATTTACTATAGTCTGGTAAAGTTTTGGTAATGATACAGTCTGTTGGGTCAATAAGCACATAACCTTAGATAGCGCCCTCGGTTAATAAGCGGTAGGACTTTAATTCCCCTCATACCTCATGCTAAATATCCACCTTCTCCAAAGTATACCCCAAATGTTTGAGTCGGATGGATGCCCCTAAGCAGAACATCAATCGACAGGCAATCACGAAGCAGTGATAGGCCAAGGGGGATTGTGGGGGAATTTGTTCGCGTCGTATGCTGGTGGTGGCGATGCGCGCACTGGTTCTAAACAGATTGACATACTCCTGCGCTTCCGAACTATCCAAAGCTAGTCCAAGATGATGCTGCAAGATATTGTCATCCATATCATCAAATCCTTGCGCGCCATAAAAGGCAGCATAAGGCGTTTGTTGCAACAAATCCCAATCACGGTCCCATCCCTCAGCAACCGCCAAACCTAAATATGCCGCCCATGCTACAGAAACTTCGGGGTAATCCGCAATCTGCGTAACGGCATCAGCAATGTATTCGTGTTGGAAACGCTCCCACTGAGCGCTAATGTCATCAACGAGCATAAACTTTCCACCAAGTGCAGGAGCTGGGAGAAGAATGGCCTCCTGAAGTCGTTGCTCAAACTTATTAAGATACTCTTTGTCTTCCATATTTTGCTATAAATTTAATTTAACCTTTAATTGCAAAGTTACAAATAATCACGTAGTTTATCTCATGTACATTATAAAAAATGGCGTGGGGATGAGAATGGGTAAGAACTAACGGTAAACAAGCGTTCACCATGAATCGTATGCCGTTCACCCTTAACCGTTCACTATTTTTCCACAAAACTATTTGAGCATTTCATAAACAAATGCTAAATTTGCAGATATGATGGATTTAACATTCCCCAATATTTGGATAGAATTCAGTTCGACCCTACAATTAGTGCTTAAAGGACTAATTGTAGGCATCATTATATCAGCCCCGATGGGACCTGTAGGCATTTTGTGTATCCAACGTACGATGAAGAAGGGGCGTGTTTTTGGTATTGTGACAGGTGCGGGTGCGGCGTTGAGCGACTTTATTTACGCGCTCATGACGGGTTTAGGTATGTCCTTTGTCATTGATTTTATTGAGCGCGGTCAAACGCTCTTTTGGTTAAAACTCATGGGCAGCATCATGCTTCTCATTTTTGGGATACATACCTATTTGCAAGATCCCCGAAAGGGCATGCGCACGAAGATGAAGCGGAGAGGCACTTTGTTCTACAATTTCATATCAGGTTTTGGATTGACCATCAGCAACCCGCTCATTGTGTTCCTCTTCATTGCCCTCTTTAATATGTTCACCTTTGTCATTCCCGCTAATCTATTAGGACAAGCGATAGGTTATCTCTCTATCATCGCAGGGGCAATGTTATGGTGGTTGGGCCTTACCTATGTGATTGCAAAAATGAAGGACAATTTCGGACTTCGCGGAATACTTTACCTCAACCGAAGCATCGGTAGCATCGTAATTTGCTCAAGTATCGTTTATGCGATCATGACACTTTGGAACCTTTGGGTAAGATAAATACTTGTACATATTATGCTATATAAAAAGGATGAGATACCTCATCCTTTTTTGTTTGGGAATTATGTGTGCATAGTCTTTACCCCTCTGTTTACTAATCTTTGTACACATTTCTTTCAGAGGTAAAAGATCGCCTCGGAGGGGCAAAAGCTAATAGCCAGAGCTGGTTGCTCTTGCCTCCCGTTGGTCAGCGACCTTTGGATCAGACCACCCAGGTTGAGATGAGTACAAAGATTGACTCTTTTAAGGGACAAACAAAGATTGCGAAGGGATATCACGAGGGCACTTCCAATTTTATTTCCAACCCTGGTAATTTTATTTCCAACCCTGGTAATTTTATTTCCAACCCTGGTAATTTTATTTCCAAGGCATGGAAATAATAATACCAAGGCATGGTATTTTACTTTCTTGGCATGGATATTATTTTCTCAGCATGTAGTGACCACAAAGATGGTTTGTTTTATTTGGAACCACTAATGAACACAAACGCACACTAACCGAAGGTCGCACAAGTCAACATCCATCCGGTCTTAAATTTCCCGCATGGCATTAGAGTAAATTTGTGCCCATTGGTGGCCCATATTATAAGGGATGAGGTCGCTTCCTCTTCAGGTTTGAACTCCCTATTTTGAAATACGAAAAGAAGGAAAAAAGAGTGTGACACAAAAAATGACACACCCTTTTTATTTAAAAGACTACACCGGTGATGCGATGAAACTCCGAGTGAAATAAGATTTGAGCGCTTCCCCGTCTTTGTAATCCGACCCTACACAGTGCAGTGTGCATATCGGCACGCCATTGAGCAGTTCCGCTTTCCCGGTTTTCGAGTAAAGTGATGAGAATCCCAGTCTAACCGATGCAGTCTCTATTTTCTATTATTTTACGAAGCAAATATACGGACTTCTTTTTACACGAACAAAATAAAATGTCGGTTTTAACAAGAATTAAATTTTGAGGTTTTAAGGTTTTGAGGTTTTAAGAATCCATGCGGACTGCATAGTCTTTACAACCTTAAAGCGAAGCATCCTTACAATCTTAAGCGAAGCATCCTTACAACCTTAAAGCGAAGCAACCTTACAAACCTTAAAGCGAAGCAACCTTACAACCTTATAACCTACCCTACCCCTTATTCTTATGTCGGTTAGCACGGCGCTTGCGGATGTCCGCCTTTTTCTTTGCCGCACCCGAACCGTGAAGCCCCGTGATATACGTCTTTTTCTTAGCTTTCGTCTTGACCTTTTCCTCCGTAGGCTTAGCCTTCAGCTTTGCACCCTTAAAGGTGATGCCGACGGTCATTGCCTGCGTGATTTCTTCTTCTGCTGCTTTACGCATAAGCACACGTTGGATTAATGGTGGAAAAGGCGCACGCCTGTGAATGCCATAGCGATGCCGTACTTATTGCAGGTTTCAATAACATGGTCGTCACGCACGGAACCACCCGCCTGTGCTACATATTCCACACCGCTCTTGTGTGCACGTTCGATGTTATCACCGAAGGGGAAGAAAGCGTCTGATCCAAGACTCACGCCTGTGTTCTGTGCAATCCACGCCTTCTTTTCTTCGCGCGTGAGCACTTCGGGCTTTTCAGTGAAGAACTGCTGCCATACGCCGTCGGCAAGTACATCTTCGTAATCGTCAGAGATGTAGATGTCAATCGTGTTGTCACGATCAGCACGGCGAATCTTTTCTACCCAGGGAAGGTTCATCACCTTGGGATGCTGACGCAACCACCAGATGTCTGCCTTATTGCCCGCAAGGCGTGTGCAATGAATACGACTCTGCTGACCCGCACCGATACCAATAGCCTGTCCGTCCTTCACATAGCAAACGGAGTTAGACTGCGTATATTTCAACGTGATGAGGGCAATCATCAAGTCGCGCTTTGCCGCCGCGGGGAAGTTCTTATTGTCCGTAGGAATGTTTTCAAAGAGAGCGTCAGAAGTGAGGTCGATTTCATTGCGACCCTGTTCGAAAGTCACGCCAAACACTTCCTTGCTTTCAACAGGAGCGGGCACATAGTTGGGATCAATCTTGAGGACATTGTACGAGCCATTGCGCTTTTCCTTCAAGATTTGGAGGGCTTCTTCTGTAAAGTCGGGAGCAATCACACCGTCTGACACTTCGCGCTTGATGAGCAATGCCGTTGCCTTGTCACAAGTGTCACTGAGGGCAATGAAGTCACCATAACTTGACATACGGTCAGCACCACGTGCACGAGCATACGCCGTAGCAATAGGAGTAAGGGGTTCCTTAATATCATCTACGAAATAGATTTTCTTAAGCGTATCACTCATTTCTTCACCTACGGCAGCGCCAGCGGGACTTACGTGCTTAAAACTTGTAGCTGCGGGAAGACCTGTAGCAGCCTTGAGTTCCTTAACAAGTTGCCAACCATTGAGCGCGTCGAGGAAGTTGATATATCCAGGACGTCCGCTGAGAACTTCGATGGGGAGTTCACCCTCCTTCATGTAAATGCGTGAAGGCTTTTGGTTGGGGTTGCAACCGTACTTCAATGCTAATTCTTTCATAATGGAATAGGTTAATTATTTTATCCTCTGCAAAGATACTGCTAAAAATTGGATTTCTCTGATATTGGAAGCATTATTCCTGTAAATATTCGCCCAGAATGAATGCCCAAACGGCGCGCGGAGAAGTAAGCCTCGTGAGATGTGTGAGTACAAATGCCACTTACAAGAACGTTTTCACGACGGACACCCTCCTTTACAAGCAAACTAACATTTGCCTCCCAAAGGTCAAGGTGCGACTTCTGCGTTTGCTGATTTATATGATGTATGCGCTCCATGTCAAAGTCTGCATTTCTAAACGCCTCAACCACTTCTTCACCCACTTCAAAAGCACGAGCAGAGATACCTGGGCCTACAACAACCTGAAGGTCTTCCGATTTCGTGCCATACACTTCTTGCATCATGAGCAATGTCTTTCGCGCAATGCCACTTACCGTGCCGCGCCAACCGGCATGAACTGCCGCAACCACACGATGTTGAGCGTCAAAGTAAAGCAAGGGAATGCAATCTGCCGTTGAGACTCCGATGCATAACCCTTCCTCATGGGTAATTACGGCATCCGCACCCTCCAGCAGTTGTTGGTGAGTTTCATGAGTCACAATGGCAATGTTATCACTATGTGTCTGCCGAGGGAGCACCAAACGCTCATCCGCAATCCCCAACTCCGCACATAAAATACGGCGATTAGCCCTTACATTCTCCGCCGAGTCACCACAATAATGGGTTATATTAAATGAGGCGTAAGCACCCTCACCTACTCCACCCTTTCGCTGGGTGCTAAATGCGCGAGGCGGGCAAGCATCCTGGAATGTGTACTCTAACAACTTCATACTATAAATAAAGGAGAAGGGAGAAAAATCCATACATGACACCACCGCGCCAGCATCTTTCTCCTTTCTCCTTTTTCATTTCTCCTTTATATAAAATCAGTCTTCAAGGTCCTCAATTTCATATTCCTCCAACATTTCGAAGTCATCGTCTTCTTCTTCATCATCGTCCTCATATTGCCAATCGGCAAAGTCGAGGTCGAAGTTCTGCACTTCACGATCGCGGTGCACAATGCTTCCGCCTTCTGAAATTGCTTGGAGTTTATTGCTTTCAGAGTTGAGTTCTTCCCAAAGAATATCCTTCAGTTGCTGAATTCCCTGACCCGTAACTGCCGAAATGAATACCACGGGAAGGTCTTGGGGCAATTCTTCACGAAGCATCTCAATGAGTTCTTCATCCAGCAAGTCGCTCTTCGTAACTGCCAAAATGCGGCGCTTGTCAAGCATGCCGGGGTTGAACTTCTTGAGTTCGTTAAGCAGGATGTCATACTCCTTGGCAATGTGTTCCGTATCGCCAGGCACCATAAAGAGCAACAAGGAGTTGCGTTCGATATGGCGCAAGAAGCGTAAGCCCAAACCACGACCTTCTGCCGCACCCTCAATAATACCTGGGATATCTGCCATTACGAATGACTTACCGTCGCGATAAGGCACGATACCCAAACTGGGTTCCAAAGTTGTAAAGGGATAGTTCGCAATCTTGGGTTTTGCAGAACTGAGTGCGGAGAGCAAGGTTGACTTACCTGCATTGGGGAATCCCACAAGTCCGACGTCGGCAAGGAGTTTCAGCTCCATGATAACCATCATTTCCTGCATGGGTTCACCAGGTTGTGCATAGCGAGGCGTTTGGTTGGTTGCCGAACGGAATTGGAAATTTCCCAAACCGCCACGACCGCCCTTCAAGAGCATTACCACCTGTCCGTCTTCGGTAACGTCGCAAATATATTTGCCTGTTTCGGCATCATAAACCACGGTGCCACAAGGAACGTCAATATACTTATCTTCGCCGTCCGAACCGTGAGAGCAACATTTCGAACCGTTGCCACCATGTCCTGCAAAGACGTGACGCTCATAGCGCAAGTGGAGCAAGGTCCAGTAGTTGTGATTACCGCGCAAATAAACGTGACCACCACGTCCGCCATCACCACCATCAGGACCTCCATTCGGTTGATACTTCCCTCTGTGAAGGTGCATCGAACCTCTACCGCCCTTACCCGAGCGGCAGTATATTTTTACATAATCTACAAAATTACTTTCGGCCATTTCTTTAGGTACAAGTTATTAGGTACAAGTAAACAAGATCGTTAGAACACAAACCACAGAGTACGATAGTTCCATCGTTTATCTCGGTGACCGTCTTGTCCACTTGTCTACTCGTCTACTTGTCTACTATAAACATGTTTGCAAACATGTTTACTATGTCTTACATCTTATCAATCACCGCACAAAGTGCCGCATTGATTTCTTCCAAAGAACCACTACCCTTTACTGAGTGGCGCAAACCTTCTGCTTCATACCATTCGATGAGCGGAGCGGTTTGAGAATTGTAAACCGTGAGGCGCTTCTTGATGGTTTCTTCATTATCATCGGCGCGTCCGCTGGTCTTACCGCGATTGATCAAGCGCTCCATGAGTTCTGCTTCATCTACCGCCAATTCCAACATGCCACTTACGGCCGTGCCACGCTTTGCCAACATTTCCTTCAAGGCTTCTGCTTGAGGCACGGTGCGGGGAAATCCGTCGAAAATGAGACCTTCGCAGGGGCAAAGTTCGTCATACTTATGCGCCAAAATCTCAATCATCAACGAGTCGGGAATCAACTGACCATGGTCAATAAATCCCTGTGCCGTCTTGCCGAGTTCCGTACCGGCAGCAATTTCTGCGCGGAGCACGTCACCCGTTGAGATGTGCTTAAAACCGTATTTCTGAATCAAGAGTTCGCTCTGCGTGCCCTTACCTGAACCGGGAGCGCCAAAGATTACGATGTTTTTCATATTGAGAATGTTGTAATGTCGTTAAATTACTGTATAAATTTCCTTGAGATTGCGACCTTCGCCGTCGTAATCCAATCCGTAACCCACGATGAAGTCATTGGGAATGTCAAAGCAGTTGTACTTAACCTCCAACTCCACCTTCAAATTATCGGGTTTCGTGAGCAACGATGCCACGTGAATTGCCGCAGGATGTTTCTTCTGCAAAAGTTGAATCATCTCCTTCATGGTGAGCCCCGAGTCAATGATGTCTTCAACGATGACTACGGTGCGCCCTTCAATGTCGTTCGTGAGCCCCATGATTTCCTTCACCTGCCCCGTAGAAACTGTGCCTGAATAAGACGCCATTTTTACAAAACTAATTTCGCAAGGGATGGTAATCTCGCGAAGTAAGTCGGCGGCAAAGATGAACGAGCCGTTCAACACTGAAATAAATATGGGGGTTGTACCCTCCAAGTCTTTATTAATGCGCTTCGCAATGGCGCACACACGTTCCTTAATTTCTGCTTCAGAAATTGAAACGGCAAATTCTTTATCCTTGATTTTAACTGTCTGCATCGTTGCAATTATTAAAATAATGAGATTGCAAATATACGAAAAAGATAGATATTTGAGAGTGTCGCCTCCCGTTTTTTCATAGGAAGGCTTTCAACAAACCCACATCGGACTTTCCGAAGCACAAAATCTCGCAATCGACTGCTATTTAAGTCTCACAAAAATTAGTCCTCAAACAGCGCTCTGAGTTGGGGACATAAGAAAAATTATTCGCACTTAAGAAAATTATACAGAACATTATTTCAAACCTTATTAACAAAGTAATAATCAGAGTGTTATAAAAACATCGAAACCACCTTATCATCTTCTCCGAAAGAGCACTATTCAACCCTTATTAAGTGGGGATTTCATTACACGCACACATTTTTTCTCCCCCACGTAGCACACAACTGAACTTTTCTTCCTATTTTTGTTTGAAATATCTATGAACCAGAATTATGAAAGAAGTCCACATATTTTTTGCCCCTGAAATTGAGCAGACAAATGAGTTACCACAAGATGAAGCACAACATGCCGTGCGTGTGCTCCGCATGAAGGAAGGCGACGAACTTGTAGCGACGGATGGGCAAGGACATTTTTATGATTGTACCATCACGCTGGCGTCCAACAAGCATTGCCGTGTCAACATCAACACGAAAGAAACGGCACCCTTGCTTTGGCATGGCAACATTCACCTTGCCGTGGCACCCACAAAGAACATGGACCGCACGGAATGGTTGGCGGAGAAGGCTACGGAAATCGGGATGAACCAACTTTCCTTTGTGCTCTGCGACAACTCTGAGCGCAAGGTGATTAAGACGGAGCGCGTGGAGAAAATCGTAGTGTCGGCAACGAAGCAAAGTCATAAGGCCACGAAACCTGAAGTGGTTGAAATGATGCCCTTCAAGAAGTTTATTGCGCAGGACTTTAAGGGGCAAAAATTCATTGCGCATTGCTACGACAATATCCCCAATACGACCAACGAAAAACCCTTCCTTGGCGATGTCCTCAACGAAACGGATGATGCTTTGGTGATGATAGGTCCTGAAGGCGACTTCTCCGTTGCTGAAGTTCAGCAAGCCATCGCCGCAGGTTTCACCCCCATCCACTTGGGTAAGAGTCGCTTGCGCACCGAGACGGCAGGCCTCGTGGCGGTTCACCTTATGTATGTCAAGAAAATGATGGAATAAGAAAGCATGGACACCTTGATTCAACTCTACGAAGAAACCTTCGGATTTTCTCCCGCCTCAACCACACCGTTAGACAAGGCGGGGAGCAACCGAACTTACATACGCTTGACGGCACCCGATGGAACGACCTGCATCGGGGTTATCGGATTGTCGCAAACAGAGAACGATGCGTTTATCTACCTCACGCGCCATTTTCATGCCCTTGGGTTGAACGTTCCCGAACTTATCGCCGTGTCCGAAAAGGGGTGTTGCTACTTGCAATCCGACCTTGGCACGACTTCGCTTTACCAAGCACTCAGCGCTGGGCGAACTTCGGGAAACTATAATGCAGATGAGCGCAAATTGATTGCGAAGACGTTGCGCGCCTTGGCACAGGTGCAAGTGAAAGGCGCAGAGAATTTAGACTTCAACCGACTCATCCCGCCCGTTCAGTTTGACCAGATGGCGGCTACGTTCGACCTGAATTACTTCAAGTATTGCTTCTTGCGCACCACGAGCGTTGCTTACGATGAAGTGGCTTTGGAGCACGATTTCAATAGCTTTGCCGAGGATTTAGTGGCATGTGCCACGGCATCGAAGCATGTCACCTTCCTCTATCGCGATTTTCAGGCGCGCAATGTGATGCTCAAGGATGGCGAACCTTATTTCATCGATTATCAAGGCGGTATGAAGGGTCCGCTTCATTACGACATAGCCTCCTTCCTGTGGCAAGCCTCCGCGCGTTATGCTGATGACCTGCGCCAAGAGATGGTGGAGGTGTATCTTGACGCACTTGAGGAGTTGATTGAGGTTGACCGCCAGAAGTTTAAGGCAGATTTAATGCGCTTCGTTTTGTTCCGCACGTTGCAAGTGCTCGGCGCTTACGGCATGCTCGGACGCTTTGAGCGCAAACCCTATTTCATTCAATCCACACCCCCCGCGCTTGAAAATCTTGAGGGATTGCTCCACGCTGGAGTAGCAAAGGATTATCCCTACATGGAAAGTGTGTTGCTGAAATTGGTAGAAGCGGAATTGCGAAAGGAAGCAAAACCGACTTGCAAGCAGGAGGAGCTAAAGGGATTGCACGTGCGTGTGTTCAGTTTCTCCTACAAGAAAAGCGGCATCCCAACCGATTGTAGTGGCAACGGAGGGGGGTACGTTTTTGATTGTCGCTCTACGCACAATCCGGGCAAGTATGAACCCTATAAGAAACTCACAGGCCTTGATGCTTCAGTAATTCAGTTCCTTGAGGAGGATGGCGAAATCCTTCAGTTCCTCGAAAGCGTTTATAAGTTAGCCGACTTCCATGTGGAGCGCTATATGGAGCGTGGTTTCACCGACTTGATGTTCTCCTTCGGGTGTACGGGCGGCCAGCATCGTAGTGTGTACTCTGCGCAACACTTGGCGGAACACCTGCATCAGAAATACAACATCCACGTTACGGTGGACCATCGCGAGCAAGGCATCTTCCAAGAATTTACTCCAACAGCGTGAGGATAAAACAAGACGAGTTGACGGCATTTTGCCATCAACTCGTCTAAGTGAGATATAAAGATAAGGCGCTATCTCAAACCTAAGTTTAGCGCTTTGCCAAACCAATCTTTAAGTTCAACTTGAAGTAGTACACATTATTCTCGCGCTCCATAACCCCATACTTATCCTTCTCCATGCTACCACGCTCCAAGCGCGCCGTGCGGAAGAGGAAGTCGGCAAGGAGCATGCGTTGAGCGGATGAGAATGCCATGGGTTGGCCATTGGGATTTACGACCACCAAATAGGGAGGCAAGTCCTCACAACCGTGATAAATCTTTGCGGGACGCATTCCTGCGGCACAGGCTAAGAGCAATTGCTTCACCTTATATTCGTAATAGCCGTGCTTCACGATGAGTTCGGTCTTCACCTTAAGCGGATTCAACTCTCGCATACGCTCTGTCAATTCATCCAACTTGAAGATGTCCTCCATGTAAGATAAGCGCACCATTTCGGAAAGCAATCTGCCGAGGTGTAGGTCCAACATACCGAGGTTTGCACGGAACACTTTGTCCGCCACACCTTCGTAACGCAACGAACTTCCCATATCCTCGATGAGCAACATACGGTCGCGCACACTATTGTCGGTTTCCAATCCGTTCACCTTTGCCGCCATGGGCGTTGCAAAACGCGTACCCGTCTGTTCGAGTTTTAGATTTGCCGCACGTCCACCATCTAAGATTTTTGTGGGAAACGCACCAGCACGCGACCAAACCACACCGGGCATTAACCCTGAAGGAGTGGCCAACAAGAGGTGTTGTTGCCCTTCGGCGGTACCCGCAATTTGGAACATCTTTATCTTATCCAGGAATGCTTCTTCAGGATCGTCCACGAGGACTATATTTTCATCATCCTTCTGACGCAGCGCCTCAAAAAGTGCTTCGCGAGTGTGTGCCCATTCAGAGACATCCACACGAATGACTTCGTCGTCGGCATCATTCTCAATAAGAATAACGTCTGCCTCACGACGATAGCACCGCATTACTTTATCTTCCTCACGCATTACGGCCTCCACGGGAATCATTTCACCAGGAGTGCCCTCCACGGTTCCTTCTGCCACGGCCATATCCTCAACGATGCGAAAAAGGGCGAGGAGTTCGGCGAGATCTTTTCTACTTGCTGTAAACATAATTATGAGGGGGTAAAATTGAAGGATAGGTTATAAGGTTTTGAGGTTGTAAGGTTTTGAGAACCATGCGGTACGAGCGAGCACATATAGTTTGTGAAGACAACCGTTTATCTCGGCAACTCAAAATGTCCCTATAAGTTAGGGCGACAAGCAACTTTGTTGCGGAGGGGGGTGTACTACTCGTACTTCGCCAACTGATCAAGACAATAAAGAAACATCCTCTCCCACCCTTTACCTATTTTCCGCCGACAAAATTACTACAATTTACCTATTTAAGCAACCCTCCATCCACTATTACGCTATAATTAACTATGACAAATCGAAAACGTCCGCGCAAGATTGGACTTTTAGGCATCAGTCCGATGCTTGTGTTGGTCACTTTATTTCTCGGTACGGGACTTTACTTTGGTGATTTCTACAAAGTGCCCCTCACCATTCTGTTTATCGCCACCTCCGTCTATGCTTTGCTGATTACGCGTGGCCATTCCCTTCAGGAGCGCATCTCCATCTTCTCCAAGGGAGCAGGTTCCAAAAATCTGCTGTTTATGGTTTGGATTTTCGTACTTGCGGGTGCCTTTGCCAGCAGCGCAAAAGCCATGGGCGCCATTGATGCTTCCGTAGAATTAACTTTAGCACTCTTACCCGAGAAAGCCTTACTTGCAGGGATATTCATTGCCTCCTGTTTCATCAGCATGAGTATCGGAACTTCGGTCGGCACGATTGTTGCTCTCACCCCCGTCACGGCAGGACTTGCAACGGAGACGGGCATGAGCACACCGCTGATTGTTGCCGCCGCCGTTGGTGGAGCCTTATTTGGAGATAACCTTTCGTTTATTTCTGACACCACTGTTGTAGCGACGCGCACACAAGGCGTACGCATGAGCGACAAATTCAAAACGAACTTCCGAATTGTTTTGCCCGCCGCAATCATTACAACGGTGCTTTACGTCATTATGGGATTGAACGCCACACCGAACAATCACACCACGGAATTTACCTTCACACAAATCATTAACGTCGTCCCCTACCTTGCCGTTATCCTTCTTGCCATTTTGGGGAAGGATGTGCTTCTCGTGTTACTCATCGGCAACCTCTTCACAGGACTTATCGGCATGATAACTGGCGCATTTGACGCCAGCGGATGGTTTGGCGCCATGGCAAGTGGAATTAGCGGTATGGGCGAACTCATTCTCATCTCTATGATTGCGGGAGGACTCTTGGAGTTAATTCGCAAAAACGGAGGGATTACCTTCCTCATCCATTGGTTAACCCGTCGCGTTCGCAATAGTCGTGGAGCCGAATTTAGTATTGCCACATTGGTAGGACTCACGAATCTTTGCACCGCCAATAATACAATCGCCATCTTGAGTGTGGGTGAAATCTCGAAAAACATTGCCGATCGCTATGGCGTAGATCCCAAACGTAGCGCCAGCATTCTCGACACCTGCTCGTGCATCGTGCAAGGATTTATTCCTTATGGCGCTCAACTGCTCATGGCAGCAGGATTGGCGAGTATTTCTCCCGTTGAAATCATCCCCCACCTCTTCTACCCCATGTTGCTCATCATTGCGGTGGTAATCAGCATAAGTGTCAGGGGAAGATTTGAAACTACACGCTGACTCGCATAACGATTTGTGTAGAAAGAATTTGCTATTTCCACCAAAGAAAAAAACAGAGCGTTTAGTAACGCTAAAAAATTAGGGAATAATATAGCAGTTGACCCAAATATAGTTAAAAAAACTTTTGTCAGAGGATTTAACCATCCGAAATGCCCCTGTAGGAGGGCACACTTACCTAACCGCGGGTGAGCAGGGCGAACCTGCGGTGGTACTATACGAACGGATAAATCTATCGGTCCCCGTAGGAGGACCCACAGCACCTGGATATGCTACAAATTACTTTAACTTATCCGGTCGTTGTGGGTCCTCTATATACCCCTCAGCAAATCCTTTGCTCGTCCCCCTAAAAAGAGGGACAAAGGCAATGCATTCATAAATTTTAGATGGGGCAACTCCTATATTATTGCCATTTTTTATTAAGACTTAAAAGCAAATTAACGACACAAGTGGTATTATCCGGTGAGGGAATATAGTCCTTGCTTCTGCGAAGAATATGGATTTTTATTGGTCATATAAGCAGGCGCCTCACGAAGAGTTTACCGTACATCCATAAATCAAGAACTAAAAATCCACACACATTCTTCCATCAAAATTTTGTGAATTTTAAGAAATACACTAAATTCGTTTTTGCTTAAGCTATAAATTCACTTATTACACTCATACGTATGGCCCTCCCCCAACTCAAAGACCTGGTGCTTCGTGACACTCCCTTTGCGGAGTTGATGAACAAACGCATCTATCATGTGTTGCTTATCGCCACAAAATACGACGCCTTCATGCTTGAAGACGATGGGCGCATTGACGAACAGCTCTTTAATGAATATACCTCACTAAGTTTGCGCTACCCTCCCCGCTTCACCCAGGTAACTACTGAGGAAGAAGCGCTGAAAATGCTACGCGAACGCGACTTCCAACTCATCATCGTAATGCCCAACATGGACAATAGCGATATCTTTGCTGGCGCAAAAAATATCAAGCTTCGCTATCCTGGCATTCCTATTGTGGTGCTTACCCCCTTCTCAAAGGAGGTTACAAAGCGTGTGCAACGAGAAGACCTTTCAGGGATTGACTACATCTTTTCGTGGTTGGGCAATGCTGAATTATTGTTGGCCATAATAAAGTTGTTGGAAGACAAATGGAATGCCCCCAACGACGTTGCATCGGTAGGCGTACAGATTATCATGCTGGTAGAAGACTCCGTGCGCTTCTACTCCTCTGCCTTACCCCACCTCTACCGATTTGTGTTAGAGCAGAGTCAGGAATTTTCTAAAGAAGCCCTCAATGACCACCTGAAGACGCTCCGCATGCGAGGACGCCCCAAAATCATGTTGGCGCGCACCTATGAGGAGGCTATGAACATCTATAAAACCTATGAGGATAACATCCTGGGGGTTATTTCGGATATGAGTTTCACGCGCTTGGGGGCAAAAGACAACCTTGCGGGCTTCCGTTTAGCGTCGTTCATCAAGCGTCGCAATCCCCACGTACCCATTATTCTCGAGTCGAGCGAAGAGACCAATCGTTGCTTCGCTCAGGAATTGCGCACCTCATTCATTCCTAAGAAGACAAAGAGTTACCCTCAGGACTTACACCGCGAGATTATGCAAAACTTTGGGTTTGGTGATTTCGTCATACTTAATCCTGAGAACGGCAAGGAGGTGATGCGCATTAAAAATCTTAAAGACCTTCAACGCAAACTTTTTGATATCCCCAATGCAAGTTTGCGCTACCACCTGTCTCACAACCACTTCTCGCGCTTCTTCTTCTCGCGTGCCATGTTTCCACCAGCGCAGATTCTTAAGAAAATCGACGTGTTGGACTACGTTGACATGGAAGACGCCCGACAACTGATTGCCGACCTTATCGCCTCTTACCGCAAGATGAAAAACGAAGGGGTCGTGGCCATCTACCAGAAGGAGCGTTTTGACGAGTATGCCAACTTCGCACGCATTGGCAACGGATCGTTGGGCGGTAAAGGGCGCGGTTTGGCATTTATGGGTACGATGGTTAAGCGATATCCGAAGTTTGAAACCGACAATTTCACCATCAACATCCCCAAGACGGTTGTCATCGCCACAGATGTATTCGACGAGTTCATGGAGCGTGGAAACCTCTATCCCATAGCCCTTTCTGACGCTTCCGACGAGGATATTCTCAAAGCATTTGAGGCTGCACCACTTCCCGAACGCGTCATGGACGACCTCACGTATTTATGCGAAGTCGTTCAAGGTCCCATCGCCGTACGCTCTTCTTCATTGCTTGAAGACTCTCACTATCAACCCTTCGCGGGCATCTACTCCACCTACATGATTCCCCACCCCGAAATCTCAAAGGGCTCCGTAGACCTGCTTCAACGCGCCATAAAGGGCGTATATGCCTCCGTGTTCTACAAAGACTCAAAGGCCTACCTTACAGCCACGCAAAACTTGATTGACCAAGAGAAAATGGCAATCGTGTTGCAGGAAGTTGTAGGGTCACCCCACGGTAAATATACCGATGCCGAAGGTAAAGAACGCGATGCGTATTTCTACCCCACCCTTTCAGGAGTAGCCCGCTCGCTCAATTTCTACCCCATAGGCGACGAACAACCTGAAGACGGTATCGCCTCATTGGCCATAGGGTTAGGGAAATACATCGTTGACGGAGGAGTCACGCTCCGCGTATCTCCGAAGCACCCCCACCACATTTTGCAATTAAGCGACACCGAGATGGCACTTCGCGAAACGCAAACACGCTTCTATGCACTCGACCTGCGCACTGCCGAAACGACCGAAGCACTTTCACCCGACGACGCCTTCAACCTGCGACGCTTATCACTCAAAGATGCCGACGCACACGACACCTTGCGCTATGTCTCCTCAACCTACGACCCTTACGACCAAATCATACGTGATGGATACTACCCAGGAGGGCGAAAAATTATCTCCTTCTCCAACATTCTCCAACACGATTTATTTCCTCTTGCGTCAACAATTTCAAAACTCCTTGAGGTAGGAAAACTCGAAATGGGGCGCCCTGTAGAAATCGAATTCGCCCTGGATATCAAGTCTACCCCAAACGGTAACAAACGCGCAGAATTTTACCTCCTGCAAATACGCCCCATCGTAGACAGCAAGGAGGTGGTAGAGGAAGACCTTAGCCTTATCCCCGAAACCGACACGCTCATCACTACCCATAATTGTCTGGGAAACGGAATTATTACCGATGTGACAGACGTGGTATACGTAAAATCGGAAGGATTTAATGCTGCCAACAATCAACAAGCCGCCTATGACATTGAGCGCATCAATACCGAACTCACGTCACAAGAGCGCGGTTATGTGCTCGTAGGACCTGGTCGTTGGGGCAGTT
Source organism: Alloprevotella sp. (assembly GCA_045126825.1). Classification (GTDB taxonomy): domain Bacteria; phylum Bacteroidota; class Bacteroidia; order Bacteroidales; family Bacteroidaceae; genus Alloprevotella. The sequence continues at coordinate 197,614 of JBGVPF010000005.1, forward strand.
CCGACCCCTGGTTAGGACTTCCCGTAAAATGGCCACACATCAGTGGCGCACGCGTCATCGTAGAATGTGGATTGGAAAACTACCGCATTGACCCCAGTCAGGGCACTCATTTCTTCCAAAACCTCACCTCCTTTGGCGTCGGTTATTTCACCATCAATCCCTTCCGTGGCGACGGATTTTTTAATGAAGCACAACTCAATGCCCTTCCTGCGGAACACGAAACAGCCTACGTGCGCCACGTAAAACTACCGCAACCACTAACAATCAAGATGGACGGCAGAAAAGGCAGAGGGGTCATCATGTAGTCGGCAGGTGCCTAAAGCAGAGAGGTGAAAAATTATTGCTTCCTGGTGAACAGCCCTGATGCTCCTGATAATAAAAAAGCACTAATTCCCGCGCAGACAATATCCGCAAATTCGTTGTGAGCGCTGGTAACGCAAAAAGAAAAAACTCCCTATTCCAATTGGAACGGGGAGTTTTTGTTTTGATAATCCAACCGATTATCCTCCGAAGTCGTCGAAGTGAATCATTTCCTTTTCTACGCCGAGGCTGTCGAGGAGGTCGAGCACTGTCTTTGCCATCATGGGAGGACCGCAGAGGTAGTATTCGCAATCTTCGGGTGCTTCATGCTGCTTGAGGTAAGTGTCGCCCATTACGGGGGCTACGAAGCCTGCAGTGTACTTGATACCTGCTGCATCTGCCTTGGGGTCGGGACGGTCAAGCGCAAGGTGGAAGTGGAAGTTGTCGAATTCCTTTTCCAATGCGAGGAAGTCGTCGAGGAAGGGGATTTCTTCCAATGCGCGTGCACCATAGAAGTAGTGCATCTGACGGTCGCGGCACTGGCGTGTCTTGAGCATGTGCATGATCTGTGCACGGAGGGGAGCCATACCGGCACCACCACCTACCCAAATCATTTCGCGGCCTGATGTGTAGTTGGGACGGAATTCTCCGTAAGGACCACTCATGATTACCTTATCACCGGGCTTCAAGCTGAAGATGTAAGAAGAAGCGATACCAGGATTTACATCCATGAAACCGCCGCCTTGTTCTTTGGGCTTGAAGGGAGGCGTTGCGATACGTACGTTGAGGGTGATGATATCACCTTCATCGGGATAGTTCGCCATTGAGTAAGCACGCACGGTGGGTGTGTCGTTCGTACACTTGAGGTTGAAGAGTCCGAAGTTCTTCCAAGCGGGAAGGTAAGTATCGCCGATGAGTGACTTGTCGAAGTCCTTATCGTAGTCGATGTTGAATGCGGGAATCTTAATCTGAGCGTATGAACCGGGTTCGAAGTCCATGTGTTCACCGGGAGGAAGTGCTACCTTGTATTCCTTGATGAAGGTAGCCACGTTGCGGTTACCGATCACGGTGCATTCCCATTCCTTAACGCCCATTACAGAGTCTTCAACATTGATGCTGATGTCGCCCTTTACCTTACACTGACAACCGAGGCGCCAGTTTTCCTTTACTTGCTTGCGTGTGAACTGACCCTTTTCAGAATCGAGGATTTCACCACCGCCTTCAGGTACTTGTACCTTACACTGACCGCAAGAACCCTTACCACCACATGCTGAGGGGAGGTAGATGTCGTTAGCAGCGAGTGTGCCGAGGAGGGTACCACCCTGCTCTACCTGAATCTTGTCTTTGCCGTTGATTGTAACGGTTACCATTCCACCGGGTGAAAGGTATTTCTTCGCTACAAGCAAAATCACTACAATAAGGAGTATGATTCCAAGGAATACTCCAATACTTGCTAAAATAAGATTTGCCATTGTTAATTCCTTTCCTTATTAAATAGTGAGACCTGAGAAACACATAAATGCCATTGCCATGAGACCTACGGTGATGAAGGTGATACCCAAACCACGGAGGGGACGGGGCACGTCGGTGTAAGCCATCTTTTCGTTGATAGCTGCGAGCGCTACGATAGCGAGCAACCAGCCGATACCTGAACCAAGTGCATACACGAGAGCGTCAGCAACGCCACCGATGTACTGTGCGCTATTGGGTTCCATACCGATACGCTGCTGCATGAAGAGCGAAGCACCCATGATGGCGCAGTTTACAGCGATAAGGGGCAAGAAGATACCGAGTGAAGCATAGAGTGAGGGTGAGAAGCGCTCAACAATCATTTCTACGAGCTGCACGATACCGGCGATGACACCGATAAAGAGGATGAACGCCAAGAAGGAGAGGTCAACGCCTTCAATGAGACAGTTGGGACCTAACACTTGTGTCTGCAACAAGTAGTTGACGGGAACGGTTACGAGCAATACAAAGATTACCGCAAGACCGAGACCGAACGCTGTCTTTACTGTCTTCGCCACTGCAAGGTAAGAGCACATACCCAAGAAGAAGGCGAAAATCATGTTGTCCACAAAAATGGAGCGGACGAACAAACTTAACATATGTTCCATATTCGTTGTTTCTTATTTATGGGTTTGTGAATTACTTCTTATCGTTAATCGCACGAGTTGCCCAGATGATGCAACCTACGATGATCAATGCCATAGCGGGCATAGTCATCATACCGTTGTTGGCATATCCCCATTCGTAGCATACGTCGGGAATTACCTGAATGCCGAGGAGTGTGCCAGCACCGAAGAGTTCGCGCACGAAACCTACAGCCACCAAAATCCAAGCGTAACCGAGACCGCTACCTACACCGTCGAGGAATGATGCCCAGGGACCGTTCTGCATGGCAAACGCTTCGAGGCGACCCATGAGGATACAGTTGGTGATAATCAAACCTACATATACGGAGAGCTGTACGCTTACATCGTAAGCATACGCCTTAAGCACCTGGCTTACGAGCGTTACGAGAGTTGCAACAACTACGAGCTGTACGATGATACGAATGCGGTTGGGCACCGTCTTACGCAACAATGAGATAATCACGTTTGCAAAAGCAGTAATCACCGTTACAGAGAGACCCATTACGATAGCGGGTTCCAACTGAACTGTTACAGCAAGCGCAGAACAGATACCCAATACCTGAACCGTCACAGGGTTGTTGAGGTTCAACGGACTTGAGAATATTTCTTTATTCTCCTTTGAAAATAATTTACTCATATTCTAATTCGTTGCTTACTTGTTAACATTAAAGAAATTCACATACTGCTGGAGTCCGCCGTTTACCATTGCTGCAACACCGTTACAAGTGAGTGTAGCACCCGTAATACCGTCTACTTCAACGGCTTCGTTAGCTACCTTACCTGCCTTTACTACGGTGAGGGCTACGTGTTCAGCATCGCCTTCAGCAAACACTGACTTGCCGTCAAACTTCTTCTGGAACTTTTCTTCGGCGATTACCGAACCGAGACCAGCTGTTTCAGATTCGTGTGACATGTATACGCCAAACACGGTCTGGAAGTCGTCATTCAAAGCGATGTAACCCCAAAGGCCGCCCCAAAGTCCCTTACCCGTTACGGGGAAGACGTACTTCTTAGCGCCTTCTACTTCACAAACGTAAACGACCAAGTCGCTCTTTTCGTTGAAACCGCCGTTTTCAGCCTTTACGCTACCGTCTTCGTTGATGATGAGGTCGCTCTTTACGAGGGCTTCGTAAGTGGCTTCAATGCTGTCCTTCTCAAGTCCGCGCTGGTTGAGCGCAGCAAGAATCTGCTTCTTCTTATCGAGTTCCACATTCTTATCCTGTGTGGGCTTAAGAACAGAGGAAACGAAAGCAAGGAGGAACGCCACAATGATTACCATCACCGCAGCATAACCAATTGTATATCCGTTACTATTTGTATTCATTGCTGTTTACTTCTTAACGCGGTTGAGACGCATATTAATATTACGCTGAACGAAAACATAGTCGATGAGCGGTGCAAACATGTTCATCAAGAGGATAGCGAGCATCATGCCTTCGGGATAACCGGGGTTCAAAACGCGTACGGTGATTGCTACCACACCGATGAGGAAACCGTAGATGAACTGACCCTTTTCTGTGCGTGCACTGGTTACGGGGTCTGTTGCCATAAATACAGCACCGAAGCAGAAACCGCCTGTTGCAAGGTGTTCGTACCAAGGAATGTTTGCAACCACGTTGGTTTCCATTCCTGCGATGTTGAACAACCATGCTACTACTGCACCACCTACGAATACGCTACCCATTGTGCGCCAGCTGGCAATCTTTGTTACCAAAAGCAATACTGCACCAATAGCGATGGCGATTACGCTGGTTTCACCTACAGAACCGGGGATAAGACCTACGAATGTGCTTGTTTCAGCAAAGTTTACAGCGTTACCAGCAGCTGCGATACCAAGAGGAGTTGCAGCAGTGAAACCGTCAACGACATTGTGACCCAAACCGCAGAATGATTCAGTAGCTACCCAACAAGCGTCACCACTCATGCTTGTAGGATAAGCAAAGAAGAGGAACGCACGTGCAATAAGCGCGGGGTTGAAGATGTTCATACCTGTACCACCGTAGATTTCCTTTGCAAAGATTACGGCAAAAGCTACGGCGAGTGCCATCATCCAAAGAGGAGTGCTCACGGGGCAAATCATGGGGATGAGCAAACCTGAAACGAGGTAACCTTCCTGGATTTCTTCCTTCTTCCACTGAGCTACAACGAACTCAATTCCCAAACCTACACCGTAAGAAACGATGATGCGGGGAAGCATAACAAGAAGGCCATAGAAGAACATTTCAATGAATGAAGTCTGCTCTAACATACCTGCAGCTGCAGCATTCTGGTAACCAATGTTGTACATACCAAAAAGCAGAGCAGGAAGCAATGCGATGACTACGAAAGACATGATACGCTTTGAGTCAATAGCATCGTGGATGCTCACACCTACGCGCGACGTTGCGTTAGGGACAAGCAAGAAGGTCTCCATACCGTCGAAGACAGAGCGGAACGCTGAAAGCTTACCGCCTTCCTCGAAGTTGGGACGAATTTTATCAAGATATTTCTTTACCATAATTACTAACTATTTTCCTTACGAAGAATATCAAGTCCCTCGCGCACGATGCGCTGGAGTTCCAATTTTGAAGAGTCAATAAATTCTGCAACAGCAAAATCTTCGGGCGCTACTTCATAAATACCCAATGCCTCCTGACGGTCGATGTCGCCCGTGATGATGGCCTTCACCAAGTAAGAGGGGTAGATATCCATGGGGAATACGCGTTCGTATTCTGCGCTCATAATCATGTGGCGCTCACCACCCTTGATACGGCAGTCGAGGTCGTACTTTTTACCCTTGCCCATCAACCATGAGAGGTAGCTGCGGCTTGTTGAGAAGTCGTTCACACGGGGCATGATCCAACCGAAGAGTTCATCGACGTCATCACCTTCGGGGAGGGCGCATACTTCAGTTGAGAAGGCTCCGAGGAAGTCAGCGGTAGTGGTCTTCTTACCTACGAGGGGGTTACCATCGATAATGCGTACATGGGCATCAACAGCGGGGATGATGCTTGAGATGGGCGCACCCACCTTTACCTTCAAGTAAGTAGGTTCAGCTACCTTGCTACCTGCCACGGCAATGATGCGTGTCAAGTCTACCTTACCTGTGCGCATCAAACGACCTACGAAGATCACGGCTTCTGCACCCATTGTCCAAACCATTTCACCCTTGTTCACGGGAGAAATATGGTTGATCTGCACACCTACGTTACCCGCGGGGTTGGGTCCGTCAAACACATTTACGTCCGCACCTTCAAGGGGAAGGATAGACGTATTGATCTGCTCGGGAGAAACACCTACGTGCACCTGTGCCAACTTTGAGAGCGCTGCCACACCGAGGCGGAAGTCATCTTCCTGACCCTTTGCTACAAACGTAAAGTCGGCAGCCAAAGGCATCTTTGAGAAGGCGCTTACGAAAATCGCCTTAGGCGCATCTTGTGCATTTGCTACTACGTCGTAGGGGCGCTGACGCATGAATGCGAATAAGCCCGACTGCAACAAGAGGTTCAACACTTCCTCACGCGTTGCCTTAGCCACGTCTGTCGCCTTAAACTCCTTTGCCACTTGAGTTGCATCGGGAGTAATGCGAATGTAGAGGATCTTACGGCGTTCACCGCGCTCAATTGCCTTCACGGTTCCGCTCACGGGCGAAACGAAAGCAATGCTCTCCGTAGCCTTGTCCACGAAGAGGGGACTACCAGCGAGTACATTCTCGCCTTCCTTCACCACAAGCTTGGGCGTCACTCCTGTAAAGTCGGCAGGGCTGATTGCGTATTCCGCAGCCAACGGTGCTTCCTTCACCTGGAGGGGAGCTTCGCCTGCAAGGTTCAGGTCAAGTCCTTTCCTAATTTTGTACTGTCCCATTAAGAAAAACTAAGTTATAAATAAAAAAATTTGTTCGTCTGCAAAAATGCTTGCTTTTTACCGCAGAGTCCGCCCACGCACCTACGCGCACAGACACACTACCACAGTTAGTTCGCAAAATTAACAAATTTCAACTATATACCGAAGCGAGTTGCTTATTTTTTAACAATAAGGGCTAAAAACAACAGGGTTTTGAGACAAGAAGGTAGCATTTGCCACGATTTTCAGGACGCCACGAGAAAAAAAACAAACAAAAAAAGTGTGAACACATCGCTGCATTCACACTTTCGAGGTGGTTGGCGGATTCGAACCGCCGTAAACGGTTTTGCAGACCGGTGACTAAGCCACTCATCCAAACCACCAGAAGAATTCCGTTGTTGAATTCGAGTGCAAAATTACAACATTTTTTTATACCTCCAAACATTTTCGGAGAAAATTTGCAAAATATTTTTCTGCACTCTCCCACTCTACAAACGGAACGAACTATAGTTCAACAAGTAAGGCGATATAGCTTATCACGCCTGCTCTGCGTTATTTTTTTTACCAAAGTGAGCATCCACCTTGATCAAGGCTGCCGCAAAACAAGTCAGCGGTGTGAGCGCAAGGACAAGGATAAAGAACCACAAGTAGCCCAATTGTTCCTGCAACCACCCTGCGACCATACCGGGGAGGAGCATGGAGAGTGCCATAAAAGCGGTACAGAGGGCGTAGTGGGTTGTCTTTGAAGCGCCTTCGGAGAAGTAGATCATATACATCATGTAGGCGGTAAAACCAAAACCGTAACCAAATTGCTCAATACCTACGGCAGTAGCAATAAACCACAAATTGCTTACCTGCGCACAGGCCAATCCCACATAAAGGGCATGAGGAAGCGTGATGGCACCCACCATCCACCAAAGGCAACGCTTAAAACCTAATTTAGCAATGGCTACACCACCTACGATACCTCCAAGTGTGAGACCGACCACACCAATAGTTCCCTGTGCCAGTGCGAGATCCATCTTGGTGAGCCCTAACCCACCCTGCTCCACGGGATCGAGCAGAAAGAGGGGTGCAACTTTCACCAGAAGCGCCTCAGGGAAACGATAAAGAAGCATAAAGGCGATAGCAACGAAGGCCTGAGGCTTCATAAAGAAGGTGCCAAAAGTTTTCAGCATCACCCATATTAGACTAGTGGGATATCGCTTCATGACGGACGCATCAGCAGAGGCATCCTCTACCTTGGGCAACACGAAGGCGTGCCACCCGAAAAGAACAAAGAAGACTACTGCCGTCAAGAGGAAAGTCCAACGCCAGGCTTCTTGGAGGGAATAGCCCCCAACGCGTTGAAGGGCGTCGGCAAGAGCAAGGAGTCCACCCTGCGCCCCAATAGTGGCCACACGGTAAAAGGTAGAGCGTATGCCTACAAACAAGGACTGTTCATGCGTAGAGAGTCCCAGCATGTAAAACCCGTCGGCTGCTATATCGTGAGTGGCGGAACTAAAGGCCATCAGCCAAAAGCAAGCAAGGGTTGCTTGTACGAAATCGGGAGCGTCGATGGTGTAAGCGACACCTGCCAGAGAGAGTCCTACCATGAATTGCATCGTAAGAATCCACCAGCGCTTCTGCTTGAGCACGTCAACAAAGGGACTCCACAGGGGTTTTATTACCCACGGTAAGTAGAGCCACGAGGTGTAGAGCGCTACGTCGGTGTTGCTCAACCCAAGGTTTTTATACATCACCAGCGCCACGGTCATCACTACCACATAGGGAACACCTTCTGCAAAATAGAGCGAAGGCACCCATGACCAAGGAGAAGTTTTTTTCATCAGAAATAACAATAATTGAATGGGATTTTCATTCAAGTAGTCGGAACAATCAGCGTTTCCCGACCATCCCGACTACTCTTTTCATTTTTGTTTTGATAGTATAACTTACTATAGTTTATGCAGTTGCGCATCTTTGTAATAGTGAAGCAATATCTCATCATAGGTATACCCACGCTCTGCCATCACGGCGGCACCTATCTGGCAAAGCCCTACTCCATGTCCCCACCCTGCGCCATAAAGGGTAAAGCGTGTGGGCACACCATCAACTTCCTCACCGCGCTCAACAGAGAAGGCTGAGCTATAAAGATGACTTTCAGAAAGGGCTCGGCGAATTTCAAGTTCCTTACCGATGGTGAGTTGCTTCTTCGTGCCTATGATGCGCAATTTCTTAATACGCCCACTGGCACCGCGCTCTACGGGTTGCAGGTCGAGGATAGCACCAAAATCTTCCTCACAACGCTCAGCAAGCAGTTTTGCCAACTCGTCCTGCGTGTAATCCACGCGCCAACGATAGAAATCCTGCGTTTCACGGTCGTAATCATTGAGCACTTGCGAGAGCAAATTAGCATCTTCCGTATTACAGAACGCTTCGGGAGCGGTGCGTATCCAAAGATCAAAATCAAAGTTATCGGCACCAATCGCCTGGTCATCCATCTTCATATCTGCCGGCACATCGTGTACGGGATGGAGGTAAGAGAGTTCTTTATCTTCCCAACAGGTTGAATAACGCTCGGTAATACCGCCACAACACTTTGAGAAGCGTGCGTCACACACTTCGCCATCACTCACAAGCACTACTGCACGGGTGGCCTCGACAGCCTTCTCTACGAGAGGCGACGTCTGGCGCGTAATACCCTGATAGCGTTGGCAGTGGTCGTCAGCACAGACATCAAAGAGTGTGTGATCCTCACGGTCGTACCAGCGAATAAACTCGTCACCCTTACGCTGGAAACTGAAGAAACCTCCCGTGCGACCTTCTTGACGTTCGCGGTGTTGCATCTGTGCCAAAAGCCAACTACGACTGATGACGGCATGCGCTTTCAGGAGCTCTAACGAAGCCGTAGCACTCATCTCACTACTGATTACACTTTTAAGATAATCTTCGATAGGTAACTTGTTAATTACCACCAGCTTTTCCTCTTCAACAATTATGCGTAACTGACCAATAAACGTTTGCGGTTCGGAGCGTTGCCAATGATAATCAATGCCGATTTGCACATTGTCAATCGTAAAGGAAGCATCATCGGTAGCAGGCTTAAATTTGAGTTCGCTATATACATTGCCGTTCCAAAGGATACCCCCATCACGACATTCTACAATTTGCTCACCCGTCACGGTGTTGCCCTTTGCCGTATAAGGTGCATTAAGGCGGAAGGCAATCTTTTCTTCCGTCATAATACCTACTTGAATCATGGGTTCCTCTGGCATGTGGAGCGAAACGAGCGACTTTGACGTCTCTACTTGAGCCTTTGAACGCTTGGTGCGCAGACGTTTCACAATCTGGGTAGCCTCGCTTTCGGTAATCGCCACCTCACTCAAGATAGCAGCCGCAACCTTTGGGGTGAGTTTTTCATAATCTTCTTCGCGCGGAGTAATGATCAAGCCACCCATATCAATGCTACCCGGACTGATCACAAATTGCGACTTTCCCGTAGTATGATAACACTCGGGGCGGTGTTTCTTGCGGGGGAAGACCACAAACACAACCTGATCTCCCTCACCGGGTCCACCCTCCTGACGCCACCCGAGGATATTCACATCGGGTTCTGTCTGACCAGCGGTATCAAACACGGACATCTGCGCTGAAAGAAGTTTGCGAAGCAGGTAATAATCGGTCTCCAACTGACAACCCTTAATTACAAAGGCGGGGCAGGCATAGCCACGAAGCTGATAGACGCCCGATTGCTTGGAAGTATACCCCATAGCATCGAGTTCTGCCTCTTCCTTGGGCGTCAGCGGGAATACCTTTTCAAGTTTCGTTTCGTAATATTTCCAATCGCGCTCAATGGGCACCACTCCACGATGTCCCGCTTGAAGATGGGCATGATCAGGAGCAGAGGCACCACAACGGGGACCATTGTAAAAGACGAAGAAATCAGGCAATTGCCACGCCATTTTCCCAAACAAAGGCAGGAGACTCTCTAACGTCTGCGGTACATGGCGGCGCGTGGGGAGCGTCAAATGGTAAGGCAGAATGGGGAATGGATTGATGAGCACTTCATAACGCCCTTCAACAGCGATATCCATCTGCTGTTCGGAGCGGTTCTTCTCACACAAGAAGCAGGGGCGCTTCTTGATTTCCTTCTTATCCACCTTGGCACCCGTTGACACAATGCGCGAGGGATTGTATTGCACAGCAAGCGTAAATTCATCGCCCTCTAATGTGCGCATCTGTACATGCTGATGCAACTCCTCTACCCGTTCCCGTGTTTCATCCCACTGCTCCAACTGGCGCGCAAAGAAGTCGAGCACTTCTTCCTGCGTGGTGGTGTGGTTCCAACGGGCATTCATCTGGCGACGTGCCTCGATTTCAAGGGTGCGCAGACGGTCTTTGTAGGCATTATTGCGGTTGACCTTTACAGGCGAAAGAGCCGCGTCGGAGTTTCCCTCCCAACGACGACACAGATAGAGTTCGTCATAAATGCGACCGATACGGAAATGACGCGAGAATGCCAATCCAAGGGCATAGTCTTCTCCATAACTGGTATTGGGGAAACCAATGGTGCGAAGCAATGAAGTATTAAATGCACGAGGAGCACCTAACCCATTTATTCGCAGCGCATTATTACGTCCATTATCATGCGTCCATTCTTTATGATCAATAATTCCGGGAGGCAGTGTTTGAAGGTTCATATCCACCATACGGTAACTACCTATCACCATCGCCGCCTTTTGCTTTTGGAAAGCGTCAACGATTTGTGCGAGCGTTGATGTTGAAGAATAGAGGTCGTCAGAATCCAACTGTACGGCATAACGTCCGCAATGTTCACTGCGTATCGCTAAATCCCAACACCCACCGATACCAAGGTCGTTTTGTTCGGGAATGAGATGAACTACTCGCTCATCCGTTGCCAACTCACGAAGCACTTCCGTTGTGCCGTCATCGCTATGATTATCTACAACGATAATGTTGTACGCAAAATCTGCTTCTTGAGACAACACACTCTCTACGGCATCACGAATGGTGCGCACTCGATTGCGCACAGGAATGATCACACTCGCCTCCACGGGATATGGTGTATCATCATGGGGGAGGTCGTCAAATTCGTCGGGTGCCAAGTATGCCCCAATGCGCTTCAAGTGGTCCGTACAAGCGCGCTCGTTTTCGAGTTGCACTTCACGGTTCTTGGGATTCACATAGTCAAACTGCTTTTCGCCGCTCTTTCTCAAGTCGGATTCTACCTCCGTATAAAGATATTCGTTGAGGTGGAAGAGTTGTCCCACACGCGAAAGATGCAAACGCAGGGCATACATCGCCGCATAGCGGTAGCGCCCTACCTTATCTAATTCAAAGAAAGACTTCAAGGCTGAAGTGCGCATCAAAATCAATCCACCAAAGTCGAAATCATCACGCACACTACCCTCTTGGTAAGCAATCTTGGGACTCATCTCGCGCTCACCATTCTTGATGCTGTAGTGGTCGGCATATACCATCACGGCAGTAGCATCTTCGGCAGCTTGACAAAGTCGTTCCAAACAACGGTAACCTAACGTAAGCGGTTGGGGTTTCAGATACAATGCCACATAATCAGCCTTCGCTCGTGAAGCGACCTGACGGAAAAACTTTGTCCCCGTCACATTATCAGCGTGCAATACACTGACATGGTCCGCCACATCAAGTTCTTCTTCATCACGTGCTGAAGTTACAACATATAGGTGATTGACAACTTCACTGTTTGCCAACAGCGCAGCCGTCTTACGAAGTTCGTCACTTTCCGTCCAAGCCAAGAAAAAGTCTATCTTGTTTTTCATATCGATGGTGCAATTTATAGGTACACAACTGCGAAATTAACTTAATTTGAGGAAAGCACAAAATTTTACATGTGGATTATGCTATACAATTTTGCGCAAGTCCCTGGAAACAGAAAAAAAATTAGGCAAAACGATAAAACCTGTTTCGTAACACCCCGCACGAGCGCTACCTACATCGGGTGTCACCGATTAAACAAATAGGTCAGTCACCCAAAAACTTGACGGTAAAAAAAATATTAGAAGGTAAGTTATTTTCATGGGATAAAAAATTATTTTCAAAGCAAGAAAAAAAATGGTAATAATATAGCAGATGTCCACAAATAATCCTTACACCAAAGACGTTATGCTCTTATTATTAAAGCCACTAATGGGCACTAATTTACACTAATGCCTTGCGGGGCATTTAAGACCGGATGGATTTTAGTGAAAATTAGTGTTCTTTAGTGGCTAGAAATAAAACAAACGAGTTTTCATGGACAACCAAAGGTCACGCAAGTAACACTAATATTATTGCAAAAAAATAAGGCAATAATATAGTAGTTGACCCATCTAGAATTTATGCATGCATTGCCCCCGTAGGAGGGCACACTTGCCTAACCGCGGGTGAACGCAGTGAACCTGCGGATTAAGAATAACTGTTGAGTTTCTCTATCGGTCCCCGTAGGGGACCCACAACAACCGGATTAGTTAAACGATTTGAAGCATATCCAGGTGCTGTGGGTCCTCCTACGGGGACCAATAGATTTATTCGGCCGTATAGCACCACCGCAGGTTGGCCCTGCTCACCAGCGGTTAGGCAAGTGTGCCCTCCTACGGGGGCATTTCGGATGGTTAAATCCTCTGGCGTAAGTTTTTTTGGTCAACTGCTATATTATTGCCAAAATAATAACCTGGACAACAAAAAAGGACTATTGAGCGTATGCCCAATAGTCCCGAGAACTATGATTTTCTTAATGATTTGAACTCTTAAGAACTTTTAAAACGTACATGCCTTTTTACGCTTTACAAATAATTCCACACTACTTTGCGTAACTTACAGCACGCGTCTCGCGAATAACAGTTATCTTCACCTGACCAGGATAAGTCATTTCGTCCTGAATACGCTTCGCGATATCAGCAGAAAGTTGGTCTATTTGCTTATCGTCAATCTTGTCTGCGCCAACGATCACACGGAGCTCGCGACCAGCTTGAATAGCGTAAGTCTTGACTACACCAGGATATGACATTGCGATATTTTCAAGATCATTAAGTCGCTTGATGTATGCTTCAACAATTTCACGACGTGCACCTGGGCGTGCTCCACTGATAGCGTCACAAACCTGAACAATCGGAGCAATGAGACTCGTCATTTCCATTTCATCGTGGTGAGCACCAATGGCATTGCAAATTTCTGCCTTTTCCTTATACTTTTCAGCCAACTTTGCTCCATAAAGTGCGTGAGGAAGTTCGTTTTCTTCATCGGGCACCTTACCTATATCATGTAGCAAACCCGCACGTTTTGCCTTCTTGGGATTCAAACCTAATTCTGACGCCATTACCGCACAAAGGTTCGCTGTCTCACGAGCGTGCTGAAGAAGATTCTGACCGTATGAAGAACGATACTTCATCTTACCCACAATACGAATCAATTCGGGATGGAGTCCATGAATACCCAAGTCGATAGCTGTACGCTTACCCGTTTCAATAACTTCTTCATCCACTTGCTTCTTCACTTTTTGCACCACTTCTTCAATACGAGCGGGATGAATACGTCCATCAGAAATAAGTTGATGCAAAGCCAAACGGCAAACTTCACGGCGAACAGGGTCAAACGCTGAAATAACAATTGCTTCGGGGGTGTCATCTACAACAATTTCAACGCCTGTCGCAGCTTCAAGAGCACGAATATTTCGTCCTTCACGACCGATAATGCGACCCTTAACTTCGTCATTATCAATATGGAATACGGTTACGCTATTTTCAATCGCCGTTTCCGTAGCTGTACGTTGGATGGTCTGAATAACGATTTTCTTTGCTTCCTTTGACGCCGTCATCTTTGCATCATCCACAATCTCATTGATGTAAGCTTGCGCATTGGTACGCGCCTCATCCTTCATGGATTCAATAAGACGCTCCTTCGCTTCTTCTGCTGTGAGTCCTGAAAGTTCTTCAAGTTTCTCACGCTCCTGAAGCTGCATTTTTTCAAGCTCCTCCTCCTTCTTCTGAATGAGTTGAAGCTGTGTATTCACCTTGGTCTGATTATTTTCAACCTCCTGCTTACGGCGATTGAGTTCATCCTGACGCTGATTAAGACTGATTTCTCGTTGCTTGAGTTTATTTTCAGCCTGCGCAATTTTCTGATTACGTTGCTGAACCTCCTTCTCGAGTTCCGCCTTCTTGTTCAAAAACTTCTCCTTAACTTCAAGGAGTTTCTTTTCCTTGATTACCTCTGCTTCCTTATTCGCATCCTGGATTGACTTCTTGTATGTCTTTTTCAGCACATAACGAAAGAATACATATCCCAGTATGCTACCAGCAACGAGGCAAACAGCTGATGAAATTATGATTTCCGTCATTATTAGTAAAATTTATAGTTATGAAGAGAGCACACTTTATAATAAAAAGGTAACTTTCAACGCGTTAAGTATTAGTCTACCATTAAAACACAATCAGAATCCGCATACGCGACCTCCGACTGTTAGTTACACACAACAAAAAAGCGCCAATAAACCATACCCTAAAAATAGAATGATTAATTGGTGCGTAATTCAATGTGATAAGTATTTGGAAAGCAAGTATGTTAGAATGAGATTAAGACATTGAGAGGTGCTATACTTTTCACCCTCCACAACACCTTTCTCACCTTTTGAAAGAAAAATAACGCTTACTCGTTACTCCCCTTTCTTCAAAACCTCTTCTATTTCCTTTGTGAGTAAGTCAATTGACTTGCTATAAGGTTCTGTGTCTACATTATGCTCTAACTGTAAAGACTTTACAGCAAAATCGAGCAATGCAATAGACATATATTTGGCATCCCCCTGATTGGGATATGCTGTCTTATATTTATTCAATCGTTCGTTAATCATCAGTGCTGCCTTACGAAAAATCTCTTCTTGATCGCGGCGTACGGTAATCTGCTGCATTTGACTACCGATAAGCAACTGAATAACTAATTTTTCACTTACTGCCATATTATTGCGCTGTTACGATAATGAACACCCCACTATTTATGAGGATGCACAAACATTTGTTATACATTAAGCAGCGCGATACACTTATCAACATCGCGCACCAACTTTGCCAAGCGTTGCTTCGCATCTTTCAACTCGCTATCATTGAGTTCAATAATCTTCGCAAGTTTAAGGTTGGCGTAGTTTCGTTTTTGGAGTTCTACTTCAGCCCTCATAACCTCCAGTTCGTCTTCTTTTTTTTCCACCATTTCCCAGAGCTCCGCATTTTCAGCCTTGAGCTCTTGATAGGCAAGAATCAACTGACGAACTCTTGTCTCGAAGGTATGTAGTGACTTTTCCTCCTCCTTTGTCATGTGATACTGTTGTACCTATATGGTTACAATCCATCGCAAAGATAAGGATTTTATATTTTGCGACAAACTGTGTTAACTCTTTTTTTAATAAAACACCGTAAATCTATGAAAACTATGCTTCATTTGCAGGTTTGGGTTCTTTCTTAGCAAGCATCAAAATATTATACACATATTCCGAGAGCCACGCTTCTGAATACCCCAAATGCTCCTGATATTTACGGATACCCCAACAAGTTTTCATTACAGCATCGTCCTTCCACGTGTTTTTAGTCAACACATCATGGACTGCCTTCTCCGTCATTTTACGGAAAGCTTCTTTAAAGAATCCAGGCAAACGGAACTTCCACTTCATCAAGTTACCCATCAACATCATAGTATCTTGTGAAAACGCCTGGAACTGAATAAAGTAACCACGTACATCGTTGAGCGAACGACAATTCTTTTTGATACTGCCATCGATTTCCTTGAAGAAACCATCGGAAATGCCATACATTTCCTGAAGCATCTTCTTACACTTGTTCTTCTCGCCCAAACCGAGTTTATTATTTACAGTCTGCACCTTCATCGTCTGTTTAAACACACGAAGATCGGGCAACATTGCAAGGTTTGAAATACCGAGATTTGAAGCCATCACTGCCTGGTAATATACGCGGATAAGCGACATAAAATCTTCCATGCCACCTACGCGCCATCCCAACTCAGCTTCAGTCTTTTTCTTTTTGAAAATATCAAATAATCCCATTTTGTGAATCGTTAAATGTGGGGATAGTCTTCACCTCCCCAGAGATTGTTGTCATAAATTTCGCACAAAATTAGCACAACAACGCCGATTGGCAAAATTTGTAAGGTAGAAACTACAGAATTATACCATAAATCGGGCGTTTTTTAGCAAAAATATGTGTAACTTCGCATGGATTTTATCATAACCCGTTCGCCACGTATGTCTGAAAAGTTTCTCTCCCGCATCATCGCCCTGCTCAACCGCGCTCAACCGGATGGGCTCACTTTTGACGCACTAACTTTTCACCTCTACAACAGCGAGCAAGACTTCTTTGGAGAGCGCACCGACATGCGCACCGTTGCCGCAAAACTGCGCTCAATATTAGACGCATACAGCACGCACATCACCCTTGACGAGCTTGGAGCATACCACCTGCGCAAGGGCATTCCTCAACAACTCTCCATCAACTTTGACGCCCCACAGGAGCCGTCAGAACCCGAAATCGTCATCGACACACCGAACGAGGAAGACTTTGGCGAGCAGCTCCTCTTTGATTTCTTTGACCTTCCCGAAGACACGCAAGAGCCCGACACCGAACTTACCCCAACGCCAACGCCCTACCCCTTCCCCACCCTCTTTGACGACGACCCCTATTTTACATAGCAAACACATCCCCCTTTCAGGTAAGATGGTGTTGCAGAAATGCCCCTCCTATCATTACTTATAAAAGATTGGGAGTTAGTAAAAACTATAAGGGAGTTAACTCAAATTATCTCCGACATAGTTTTCACTAACTCCCTAATATTATTTATCAATACAGCCTACAATCATTTAGTGAGAACAAAACAGGACAGACGGCCATGATTCATTTTGCAACCGTGTTGCAGAAACGCCCTCCCCTTTGTCTCTCCCAACTTTTATTCGTAATTTTGCACAAAATTTTAAGAATCTTCCCTTCGGGAAGCATGAATCCAAACGCATTTTATGAAGCAAAAGTTACTTCTCATCCCCTTCGCGATGCTGACAAGCATGAGTTATGCTACAGCACAAGTATGCAACGACCATGACCATACGCATGACCACGATCATGACAAAAAGGAAGTGGAACACAAGCACGAAGGGCATGTGCACACTGAAAACTGCTCGCACTCAAAGACTGAAAAGAAAGAGGCGGGGCATGTTCACACCGAAAACTGCTCGCACAATCACCCTCCCAAGAAACAAACGGGACATGTGCACACTGAAAATTGCAGCCACGGGCATGACCACGATCACGACCACGAAGCAGAGAGCGAACTCGGCACTGCTACGGTGAGCGTTAAGCGCAAGGGCGTTTACAAGGACTGGCGCTCTACGGAAAAGGTGGACATGATTACCAGTTCCGAACTCCTTCGTTGCGCTTGCTGTAACCTCGGCGAAAGTTTCCAAACAAACGCCTCTGTTGATGTAAGTTATTCAGATGCAGCAACGGGTGCTAAGCAAATCAAACTCCTTGGTCTTGCAGGTACTTATGTACAGATGCTCACGGAGAGTTTGCCCAATTTCCGCAATGTGGCACAGCCTTACGGTCTCAGTTATGTGCCCGGTGCGTGGATGGAAAATATCAGCATTTCTAAGGGTACTGCTACGGTCAAGAACGGTTACGAAGCCGTTACTGGTCAAATCAATGTGGAATACCTCAAACCCACTGCCGCCGATGCCTCTCCCCTTTCTGTAAACATCTTTGGCAACCTCGACAATAAGTATGAACTCAATGTAGCAAGCATGCACAAGCTGGGCGAACATTGGAGCACGGGCATCCTTGCGCACGGCGAGAAGGGATTTAAGATGCACGACAACAATAAGGACGGATTCTCCGACATGCCCCAGGTGGAGCAGTTTAACTTTATGAACCGCTGGCACTATAAAGGGCACGACCGTAATTTCCAAATTGGATTTAAGGCATTAGGCGAAGACCGCCAGAGCGGACAACTTGCCAAGGCCGTGAAACCTGGTGAAGAGCGCTACCAAATTGGTGTTGCAACCGACCGCTATGAAGCGTATGCCAAAGGCGCATTTGCTATCAATCACGAGCAAAACTCTAACCTTGCCTTCACCCTCTCTGGTTCTTGGCACCACCACGATGCTACTTACGGTCACAAGGCATACGAAGTGAAGCAGACTTCGGGTTACGGTTCGTTGATGTACGAATCTGACTTCGGCGCTCACCACAACCTTTCAACAGGCCTTAACTTCGTATACGACGCCTTCTCACGCAAGGCAAACCTTGACGGTGTTAGCCCTCTCGCAAAGTCGAAGAATCACGAAACTGTTGGCGGTGCTTACGCGCAATATACTTATAAGTTGAACGACGACTTCACGGCAATGGGCGGTGTGCGTGTTGACCACAGCAATCTCCACGGCACCTTCGTCACTCCCCGTGCCCACATCAAGTGGTCACCTTCATTCTTCGCTCACTTCCGCCTCTCGGCAGGTAAGGGTTATCGCACGACGCACATCCTTGACGAAAACAACTTCCTCCTCGCAGGTTCACGCAAGATGATGATTGCCGATGACATTGACACGCAGGAAGAAGCGTGGAACTTCGGTGCATCTGGTCAGTTTAAGATTCCTGTTGATGAAAAGATTTTGAACATTGACGTAGAATACTACTACACCGACTTCGTGAAGCAAGTTGTGTGTGACATGGACAACGATGCGCATGCCGTGCAGTTCTACAACCTCGACGGTGATAGTTATTCACATGTTATTCAGGCAGAAGCGACTTACGAACTCTTCCCCCGCTTCAACCTCACGGCGGCTTACCGCCACACCATCTCAAAGACCACTTACAGAAACATTGGCACTGTAGATAAACCCTTGACCAGCAAGTATAAGGCATTGCTCACTATGGGTTATGAGACGAAGGGCAAGAACAAGTGGCAGTTTGACATTACCTCACACCTCAATGGTGGTGGTCGTATGCCCAACGCTTACACGAAGGCTGACGGCACGCGCTCATGGGACGAACGCTACGACGCCTTCTACCAACTCAGTGCACAAATCACCAAGAACATTGGTAAGTGGGCGATTTATGTAGGGGGCGAAAACCTCACCAACTACAAGCAAAAGAACGCAATCATCAGCGCCAACAACCCCTGGAGCAACGAGTTTGACCCCACAATGGTTTACGGACCGATGCACGGATGCAAGTTCTATGCAGGCGTGAGATTCAAACTTTAAAATACATCAAACCAAAATAAGGTTTATAATACAGGAGTTACTGCGTGACCTTTAGTGGTCCCATCAGGAATTTGAGGGTGTGTCGAAATGCAAAATTTCGGCACACCCTCTTAAGTTGTGTAAGAGTGAGTAAAATGCAAGGCGCTGAAATTGAGGATGAAGGGAGTGTACTGACGTACATGACCAAATCCGAAATTGAGGGGCAACGAAGCAGTTTGCTCATTATGACACAACGCCAATATATAGGAGGTACTCGAGTGACCTTTAGTTGCCCCGTTTGGAATTTATGCGTACATAGCCCTCTTGTAGATTAGCAAAAATGAAATTTTAGGGGTAAATCAAGCAAGTTTCTCATTCCGAGGAAGTTACGTCTTAAGAATAAGGTAAAAAAGCGTTGAAAAAGTGAGATAATGCCCCGTGGCTGCGTTATTTCAAGGCAAGAACACCATGCGCTGAAAATAACGCATTCTCAGCAAGCAAAAGGCGCATTTTTAGGGTTAGAAGGTCGGCAAAACTTTAACTTTTATTAAGAAGATTTAACACTCCAACCGACCTACAGAAAAATATTCGGCACCTAAAAAAAATTATTCGGCACCTATTTTTTACAAGGTGCCGAATAATTTTTGCCAAAACCGGTGTTTTTTTAGAAATTCTCCAAAGAATGCATACTGATAATCAGGCACTTAAAAAGGAGGTATTACCTATCTGGGTAACACCTCCTTTCCTGCAATGCAAAGATAATACATTTTTAAGCGAAATGCAAATCGACTTTTTTACGTCGCGTGCGCTTTTGTGCGAAAAATGTTGACAAAACGAAATCCTCAAATAGACCGATAATCACATTGTCCCATGCTTGAATGCCTCTTCACTCTAATGAGGTGGAAGAACTCTAAAATAAACTTGGGTCTGCCAAGGTCACGCAAGTAACTGCTATACTGCCAAAATAAGTGGATATACCAATTGGTACAACCACTTATTTTATTACTTCAACATAACAAGACCTTCGTCCATTTGTTATATAGAAGCCATCTATTTTTTCGTATCAGGATGCTATCAACAACTCAAGCACATCCCTTTTTTGACCTCTTTGACAACATCGCTACCCTTTAAAGCCTCAACAATGGTAAACGCAAATTCAAAGGTAAATCCTGGAGCTTTTGCTGTAATGATTGTGCCATCAGCCTCTATTCCCTTCTTCGTATAGTGAGCGCCATGAGATTTATCCTCGAAGCCTGGATAGGTTGTAGCCTTCTTTCCTTGAAGCAATCCACATGTCCCTAAAACAACAGATGGCGCAGCACAGATTGCGGCAACGTAGGCTCCACGCTCAACTTGTTTTTTTACCGCTTGGCACACACCAGGATGCATACGCAAATTGTCTGCTCCAGGCATTCCCCCAGGAAGAATAAGACAATCGCTCTTTACTAATTCTGATTTGCGAAAAACAGAGTCAGCCTTCACCGTCACGCCATGCGCACCCGTTACATTACGTGATCCTGAAATAGAAACAGTTTCAACAGGTATGGCGGCTCTACGAAGTATATCTAATGTGGTAAGGGCTTCAATTTCTTCAAACCCATTCGCTAAAAATAAATGAACCATGAAAACAAGGATATAGAATTTGTAGTTATAAACTGAGGTTATGAGGTCGCTTCGCTTTGAGGGCTTGAGGTTTTGAGGGGAAATCAGATACCCCATGTTTTACATGCCACTACACAGCTTCCACCACCGTCACTCTCAATCAAGTTTCAAGCACAATCGGTATTCCTTAATAGTTTTTTCAAAACCAAGATAAAGGGCGTCGCAAATGAGCGCATGCCCAATGCTCACCTCATCCAACCAGGGTATTTGAGTTGCAAAATAGTTAAGATTTTCGAGGCTCAAGTCATGCCCTGCATTGAGTCCAATTCCCAATTCGCGACAACGCTCCGCAGTCTTCACATAAGGCGCTATAGCTGTTGCGGGGTCTATCGGATAATTTGTAGCATAGGGTTCTGTATACAGTTCCACACGATCTGCCCCCATCTTAACGGCATAATCAACCATTTCAGGTATTGGGTCGATAAAAATACTCACACGGATAGGTTTAGCATGCAAACGTGTCACAATGGATTTCAAAAAATCAAAATGCTCAACCGTATTCCAACCAGCATTTGAAGTGAGTTGTGAGGGGGAGTCAGGAACAAGTGTTACTTGGGCTGGTTCAACTTCAAGCACCAGATTGATAAAATCTTCAGAAGGATATCCCTCTATGTTAAACTCTGTTGTAAGCAAGGGTTTGAGGGTTCTAACATCTTCAAAACGAATGTGACGTTCATCAGGTCGAGGATGCACTGTGATACCCTGCGCACCAAAGCGCTCTAAATCGACAGCCACACGCAACAAATCAGGATTATTCCCTCCTCGAGCATTGCGCACAGTCGCAACCTTATTGATATTTACAGACAATTTTGTCATTGTAAGAAAAAAAATACTAAATTTGCTATGTCTTAAAAGTTAACTTTAGGCAAAATTACAAAATTCTCGTTTCCCAGCGAAGTCTATAGGGTAAAAAAGGGGCATCATATAGCAGATGTACACAAATAATCCTTAACCCAAAGATGTTGTGCGCTTATTGATTTAACCAAGTGATCCCAAACAAAACAAACGAGTTTTCGTGGACAACCAAAGGTCACGCAAGCAATGCCTATATTATTATTAAGGCAACAAAATATAGTATTAAAAGTGCACCCCCAGGACTTAAATTCCCTTCTCGTATATGAAAGTCGCATTAATTGGTAACACATATCAAGTTGAGAAAAACAAATATTTAGAAAATATCATTGATGCACTGCGCAGACGGCACGCCGAAGTGATTATTGAACGTAAATTCCTGCATTTCATCACCCAGGAATTAGGGATTTCATGCACTGGTATGCCGGACTTTTACGATACAGACTTCACTGCTGATTTGTGTATATCAATCGGGGGGGACGGTACATTCCTACAGGCAGCAGCGCTCGTGGGAAACAAAGGGATTCCCATCATTGGCATCAACACGGGACATCTTGGTTTTTTAGCTGATGTATCCCCCGACGCAATTGAGGAAGCTTTTGACTGCCTGTATAACGGAGAATATGTGATTGAGCAGAGGGGAGTAATTGAGGTGCGTCGTAATGGAACACTCTTCTCTCAATATCCCTATGCGCTTAACGAGGTGGCTGTTTTGAAACA
The DNA here is from genome assembly GCA_045126825.1 of Alloprevotella sp. Classification (GTDB taxonomy): domain Bacteria; phylum Bacteroidota; class Bacteroidia; order Bacteroidales; family Bacteroidaceae; genus Alloprevotella. Next base: position 220,351 of record JBGVPF010000005.1, read on the forward strand.
CGACAATTCTTCGCTCATTGCTATTGAAGCACATATTGATGGAGGATTACTCAACCATTACATGGCGGACGGTTTGATTGTCACCACCCCCACGGGGTCTACAGGTTACTCCCTCTCTGTAGGCGGTCCTATTTTGGCCCCCATGTCGGGAACATTATGCATCAGTCCTGTGGCTTCGCATAGTTTGAACACGCGCCCAGTAGTTGTGACTGATAATGTCCGCATTGACCTTGAGATTGAAAGTAGAACACATAATTTCCTACTTGCGATTGACGGCAGAAGTGAAAGCGTACCCTGTAGCGATAAAATTTCTGTGACCAAAGCACCCTTCAAAATATCTGTAATAAAAATCAGACATAAAAACTTTTACGACACTCTTCGTGACAAAATGGCATGGGGAAGAAGAGGGTGAACGTTGACAACAGTCAACGGACAACAGACAACAGTCCCATCCGGACGGCAGTCCATTGTCAATTGACCGTTGATTGTTAATCTCACTTCGCGGTCTTTTCCTCCTTATTCGCTAACGCTCATCAAGCTTCGCAAGTCGCACCTCGGCAATTCAAGTAAACTTAAGCTAGTTTTCTTCCTTGTCGCTCGGCAAAAATTAAGTAAACTTATCTTTACGCTCACTCCTGCGTCAGTTGATTGCGCTCGGTTTGGCATCGGTTGACTGTTAATCCCACTTCGTGGTCTTTTCCTCCTTCGCACCTCGGCAATTCAAGTAACTTGATTGCGCTCGGTTTGGCGTCGGTTGACCGTCATCCGTTGTCTGTCCCCGCCAACACCTAAAACTTCAACGCTCTATGCTTATATCAAGATCAAACATATTTTGGTTATGGAAGGTTGGTAAGGGTTATCGCCTTCAGACATTCCTCAACACGCTCCTCGGTATTTTAATCGTAGGAGCGGATTTGCTTTTTGTATGGTCTACAAAGTTAGCTGTTGATATTGCTACCAAGAATAACACTTCAGTACCGCTCTCCAGCGCTTTTATGCTTTTAGGTGGTGTTATAGTTGTCCAGATTTTATTAGGACTTGCCTCGCGTTGGATTAAAGCAACGTTGGGGGTTGAGTCGCTAAATAAAATGCATAGCAATTTCTTTAACATATTATTAAACAGCGATTGGCGAAAACTACGAAAATTCCACACGGGTGACCTCACCAATCGTTTACAACGCGATGCTTCAGAAATAACAAGCTTTATTACAGAAAGTCTACCCACGCTTATTACTACCATCATTAAATTCGTAGCTGCCTTTACATTTCTATACATCATGGACAGCACATTAGCATTAATGATTGTAGGAATATTGCCTGTGTTTATCCTTATGGGACGTTTGTATGTCAGCAAAATGCGGACCATTACTCACAAGGTTCGCACCTCTGAAAGTGGCATACAGAGTTTGATGCAAGAGAGTTTACAACACACCCCTGTCATCAAAACGCTCCAAAGAGTAACTCACGTAGTGGAACGACTCACCACCCAACAGGGAACACTACGAAGACAAATTATTCAACGCACAAAATATTCCACCTTTACCTCAACCCTCCTAAATGTAGGATTTGCAACGGGTTACTTTGTGACCTTTGCATGGGGAACCTATAGTCTGTCTCAAGGAAATATCAGTTACGGGACACTCATCGCTTTTGTTCAACTCGTATCACAGATTCAAGATCCAGTACGCACACTGACACGTTTCATCCCCATTTTTGTAAGTGTAGGAACATCATGCGACCGACTTATTGAGATTTCCTCACTACCGACAGAACCCACTCCTATGAAAACGCCTTTAGAAGGGAAGGTGGGCATTCGCGTCAACAATGTTAGTTTTGCCTACGACGAGACGTCACGCCTCATCTTCAACGACTACTCTCTTACACTATCCCCAGGAAGTAGAGTAGCCATTTTAGGAGAAACAGGAACAGGGAAAACAACACTTATCAGAATGTTGTTAGCACTTATTTCCCCCACAGAGGGTAAGATAGAACTGTATAATGCCAATGAAAGCATCGCTGTATCTCCAGCTTCACGCAACCACTTTGCTTATCTGCCCCAAGGGAATACGCTGCTCAGTGGTACCGTTAGAGAGAACCTTTTACTCGGAAATCCATCCGCCACAGAGGAAGATTTAATTACAGCCCTCCACATTGCCTGTGCACAATTCGTACTTGACTTGCCCCTGGGACTTGACACTTCATGCACCGAACAAGGGGGTGGATTTTCAGAAGGACAAGCGCAACGCATTTGTATTGCGCGCACGCTTCTCCGAGATGCCCCTATCCTATTGTTAGACGAAGCTACTTCCGCATTGGATATCAACACCGAAAAATCTGTAGTTGAAAATATTGTTAAACACCGACCTGGTTGCACACTTATCTTTATCACTCATCGATTAGAGGTAACACATCTCTGCGATACGGTTATACGCCTGTAAATGAAGTTTTCCCAAAGTAAGGAACTACGCATCATTCCTTCAAACTTATTACTCAACTTTCGCAAGCTTCAGTTGAGTCAGGTTATGAGGTTGTTAGGTCGCTACGCTTTAAGGTTTTGAGGACTATCCAGACTGTTTATACAAACTAAATGGGAGTCCTCCGAATGGTAAACCTTAAGACCTAAAACCTTAAGACCTTAAAACCAAACAAGTTGAGTACTTGCGAAACTTGAATTATTATTTCCAATACTGTTACACGATGAAACCGATTTCAACTTCTATAGTTCTGCTACAACTTATTACAACTATTGCTTTTGCATTCCCCTTCACATCTTGTAACCAACAAGCGTGCGAAAGTGAGATTTCACACTTTATAACCGCTGACAGTGTCAATATTCTGCGGGAGGGGAAACCCTATTATTTCGTGGGGACCAACCTTTGGTATGCCCCATTACTTGGTGCCGAAAACGGCAACCGGGTTCGTTTGCAACAAGAATTAGATTGCTTAAAGGAAATGGGCATTGAAAACCTGCGCATCCTTGTAGGCGCTGATGCGGGAAGTTGTCATGCAAATTCTGTGCAACCCTACCTCCAATCCCAACCGGGTGTACTGAACGACACGCTACTTGTTGGATTGGACTACACGCTCACAGAATTAGCAAAGCGCAATATGACAGCAGTGATTTACTTAACCAATTCTTGGGACTGGAGCGGAGGTTATGGATTTTACTTGCGTGAATGCGGGTTTGGAGATTCTCCCAATGCGAATGGAGAGGGATATAATGACTATGTTAAGTACGCCGCGAATTTTGTAAGAAGTCAAGAGGCTTTAGAATTATTCTACAAACATGCGGAGACTATTGTCTCACGCGTCAATAGCATCACAGGCATTGCGTATAAAGATGACCCCACCATCTTTGCCTGGCAAATTTGCAACGAACCCCGTCCATTTAGCAAAGACAACAAAGAGCTTTTTGCACATTTCATTGCTGAAACAGCAAAACGCATAAAGACCATTGACCCCAACCACATGGTATCGCTCGGCAGTGAGGGACTCTATGGGTGCGAAAGTGATGAAGAACTCCTCGTTAAAGTCCATACGGACCCAAACATTGATTACCTTACGCTACACATCTGGCCCGTCAATTGGGGATGGGCGTCACGTGAAAATCCTGATGAGAATATCGAAAATGCTTGTAAACGTACTAATGAATACATAGACTTTCACTACCGCATTTGGAATCGCATTAAGAAACCCATGGTTATTGAAGAATTCGGTTTCCCACGTGAAGGGAATAGTTGTGACTTGCAGCGCAATACTTTGAGTAGAGACAGTCTCTACAAAGCAGTATTTCATCGCGTAATGGAAAGTCACCTTGCTCAGGGGCCCCTTGCTGGTTGCAACTTCTGGGGATGGGGAGGAAGTGGCCGCCCGCGAACTGAAACGTGGAACAAAGGCGACGATTTCCTATGTGACCCACCTCATGAACCCCAAGGATGGTATTCTGTATTTGACAGTGACAGTACTACGATTAAAATTATCAAACACGCTACAAACAGACTCACCTCCTCAAGTTCGTCATTTTAAATAGCCATTTCACCCGCATATCTGTTATGTCCTACCTTTCCGACCCTCGCATAGTTGCTACGCTTGATGCTGGCGGCACCAATCTCGTCTTTGCCTCCATCCAAGGGGGCGAATACATCAGGGGACCCTACACCCTCCCCGCTATGGCTCATGATTTAGATGCATGCTTGATGCAAATAATCAAGGGGTTTGAGATGCTCTTCGACGACCCATCACAACGACCCATCGCCATTAGTTTTGCCTTTCCGGGTCCTGCGGATTATCCCCGCGGCATTATCGGGGGATTCCTCCCCAACTTCCCATCATTCCGTGAAGGAGTCGCCCTTGGTCCGCTATTGGAAGACCATTTCGGCGTTCCCGTATTTATCAACAACGACGGCGACCTTTTTGCCTATGGTGAGTCACTCTGTGGCTTGTTGCCCGAGGTGAACAAGTTACTTGAAGAAGCAGGATCGCAAAAGCGATTCCGAAACCTAATTGGATATACCGTTGGAACAGGACTCGGCATCGGCATGGTAATTAATGGTCATTTAAACCGTGGGGACAACTCTTGTGTAGAAACCTTCTGCCTCCCCCACCCCTCTATGCACGATATTATCATTGAAGAGGGCGCCTCTACACGAGCGGTATGCCGTGTTTATGGGGATCTTACGGGGGAGGACGTCTCTCAAATGAACGCCCAACACATGGCTGATATCATCCTGGGCAAATGCGCAGGGAATGCAGCCGCCGCATGCGAGGCTTTCGCAGCTATGGGTCGCACATTAGGAGCTGCAATAGCCACTTCCACCACGCTCATTGACGGTATCGTAGTACTCGGAGGGGGCGTAATGGCGGCAAAGGAATGGATAATGCCTGCACTTATGGAAGAACTTCATTCTACACTCTCAACCATCAAGGGCGAAAAAGTTCCTCGCGTGCAAATGAAGGTATATGACCTCGACAATCCCGACACATTCCTGGATTTTGCACATGGCGAAGTGAAGCGCATTAAGGTTTATGGGCAAGAACGTTATGTAGATTACGATGTTCAAAAACGCATCGGTATCGGCATTTCTAAAATGGGAGCAAATAAAGCTGTTTCCATTGGCGCTTATGCTTTCGCTCTTCATGAATTAGATCAAGAATGAAGGGGGAACCCCTCTTAACCTTTCAACTTCATCACCTTTTATATCTCCTCTCTCCATGCGCCATAACCTGCTTTCACTTTTCCTAATAACCCTTCCTCTATACGGGCAAGCCCCCGTTGATGAAGTCAACCCGTTTATCGGAACTACCAATTACGGCACTACTTCTCCTGGGGCAATAACTCCCAACGGAATGATGTCGGTGGTACCCTTCAACGTAATGGGGTCAGACCTCAACCGTTATGACAAGGACAACCGTTGGTGGTCAGCTCCCTATGACTACAACAATAGTTATTTTACAGGATTTGCGCATGTTTCGCTCAGCGGTGTGGGCTGTCCTGAAGCTGCGGCTTTGCTGGTAATGCCTACATCGGGTTCGCTCAATGTGGACTATACCCAATATGGTTCTACATACGCAGAAGAACAAGCAGCACCAGGATATTATAGTAACAAATTAACAAAATATGACATTAAATGCGAGGTGACGGCTACACCTCGCTCTTCGTGTGAACGCTATACATTCCCCAAGGGGGATGGGCACATTTTATTAAACCTTGGTGAGGGACTGACCAACGAAAGCGGAGCTTGGTTAAAAAGGGTGAATGCCACTGAAATTGAAGGATGCAAATTATTGGGCACTTTCTGTTATACACGAGAGGCGGTCTTCCCCTTGTATTTCGTAATGCGGGTAAGTCACAAACCATCGGTCAGCGGATTCTGGAAGCGAGAACCAGAGATGCAGGATGTAGAGAAAGCTTGGCGGGGGGCAGAGACCTTCAAACTATATGATAATAGTATTGAACAATTAGGCGGAGACAACATCGGCTACCGATTTACTTATAACAACCTCCAGACAGGTGACACCGTGGTGGTACGGGTTGGGGTATCATTCGTCTCTTGCGAGAATGCGCGCATGAATTTGGAGGCCGAACAGGCTTCAAACGGATTTGAGGAGGTGCGTCAGAAAGCGCGCCTACAATGGAATGAAGATCTCTCGCGTATACAAATTGAGGGAGGCACTAAAGATCAAAGGACTATCTTCTATACAGCACTATACCATGCACTTATTCACCCAAGTTTGTTTAGCGATACAAACGGAGAATACCGAATGATGGGGCACGGAGGAGTAGGTAAAACCGAAGTTCCAAGGTATAGTATCTTCTCACTTTGGGACACTTACCGTAACCTTCATCAACTTCTGACATTGGTTTACCCAGAACGCCAAACGGACATGTTACGTTCTATAGTGGATATGTATAAGGAAAGTGGATGGTTGCCCCGCTGGGAACTTTTTGGTCGTGAAACATACACCATGGCTGGTGACCCAGCGGCTGTAGTAATTGCTGATAGTTGGTTGCGCGGATTGAGAGATTTTGATATCACAACGGCACTTGAGGCGATGCTAAAATCAGCAAATACCCCTGGACCTGAAAATCCCTTACGCCCTGACATTACTCCGTATGTAGAACGCGGATATATTCCACTCTACTATTTACCCACCGATCTTTCGGGAGACAATTCCGTATCTCACACGTTAGAATATTGCCAGGCAGATTTTGCCATTTCGCAATTAGCAGAATCTTTAAAACACAGCGACATAGCGAGAATCTTTAAAGTCCGTTCAAAGTATTACCGCAACTATTTCAATAAGAATTTAGGCGCATTGTGCCCACGCAGTGCCGACGGAACTTTCCTAAATCAATTTGATGCCGCTATCGGTAAGCATTTTGAAAATGTACCTGGTTTCCATGAAGGTTCGGCATATGCCTATACCTTCTCAGCCACACACGATGTGGAGGGACTAGTGAAACTGATGGGCGGGAAGCGCAATTATATAAACCAATTACAGGAAATATTTGACGCAGGACATTATGACCCAGCCAACGAACCTGATATTGCTTACCCCTACCTATTCAGCAGATTTAAGGGCGAAGAGTGGCGCACACAAAAGATTGTCAAACACCTATTAGATAGTTGTTACCACAATGCCCCCAATGGTTTACCGGGCAATGACGATGCTGGCACCCTTTCCGCCTGGGCGCTTTTCTCCATGATGGGCATTTACCCCGACACCCCAGGTGAACCAACATTCACCTTGACTACACCGCAATTCTCCAGCATTCAGATTACGACTCCACGAGGCAACATTTCCATTCGCACCAATCGCAATCCTCAAAAGGCGCCGTTTATCAAGAGTGTTCATCTCAAGAACCGACCGCTGAAATCACTCCGAATCACTCACCAGGAATTGCTTTCCGGAGACACATTAAATTTTATGCTTAAAGAAAATAGATAAGCCACTTCTCCATTTCTTTAGTAATGAAACACATACTCTTAAACACCACCATACTCCTCGCTCTTATAAGTTGTCAGCGAACAAATCCTTCACTTACTGAATATGTTGACCCACATATTGGGTCAGCGGGACATGGTCATGTTTTTGTGGGTGCCAACGTACCCTTTGGTATGGTACAGATAGGTCCTACATCAATCCCTGAAGATTGGGATTGGTGTTCGGGGTACCATGCTTCGGATTCTACTATCATTGGTTTTTCTCACACACATCTGAGTGGAACGGGAATTGGGGACTTATTTGATGTTACGATAATGCCAGTCACGGGGACTGTAAACTATGATCGAGGAACAGCCAATGATACACAAAGTGGACTATGGTCTCTTGGCGAACGCAGCAAAGAAATTGTAAAACCTGGTTATTACTCCATACCTTTACAACGCTATAACGTTCGTGCCGAACTCACAGCAACCCCTCGCACTGCTTTCCATCGATATACCTTCCCCGAAAGTAGTAATGCTGGACTTGTTATTGATTTGGAAAACGGCGGATGCTGGGACCGCACGACTGAAGCACATATTGAACTTCACGATGCCCACAATATCTCGGGGTGGCGCCACTCCCGTGGTTGGGCGAACCAGCAAAAGGTATTCTTCGTTGCTGAATGTTCTAAAGCCATAGACTCTATAAGTTATCATGGACAGGACAGTCTATATGCCCACCTTCATTTTGAGACACAAGAAAGTGAAGAGGTGCTCCTTAAGGTTGCCCTCTCTGCGGTAAGTGTTGAAGGGGCAAAAATGGCACTACAAACAGAGAATTCCACATGGGATTTTAATGACGTTGCCAGTCAGGCTGAAGAGGCATGGAATAAAGAATTAAAACGTATTACTGTAGAAGGTGGAACTCCTGAACAACAGCGCACCTTTTACACAGCGCTTTATCACACTATGATGGCACCAGCACTTTTCAGCGACGTCAACGGCAACTATCGTGGAGCAGATTGCGAGGTACATCATTGTGACACGCCCACCTACACCATATTCTCGCTATGGGACACCTATCGTGCCAAAATGCCACTACTCACACTTATCGCCCCCGAACGCATGAGCGATTTCGTCAATACGATGCTCAACATCTGTGATGAGCAACAAAAACTTCCGGTCTGGCACCTTTGGGGATGTGAAACAAATTGCATGGTGGGAAACCCTGCAATTCCAGTTGTTGCCGATGCTATCGTAAAGAAAATTAAAGGCATTGACTACGAACGCGCCTTCCAGGCAATCGAAAAAACTACTGCAGGAAATGCATTCGGAAGGACCTTGCGCCGTCAATTCGGCTATATACCTTGCAACCTCTATAAAGAAGCGGTTGCCTACGAATTGGAATATGCGCTTGCTGATGGTGCTGCAGCACATGCTGCTGAAGCGTTGGGGAAGACTGATGCTGCCTTGAGTTACCACGAAAAGAGTCGCTCTTACCGCCACCTCTTTGACACTATCAGTGGGTTTATAAGAGGTAAAGATAGCAACGGCAAGTTCCGAGAACCCTTTGACCCGCTCCATGCTAGCCATCGCAATGATGACTATTGCGAAGGAAATGCCTGGCAATACACATGGTTAGTGCCTCACGATGTTGAGGGACTTGCGGAATGCTATGGAGGAAAGCAGTGCATGTTAGCAAAACTTGACTCCCTCTTCTTACAACCCTCAACCCTCGGAGCAGAAGCATCGCCTGACATTTCAGGGATGATAGGTCAATATGCTCATGGTAACGAACCTTCTCACCACATTTTATACTTATACACAATGTTGGGAAAACCTGATCGGACAAACGAGTTGGTGCATCTAGTACTCAACACGCTCTATAACGACACACCAGAAGGTATCTGTGGAAACGAAGATGTGGGACAAATGTCGGCATGGTATGTTCTTGCCTCCCTTGGTCTTTACCAAGTAGAACCCGCCAGTGCACGCTACTGGATTTCGCAACCGCTTTTTCAGCGCGCAACCATCCAGGTGGAAGGTGGCACTTTCACCATAGAATGTCCGCCTCGCCCCAGCAATTTACACTCCATAAAGCGTATCTTACTAAACAATACTCCCTACCCCCTGCCCTACCTCCACTACGAGGATATTGTAAAAGGGGGGACGCTATCCTTTGAGTGGGGAACTAATGAAGTGGAGTAACCGCTTCACCTACCCGCATACCATAAACTTGTATACGAATAAATAATGTCGTCCATCTTTACCCGCCCACTATGGGTGAGCCTTTTTGCCCTCACAGCTGCGATAGCATGGGGGTGGGCATATCCACTAATAAAATTAGGGTTTGAAGAATTTCTGATTACTCCCGAAATGACGAGTAGCAAAATGCTTTTTGCTGGTATACGATTTTCATGCTCCGGGTTGATTATACTATTTATCGCTCGCATCACGAAAAGAGATTTCCGCGTTAAAAATAAAAGTAGTTGGGGATACATTCTCATATTTACCCTTATCAACACCGCTTTGCATTACGCATTTTTCTACATCGGACTCTCTCATAGTGCTGGCGCACGTGCAGCTATTCTGAACTCTATGAGCGTATTCGTGCTCGTACTGTTAGCATGCGTCTTCTTTCCAAGTGAAAAATTAGATGCCCGCAAAATCATAGGTTGCACCATCGGATTTATTGGGATTCTCATCCTGAATATGGGTGGTTTAAACACCGAAAATATTTCATTCTGGGGCGATGGTATGATTATCCTTAATGCACTGTGTTCTGCAAGTGCCAGTTTGATGACGCGCGGATTAAGCAAACGCGTAGACATCTTTGTCGGAACGGGATACAGTTTAGGATTCGGAGGATTAATATTGGTGCTGCAAGGGATTATCTTTGGTGGAACACTTCCCCGCATTACCCTCTTCGGTATCATCATACTCCTACTGCTCATCGTCATATCCTCACTGGGTTTTGCCCTATACAACAAACTTATCATCTGTAATCCTATTGGGAAAGTTGCAATCTATAACTCCCTCATTCCTGTAGTTGGTGCGCTTACCTCTTGCATATTCCTAAACGAACCCTTTTATTTCAAATATGTCATCGCTGGAACATTGGCTGCAACAGGAATTTACATCATTAATAAAAGATAGTAGACGAGTTGACAGGTACGAGTAAACAAGTTAGCTTGACTCAAACGCTTGTTTACATTCCTCATGGTCATTAACCGTTGTCCGTTGACCGTTGTCCGTTGTCTGTTGACTGTTGTCCGTTGTCTGTTGTCCGTTAATCCCACTTCGTGGTCTTTTCCTCCTTATTCGCTAACGCTCATCAAGCTTCGCAAGTCGCACCTCGGCGATTCAAGTAAACTTAAGCGAGTTTTCTTCCTTGTCGCTCGGCAAAGATTAAGTAAACTTATCTTTACACTCACTCCTGCGTCAGTTGATTGCGCTCGGTTTGGCGTCGGTTGACCGTTGTCCGTTGTCTAAAATCCCTCAAAAATGTCACACTTTGATTTCCAACAATTCAGAATATATCACGATCGTTGCGCCATGAAAGTTGGCACAGACGGAGTACTTTTAGGTGCATGGTGCCCTATTGGTAATGCCCAACATATTTTAGATATCGGCACAGGAAGCGGACTCATCGCTCTGATGCTTGCACAACGATGCGAAGCACAAATTGTTGGAGTAGAGCTGGACACGGAAGCGGCACTACAAGCAAAGGAGAATGTGCTATCCTCTCCTTTTGCTTCAAGAGTTAAAATCGTAAATTCAGATATTAGAGACTACACACCCTCTCAACTTTTTGATATCGTAGTTAGCAACCCTCCTTTTTTCACAGGAGGAGTTATCCCTCCCAACCAACAGCGCTTACAAGCACGCCACAGTCAGTCACTCCCCTATGAAATGCTTATAGATGCAGCATACAACCTGCTTAACCCCGCAGGCTTATTTTGCGTAATACTCCCCTCTGACACGGCACAATCTTTCATTAGCTCCAGCATCGTCAAACATTTTACTCCCATTAGATTCACAGCTGTTCAAACTACACCTAACAAATCGCCCAAGCGAATGCTACTTTGTTTCAAAAAAGGGATTGAGTCTGTAACGCTTATCAAGGACACACTCATTCTTGCTACCTCGGAAGGAAAGCGCTCTGCAGAATATGAAAAACTAACCGAAGGTTTCTACCTTAAAAAATAAATTTTGAGAAACTCAAGAACAAAAATGTGGAGGCAGTCCTCAAGGACTACCTCCACATTTCTATTTATGCTTCTGAAAAGAACCACACTTGCAAACATGCAAGTCATTTCTCTATTGGGGAGCAACATACTTCACTTGCTCCATCGCTGCATCGTCATAAATTACTTCACGCAATTGATCTGGCGTCACCTGAACTGCGTTACGAGTTAGTTCGGGAACATTGTAACTCTTCATACGACAGAAATTATGTTCCGGGTCATATTGAGGCAATACAAAGGCTTTATAATCATTGCCCTGCTCGTCAAAATAAGAAATGTAAACTCGTGAATAACTGCCATCGTCACGACGAGACGCAACAACAATCCAGCGCCCGTTACTACTCCATGTATGATAACTATCAGGTCCCAAACCAGAGGCATTCGTCAAGCAACGCACGCTATCGGTGCGAAGATCCTTCACATAAAGGTCTGCTTCAGGATGCCAAATATGGAATTGGCCACGATCTCCCTCGGTATAGAGCACATAATTGCCATCCGGACTCACACGGGGCACTGCAGCACTACGGTTGTTGGAAGCACAACCTACTTCAAGTTGAGGAGCACCAAAAGTGCGCGTTTGAGGGTCAAAGGTCATACTCATCACATCATAGTGCAAACTATCGATGAGGGTAATAACATAATCGTCGCGAACGCTGTCGGGCACCTGTGCAAGTTGTGGGGTATAGGCACGAGCAAAGAAAAGGCGCTTACCGTCGGGAGACCAGTGCGGGAATGTTTCAAGATAATCTTTTGTACGCAATACATTTGTGATAGCACTTTCTTCAACATCATAGAGCACAAGGTCACTGGCATAGTCAATAACCTCAACCTTACTTCTATCTACAAGGTGAAATACTTGTCCTGTATTATTAGAAGAGAATGCCACTAGGGGGAGTTGCGGGTGCCAAGTAGGATATACGGAATTTGCAAGAACGGAATCTACCGTCATCTTCATTTTCTTTGCTGTACCATCCTCAACAAAGACTGTTCCACCGTGTGAAGCACGCACATGGAAAAGCATAGTTGAAGCATCAAAGTTCTGATAATTATGACAGTTAATGCAATGATTGTCATCACCCGAGAATGTATTGTTATTCTCATAAATGGGTTGTTCCTCAAATGTAGTAAGATTACGCTGATAAAGACCTAACTGACGATACAGTTCATAACTGGGTTCTATCAATCTGTAGGAAAGGAACGAGTCAATAGGTTCTGGAGCAACATAAATGTTGTAAGGTTTATATCTCAACCATTCACCCGAACGCTTTACAAAAATTGAGACAGTCAGTTCTTTACCTTTCTCCGCATCAAGCAATTTGCGCCATTCTGTTTCATCAAAGAAACACTTATTTGCGTCAACTTGAGCTACAATTTGTGCACCTGAAGGACCTGATATTGTTGCCGCAAAGGCCTCACCTTCAGCATTAAGCATTACATTCAATGGTGCTATATTACAGGGTATAGCAATATCACGATAATCAGGATAAATGGGAGCCTCTTCGTTGAGTGAATTATATGAAGAAGGCACCTCTTTAGTCATTCCTCCACACGAAACGAGGAACAATAATAATAAATAAATAATAGGCATAGGGTTATGTTATAAGTAGTGAGGAGTGAGGAGTGAGGAGTGAGGAGTCCATGCGGGGCGATACTCGTTTATCACAGTAACTTTCTTGTCTACTCGTACCTCTTCAACTTGTCAACTAAAAAAATCTTAACTTGTCTACTGAATTTAGTTCACCCCACCAGCACTGCTATTTGCTTTGCGAACTTGATAGGGTTCGTTATTTTCGCAATAATAATAGTAATAATAAGTTCCCAACCAATTTTGCTTCAATTGTTTACGCAACTCGGCCTTATCCTTTAGATAAGGTTTTGCTTCGGCTACGAAAGCATGGAAATTTGAAAGCATCACACGATCATTGCAAACTTCAGGAAAGACATTCTTCACCTCCTCGTGGGTCATTGAGTAAATCATGATTGCCTGACGCACAATGGCTGGAAGTCTACCGCCTGTCTTTTGTCTCAAGACAGAGGCCATATTCATAAAACGCAACAAGTCTTTAGAATAGAGGGTGGCAGCAATTGAAGTTATCAATGTCTGGTCTGAACCATACGAGAGTCCCACATTATAACCCAGGAATACGGGGCGTCTGAAATTTTGCTCGTAGGTCGTTTCACGGGGAGCAAGATGAAGCACCTTGACCAATTCAGGATCTTCTACGATTAACTTGGGATTGTCAATCATCGGTCCATAGCGGTCTACAAAATCACTTTCAAAAGGCACTTCTTCCAACGCCTTCATGTAGCGTTTTGCCAAATTCATTTCTCCATTAATTATGGAACAAAGTGCAAGGCGCTTATAATTAGAGATTGAGGGACCTGCCATAACATGGCGTTCCATTGCTGAACGATAGGCGCTGTTCACCAATCCTGCATAAAAATTACAATCCGCCTCATAAAGTCCTGCCTCTGTCTGTCCCTTATCAGCAAGATTTATCCCATCTTGAGGATAATCAAAAGCAAAGTCAAAAATATGTTCTAATAACTGCTCTTGTTGTACCAGTGCTACAGCATAATAAGCAGCCGTTACGCGGGTTCCTCGACTAACACTCAAGGCTTCATCAGCCATACTTTCCCAATCTGCCTTCCACATAAGATTCTGCATGCGTGCACAAGCTACATCATTCTCGCGATACAAACGCGTGCAAGAAAATAGAGTAATGCAAACCACCACCATCGACACAACGGGGAACCAATGAGAATGTTTGTGAGACACATTGGAACTCTCCACGCTCTTTCTCACAAAAGAAGCAATGCACGCTCCAATAGCTGTAAACACAAAGACGACTGCGGGAATACCAATAACAAGCGATGGTTCATCTAAGAAATAGATACGTAAACCTCTCCAAATAAGGTAGGAAAGTGTTGCCAATGGCAATAAAAAAGTGAGGAGTTTCCATCTGCGGGAAAGTCCCAAAATTCGAGAAAGGCAGCATGCTGAACCTACTAATAATATGGTTAACACGAGACCACCGACCCACACATTCTTAAATACCAACATCGCATAACGCATCAACCAATAAAATTCCCCAAAAGGTTGACGCAATACAAAAACCATCCGTTCTGCATCGGCAGAGACATAACATTCCTGCTGCGCACGCTGGAACACATCGCCGTACAACCAAGTGCAACAAGCATAAATAAACAAAATCATAAGGGCATGTCCCCAAAGGTAAGGAATCTTTATTCCAGAAAAAGAAGACTTGCTTTTTGCGGCAACAGGAGTAGCTACCTTATCACGTTTTTTTGCCATAAAGTTTATGAGAATATTTAAATTTCAAGTTTTAACTAAATTTTGTATTGCAAAAATAGGTAAAAAACCTTATTTCTCTTTCCCCGTTAACTACAAATATTCTTTTTTTCTATTACCTTTGCACCATTAATCCCTAAAAGTTACTATAAGGCCCCATAGCTTAGCTGTATAGAGCGTCAGATTCCGGTTCTGAAGGTCGAGGGTTAGAATCCCTCTGGGGTCACAAGAAAATGTTAAAGAGGAAGTGCTTCGGCACTTCCTCTTTAACGTTATCCTGTCTATTATCTGTTGACCGTTGTCCGTTGTCTGTTGTCCGTTGTCTGTTGTCCGTTGTCTGTTGACCGTTGTCTGTTGACCGTTGACCGTTGACCGTTGACCGTTGACCGTTGTCTGTTGACTGTTGTCTGTTGACCGTTGTCTGTTGTCTGTTGTCTGTTGTCTGTTGTCCGTTGACCGTTGTCTGTTGTCTGTTGTCTGTTGTCTGTTGTCTGTTGTCCGTTGACCGTTGTCTGTTGACCGTTGACCGTTGACCGTTAACGCACCAACACCTTCTTACCTGCTACGACATAAACGCCTGGTTGGAGGGCATCAACACGGGTGACACCTTGTTGCACTTCTAAACAACGAACGAGCTGTCCGCTTAGCGAGTATATTTTAACGGTTTGCGCTATCAATGACGAAACTGAAAGGCAACCTACTCCACCACTTACACCGACACGGTCAACTGACACATGTTCAACACCATCTGGTTTTACATAACCATATTGCTGATCCAAATACTGCAGACGTTGAGAAATCCAATCTTGGATGTATGCCACATCTCCCAAGATATCGGGATGATAAGAACTCCAACATGCGGCTTCACGCTCAACGACACCACTTTCTTCAAACAAATCGGCGTATTTCTGGAAGCGTGCACACAAGGATTCTTCAGAGAAATAAGTTTCTCTTAATTCCGCATAACGTGCTGCTAACTCATCTTCCCACCCCATAGAACCAAGACGCTTTAAACGATGGAAGAGCGTAAGCGTTCCGTGTTCATAATTCCAAAGGAAGGTTGTAAAGTCCTGATCAGGCAAGCATATATCCTTTTTACCATCCCATCTGCGACCCCATGTGCCATCTAAATCCCAAGGTGCAATCCCCATGCGATTACGGAGAGCAGGCACGTCAATAGTCTGGTCATAGTTGTAAAGGAACAGATTTTTACCATGGTTATCAGTCGCAAGCATCAACTCAAGGAACAGGTAATAATCGGTAACCCCTGCCACATCAAAGTAATTGTCTATATCACGCTTAAACACGGGATCACTGGAAGTAGCTACAAAGTTTATGGCATTCCAAAGAGGTCCCCAATCAATAGGTTCGTCCTCCCAATCGGGATATTTAATTTCAAAATTCGCCCAAGTCTCCTCACGCACATTGTTGTTATAACTTCTAGGCGCAGTTTTGGGGTAATAATTCACACCCATTTCATGCCCCATCAGCACTTCATAACTCCACTGTGAAGACTTGTAAAGCGTTCCTCGAACAATTTCTGGATTAGTTTCAGTAGCTTCCTTAAACTTTTTCAGTTTCAACTGCTTACGGTCCATTTTTTCAGTTAAACAATATAGACCGTGATACTTACCGTTCAAATAGACTTCAGCAAATTCTCCACGTGTTCCATGAAGCGCCTTCTTTTCATATCCAGCAGCTTTGTGATAAGGAGGTGTGGCAAAATCATTCCATAAATCTGTGCTCACTCGGTTACGCATACACGCTTTATCTACCGCCATCGCGTCAAGGATCCAGTTGTTGTCATCACGAAGTCCCAAAAACGCTACATCCTTTGATGTTACTCCATCTACCTCATACATCTTAACCGCATAACTTTTCTTATTATACCCTTGAGCAGAGGCGCCACGATAACGGAATGCGGCTGTGTAAAGAGAGTCATACCCAGCAATATTAGCTTGTGTCACGCGCAACGTACCGCAGGTATAGTACGATCCATTACAAGTGGGATAATTTACTTCCACAAGGTTAAGGTAAGTAAAGCGGATTTGTGCCGTTTCTATTTCCTCACCATTCTTATAGAGATTCAATGTATGGGGCGCAGCACAATCAAAGTTGACAAGTTCCACAACGCCATCTTCATTAGGTGCTATGCCATCAATACGCATTTCATATTCAGCATCATGAACCTTGGGTATGAAATAAACGTTTGCAGAGAAAACACCTGACGTACGAGCGTCCATAGTAGCGGTAGCCACATATGTAGACGCTTCTTTATCGTAGATAAGTTCCTTATCATTGATGCGTAAAGTATCGATATGAGATCGGAAACCTACCAGTTCAACTCCTGGGAACACCACTCCATTTTCCATCAAATATTTGGCATGTCTCTCGTCTGCAGAATAGAATACGAAGGTAGAACCCGAATCATACATATCGTAGAGACACACATGCTGCTGCATGTAATCGTTCCAGAATACGTATTGCGACTGACCGTTCGTAATCTGCGGTTGCCACCACGTATCGTAACTGTAAACAGGACGTTGGGTGAGTTTTTCTACCGTATAACCAGGATTCTCATAGTGATAATAGTATCCAAATGCCCAATAATTGGTTCCCGTAATTGTAGTACTTTTCTTCAAACCTAAAGGTTCACCATTCGTCGGATAATTAGTCATAATGTGTTTCCCAGCCTCTGTTAAGATAGAATAACCATCCCCATTCTTACGGAAATAGAAATTATCACCATCTTCTGCAACCTGTACCAACTGATCATCCACATTCTTCAAATACTTACCGGAGCGCACATTACGGATTTTGTAAAAGATGGGGTCCTTTGCCGTGGAAGCAACAATGGGGAGATCAACAATACCTGTTCGTTCCCAATAATAACCATCTTCAGTTACACCGCAATCACCCTGAATTGGATCCGCGTTGTCAGGGGTTTCAGGCACATCACCCAAAACATTTCCTGCTGTATCAACGAAATAGAATACCCCGTTGCTACTAGAATAACTGCCATAAGTACCCACCAAACCAGTGCCATCAACACGCATATTGAAATACTGATTAGGTGCTTCAACACTTTGAATGAAATAACCGCCAGCTTCTAATGTTCCAATCTGCCACTTCGCCTCGTTGCCTGAAGGAGTAGATGAAAGGTTAAGTCCTTTCTTTTGAGATTCAACACGATGAGAATCATATACCAGATACTCATAAGAAACAGCATTGCGGAACATATAATTTCCCTCCTCATCAGTATATATATACCAATACCCATCATCTGGAATATCATTTGACACATAATAATATAGGTAAGGCAAGACATTGTGGTACACTCCAAGGGTGATACTACCCGTTTCATAATACGCACACTGAATGGCATATTTTTTACCTACCTCAAAATTAGGACGAGCGCCTGCACTGATTACACAAAACAATGCAGACAGGGTCAGCAAAAATTTCTTCATATATATAAAGGTGTTTATAGGGCAAAATTACGGTAAAAATTACATCCATAAACACTAACATATATATTTTTTTGTATTTTTGTCGGGTAAGAAAAGCTATACTACAAATTTTAGAGTTCAGAAACTTGTTTGATAGCTTCCTCAAAACCTTAAAACTTCAAAACCTTTTAACCTCAAACCTCATAACCTTAAACCTCATAACCTCAAATAATGCAAATCATACTCCTTTCAGGCGGTTCAGGCAAGCGCCTTTGGCCCCTATCAAACGGCACACGCGCAAAACAATTTTTGCAACTACTTCCCTCCCCCGATGGCCACCTTGAATCCATGGTGCAACGTGTAGTAAGAGAACTCACAGAGCAAGGACTCGGAGAAAATATAAACTTCGCTACCAGTTTGGCACAAAAAGACCAGTTGTGTAATCAGGTAAAGGGAAATATACATTTTATCACGGAACCCGACCACCGTGGCACCCTTCCTGCGATTTCACTTTCGGCGCTTTACCTGAACGAACATAAGAATTGCGACCGCAATGAAATTGTACTGGTAATGCCATGTGATAGTTTTGTCAGTGAAGAATACTATACCGCACTTAAGCGTGCCATAAAAGTTGCAGAAGAGGGACACTCTAAATTCACATTATTGGGAATACGTCCCACTTCAGAAACTCCCTTCACGCGCTACGGCTATATCTTCGCTGAAACACCTGCAGATCCTACTAATCCAGACGCACATAGTAAAGTTATACGATTCTACGAAAAACCAGAGCCCGAAGTTGCACGCACACTTATCATGCAAGGAGCGCTATGGAATGCTGGGGTATTTGTATTTAGATTAGGAGACATGCTAGACATCGTCCACCAGCAGTTTGGAACTTCAAACTATGCCGACCTTTACGCACACTACTCCGAACTTCCTAAACTTAGTTTTGACCGAATGGTTATTGAGAAGGAAAAAGATTTGGCCGTCGTACGCTATGCTGGCAAATGGAAAGACCTTGGTTCATGGAACTCACTCCTTGAGGAAACTCCCGTCAGAGAGATGGGAAATGTCATGATTGGTAGGGACGTTGTAAATACTCATATTATTAATGAGTTAGACCAACCCCTATTGTGTGTCGGAACACACAACATGGTTGTCGCAGCCACCAACGATGGCATATTGGTAAGTCGTAAAGACATTTCAGGGACTCTTAAGCATAATGTAGACAGTCTTGAAGTTCGCCCGATGTACGAAGAGCGCAGATGGGGTAGTTACAAGGTAATTTCCAACCTTACTTTCCCCGATGGAGCACGAGCGTTGACAAAATTGTTATGCATCTCTGCGGGTAAAAATATCAGTTACCAAATCCACCACCACCGCGACGAATTATGGACTTTTGTAGATGGAGAAGGCGAATTGGTTATAGACAATGTGCAACGCACCGTGCGCCGAGGCGACATAGCACTTATCAAAGCTGGACAATTACATGCAGTAAAAGCCACTACAGACCTTAAAATCATCGAGGTACAAAGTGGCACACAACTTGTAGAAGAAGACATTGAGCGTTTTGACTGGAAGTGGGAATAAATAACGGATGCTATAACATCAAATACGTCTAATGTAGAAAAGGAATCCCTATAACGCTATTTTATGCCGCTCCATTTGTAAAGATTTTTCGCAAATCAAAACAGAGGAGTTCAGAAAAGCGATTTGCATTTCGCTAAAAAATATATTATCTTTGTATTACAGAAAAGGAGGTCTTGAAGACCTCCTTTTTTTTAAAAAAAACATCTGATTATCAGCATATAATTTATAAGAATTCGCTAAACACAAGTATTTTCCTAAAAAACATTCGGCACTTCAGAAAAAATATGTGCCGAATAGTTTTTCACACCTTCCACATAATGTTAATTATTCACAATATCTCTTAAATATTCTTAATATCATGATTCTAAATTGGAGCAGAAAAGTAAACAACTAATGCATGAGATTTTAAAATTACTGATCAAAGAGGAAGTAGCCTTAAATAAAGTTACGCACAGTCCAACATAGAATTTTTTCATCACAATCTCAACTTTTTTTCAAAGACATATAACTCTGTATAACAACTGATTAAGCGAAAACAGACCACTTTTTGAAAATTCTCAAATTAGATGACATGTAAAGAATAACTTGGTTTGTTTTCAATTGTATTTTTAATTGATATTGCACAATATGAGAAGC
Source organism: Alloprevotella sp. (assembly GCA_045126825.1). Lineage (GTDB taxonomy): Bacteria > Bacteroidota > Bacteroidia > Bacteroidales > Bacteroidaceae > Alloprevotella. Next base: position 241,013 of record JBGVPF010000005.1, read on the forward strand.
TAATCAGAATAGTTTAAAATAAATTTCACACACGTTTTCATCATAGTTTCTATTTGCAAAGAAGGAGCATCGTGAAATACGTGACTCGTGAGCAAATGGAAAACTACAAAATACAACCTAAAAAGAACAACTTTAAACCGAACATGGAGGACAATTGAAACCAAGAAGAAATCTTATCCAAAAGTAACCTTCGTTGTTTGGAGTGGGTGTAAAATTTGCGTTACATAGAACCTGAAAAAACTATTCAACTTTTAGAATTAGAACATTTTAGAGAATCATAATCACAAAAATAAATGAACGGGGTGCGATTGTCAGATTTATCATGACACAATATTGCAACACATAGTTTCCAAAACTTTAACTCTTATTAAGAAAAAGAAGAAAAAAACTTAATATATAGGGAGATATCGTGCTGTATCTAATATTATATGTGTAACTTCGCACGGAATTTTTAAAAGTAAGCACATGGAACTTGTTTCAAAACTAAAATTTGTCTTGATTTTCTCTGTACTCTGTTTCGGGGGTATGCAAATGATGAACGCTCAGCGTTTGGTGGGTAAGACCAACCTACTTTATTGGTGTACAGGAACTATAAATGCTGGTTTGGAAGTCCGCGTTTCACGCCACTATACAATCAACGTTGAAGGTGAAATCAATCCTTTGGCTTTTGGCGAAAAGAGTTTGAAGCATTATGCTATCCAACCTGAAGTTCGCTATTGGATGACGGGTCGTCCACAAGCTCAATGGTTCTACGGTGTCCTCGGAACTATTGGACGAAAGGAAATTAACATCACTGGCACAAACAAACACGTAGATACTTTCGGCGGTGGCATCTCTGCTGGTTACGTATTTGTCTTGAATCAACGATTAAGTTTGGAAACGTCGCTCGCACTTGGTGCCGTATACGAAAGAGGTATGAAATGGAAGGGCAATAACCACCCAGGAAGTCCCAACGTCAGCGGACTTAAAATTTGTCCTTTGAAAGCAGGTGTTACTTTGACATACATTCTCAAATAAGACAGAACTTGAAACATGAAAAATAGTTTTACATACAGACATATCCTTCAAACTTTACTTTGCTGCTGCCTCTTTATTGGCAGTGCAAATATGGAAGTTTCGGCACAAGACAAGAAGGATAAAAAGGACAAGAGTAGTCTCATCTCTGTTACGCTACGCGTTAAGTCATCCGACGGTATCTTATATGGTAACGCAAAAGTTTGGGACGCGACAACCCTTCCCGTTGTTGACACCAACTACCGTACAGACAAGAAATCAGGTGAAGTAACCCTCAAGGTTCACCCCCAGTCAACATTGATCGTCGGTGAGTACATGATTTGGGACGAGAAGACAAATGAGAATGTACCCATTGACGAATACTTCGGCAGTCAGGGTAGTGACTACTACACCAAGATAAAGGTAAATGGTCGCACATCCATTGACGTAACGATTGCTCAGGTAATGACAGAAAAAGCGGACGTCACTGCTGAAACAGAATTGGTAGACGTTCACGGTGAAATGAGAGGTAACACAATGGTGCTCTCTACAAAGATGCTCGTGCATGCTGATTTGGTACGCAAAAACAACCGCTTCATCTGGCAGCCTGTTATCATCAACCAAAACACGAAGGATGTACAATATGGTAAAGCATTTGTACTTGACGGTAAGGAATACGGCATCACCCAGATGCGTAACTATGACAACAAGGTTGAGAATGGCGACTTCCTTTATGAAAAAGGATTGGTTAAGGTAAGCCACGACAGTCTTAAGATTTGTAAGGTTAAGCGTTTCCGTCGCCCTGTTGGTAAGAAGGCTGAAATTGAATACGCAAAATCACACGGTTACTTTAAGGTTCAAAATACTGACACCATATACTATAAGGTAGCCAAAGGTGATACAATTGCTTTTGCCAACCGTACGGACAGTATCGAAACTTACTACTATGAGTTTACAACAAAGGATAAGATTTATGTCGACCAACCTTTGACTCCTTTCGCATACGTAATTGAAACGCTTTCTGAAGACTACGAAAAGATTCTGATCAGCGATAGCGTAGACGTACATATCTACGGTGTGCTTCACCCTCTTCGTCTGCTTGACGTAAAGTTGCAATACGCAGAACTCGACTCAGCCCTCTACAAGCAATGGTGGCCCAAACCTAAGAAGGGACCTATGGAAACTGAAGGTAGCGTAGACTTTAAGTTCATTGTAGGCAAGAGTTCATTGGACAGCAAGGACCCCCACAATGCAAACGAGTTGGCAAAGGCAGAAAAGACCGTTCGCGGTATCATTAGCGCACGCGGTACAACTGTGACAGGTCTTCGCGTAAGAGGTAAGTCTTCACCTGAAGGTGACTATGGTGAGAACTTCAGGCTTGCACAGGATCGTTTGAATACGGCACTCCGCATCCTCAAGGGGTTCATACCTTCTGATAAGCGTGTAGACCGATTGAGCGAAGACCTTGCTCCCGCCGTTGCTACATGGCAGGAAGTTGCCGACTCTATGCGCAAGGACAGTCTCTTTGACGAAGTCGCTCAGATTGAAAAGATTATCGCTGCACACTCTACTGGTAACATAAAGCACGATATCAACAATCAGGGACGCAAAATAAGTGGATTGGGATGCTATGGTTTGATTAAGGAAAAATATCTTCCTAAGTTCCGTCGCGTAGACTTTATCTTGGAAACCTATGTAAACCGTTCTGCAAACATCCACGAAATCCGTGACATGTATGCTAATGGTGAAACTATGGACGAATATAGTTTCCACCAACTCTATGCTAACGAAACGGATACCATGCTTCGTTATAAATATTGTAAGGAAGCATTTGAAAAGTATCCTGAATCTATAATCTTCCGCACTGACCACGCAGGTCACCTTATTGCGCAGAACCGCCCTGACACCGCACTGCTCTCGCAATATACCTACTTGAAGCGCTTCAAGATTGAAGGAGTCGGTTCTTTCAAAGTACCTGAAGAAACGCGCATCAACCAGGTTATCTCTTATGTGAAGATGCAGAACTTCGACAGAGCTGGTAAAATTGCAGAAACCTACCTCTCTGGTGGTGGTCGCTCTGAATTTGCCAAGCGTCTGGCACAAGCTTACTGCGGTAGTCTCTACAAGGAAGACGGCACTGTTAACGACACCATCATTGACGCTATTTCAAGAAGTTCGGTGATGAACGAAATCATTATCCGTATGGCCATCGGTGGTAATGCAGAAGCGGATCAGCGCAAACGCGCAGAAGAATTGTGCGACACGTTGCTGAAAGAAAATAAGATGAACGCTATGGCAAACTTCCTTAAAGCAATTTGCTTAAAGCGTGCTGACGGTAAGGAAAGTAGAAACCGCGCAACAATCCACCTCTATCGCGCGTTGGAAGCTGACCCACAATTGATTGAACTTGCCAAGACTGACAAAGATCTTTATGATCGTCTCTATGATGAGGAAATGCCTGTTCCTATTCTTCGTCCCCGTGAAAGTTGGGAAGACGAACTTGAAAAACACAAAACAGGACTTTAGCGTCCGTTCCACCCTACTCTAACTATTATTTTACACGTTAGTTTAAGGAAAACTGACGCAACAACACTTCTATAAAGACTAATAGGAAATGAATTTAAGACATATCACATTACTCGCTCTACTATTCTGTGCTACAACCACGTACGCACAGGAATCAACAGTGGACGAGGATGAAGTGGGATTTAAGGAAGAACGCCCTGACTACGGACAGGGATTCCACGCCCACCGTTATGCCCTCCAAAGACCCGACATTGCTAAAAGATTTGAGAAGAAAGTCTTGGGCGACCGCCTCTTCTTTGACTTTGGTCTTGGATTAACCTTCCCCTTCTCGGCTTCTGAAAATTCTAAATACGGTTTTGTTTCAAGCGTAGCTGTCGGTGACTGGTTAACACCCGAACATGGGGTGCGCGCTGGTATCAAGGTTGGTAACTATACCTATGGTAACTATGATATCACTACGAAGGGACTCTCATTAGATTACTTAATGAACCTTTCAGCGCTCACTACTCCTGGAAAAACTTACGAACGTAAGAGATTTGAGATTCTCGGTGTTGCAGGTCTTGACATCTTGCATCGCTCGTACAAAGGTAATAGCAGCATGGGACTTGGAGTACACATGGGTGCTCGTGCACAGTATGTCATCCCTAACTCAATCTTCCAGATATACGCAGAACCTCGTTTCTACTTCATGGATGCGAGAGAACAAACTGCTTACACGAACAACATGTTCAAGTCTGGCGCTGAGATGCTTTTCGGTTTGAGCCTCCTCCCCTATCAACGAGTTATTCCTACGGGTAACCAGGCAGACCTTGACGACGACGGCAGTTTCTTGAACAACACATTCGTATACTTTGCGGGTGGTCCTCAAGCTTTGCTTAGTCCGCTTTACGGTTCTACCACAAACACTCTTGGCGTACGCATGCAGGGTGGTATCGGTAAGTGGTTCAAGCGCGGTTTTGGTGCGCGACTTTCTGCTTATGCCAATTTTCTTGATGAAAAGGGCGAATCAAAGAACAGAGGATTGGGCATCGCTGCCGACGCTATGATTGACCTTACTTATTTGAACGAAGGTTATGCCCCCCACCGCCGCTTTTGGATTAACGGTTTAGTAGGCGCTTCAATTGCTGTTCACAAACATGAAGGACTTAGAAAGAAAATCACCTATGGTTTTGGTGCTGGTCTTCAACCCAATTTCCGCTTGACAGAAGGGATTTCTTTCTTCCTTGAACCCCGCGTAGACGTATTTAATAATAAAGAATACGTTTATGGTCCCACAAGCAATTCATGGGCAGTAGTTCCCTCTCTCTTGGCGGGTGTGAACTTCATGCAAGGCGGCTTTACAAGCGAACAGCGTGCAGCGAATGCTAACTACATGCATGAAACGCCCTACGACCACCTCTTCATTGATGGTGCTGCAGGTGTATATTTTGCAGGCGAAACATACCGCTCATTGTGGCATTCACCCGCTAAGGATGCTCACCTTAAGTTCTATGGAGCCATCGGTAAGTGGTTTAATGCCACTTCGGGTATGCGTATTTGGTTGGATGTCAATAAACCTCGTTCAGGACATTTCGCAGACCATCAACTTACTGCGGGTATCGACTATTTGTGGAACATGACCAACACATTCCATGGTTATGACCCCAACAGAAAGATTGAACTTCACAGTTCTTTAGGTTTCAACATGTTGAAGCAGAAGCACAATGATGGTTTCGCCTATGGTGTTAATGCGGGTGTTCGCGCACAGTGGAATACCTCAAAGATGGTATCATTCTTCGTTGAACCTCAGGTTCGCGTATACAAGGAAGACCTTTGGCGCAACAACTACACCACAATGGGTTACGACTTTGTCCCCGTTGGCCTTCTCGGTATGCAGTTGCGTTTCGACGGATATACTCCCGCAAACGAAAAGGATGCTTTTGAAGAGCGTAATTACGGCCACTACTTTAGTGTAGCTGGTGGTATTCAGGCGCTCTTGCGTAAGCGTGGTGAGAAGGAATGCTACGGTCCTATCGCTCGCCTGACTTACGGCAAGCAGTTTACTCCGCTTTCATCTTACCGCCTCCACGGTTTGATTTCGGGTAATGAAATCTACGGCAGAAAATATGCTAATGTTGGTGTAGGTGCTGACTATATGGTAGACCTCACGGCTATGGCATACGGTTATAACGAAGATCGCAAGTTTACGCTCAGCAGTATTCTTGGTGCTACAGCGAATGTATCTTACCAGTCTGGTTCAAAGTTCCAATTCTACCCTGAAGTTTATGCAGGTGCACAGGCAGCGGTGAGAATTTCAGACCGCTTCACGCTCTTCTACGAACCTCAGTTGCGTTACGACTTCACCAACCAAATGAAGCATGCGTGGGAAACGAACAAAATGACCGCTTCACAGCGTTTATCAATGGTTCACCTTCTCGGTATGCAGGTACGCTTTGACGAATATACTCATGCAGACGAGAATGACTCTTATATGGAGCGTGATTACGACCACTACTTTGGTGTTGCAGGAGGTGTTCATGCGCTCTTGCGTAAGTATAAAGTAGGAGACGTCTATGGTCCTATCGCTCGCCTGACTTACGGCAAGCAGTTCTCTCCGATTTCTTCTTACCGTCTCCATGGTTTGGTTTCAGCGAATGAAATTAACAACAAACGACACGCGAGTGTAGGTGTTGGTGCCGACTATATGATTGACCTTTCGACAATAGCATACGGTTATAACGAAGACCGCAAGTTCACATTAAGTGGTCTTCTCGGTGCTACTGCGAATGTGTCTTACCAGACAGGAGCAAAGGTTAATTTCTATCCTGAAGTTTATGCAGGTGCTCAGGCAGCGGTAAGAATTTCAGACCGCTTCACACTCTTCTACGAACCTCAGATTCGCTACGACTTCTCCAACCAGATGAAGAACATTTGGGACACTTACGAACTGACCAAATCACAGCGTTTGTCAATGGTTCACCTTCTCGGTATGAACATGAAGTTTGAAGCGTTTAAGAAGTCGCGTGAAGAGAGAGGCAGTTACGACGATGAAGAAAAGCATGAATTCATGTCTGTTGCAGGCGGTCTTAACGTTCCCCTGCGCAGACTCAACATCGCACGTTTCTACGGTCCTACCGCACGTTTCAGCTACGGTAAGCAGTTCAACCCCTTCCTCCTCTACCGCTTCAACCTCGGAATGGAGTACAACAATTTCAACTGGGGAAGAGAGAGAAGACGCGTTCCTGAAGAATACCACTACTTCAGAGCATCTCTCGGTGCAGACCTTATGCTTGACTACACGTCATGGGCTTATGGTTACAATCCCGACCGTCGCTTCATCCTTCGTCCTTATGTCGGTGTAGCAGCAAGCGTTGCACGTGTAGACGACAGATGGGTAAGCAAGGACGCTAAGTACCATTACTACCCTGATTTGATGGCAGGTGCACAGGCAAGTTTGCGTGTTTCAAAGAATATCGAACTCTTCTATGAAGGTCAAATGAAGTATAGTTTCTCAGACCAGATTGGTTGGGTATTTGATACCAACGAGACTTCAACTTTGCAACGCCTTACCATGTCTCACATGTTGGGTATGAACTACCGCTTCTCACCTGTGGTTAGAAACTACAGAGAAAATGCGGGTTACTCACGTCCCCACAAGCAATTCGTAAGCGTTTCTGCTGGTGCAAACCTCAACTCTGCAACAAGTTTCAACATCAGACCTCGTGGAGACAAGTGGGGCTTCAGCATCGCTGCTCGTTACGGTCGCTGGATGAATGGTGTTACAGCTTACCAGGTTGGTATTGACAACACACAGATCAACACGGATTACCTCGGTCAGTCTCAACACTGGACGACACTCCACGCCGACCTTCTCTGCGACCTCCGCACATTGCTTACAAACGATGTACACGAAGGAAAGGTCATGACTTGCAACGCCTTTGCAGGTGTAGGTCTTGGTATTTCAAGAATGGAAAATCGTGATGAGAAGTTCGCTCCCATGCTTCACGCTGGGTTCCAGATTGGTGCAAACATTGGCGAACGCTTCAATGTTTATATCGAACCTTCTGGTCAACTCTTCGAAAAGGGTATCTCTCAGTTCAAGAATGGTCACCCCCTCGAAGTTACTGGCAAGATTATGTTGGGTACGAAGTACAACTTCTAATTTTTACAAAAAAATGCCGTTTTACACCTGCTGTAAAACGGCATTTTTTGTTACTAATAGTTGCAGAAAATAGGGGGGCTGAGACCCTAAAAATTATTAGTAACCTAAAAAAAATTATTAGTAATGTAATTTAAAATAGGTTACTAATAATTTTTACGAAAATAGGTATCGTTTTTACAGGGTGGAATATCGGCAAAAAATTGAAACATTTATTACATTTTCAAACAGGGTTGTGGATATTTATTCTACGGGCACTAAAAAACAACAGAAAATAGCAATTCGCTATAGGTATATACAAAAGAATCCACTACCTTTACCCCATCAATTCCCCTACCCTCTCATTTGTTATATATACATCCGTATGTCAACTCCCTCACACAACAATCCGCAACAGCAACAAGTGATAGACACCCAGCAGGGTGAGTGCCTCGTACTCGCACCTCCGGGATGTGGTAAGACACACATTCTTGCCGAACGTATTGCGCGGGCATTGGAGTTGGGACGTGAGGTGCAAGACATGCTTTGCCTTACGTTCACCAACCGTGCGGCACGCGGCATGCGCAACCGTATTACCGAGCGCATGGGATGTGATGTGGAGCAACTCTTTGTGGGTAACGTCCACCGCTATTGCTCGGGGGTGCTTTACGAACAAGGGCGCATCGGCGGGGATTACGGAATTTTGGATGAGGTGGATGCGAACGACATCATCCACACGATTTGTGCACACACCTTGCAAACGCCCACACATGAGAATGTACACATGACGCACAACTACCAGCACTTCATGCAACAGTTGCGCCTGAACATTCCCAACGAACTCCTGCTTCATGCCGCCTCACTTGCTTATAAGCAGCAGTTACGCGAACTCTGTGCGCACGCTCAGTTACCCTACGGACGCACTTCTCTGCTCAAAATTTACGACTGCCCAGAAATCATTCTGCCTGAAATTGCCACACATTATAAGGATGCGCTCTTCACCATGGACTTTGCGAGAAAGTATGAGGCATATAAGGCGGAGCACAACCTTGTAGACTTCGACGACATCATTATCAATGCCTACGCTTACTTGCGTGACACGCCCGAACACCAGCGTTACTCTTGGATTCAGATTGACGAGGTGCAGGATCTCAACCCTATGCAGTTGGCAATCATTGATTTGCTCTACAATCGCACGCCTCAGTCGTCCCTACTCTACCTGGGTGATGAGCAACAGGCTATCTTTGCCTTCCTTGGGGCAAAGAAGGAAACGCTCGAGCAATTAAAACTCCAATGTGAGGGCTACATTTTCCGCCTCAGTGAGAACTTCCGCTCGCCACGCCACTTGCTGAATGTCTTCAACGACTTTGCACAGGCTAACTTGGGCGTTCATCCCGACTTACTTTCGACTACGACACGAGAGATGGAGGGGATCACACCCGAACATCTGAGTTTCTGTTTCTCGGAAAGTAATACCGAAGAGGCTGAGAATATTGTACACCGCCTGCTCCCCCACCTCTGTGAAAACAAGGAAGAGACGGCGGCGGTTATCGTACCCACAAATAAGGATGCCGACCTGCTTTGCAACCTCATGACCGACATCCCCCACTTTAAAATATCGGGCGTAGACCTTTTCTCTACACCCGATATGAAGACACTGCTTGCCCACCTCAATGTGATTACTAACGAGCACAGTCACATGGCTTGGGCACGTCTGCTTACGGCACTCGGCATCGAACCTTCCTCTGCGCGTAGCAGGGCGATTATAAATCGCCTCAAGCAACTCAAGATTCTACCCACCGACCTGCTGCTCTACACGGGCGAGACTTATCTCAGTGCCTTTTGTCGCGCCTACGAAGAAGAGACGCTCGTTATCTACGACACAGAAACTACGGGCCTCGATGTCTTCAACGACGAGATTGTGCAACTCGCCGCCTTCAAGGTGAAAGGGGGAAAGAAAATTGAGGGCAGCGACTTTGAAGTCATTCTTCACACCGACCGCAAGATTCCAGAAATGCTGGGCGACTTACCGAATCCCCTGCTTAGCGTCTACGCCGCAACCACTCCCCTGCCCCGCCGTGAGGGGTTAGAAAAATTTGTTGCCTATGCCGAGGGGTGCATACTCGTTGGGCACAACGTGAATTACGACAACCGCATCCTTCACAACAACCTCCTCTCGCTCGGTATCACCTCCACACTTCCCCTCACCATGGCGGTGGGAGCAGATGTGTATGCCCACTCCGTATTCGACACATTGAAACTCGCCCGTCTGCTCTTCCCCCGTCAGCACAACCATAAGTTGAAAACGCTTTTGGAAAATCTCGGACTTGAAGGGGAAAATTCACACCTTGCTGACGACGATATTTTTGCAACCTTCCAACTCCTGAAGCATTGCTACGCGCATGCCCGTCCTCTTGTGAGCGAGCAGTTGGAGAAACTGCGTGCCCCCGAACTTCAGCGCATTGCCAACCGACTCACTGAGCGTTATGCCATTGCTTTCTACCACGCACAAGCAGCGCTCATGGAAACGCCCGAGACTCCAACCCCACAACTCATTCGCGAAATCCACTTTGCGACGGAGGAATTAGGTTTGCACATTGAGAAGTTGGATTATTTTACCGACTACCTTCGCTACGATATTCTCAATACTGTCGAAACGCCCTACCTGCTTCAGCAACTGGAGCGCCACACACTTACCCTCAACACGCTTAAGGAAGCCGACCTCTGCGATAGTGAGAGTATGCGCCGCCGAGGTGAGCAAGTGTTTGTTACTACGGTACACAAAGCCAAGGGATTGGAATTTGACAACGTCATTGTCAGCAGTGCATCGCGCGAAGTCTATCCCTTCTACAACAGCAAGACTGATGAGGAACAGCGCGAGGATGCCCGCAAATTTTATGTGGCAATCTCACGCGCCAAGCGCCGCCTCTACATCAGTTATTACAACCTCTATCACATGACCGACCGACACGGCACGGCGCGTACCTTCTCACGTGGTCCCTCGCCGTTCCTCGAAAGCATCGCACCCCATTTTTCGCATTGGCAATTCTAATTTCGAAACCATTTAGAGAATGATTTCGCCGTTGAAATCCATTGTGCAAAAAAATATATCTATTGTAGTAAAAATTATTAGTAACATAAAAAAATTATTAGTAACCTTTTTTAAAATATGTTACTAATAATTTTAGGCATATCTAACACGCTGATTTCGACAGTATTTTAGTGCGAAAAAATTGTTACATTTTGTAAGCGCACTCGTGCTCTTTACACCCCCGCTCTGTTATACCAAAAACTAATCGGCACTTAATTTGAATTAAGTGCCGATTAAATTAAACTAACTCCCAATTAGTTTTTCGTATCTCCCATCTGTTTTGGAACAACTCAGGGGAAACAAAAAAATCTCGGTGAGTGCGTAGGTGCGCTCGCCGAGATTTTTTGGTTTTGGAGAGAGTTTACTTCTTCTCTTCATCAAGTTCTACCGTGAAACTGCGGTTGAGTCCGCTCTGTGTCTTGGCACGAATCCAAAGCACGCGGTCGGTAGAGTGGTTTGCTTCCTTCACCGCTTCGTTCCAGTCATCCACGGTGCGGAGTTGCTTATCATTTACCTGAAGGAGGATGAGTCCCTTCGTGATACCCGCCTTCTGCATCTTACCCGCCTTGATGTGCTTCACCACAAGTCCGTAAGAAAGTGAAAGTGCCTGCTTATCCTTTGCGGGAAGTTCCTCGAGTGCAATGCCGAGTTTGTCTTCATCCACAGACTTCAAGACAGTCGTTGTGCCCTGCTCATTGCGGAGGGTAACAGAAACGGTATACTCCTTCTTATCACGAAGGTAGGTAATCTTAACCACATCTCCAGGACGATGCCCCGCAATCATTTCCTGCAACTGACCAGACTTGTCAATCTTCTTGCCGTCCAACTTGATAATCACGTCACCCTGCTTGAGACCAGCAGCGGCTGCGGCGCCATCAGCTACGACTTCGTTAATATAAAGACCAGTTACCGTGCCCAAATCAGGGTCTTGACCCTTTTCGTGTTGCATAGCAATGTAGTTGCTCACGTCGGTGTATTGAATGCCCAACATTGCGCGCTGCACGGTGCCGAAGTTCTTGAGGTCGTCCACCACCTTGGTCATAATCGTTGTGGGAATCGCGAAACCATAACCGCTGAACGAACCCGTTTGTGAATAAAGCATAGCGTTGATGCCCACCAATTCGCCACGTGCATTGACAAGGGCGCCACCCGAATTACCGGGATTGATGGCAGCATCGGTTTGGATGAAACTTTCAATACCATTCGACGCCCCAAGTGTGCGTGCCTTGGCAGAGATAATACCCGCCGTCACGGTGTTCGTCAGACTAAAGGGATTGCCAATAGCAAGCACCCATTCACCGAGTTTTACATCATCAGAGTTTGCCACGGTAATGGCAGGGAGTCCCTTTTCTTCCACCTTAATCAAGGCAAGGTCAGTCGTTTTGTCCAAACCGATAATGCGCGCCTTAAATTCGCGATTGTCGTTGAGTTTTACGGTGAGTTCATCAGCATCTGCCACAACATGGTTGTTGGTTACGATATAACCATCTTCAGTAAGGATAACCCCCGAACCAGCCCCCGTGCGCTTGGGCGTTTGAATCTTGCGCTCACGCTGCTGGGGAGCACCATGACCAAAGAACTCGCCGAAGAAATCTTCAAACGGATCGTGGTAAGGAACGGTTTGCACCTTCGCATTGGTGGTTACCTTAATATATACTACGGAGTTCACCGCCTTTTCGGCAGCATAAGTTAAATCGACGCGTGTGTCTTGCGCCATAGATACATGAGGAGTGGCGATAAGCATACCTCCCACAAGTGCCAATGAGGCAATAAAATTTTTCATCATAAGTATAGTATTGTTTAGGGTTTATGTTTGCTGTTTTTCAAAAGGTTATAGGATTTATAAAGTCCTAATTCCCCTGCCCGACTGAGGTCTTTCTCTGCCTCGTCATACTTCTCCACGCTGAGATACAAGAGGGCGCGATTATAATATGCCGGAGCGAGGTGAGCGTCTAAGGTTATGGCGCGCGTGTATTCGGAAATAGCTTCCGTTGTGCGTCCCAAAGCAGCGAGAATTACGGCTTTATTATAAAAGGCGGGGGCCCAAGCAGACGCGGTAAGGACTATAAGGCGCTCAGCGTCGGTAAGTGCGGCACTCAACTTCAGCACACGACTTTCGGGTATTAGTTCTGCCATCAAGTAATTGACATTGCAGCGCTGGAGCAGGGCGGTAATGCAGAGGGAGTCAGTAGCTAATGCTCCCGAGGCATCGTCGAAAGCATCTGTAAAGTTATACAGTTCGGCGGCGATGATAGAGCGCAACACCAAGGCATTGCGTTCATCCCCATTGCTCACCAACGTGTTGAGTTGAAGCTGGGTCACTTCAAGCAACGAGGTGGGGAGTTTGTCGGCATCCGCTGAAAGAACGAGGCGCAGGGGAACGAGTTGCGCACGGTTTATTTCATCAATCTCGGGATAGAAATAAGCACTCTGTTGGCGCTGCACCAATACGGGGGCAATCATGCCCATAGGGTTATGCTCCTGCTTTAAGTTTTGCACCTTCCCAATCAGTTCGTTCAGCAAAGTATTGGTGGTGTCCTCCTCCTCAACCAACTGGCGGTAGTTTTCGAGTGACTTTTCCGTGCGTGTTACCACCTTCTTCGTAGGTCCTTTCGGCGATTTTCCAAATCGAAGGTCCAAGTGACTGCGCTCTACAAAGGCGTCATCGTTATTCGCCCCCTTAATATCCCCAATGCGGCGCTTGCAATCGGCACGGAGAGCATAGCCATAGACAAAGTTGGGGTATTCCTTAATCAAGAAGGTCAAGTCATCTATCGCCTCCTGATACTTCCCCGTACGCTCATAGAGCAGCGCACGATTGTAGCGCGCCAAAGTGTTGGTGGGTTCTTCGGTCAATACAAAATTGAAATCATCAATCGCATTGTGGTCGTCGCCCACCGTAGCACGAAGCAAACCACGGTTGTAGTGCGCCACAAAATGGTGGGGCACCAAGCGAATCACTTCATTATAATCTCTATGCGCAGCATCAAAGCGGTTCATGCTATGGCGCGCTCCTGCACGTAGCATGTAGTGGTCCGCCTCCGTCGTTTCTAATTCTATCGCCTTTGTAGCACACGAATCTGCCAGCGTCCAAGTTTCAGCAGCCATGGCCAACTTCGCACGCATACTCCAAGCTGAAGCGTCTCGTTGCGTAAGCACCAACAGGGAATCCACCCACTGTGTTGCACCAAAAGTGTCGGTACGCTCTAAAGAAATTTGCGCCCTGACCAAATACGCACGATAATGGCGGGGGAAGAAGCGCAGGAGTTTTTCTATATCCTCCTCGGCGGCATCAAGCGCCTTGATTTCGAGGTTACAGAGTGCACGGTTGTAACGTGACGTAAAGTCTTTTTCCTCTTCCTCAAGCACCTTACCATAGTCGGCAACGGCACCCTCAAAATTCTTATTGTGTATTCGGCACAACCCTCTCAACTGATACACCTCCGTCAAATAAGGATTGCGCTCAAGACACGCATCACAGTCTTCCTCTGCCCCACGAAAATCCTCCAAACTGAATTTGGCGAACGCACGGTAATAATAGGGTTTATCCAAATACGGTTTCGTCTCAATCACCTTATTAAAATAGCGTATCGCTGTCAGGAAGTCGTCGAAATACAATGCATGCCGTCCCATCAGCGTCACCTGCTCGGTATTTACCTGCGCAAGTAATGTCAATGGGAATAAGAAAAGTATGACGAATAATCTTTTAAGCATCATGTGTATCTAAACGATTTGTATCCTTAACTGGGTGCAAAGTTAAACAATGCATGGCAGATAACGGGGAATTTAATGTTTTTTAAGTGAGGGGGGGTAGAGTACAGAGAACAGAGTACAGAGAACAACTACCATGAGGTACAAACATTGTGGACTGCTCTGAAGGGAAGTTCTCTCACCAACACAGGAGATGTTTTTATAGACAGTAGAACATAAGAACATATTTTTCCATTTGGAACTTCTTTCGCCCCGCATGGCAACTACTAACTACTCACTTATAACTACTCACTGCATTCTTGCACCCCCTCACCGCTAAAGCGGTCCCGATTGATTTCGCTTCGCTCATCTTCCTCCTTCTCGTAAGGCATAGTACAAACAAGTTTGTCCTCTGCCCTTACTTCGTGCGTCGGTTCCCCCTATAAACAGGGGGAGAGCGCCATGCGGAAATAAAAAATAGCGTACAACTTCGAAGTTGTACGCTGTCTTATTGTCAAGTAAAGTATTTCACTTACTTCGTGCGGTAGCGGCAAGCGACTTTGCCCTTCATGATTGCCGCCAATTTGCTCTTGACCATTTGCTTGCGGAGGGGAGCAATGCGGTCGGTGAAAACTTTTCCGTCGAGGTGGTCAAATTCGTGTTGCATAACGCGAGCTAGGAAACCTTCGACCCATTCGTCGTGAGGTTGGAGGTTTTCGTCTAACCACTTCACACGGATACGGGCGGGACGCTTTACGGGTTCGTGAATACCGGGAAGAGAAAGGCATCCTTCTTCCATGCTGACCATTTCAGAATCGTCCACTTCAACGATGTGCGGATTGATAAAGGCATGAAGATAACCTTCGTATTCGGGGTGGTCTTCCTTAAGGTCGTCCAAACCAATTACGGCAAGACGGATGGCCTTACCAATTTGAGGAGCAGCAAGACCGACACCTTCAGAGCGCTTCATTGTTTCATACATATTCTCAATGAGCTGCTGAAGTTCGGGATATGTTTCGGGGTCAAAATCCTCACATTGCTTGCGCAATACGGGTTGACCGTAGGTGTAGATGGGGAGAATCATAAGAGAAATTTGGAAAGGAGAAAGGAGAAAGGAGAAAGGCAGGAACTATAGTTCTACATGGTATTTCTCATTTCTGATTTCTCATTTAACAACTTTTGCTTTGCATATAATCCTGCAGAATAATCGTGGCAGAGATTTCATCTACCAGCGCTTTGTCACGGCGGCGCTTCATGCCGAGTCCGCCGTCAATCATGGCTTGATGGGCAAGCACGGAGGTGAAGCGTTCGTCGTAGAAGTCAATGGGGATATTTGGAAGCGCCTTACGCAACTCTCCGGCAAAGCAACGCACGCGTTGCTGATTTTCGGAGGGTTGTCCGTTGGGTTGCGTAGGAAGTCCAATAATAAAGCGCTCCACCTCTTCCTTTTTACAATAGTCCGTCAGAAAGCGAAGCAATTCCTTTGTATCAACCGTGCAAAGTCCATTAGCAATAAGTTGCAAGGGGTCACTCACAGCAATTCCCGTGCGCTTCTTGCCGTAGTCAATAGAAAGCAGTCGAGGCATAACTATTTGAGGTTATAAGGGGGTGAGGTTGTAAGGTTATAAGGAGCTATCCAGACTGTGAAGTTGGTTATATTTGAATCCACACGGTTCTTAAAACCTAAAAGCGAAGCGAACTTATAACCTTATAACCTTACTTAATATACTCCGCCCCGCCCATGTAAGGCTGAAGCGCCTTAGGAATGCGGATACCTTCGGGAGTCTGATTGTCTTCAAGAAGTGCCGCTACGATACGGGGGAGTGCGAGTGCAGAACCGTTGAGCGTGTGGCAAAGCTGAATCTTCTTGTCGGCATTGCGGTAGCGACACTGGAGGCGGTTTGCCTGATAAGCGTCGAAGTTAGAAACCGAACTTACTTCCAACCAGCGCTGCTGTGCTTCAGAATATACTTCAAAGTCAAAGCAAGTAGCTGCCGTGAAAGACATGTCGCCACCACAGAGGTGAAGGATGCGATAAGGCAATTCCAACTTCTGAAGCAAACCTTCTACGTGTGCCAACATTTCCTTATGGCTTTCTGCAGAGTGTTCGGGAGTGTCGATGCGCACAATTTCAATCTTTGAGAATTCGTGGAGACGATTCAAACCGCGCACGTCCTTACCATAAGAACCTGCTTCACGGCGGAAGCACTGAGTGTAAGCACAATTCTTGATGGGCAATTCCTTTTCGTTGAGAATCACGTCGCGGTAGATATTTGTAACGGGCACTTCTGCCGTAGGAATCAAGTAGAGGTCGTCCGCCACGCAATGATACATCTGACCTTCCTTATCGGGCAACTGACCTGTGCCGTAACCTGAAGCAGCGTTCACCACCGTGGGGGGCATCACTTCGGTGTAACCCGACTTGCGCGCTTCATCAAGGAAAAAGTTAATCAACGCACGCTGAAGCTGTGCACCCTGGCCGATATAAACGGGGAAACCAGCACCTGTAATCTTCACACCAAGGTCAAAGTCGATGAGGTTGTACTTCTTAGCAAGTTCCCAGTGGGGGAGCATATCAGGAATTGGAGCAGCTGTTTCGTCAACAGCGGGACCACCTGTCTTTACCACCACATTATCTTCGGCAGAACGACCTTCGGGAACTTCTGCATAGGGTAAGTTGGGGATGGTATAGAGTTGGAGTTTGAGCTGTTCCGCAGCCTCAGCCATAGACGCTTCAAGCGCCTTTGCCTGTTCCTTAATAGCAGCAACCTGCTGCTTAGCCGCTTCGGCTTCGTCCTTTTTACCTTCCTTCATCAAGCCACCGATGCTCTTTGAAAGCACGTTCACCTGAGCTAAAAAGGCATCAAGTTCTGTCTGCGCATTCTTACGGCGATTGTTGATTTCAAGCACCTTCTCAATAGCCTCAGCAGCACCTGCAAAATGCTTCTTTTCCAAACCGCGAATCACGG
Organism: Alloprevotella sp.; assembly: GCA_045126825.1. GTDB lineage: Bacteria > Bacteroidota > Bacteroidia > Bacteroidales > Bacteroidaceae > Alloprevotella. Next base: position 258,399 of record JBGVPF010000005.1, read on the forward strand.
CTTCTTTATCGTCCAATATTTGTTTAATCGTAAGCATAATCTATTTTTGTTTTTTAGTTTTTGATATTCTCGGCAAAGTTAGAAAAAATTGGCGGGACGGGCGAAGAAAATTGGAGAATATCTGCCCTTAACACCGATGATTTTCCACCCAACTTACTATAGTAAAAACGAACTGGGAGATAATTCAAATTATTCGGTACATAATTCAAATTATCTCCTTATTTGTTTTCAATATATCAAGTTAAGTTTTTACACCAACTTAAAGCGTATGCGGAAGGACTTTTTCTCCTCGTCCCAGTTCGTACCGAGAAGCGTGAACGTCCCAATCTCCGAGGTGTTAGCCACGTGCGCACCTATGCAAGCACAGACGTCGTAGTCGCCAATACGCACAAGGCGGATAGTGTCGGAGGCATCGGAGGGCAACTTCTCAAGACTCACCTCGGCAGGTACATTCTCGAGCGTGACATATTCCACCGTGACGGGAAGAGCCGACTGGATGATTTCGTTTACTTTATCCACAATCTCCTGTACCTCTGCATCTGAAGGACATGTAGGGAGTTCGTAGCTCACCTTCGACTTTTTACGCTCGATATGCGCATTGCGCGAGCGCGGACATCCGTAGCGGCGCACCATCGTTTGGTTCAAAATATGTTCAGCGGTGTGCATGGGCGGAAATTCCGCCTTGTTGTGGTCATTGAGGGTTGGTGTTTCTGTTGTCATTGGTTGCTTAGTTACGTAGATAATCAACACAAAAGTAGTTTTATTTCTTGGTATGAGCAAATTTTGCACAGACCAAGATTGATGAGCAATATTGATGTGGTTAATATATAATCAGCTGTCGCATTTTTTGCGACAACTGATGTTTTCATCTTGCTCTTTCTAATAATAGGAATATCACATTAAATTTTATCATAGGCTTCCCAAAATATGTTGATGTGTTATATCCATTATTCTTTGCATAATCTGCTATTGAATTACGCATGTCAGTCGGATAGTATATTGAGAGAAGTTTTTTTGCTAAAAGTTCGTGCCAGGCTATAGGTGTCCTTATTTTTGTAATATCATCGACTTTCCCAATACCTAATGCAAGAGCCACCAAACTATTGCAAAAATCGCCACGCTCGGCAACGGGTTCAATGTCAAAAGTTGATTTCACGTCATCGATGAACTTTTTTATCATTAACAAGTCTTCAAATAAATTCAATTCTACAATATAATCCAGTTCTGTCTTTACCATTTCGGTAATTGAATCTTCGGGACTACCATAGATTTTCTTTATTCCCCAGTTTGTTTGAAAAATCAACGATTCAATCAATGCCTTTTGCTTAATGGCGTTACTTCTGTTTTGTAGATGTCTGTTCTTCATATTAGTATTCTTTCATTACTCTATATTATACGAAAGAATCTGTTGCTTTTAATATGAAACAATACAAAGGTCTGCATAAACAATGCATACCTCTATGAAAATTTCTTTTTTTTTGGAAAAAACTCAACCCTATGTGATGATTTATTATAAATTTCCAATATATTTGTGGCATACAGTAGATGTAAATTATGATAAGCAAGACATTTAACCGTTACATTTGGTTGCTGAATACGCTCCTTCAGCATAAGCAACTTTCCTTCGAAGAGATAAACGCATTGTGGAAAGAAAGTTGCCTGGGCTATGGCACCCCGTTGCCGTTGCGTACATTCCATCAACATAAAAATGCAGTTGAGGAGTTGTTTGGTATTGAAATAAAATGCAATCCTTCAAATGGGTACAAATATTACATATCTACTCCTGGCACATTAAAAAATGACAGTATCCGCAAATGGCTATTGAATTCTTTCACCCTATCAAATATGATAACAGCGGGGCATAATATGAAAGAGAGAATACTGTTTGAGGATATACCGCGTGGAACAGAATATCTGCAAACTGTTATTGAGGCAATGCAGAAATCAAAAGAATTGCAAATTGATTATCAGCAGTTCTATGGGCATAGGAAAACATATAATATTCAGCCCTATGCTATGAAGGTTTATCACCAACGCTGGTATGTGGTTGGTCATATTAAAGAACTGGGTCATATAAGAAACATTGCGCTTGACCGCACTCTTGAAATGAATTTATTAGACACACCATTTAAATTGCCGAAGAATTTCAATGCAAAGAAGTACTATGCCAACACTGTTGGAATATATGTAAATGAGGAACTCAACCCCGTCAAGGTTAAGATAAGAGCCTATGGTGTGCAAATAGAATATTTGCGTTCTTTACCGCTTCATAGTTCTCAAAAGGAAAGTGCTTCAAAATATGGCGAGTTCTGTGATTTTGAATACAAATTATGCTTGACACCCGAACTCTCAACCCACATACTTGCTATGGGCGAAAATGTAGAGGTGCTGGAACCTGTGGAATTGAGAGAGGAGATAAAGAGGAAATTAACGGAATGTTTGACTAAATATTAGAATAATTATGGCAGAAATGGGCTTAGGTTATGGAAGTGAGTTTCAGTTGATGCGTTTTCTTGGGCATCATCGTAACTATTTGAATAGAATCATCCAGAATGCGTTGAACAATGAAGGTGCAATTGAATGGCTCGATTTTCCTGTAAATGAAAACCGTTGCTCAGGTGATGGTGAATGGACAGGAATTGAGTGTTTCAAGGGGAATAGGGATGATTACAATGATATTAAAGATAAATGGAGAGATTTTTGGCCACAAAGAGGAAATCCTATGAATTGGGACGGTGTTTTTAAGATTGGTGATATATGGTTCTTTGTAGAGGCTAAGGCACATAGAGAAGAATCGTTCCAAAAATGTGGTGCGGGTTCCGTGTCTAGCATAGAGCAAATTAAAAAATCTTTACAAGATACCCAACAATGGTTTAAATCTACCTCGTCAACAAACTGGATTGATTCCAACTGTTATCAACTTGCAAACAGACTGGCATTCCTGTACTTTTGTAATCAGTGTGGCATTAAGGCAAAATTGATATATATAGGCTTTGTAAATGGGTATAGAAGGAAGAAAGATGAAGTTTTATCAGCCGATGAATGGATGAAAATATGGGAGGAGGAAATGGAAAGCCTTGGCTTGGATATTAAAGAAATGTCACCTTATATTTCATTCGTGCATCCTGATTGTGTTAATCCGCAAATCGTATAAGACAGAATGTGGCTGAGTGTGCAAGGTTTTTGCACACCATTATGCTCTTAATGCTCATAAAAGCAAGTTCTTTTCGTATATATTATAGAGAACCGATTAATTCAGTAATGTATGGAAAAGAGAATAACAGAGATGTGCGAGAATGAGCAGTTTTGTTCTATTGAAGACGAGTTGCAACTTATAAAGGATATAAAATCAATGGCTACTGAAAGAGAGTTGGCAATAGAAAAACTTTCTCATTCAAAATTACGCCTTGTAACTGCTGTTGCAAAAATGTTCAAAGATTGCAACTTGTCTATGGAAGAACTTATAAGCATAGGTAATGAGGGATTAGTATTGGCCGCTGAAAAGTATGACGAGTCACGTAGCTTTAAGTTTATGAGTTATGCGGTGTGGTGGATAAAGCAAAGTATTATGCAGAAGATACAATGTAACCAAACAAGGTCACTCAAATAGTGTGATCTTGTTTGGTTATTTTGTGCTATTCACTTTTGCCGATGTGGGGAGTATTTTTGAATATTAAAAAGTTTGTGATATATCAAACTCTCCATTATGCATGGGCGGAAATTCCGCCTTGTTGTGATCGTTGAGTTGGGGTATCCATAGTAAAAATATTATGTAAATTTTGCATATTACTATTTTCTTCAAGTTCTATTTCTTTGAAGACATTAGCTGGCATACATTGCAATTGCAGCCGCACCTTACTTACCTGCAAGGCATTCTTCCGCCACTCGATGTGCCTCACAACGAGCAGGTTTCCCCGTCTCTGTCATGGGGAGTGAAGAGACACGGAAGATATGCTTGGGCACTTCGTAGCGCCCCACCCTTGCGGCACAAAGTTGGTGAAGTTCAGAGGGGAATGCATCTCCAGTATAGAGCATTGTGAGGGCTTGTCCAAGGCGTTCATCCTTGACATACGTTAGCATAAAGGGAACGGAAATAACCGCCGCCAACTTATGCTCTATCTCCTCAATCTGCAATTTAATTCCTCCGGAACATACCACATTGTCGCGCCTACCCAAAATGCGGAAGCGCCCATCGGAAAGGAGTTCTACGAGGTCATTTGTATGCAAGGGAGTATCGTTCGTTTGTGGGTCGGAAACGATCAAACACCCCTCGGTGTCTTGAGTGAGCCTTACGCCTTCAAGGGGAGAGAAGTGCGTTTCAGGATGCGCTCCATTGATGCGACGCAAGGCGATGTGAGAAAGGGTTTCAGTCATGCCATAGGTGGCATACACATTGCCGGGCAAATCCTTTGTCATTTGCTCTACACGCTCGTGAAGCGCACCCCCTCCGATGATAATATGCGACACGCGCTTGAGTATTTGCGACGCCCGTTCGTCTTCCAAAATTTCAGCAAGTTGGTGGGGGGTGATTGCCAATAGCGTTTGAGCACCCAACCTATTGGCGTCAAAATCTTTCAACGGATTGGAAGAAGGCGTAATAACCTCCATACGGAAGTTGCGTTCCAACGCTCTTACCACCATCATCTTCCCTGCAATATATTCTACAGGAAGGCATACGATAGCCACATCCCCCGGTTGTAATCCCAGAACATCATTCGTGCGGCGCGCACTGGCTAACATACGCGACTTTTCTACAAGCATCCGCTTGGGGACACCCGTAGAACCCGAAGTTTGCACTTCTATGTGTGCATCCAAATCTTGGAATTTGGCAATAAAGTCCGCTACTCGTTGTTGCATATAAAAGCATAAAAGGAGAAAGGAGAAAGGTGCTAACGCTATTAATGTCCCGCATGGGCATTTCTCCTTTCTCATTTCTCCTTTCTCATTTAATCCCACTTCGTGGTCTTTTCCTCCTTCGCACCTCGGCAATTCAAGCGAGCTTGATTGCACTCGGTTTGGCGTCGGTTCTCCTTTCTCATTTTATATTTACAAAGTTTTTACTTCAAAGCGTCAAGGTTCTGCTGATTGTAAATCTGCTTACCTTCAGAAGTGTAGATGTACTCAAGACGTGCCGCGTATGCCTTTTCAATCTTACCACGAACCATCTTCATCGTACTGTTAATCATCTGATTCTGTTCAGTGAAAGGTTCTGAAAGCACGGCAAATGTTGCGGGCAACCAGCGTTCGGGGAACATCGTTTCGAGTTCGCCACCCTTCTTAAACACATTGATTTGCTTTTCGATTTCACCGATAGCCGCCTTACGACCTTCTTCAGTTTCGAGCGTCAATCCCTGGTGAGCGATGTGGCGCAAGAGGCGTTCCTTGTTGGGAACCACAAGCGCTGTAGTGTAAGCCGACTGGTTGTTGTAAAGCATGATTTGATCGATGCAAGAAGAGTGTTCAACGAGTGCTTCTTCAATGCCTTCGGGACTGTACTTTTCACCGTCGCTACCAATAAGCAAACTCTTGAAGCGACCCTTTACATAAAGGAGATTTTCCTTTGACATGTAACCCAAGTCGCCGGTGTAGAGGTAACCATCCTTCACGGTTTCAGCAGTAGAAGTGGGGTTCTTCCAATAACCAGCCATGACGTTTTCACCCTTCACTACGATTTCACCCATTTCGCCTACGGGGAGTTCCTTGCCGTCTGCCATAATCTTGATTTCAATGGGCTGAACGAGCTTACCACTTGAACCGAAGCGGTAGCGGTCGGGACCATTAGATGAAATCACGGGAGTAGCTTCTGAAAGACCGTAACCCTGGAACATGGGCATACCGATACCCATATAGAATTTCTGAAGGTCCTTGTCGAGAAGCGCACCGCCACCAATGAAGAAGCGCATTTCGCCACCAAAGTTCTCACGCACCTTTGAGAAGAGAATCTTGTCGAACAACTTCACCATGGGAGCGAGGAGATAACGCCAACCCTTGAAGTCAAGGTTTGAGTCGCCGTTATAAATCTGTGACACCTTGAGCGCAAACTTAAAGAGGCGCATTGTACCCTTACCCTTCGCACGAATACCGTTCTCAATATTCTTCTTAAATGTCTTTGCCAACGCAGGCACAGAAAGAATGAAGTGAGGCTTCACTTCCTTGATATTAAGAGGAATGTTTTTGAGCGTTTCAAGAGGAGTGCGACCAACCTGAACAGTTGCTGCTGTAGCACCGCGAGACATCATGATGTAGAAACCTACAACGTGTGCGAAGCAGTGGTCAAGGGGAAGAATGATGAGCGTACGCCAAGTTTCGTCGATATGAACGAGTGTCAATGACTGCTCAACGTTAGCTGTATAGTTGCGGTGCGTCAACACTACACCCTTGGGGTCAGCTGTAGTACCAGATGTGTAAGTAATTGTAGCGTAGTCGTCATTCTGCAAAGAGTTAGCCACACTGAGGAATTCTTCCATCGTATGCTCCTTCAAGAACTCATCACCCATTGCGAACACATCGTCCACAAGGATTTCCTTATCCTGGAGTTCGCCACAGTTGTCGAATACGATAATCTTTTCTACGGCATCCAACTGGTCCTTAATGGCGCGCACCTTCTTCAATTGTGTGCCTGAAACCATCACGAACTTCACATCGCCGTGCTTCAAACGGAAAAGCAAGTCGCTGCTTTCTTCCAACTTAATAGAGAGGGGCACATTGATCGCACCAGCATAGAACATGGCCAATTCACCAATCACCCAAAGGTTGCGACCTTCTGAGAGCAACGCCATCGTGTCACCCTTCTTCACGCCAAGCGCCTGAAGACCAGCACCGAGACGGTACACCTGTTCCTTAACTTGAGCGTAAGTGGTGGGTTCAAACTTCTTACCTGTCTTTTCAAGCAAGAAGGTGTTCTGACCATACTGCTTTACCGAAGCTTCAAAGAGGTCAACTAAAGTTTTCTTCATAACTATCGTTTTAGTTTATTCAAGTTTCGCAAGTGCTCAACTTCTTAAGTTATAAGGTTCAAGGTTTTAAGGTCATAAGAAAGCCATCCGGTTCCCTATTCTCACCCAAGAATATTCAAGCAGTCTATCTATCGTTGATATAAAAGTTCTTAAACCTGCGAAAGTTGAGTTAGTTTGTAAATTCAAATGCAGTCCTCCAACTTTTTCCCCGACATCAGCAGGAGTACGGAGCGGAGGTAATTAAAAATTCGGGTGCAAAGTTACTAATTATTACACAACTACGCACTTTTTGTGCATGCAAAGTTAAAATTTATTAAAGAAAAAGGCCATTCTGCTTTATCAAACAAGCAAAATAGACTATTTTTGCAGAAACTATGGGATGTTTTTCCCATACAATATTATAATATATTGATACAATGAAAGTTTCATTACTGAAGAACATTGCAGATATTTTGAAGTCGTCAATGCTCAGTGGCGTATGCGTGGGCATTGCAGGTTTTGGTTACCTTGCTACGCGCGACATTGTCGGAAGCATCCTCTTTGCTTTCGGACTTTTAGCAGTAATCAACTACCGCCTTCGCCTCTACACAGGTTTTGCGGGCTTCATCAAGCGCAACGAAGTGCCCCACCTCATTCTCGTGCTCTTTGGCAACATCCTCGGTTGCTTACTCGTAGCACTTTTGGCGCGCACTTCTCCCCAGCCACTTCAGGAGGCAGCACAATCCGTTCTTGAAGGTCGCCTCGCCGTAGGTCCTCTGCGTGGCGGACTCCTTGCCATCGGTTGCGGATTCATTATGACGACCGCCGTAACCTTTGCGCGCAAGGGCAATGTCCTCCCCACCCTCTTCGGTGTGCCCCTCTTCATCGTCTGCGGTTTTCCCCACTGCGTGGCAGATGCGTTCTATTACCTCACCGTGCCCACCGACTTCCTCTTTGCCCACCTTGGCGAAGTCCTCTGCTTTTACCTTGCCATCGTAATAGGAAACTTCATTGGTTGTAACTTCTACCGCATAGTGACGGGCGCAAGCGCGTAACTATGCATATATTTTTAATATGATGACACGAAGACCTCTTACTACACAAGGTCTTCGTGTTTTTGTTTGTTGCATGTTATAGAATTTGTATATTTGCACCAACTATAAATCTAAACATACAGACTTATGAAACGCACAGACCTTTATTTTCTCCTTGCAATCCTTGCAATATTCCTACCCTTCTGCCTTTCCGACGCTCTTTACGAGGGCTACAAATCCTTTAACGCGGAGCACGGCATGGTGATGAGTTTCATCAAGTTTGGTGTGCTCTCTACGCTCGGCGAAATGTTGGGTTGCCGCATCGGTAGCGGTAAGTATTTGCCCAAGGCGTTTGGCATTCTGCCCCGCATGATAGTTTGGGGATTTCTCGGCATGGGCATCAACGCGGCAATGATTATTTTCTCAAAAGGTACACCCGCACTGATGGCATATATGGGCATGACGGACGCCGTGGCAAGTTTCAACGGCGCAGCCTTCTGTATGGAAAAACTGTGGGTAGCGCTTGCCGTATCCGTAGCGATGAACACCATCTTTGCCCCTGTCTTTATGACCTTCCACAAGATTACGGACGCACACATTGCCCTCCACGGTGGCAGCCTTAAGGCGCTTATCACGCCCATCTCCATGGCAGAGCGCTTTGCGCAAATCGATTGGGGAAAGCAATGGGGTTTTGTGTTTAAGAAAACCATCCCCTTCTTCTGGTATCCCGCCCACACGATTACCTTCCTCCTCCCCTCCGAACAGCGCGTACTTTTTGCGGCGCTCCTCGGTATTGCCCTCGGTGTGCTTTTGGCGGTGGCGACGAAGAAGTGAGGAGTTAGGAGTGAGGAGAGAGTAGTTTACCATGCGGCACGTCTACTCACTACTCTCTACTCACTACTCTCTGTAAAAAACTCCCCCCACACCCCCATTTATTTCACAAAAAGCAGTATCTTTGCCCCACTTTTTAACTCATCACACATTTATAATCTATGAAAGAAGTAATTCTCTCTATAGCCGGAAAGCCTGGCTTGTTCCGCCTCGTTGCTCAGGGCAACAACAACCTCATCGTTGAAACTATCGACGCGCAGAAGAAGCGCACCATTGCAGGTACACGCGAACGCGTGACTTCACTCAACGATGTGTGCATGTACACCGAAGAAGAAGACAAACCCCTCATGGAAATCTTCGAAAGTTGCAAGCAGGTTACTGGCGGCAAAGCTACTGAGTTTACTCACAAGGATGCGACTAACGACCAGTTGGTAGAATTTATGGCTGCGGCTGTGCCCACCTTCGACCGCGACCGCGTACACATGAGCGACATCCGCAAGTTGGTGCAGTGGTACAACATCTTGATCACAAACGGTTACACCGACTTTGTTGACGCAGAAGAAACTGCTGAAGCATAATTCCAATCATTCACACACAAGCGGACAGACGGCGAATTTCCTTCCCTCTGTCCGTTTTAGTTTTTACCAATAAAGTCATAAGGGTTTAAGGACGAGTTAGAGTACAACGTACAGAGTACAGAGTACAACTACCATCCGGATTGACCTCAAAACCTTATAACCTTATAACCTCACAACCTCATCTACTCATGTCAGAATGGAAAGAAACCGTCGTGCTCATTGATGCCGACCATTTAGATAGCGTATGCTTTAACCTCATCGTAAACTTCGAGCGCATGCTCGGCCGTCGCATTCCCCAAGCCGACCTCTGCCACTGGCTCGATTGCATTGCCCTTGACGGAGGCATTCGTGCGGGCGAAAATGAAGTTCAGGTAATTTTTCTCCACAGCAAGAGTAAGGAGAAGATGACCAACATGACTCCCAGCGTCTTTGAGAAGGACCTCAACGGTCAAGCATTTAAGGACCACCTCGCCGAATTTACCCTCGCCAGTTATCCCGTTGAGGACGTCGTAACCATGGCGGACTTCTACATGCAATCCTTTGACGCCATGCTTGAAGCTAAGGACGTGAAGCGCATCCTGCTCATTCCCGCACTCGATGAATACGGCGACCGCGTGCGTCAAACTGCCCTTAAAGCCGAAGGCAAAGAGGTCGTATTGTTTACCATGCAACCCACCCAGGAACGCGGTTACCTACAAGAACTCCTCGGTTATTCCCTTATGAGTGCCCTCGGCATTCGTGGTGATGAGTTGCAGGGATAAGCACTTTAATTACAAAGAAATTACACAAAGACTATGCTCCGTCAGCACTTGAAAGAATTGTGTCTTTTTATCTTGACACTAATTTTACATTGCCCTCTCATTGCCCAAAACATTAAGGGGAAGGTGGTGAACGAACTTGACGAACCACTACGCTATGCCAACATCATTACCCTAACCTCTGACTCAACTTTTGTGACAGGCGTGATGAGTGATTCTTGTGGGATTTTTTCACTAAAGAAATCTCCTGAAATCACATATCTAAAAGTTTCGTACATAGGTTATTCCACCCAGATTTTACCACTCTCCCACTCTGATGTCGGCACCATCAAATTAAACCCCGACACAAGTGTATTAGGCGAAGTGGTCATTAAGAAAATTCTGCCTAAAACAAAACTTGAAGGAGACGCTTTTGTGACTACGGTGGAAAACAGCGTTCTCGCCGATGCAGGTTCCGCAAACGATGTATTGAAGAAATTGCCTGGTGTGACGCAAAAGGGAGATGGATTAGAGGTCTTAGGAAAAGGCACTCCTCAAATCTACATCAACGGTCGCTTGGTAAGAGACAATACCGAATTGGAGGCGCTTACTTCAAAGGACATTAAAAGCGTGGATGTAGTCACCAATCCTGGGGCGCGCTATGACGCATCGGTCAATGCCGTAATCCGAATTAAGACGGTGAAGCGTCAAGGTGATGGTTTGAGTTTCAACCTGCGTTCAAGTTGGTACCAATGTGAAGACACCGACTTGAGGGAAACGCTCAACTTGAACTATCGCCACAACAATCTTGACGTTTTTGCGTCTGTTGATTTCTTGCAAACAGAGGGTTTTCAGGACACAGAAATAGAGCAATACCTCTATTCCGAAAAGCCCTTGTTCTTGCAACAAAAGGCAAACTTCACCAACAACACCCAAAGCCTTTACACCACACTTGGAGTCAACTACCAACTCAACGAGAAGCACTCCTTCGGCATTCAATACCGCCCCAAATTCACACTGAAAGGGGAAACGTTCAATGACAGTCGGGTGACGGCAAAGGTTGACGGAGTTATTGATGATTGTACCCACACTTTATCTGAAGGCGGACTGAAAAAACTCCCCATTCATCAAGTGAATGCTTATTATAATGGTACGTTTGGTAAACTCAATATAGACTTTAATGCCGACCTTCTTGATAGTCGTTTTGAAGAGGGCATGGTGTATAACGAAAAAAGTCAGTTGCAAGTTGACCGAATTGTAACCACTCGAAGCAAGGAGCACAACCGACTTTATGCCTCTAAATTAGTGCTCTCTCACCCATTCTTAGGCGGGCAACTTTCGGGTGGCGCAGAATATGCGTACACTGACCGAAGCGATGAATATAGAAATCAGAATGCGCAAGGTCCTAACTCCTTTACGAACATTCGCGAGAACAGCGCCGATGTTTTTATGGATTTCACCTACCCGATTAAGACTTTCTATCTCGTCCTCGGAATGCGCTACGAATATTTAGCCTTTAACTATTTTGAGAATCACATCAAGCAAGAGGACCAAAGTCGTGAGTTTGGCAATTTCTTTCCTTCTGTTTCGCTGAGTGGCGCTTTGGGAGAAGTGCAACTACAACTGGGTTATACCGCAAAGACAAGTCGTCCTTCCTATAATAAACTCAGCAATGCGAGCATATATATCGACCGGTATAGTTACACCAAGGGGAACCCCTATTTGAAACCCGAATTGCAACACAATGCTTCGTTGGCTGCCGTTTGGAAATATTTTCAATTTGCGGCTAATTACAAACTCACGGAAAGACCGATTCTGCATTGGGGGAAGCAATCCGAAACCACCGAGAATTGCATCATGCTCCACTATGAAAATTTCAATCGCAGCATCCCCGAACTTACCGTGTCACTCACGGCAACGCCCACAATCGGAATTTGGTATCCTCGCCTCACGGGAGCATTATTTAAGCAATGGTTTAAGGGTGATTTTAATGGGAAACGCCAAAATATGAATCGCCCCATCCCCGTATTTTCATGGGGAAATACGGTCAAACTTCCGAAAAATTTTACGGCGGAGGTAGATTATACATTTACAGGAAAGGGCAATCAACGCATCTATCATTTAGACAAACCAACTCACGTGTTAGACGTTGCCATCCGAAAGACATTCTTGAACAATGCCCTAAGTCTCGAACTTAAAGGCACAGACCTCTTCAGAGATAGAGGCGACCGCGTAAAAATGTGGAGCGGTGATTACATGATAAAGCAGAAAAACATCTTTGGTTCGCGCGAAGTGGTATTTACCCTGCGCTACAAGTTTAACAGCGCCAAGAGTAAGTACAAAGGAACTGGAGCTGGCGAACAGCAAAAGAACAGAATGTAAAACAACAAGGGATATTCTCAAAATTAAGTCCGACTTAAAACAAAATAAGTCGGACTTAATTTGAAATAATACGGAGTTTGTTTTTAGAGAATCAAAGTTTCTTACATCATGGTGGTTCTTTTATACAAAATATGAACAAAATAATTAACGGAATAGAATATTACCTCCCCGACGACCTCACATTGGAACAAGAAAAAATCTATTGTCATATCATTGATTGGAAGCGCAAACATATTACTGAAGAAAGAGGAGTACGTAGAGGGCATGAGTATGATGCAATCTTACCAAAGGTATCATCTATTCCCTTAATGATTTACAAACCCATTATCCCCATATTACAGGAAATGCAATTGGGGGAATTTGCTTACAAACCTCATATATACGCTCACCATGCTGTAAGTTCACAAACTGCATGTATCAATTTATTCATGCCCCTTTTATTATCCAACAATGTTGATTCTATACTTCCCAAAATCCCTGGGTGCCCCGTTGGGTTTAAGGAATTAGCTAAGGATCAATTATTCAACGGTTTTTGCTTTGAATATTGGGGACAAGACATTCAAAAGGGCAAAGGTTTGTTAAATGACCACACTTCGCAAGCCGGAACTGATGCTGATGTTGCTATTGCGTATCGCGATACCAATGGGAAATTGTGCCTTTGGCTTATTGAGCATAAACTCAGCGAAAAAGAATTCACCATCTGTGGGGGATCTAAAAGTAAAGCAAACAAACAGAAGAATCATTGTGAGGAATGCAATTTTTCCGATATATCTACTAACCCTGAAAAGTGTCACTACCATCACATTAAATACAAGTATTGGGATTTACTCAAACATCGAATTGGCAAGTTTAACGGGAGTTTATTAGCTATTAAAGGTTGCCCATTTAAATTAGGCATGAACCAACTTTGGCGCAATCAAATGCTTGCCTTTGCTTTAGAAGAGACGGGCAAATATTATACGGTTACATTTTCAGTTTGTCATCATGCTCAAAATTCAATGCTTACGCATACAATTAACCAATACAAGAGCCTGATCTGCAACGACCTGATGTTTACATCGTTTACGAATTAGATATTCTTAACGCTGTAACAGAAAGGCACAGCAGTTTGAATGAATGAAAAAAATGGTACCAGGATGTTTATTGTTTCTAAAAAAAATCTCACCATTATTTATAAAAATCAGAAGATTAACTTCCTCATTCCAATAAAAAAGTGTAATTTTGCACTCGATTTGTCTAAACAGAGGCTCGAAAGGGCGCGTGTGATGGCGAATTAAGCAAACATTTACTTAATTTAGAGTAACACAAATTTTATTAACATGAAAGAAATTTCAATCAACGGTACACTCCGTAATGCCATCGGTAAGAAGGCATCTAAGGCTGCTCGTGCAGAAGGTCTCGTTCCTTGCTGCTTGTATGGTGAACAGAAGGGCGAAAACGGCCTTCCCGTAGCTACTCACTTCGTAGTTTCTGAAAAGGAAATCAACAAGGTTTACTACTCTCCCAACATCTACCTCGTAAACATCAACCTCGATGGTGTTAACAAGACTGCTGTTGTTAAGGAAGTACAGTGCCACGCAGTAAAGGACAACGTGCTCCACGTTGACTTCTACGAAGTAACTCCCGAAAAGCCCATCGTTATGGCTGTACCTATCGCTCCTCAGGGTCTCGCAGAAGGTGTACGTGCCGGTGGTAAGCTCGTTGCAATGGTTCGTAAGCTCAAGGTTAAGGCTCTTTACACTCAGATCCCCGAAAAGCTCACTATCGACGTTACAAACCTCCAGCTCGGTAAGTCAATCAAGGCTGGCGAACTTTCATTCGAAGGTCTCGAACTCGTTACTCCCAAGGAAGTTGTTGTTGTAACAGTTAAGATGACTCGTGCTGCAATGGGTGCTATGGCTGCTGCAGCTGCTGCAAGCAAGAAGAAGTAGTCAATTCATTACATCTTTACAATACATGCCAGTGTGCACCTCGCACATTGGCATTTTTAATTCTCAAAAGATATGCACTATCTCATAGTTGGACTTGGCAACATCGGCGACGAGTATGCTAACACCCGACATAATATTGGTTTCCGCGTGGTTGATGCTATGGCAAAGGCAGCGGGAGCTACTTGGGAAGACAAGCGCTACGGGTTTGTCACTACCATTCGTGTGAAAAACCGTCTGCTCACGCTCTTGAAACCTTCTACTTACATGAACCTTTCAGGCAATGCCGTGCGTTACTGGATGAATGAGAAGAAGATTCCCCTCGACCACGTGCTTGTCGTAGTGGACGACCTCGCCCTACCCTTCGGTCAACTCCGTATGAAGCCCAATGGTTCGGAAGCCGGACACAACGGTTTGCGCCACATTACCTCCGTGATGGGCACGCAAAACTATGCACGTCTGCGCTTCGGCATTGGCAACGATTTCCCCAAGGGCGGTCAGGTGGACTTCGTGTTGGGAGAATTTGGCGCAGAAGATTTGGCAAAAATGGATGAGCGCATCGGCGTAGCGTCTGACATGATTAAGGATTACGCCCTTCAAGGCATCCAGCACGCAATGTGTAACTTCAACAAGAAGTAAACAATGGAAGCACGCATAGACAAATGGTTGTGGGCGGCACGCATATACAAGACGCGCACACTTGCTGCCGACGCTTGTAAGAATGGGCGCATCACCATCAATGGTGCGCAGGTAAAACCCTCACGCACCGTCAAGGAGGGCGACAAGGTGGGCGTGAAGAAGGCACCTATCACTTACACATTCCTCGTAAAGCAGGCGATTGAGAAGCGTGTGGGCGCCAAACTCCTCCCCGACATTTTGGAAAATATCACAGCGCCCGAGCAATACGAACTCTTGGAAATGAGCAAGATTTCAGGTTTCATTGACCGTGCTCGCGGTACGGGTCGCCCCACTAAAAAAGACCGCCGTGCCCTTGATGACTTTGCCGCCGAAGACAATGTTCCCCTCTTCTTCGGACTCGACCTTGAGGACGATGAATTGGACGATGATGATTACGATGCGCTTGCGGCGGAAAGATAAAGAAGGAGAACCGACGTGCGAAGCAAGAGCGGGAGAAAGGAGAAATGAAAAAGGAGAAAGACGCTGGCGCGGTGAAGTCCCGCATGGTCTTTCTCCTTTCTCCTTTTTCATTTCTCCTTTCCTATATATAATTCAGCAGTTCCTCCGCCTTATCAATCAATCCCAACGAGGGGAAAGTTGACAACTCTAACTTCGGACGGAATCCCCAGGTCACACCCACGGCATCTACTTGAGCATTCAATGCCGTCAGCATATCCACTCCCGAGTCGCCAACATAGAGCACCGCATCCTTACTTACTCCTGCCACTTGAAGGATGTCTGTTACTATGGCGGGATCAGGTTTTATAGGAACCGCATTTCTTTGTCCAAGCACCTTCACAAAATTGATATTTGGGAAAAAGTGTGCTACCAATTTCTCCGTCGCCACTTGATATTTGTTAGACGCCACAGCAAGTTGCACTCCTTCTTCCTGCAAACGCACTAACAATTCGGGAACACCCTCGTAAGGGACTGTTAAATCGGCATTATGCTCATCGTAATAAGGGATAAACACGCTGCGCATGCGCAAAATATTCTCCTCCGTCTTCTCCCCTTCCGGCAATGCGCGCTCTAATAATTTGTTGATACCATTGCCCACGAAGGAACGAATCGTCGCTGCATCATGCGTGGGATAACCCAACACGGCAAGCGCATGGTTTGCACCCGTTGCAAGGTCGTCAATCGTATTCAACAGCGTACCGTCGAGGTCAAATATCACTAATTTCTTCTTCATAGTGTAGTTATAATTATGTTACTCTTTATTCACCGAACAAATTTAAGAATTAAGTAACGCTAAAAAAATAACTTGGGCCTTTTTTAATTAATAATATTTTATGGAGGCAGTTAAAGAGTTGTCTTTTTGTCGCTTTCGTCTTTGTTCATCAGTCACATAGCCCGCTATGCTCCTTCTTCACAAAAACGGAATCACCTAAAAATACTATTGCTGTCTGGTAAAATTTGTCTCTTTATTTTTTGAGAACACGAATTGCACGAATAACACGAACCGAAGGTCGCGCAAGTCAATCCTTGCGGGGTGTTATCTTTGCTTATCGCATACGAACCAAAGGTCGCGAAAGCAATTGCACGAATACCATCCGGATGGCATTCGTGTTATT
>JBGVPF010000006.1:0-54618 GCA_045126825.1 Alloprevotella sp.
GGGTCCTCCTACGGGGACCGATAGATTTATTCGTTCGTATAGTACCACCGCAGGTTCGCCCTGCTCACCCGCGGTTAGGCAAGTGTGCCCTCCTACGGGGGCATTTCGGATGGTTAAATCCTCTGACGTAAGTTTTTTAAAACTATATTTGGGTCAACTGCTATATTATTGCCTAAAACAAACGTGTTTTCGTGGACAACCAAAGGTCACGCTAGTAACACCTATATTATTTCCTTTATTATTTCCTTTATTACCTACTTGAATCTCGTAAGTTTGTCTACTAAAACTACTCCTTATTGTTCGTGTCCATCCAGATGGTGACGGGACCATCGTTAATGAGAGCGACCTTCATGTCGGCACCAAATTCTCCTGTACCCACTTCCTTGCCGATAAGGGTAGAGAGTGTTGTGCAGAAATATTCGTAAAGCGGAATGGCAATGTCGGGGCGGGCGGCACGGATGTAGCTCGGACGGTTGCCCTTCTTGGTGCTCGCCATGAGGGTGAACTGACTCACGACGAGGGCTTCGCCATCAACATCCACAATGCTCTTGTTCATCACGCCCGCTTCGTCGTCAAAGATACGTAGAGCAGCAACTTTCTTGCAGAGCCAGTCGGCATCTTCGGGCGTGTCGGAGGGTTCTATTCCAAGCAGAATTAACAGTCCGCTCCCAATCTTACTCTTTACAACGGAATTTATGGTAACCGATGCTTCGCTTGCGCGTTGTATTAGTATTCTCATAATGAGTGAGATGTGTGAATTTTTGTGCGAAAAATATTGACATTTTCGCTGGTGTGGTTTAGAAATTTATAGCACAAAACGCCAAGATTTGTGCAGATTATGTAGTTGTGTCAGTGTCGGGTGTTTCAGCATGAAGTGCCTTGAAGATTTTCATGCCGTTCTTCTCGCCGAGCAGTGCTTGCACTTGTTCAAGCGAAGCTTCCTTAATGCGTTTCACCGAACCAAACTCCTTGAGCAGCGTCTGCTTCGTCTTGGGGCCAATGCCTGGAATGCTGTCAAGCGCTGAGGCTACTTGACGCTTCGAGCGCTTCTCACGGTGGAAGGTGATGGCGAAGCGGTGCACTTCTTCTTGCATCGCTGATAGCGTGCGGAAGAGTTGTGATGTGGGGTCCAATCCAACGTGTGCAGGAGGAAATCCGTAGAGCAATTCGCGCGTTCGGTGGCGCTCGTTTTTGGCGAGTCCGGCAATAGGGATGGAGAGGTTTAACTCATCTTCCACCACCTGACGAATGACTTCCATCTGTCCCACTCCGCCGTCGGCTATGACGAGGTCGGGTAGGGGAGCGCCTTCTTCCTTCAGGCGGGTATAGCGGCGGCGCACGACTTCCTTCATTGAGGCATAGTCGTCGGGTCCGCAGACGGTCTTAATGATGTAGCGGCGGTAGTCCTTCTTGGCGGGTTTCAACTTCTCAAACACCACACAAGCGGCTACGGCATCCGTGCCCTGGAGGTTGGAGTTGTCAAAGAGTTCGATGCGCATCGGCAATTTGGGAAGCCCTAATTGCTCCTGTATTTCTTTCATCAGGCGCACTTGCTTCTGTTCGGGGTTGAGCTTCTCTGCCTGCTTCAAGCGGTCGAATTTATATTGCTTCACGTTGAGGCGTGACAGTTCCAGGAGTTTCTTCTTGTCGCCCTTCTGGGGTATGGTTTGCGTGGCGTAATCTTCGGGAAGGTCTACCGTGAAAGGCACGATAATCTCCCGTGAACGACTCTCATACTTGGTGCGCATTTCTACAATACCTAAAGCCAGAAGTTCTTCATCCGTTTCGTCCAAACGCTTGGCATACTCAAAGGTGAAGGCTTGCGTAATGGCGCCGTTGACAACGTGCAGGTAATTGATGTAAGCCTCCTTCTCGTCGGTCTCAATGGCGAAGACGTCAATGTTATGAAGCGTGTTGCTCACCACCTCACTCTTGGCGCGGTAGCCGTCAATGAGGTCGTACTGCTCCTTAATTACTTGTGCCTCCTCAAAGCGGAGTTCTTCAGCAAGGGAAAGCATTTTCGCGCGCAACTGCCGTTGCAAGTCCGCCGTATTTCCCTTCAAAATTTCCTTACACGCCTCTATGTTTTCACGATATGCCTCGCGCGTTTCCTTGCCTATGCAACATCCGCCGCAACGCTTGATGTGGTACTCCAGGCAGACCTTATAGCGCCCGCTTTCTATACCTTCCTGCGTCATGGGTTGGCGACAAGTGCGCGGGCGGTAGAGTTGCCGACAAAGGTCTAATAAGGCGTGCATCGTGGGCACGTGAGAGTAGGGACCGAAGTACTGGCAGTGGGGCAAATTGCGGTTGCGTGTTGAAAAGATACGCGGAAATTCTTCCTTTGTTACGGCGATAGAGGGGTAGGTTTTGTCATCCTTGAGCAGGACATTGTAACGCGGCTTATACTTCTTGATAAGGTTGTTTTCAAGCAGCAGGGATTCCTCGTTAGTCTTCACCACGATGTAACGGATGTCGCGAATTTTCTTTACCAACATCTGCGTTTTTAGAGAGTCGTGTTCGCGGTTAAAGTACGAACTTACGCGTCGCTTCAGGTTCTTTGCCTTGCCGACATAAATCACCGTGCCCGACTCGTCGAGGTACTGATAGCACCCCGGCAAGTCGGGCAAGTTGCGAATGATTCCTTCAAGGTAGTCGTTCATTAGTCTTCGATAACGAGGAGGGTATCTACTTTTTTATCTTCGCCCAAGAATTTGCGGCCTTCGAGACCTTCGATTTTGAGTTCTACGAGGCAGTTGATGTAAATGTCCTTGGGGGCGAACTTGCTTACCAAATTGTATGCTGCGAGCATCGAACCGCCTGTAGCGAGAAGGTCGTCGTGGATGAGCACAACGTCGCCAGGTTCGATGGCGTCGGTATGAATTTCAATAGTGTCCGTGCCATATTCCTTGCCATAACTTTCCTTAATCGTTTCAGCAGGAAGTTTGCCAGGCTTGCGGCACATCACAAAACCACAGTTCAAGCGTGCTGCAAGAATTGCGCCCATCACAAAACCGCGCGACTCAATACCCACTACTTTTGTGATACCTTTGTCTTGGTACAAGCGCACTAACTCGTCAAGCATCTCGTTGATGCAGGCAGGGTTCTTAAACAAAGTAGATACATCCTTAAACTGAATTCCAGGAATAGGGAAGTCGGGGACGTTACGGAGGTTGTCAAGTAAAAGTTGAGTATTCATAACAAGTTGAAAACGGAATGTTTTGTTTTAAATTGTTCCACGTGGAACATTTTTCTGTTGTGTGAAATATTATCTGCCGAGCAGTACGAGCAATACGGAAATATCGTTGGGAGAAACGCCAGGGATGCGTCCGGCTTGGGCGAGGGTTTCGGGATCAATGGCGGTGAGTTTCTGACGTGCCTCGGTAGAGAGTTGGGTAATCTCATGATACACGAAATGACCGCGAATTTTGATATTTTCCAAGCGTTGCATCTTGTCAGCCAAAGCACGTTCACGAGAAATATACCCGTGGTATTTAATTTCTATTTCTGCAGCTTCAATGATCTCGTCACGATCAATTTCTTCGATGCGTTCGAGGAATTCGCCAAAGGCTTTCACTTCACCTACCAAGTCGAGTAGGGTAATCTGTGGGCGATTTAGGAGGTCAAATAACTTACATCCGCCGCGTAAGGGGGCGGTGCCTTTTGATTCCAAGTAGGGATTTATGCGCTCAGCCTTGATGGAAAAATTCTTGGAGTAATCGATGATTTCGGCAATCTTTTTCTTTTTGTACTCAAAACGACGGTGGCGCTCTTCGCTACAAAGTCCGTACTTTTGTGCGTAAGGTGTGAGGCGAATATCGGCATTATCTTGGCGCAATAATATACGGTATTCTGCGCGTGAGGTAAACATGCGGTAGGGTTCGTCAACGCCCTTTGTGACCAAATCATCGATGAGTACGCCAATATAAGCTTCGTCGCGGTGGAGCACAAGGGGTTCTTCGCCCTTTACTTTAAGTGCTGCGTTGATCCCAGCAATAATACCTTGAGCGGCTGCTTCTTCATAACCCGTCGTACCATTTACTTGTCCTGCGAAGAAGAGTCCTTCCATTTTCTTCGATTCCAACGAGTGTTTCAGCTGTGTGGGTTGGAAAAAGTCGTATTCAATGGCGTACCCAGGACGGTAAACTACGGCATCGCGGAAGCAGGGCATCTTTCTCAATGCTTCGATTTGCACATCCATAGGAAGGCTTGAGGAGAACCCATTCAAGTAAAGTTCGTTGGTTTCTAAACCTTCGGGTTCGAGAAAGAGGGGATGCTTGTCGCGGTCGGGGAAGGTGACAATCTTGGTTTCTACGGAGGGGCAGTAACGGGGTCCGATACTTTGGATTTGTCCGTTGTAAAGGGGAGAATCTTCGAGTCCCGAACGCAGGATTTCGTGTACTTCAGCATTGGTTTCGCAGGTCCAACAGGGGAGTTGTGGCAACTGGCGGTGGGGTGAAATGTAACTAAAGCGATGGTAGTCATTTTCTCCAGGTTGTTCTTCCATCTCTTCAAGATGCACCGTGCGCTTGTCGATACGTACGGGCGTCCCCGTCTTCATGCGGTCCACCTCAATGCCTAATTCCACGATGGAATCGGTCAAAAGTTTTGCCGCAGGTTCGGAGCAACGACCGCCCTCTACCTGTTTGCGTCCGATGTGCATGAGTCCGTTGAGAAAAGTTCCCGCCGTAATCACCACCGTCGGCGCATAGAAGCGCGCGCCCCAGATAGTTTCAAGACCGCAAAGTTTGCCGTTTTCAACGATGAGTTCGGCTGCTTCGTCTTGCCAGATATGAAGATTTTCGGTGTTCTCCAAAATCTTGCGCCACTCCAAAATAAAGCGTTGGCGGTCGCACTGTGCACGCGGGCTCCACATTGCAGGACCTTTAGAGCGGTTCAGAATCCGGAATTGGATCGCCGCAGCGTCGGTGACTTCACCCGTTTTTCCGCCGAGGGCATCAATCTCGCGCACAATCTGCCCCTTTGCAATCCCACCAATGGCAGGGTTGCAACTCATCTGGGCAATCTTGTTCATGTCCATCGTGATGAGACACGTCTTTGCCCCCATGCGCGCTGCAGCATGTGCTGCTTCACACCCGGCATGGCCTGCACCAACAACGAGTACGTCGTAATGAAATTCTGTCATAGTTTATAGGGTTTCTATGGCTAAAATACTTCTTTTTTTGCGCCGACAAAATTAGCAAGGAATGTTTAAATGGGAAAGTGAATTACACATAATCCCACCCAAGATTATGGAGTTCTTAAAAATCCAAGAGTTTGTAGCGTCCCCCTATGAGCGGTTTTACCACGCCCTTCATCTCCAATTCAAAGAGCATGGCGGTGAGTTGCCCCACAGGGATATTGAGGTCAACGACCAACTTATTGATGTGAATACCCTCCATGCTCCCCTTCAGCGCCAAGCAAATGCGCGCCTCTTCATCGGTGAATTCAGGGAAAAGTGAGAGTTCGCGCGGTTGTTGTGCCGAAGACGTATCTGGCCAATTGAGTGCCATGGTCATATCCTTGGCACAAGTAATCAGTGCTGCCTTTTGCTCCGCAATGAGTTTGTTGCACCCCGCCGAGTATTGGTCGTTGATGCGTCCGGGGAAGGCAAAAACCTCGCGGTCATAGTCGCGTGCAATATTTGCCGTGATAAGTGCACCCCCACGGTCGGCACTTTCTACGACAACAGTTGCTTCCGCCATTCCCGCCACGATGCGGTTGCGGCGTACGAAGTTTCCCTTGTCGGGTTTAGTGCCTGAAAAGTATTCCGTAAGCAATCCGCCTTGCGCCAACATCTTTCTTGCGGTGTCACGGTGGAGCGAAGGGTAAATCATATCCAATCCGTGTGCCAAAATTCCTACCGTCGGTAGGTTTGATTCCAAAGAAGCGCGGTGTGCGTGAATATCTACGCCGTATGCAAGACCGCTAACTATCAGTGTGTCAGGGTTGGTACGTTTTAATTCGGGTAAGAAATTTTGACAAATGGACTTCCCATATTCAGTAATTTTACGCGTACCGACAATTGAAATGATGCGCGGAGCGTTAAGATTTGCGTTTCCGAGGAAGAAGAGGGCGAGGGGAGGGTCAACTGTTTCCTTGAGTCGGGCAGGGTAGTCCTCATCGTTGAGGGCAAGGATACGGATGTTGCCTTTCTCACAAAATTTCACCTCCTCTTGAGCACGCTTCAGCGCATCGGCATATCCATCGCGGAGCATGCCGATGATTTTGGGAGGTATCTGTTGAGGAATACCTTCTTTATTGTTTAGAAGGTCAAAGACCGCCTTTGCGCTCCCCAATTCCTTATACAGGGCAAGCGCCATGGGTTGCGAAAGTCCGCGAATGCGAGTGAGGGCAAGGGTAAGAAGATGTTCTTCCATAGAGCAGAAGACTTTTACTTTTCAGCAGGGGCATATTCAGAATAAGGACCGAAGAAAATGTCGTCCAGTTCCTGACATTCCTTCAACCTGCCGTTAATGAGGCAAACGGTGTCTACGGTGGCCTTCAACACCAACTTCTCATCGCTCGCACGATAGATGTTTTGCGTGAAGACATACTTAATGCCGTCCTTCTTCACGTCAACCGTGCAACGGAAACTATCTCCCGAAGTCAGGGGAGTCTTAAACGCCATCGTGATTCTCGCTACCACGGCATCAATTCCGCGATTGTGAAGGTCGGCAAACGAGACGTTGTAAGAGCGCAGAAATTCGTGGCGCGCATGTTCCAAATAGTGCTGATAATTGGCATTATTGACAATGCCCTGAAGGTCGCATTCGTAGTCGCGCACCTTAAGCGTGATGGAGTAAGACATATTTTATAAATGTAAAAATTTTATTTCTGTCCGGTAAATACAGATAACTCGTTGTCTGATAGATCGTTGTACTCATACACCCCCCCTTATAGATATTCAACCGAAAGAAAATGAGAATTTCTATGTTTAAGAGAACACGAATATCACGAATATCACGAATATCCGTGCGGGATATTTTTTTTGCTAATCGCATTCGAATAACACGAATATCCATGCGGGACGTTTTATAACGCGAACCGAAGGATGCGCAAGTCAATAACACTTTTTTATTATCCGGAGGGTATTCGTGCAATTCGTATGCGATAAGCAAGGTGACACCCCGCAAGGATTCGTGTTATTCGTGCAATTCGTGTTCTCTAAAATTAAGAGATAAATTTTACCGGACAGCAATTTAAAAATTTAGAAAGGAGGTAAAGACTGCGAAGCAGGATTAAAGGAGAAAGACCTTGCGGGTGTTATCTAGCGTTTACTTCAGTGACCTTCTCGTCTACTTGTACCTTGTTAACTTGTCTACTGACTAGTTCTCGTCTACTTGTCTACTATTCTTTAGATAATACCTTCCAAACCGACAACGCAGGCAATCTTTGCGGTCGCAATAGTTGCGCTTGAGTTGGATGAGCGCCTGACTTTGGGCGGCACTTTGGGCTTTCAACCCAACTTCGCCCCAAGCGCGGGTGATGAAATTGCTTTCCGCTTTCAGTTCGTCAAGCAAGTCAACGGCGCGTTCGCAAAGCGCTTCCTCGTTGTGGTACTTGCCATAGCAGAAGAGCAGCGGCGCCACCGTGTTGATGAGCAAGAGTTGGAGCGAACTGCGTTGCAGATGCTTTTCGGAGGGTGTCTCGTGTGCGGCGCCAAAGGTGTAATGCGTTTGCCAGTAACCCTCGGTGTGTGCCTCAAGAAGTGCCATGAGTGCCTCCTGTCCCTGTGCGGCGAGCAGTTGTGAGAAATTGATGCACTTCGATTGGTAGAGGTGGAGCAACTGGGCGAGACGCACGTGGGGGAAATTCTGGGGGCGCATGCGGAGCAACTTCCATTGTGACCCGTTGATGGGCGAGAGGCCGAACTTATGACGGAGGAAGGCATACTCCTTGCGGAGGCGTTCAACGTGTGCGTCACGGCGCTCCTCCTTAATCAGACTTTCGTCCAACAAACCCGCTTGCCCGTAAAACAAAGCCTCAATTTGGAACGCATCATCGCGATGTTTTCCCACCACTTTGAGGGGCAGATTTTTCGCCCAGAGTTCAAACACCTCGGCATTTACTCCGAACCCAAAGTTGCGCGCCAAGGCGATGAAGAACGTCTGCTCCCAGTCGAAGCAACTTTCCTTCAAGTAACCCTCAATGCGCTCCGTCTTTTCCTGAAGTCGCTCAATGGTGAGCGCCGAAAGCCAACTGCTCTTGTCGATTGAGGAAAGCTGGGGGATGACTCGGTAACAGGGCGGAAAATGCTCCTCTCGCATCAGCGTGTCGTAGTTGTCGGCAATCGCCTTCGGCACGGGGATGACCACTTGTGGCACCTCCTCGCCCGCAACGCTCACGGCACAATCCGCCTCGCCCACGACGTGAAGAATCACATTGCCGTAGTTGGCACCGTCCGCCTCATGGTGGTGCTTGTACCAATCCGAACTGCACTCGTGGATCTCCACGTTGCCCACCCAAAGCGTATCGTCGATGCGCACTTTGGCATTGAAGAAGTCAGGTCCGGCATTCGTGTTGTGCAATCCCGGGTCGATAACCTCCACTCGGCGACCGTCCGTCGTGAGTAACGGTTCGAGGGGCAACAGGCGCTGTTGCCAAGTGAAGTGCAACAATAGTTCCATAATCCTTAAAAGTTAATCCTACAAAGGTAGGATATTTTTTTCATTCTTACAAAGTGTCAGGGTTTTATACTACCTTTGCAACACGTATAATGAAGTTTTACTGTCCGATAAAATGTAAATGCATTCTGCAAAGGTGCTGATACTTTGAGTGAACTCAGTCATTACACCTAATTTTTAAGAGAACACGAATTTCACGAATAACACGAACCGCAGGTCGCGCAAGTCAATGCCCGTGTGGACAAACTTTGCTTATCGCAGGCGAATAACACGAATGCCGTGCGGACTGTTACAATTCGTTTTCCCTTGGAGAATGCATACTTCAATTCGTGAAATTCGTAAGCGATGAGCAAAGAGATTGCTTTTGTGACTTTCGATTCGTGAAATTCGTGAGATTCGTGTTCTCCAAAAACAATTCGTATGCTTGCCACGTATCTGTGTCAGAGTATTTTATTGGATATTTATATCTTATGAAAACATTTGAAGAATTAGGCGTCTGCGAAGAAATTCGCCGCGCCATTAGCGAATTAGGTTACGAGCATCCGATGCCCGTACAAGAAGAAGTGATCCCCTACCTTCTCGGTGTGGGCAACGATGTTATTGCCCTCGCGCAAACAGGTACGGGTAAAACGGCGGCTTTCGGTTTGCCCATCCTGCAGAAAGTAGATACGTCGAGCAAGGCTACCCAAGCCGTCATCTTGAGTCCCACCCGCGAACTCTGCCTTCAGATTGCCGACGACCTGAAGGACTATGCGCGCTACCTTGAAGGACTTCACGTGCAAGCCGTTTACGGAGGCAGTAGCATCGAAAGTCAAATCCGTGCGCTCAAGAAAGGGGCGCAGGTTATTGTGGCTACTCCCGGTCGCTTGATCGACCTTATGGAGCGTGGCGTAGCGCGTTTGGATCGTGTGGAAAACGTCATCCTTGACGAGGCAGACGAAATGCTGAACATGGGATTTACGGAAAGTATTGACACCATCCTTGCGGGTGTTCCCAAGGAGCGTAACACCCTCCTTTTCTCGGCAACGATGGGCAAGGAAATCGAACGCATCGCCCGCAATTACTTGCACGACCACAAGGAAATCGTAGTCGGTAGTCGCAATGAGGGAGCGGAGAATGTCAATCACATTTATTATCTCGTGCATGCCAAGGACAAGTATCTTGCCCTCAAACGCGTGGTCGATTATTACCCCAAGATTTACGGCATCGTCTTTTGCCGCACCCGCATGGAGACACAGGAGGTGGCGGATTGGTTGATTCGCGACGGTTATAACGCAGAGGCGCTCCACGGAGAACTTTCGCAGGCCCAGCGTGACTTGACCATGCAGAAATTCCGCCAACGCCGTACGCAATTACTCGTAGCTACGGACGTCGCAGCCCGTGGTCTTGATGTGGAAGAGTTGACTCATGTCATCAATTACGGATTGCCCGACGATGTTGAGAACTATACGCACCGCTCCGGCCGTACGGGTCGCGCCGGTAAGCGCGGTACGAGCATCGCTATTATTCACCTGCGTGAGCGTCATAAAGTGCGCGTCATCGAAGACGTCATTCAGAAGAAGTTTGAGCGTGGCACGCTTCCCGATCCCCAAGAGATTTGCGCGAAACAACTTTACCGCGTCATCGATCAGTTAGAGCACGTTGAGGTAGATGAAAATCAGATTGCGCCCTTCCTTCCCGAGGTGTTCCGCAAGTTAGATTGGCTCTCCAAGGAGGACGTCATTAAGCGCCTTGTGAGTCAGTCGTTCGGCCATTTCTTGGCGTATTACAAGAATGCCCCCGTGATTGAGCAACCCTCCGAAAAGGCGGAGAAGCAAAAGGCAACCGAGGGCAAACAACGCCCAGCGCGTTCGCGCGAAAAGGGACCTCGCAAGGCGGAAGACGGATACGTGCGTCTCTTCATCAATTTCGGGAAGCGCGATAACTTCTATGCGCGTGAAATCATCAATCTTGTGAGTCGCTATGTCAAGGGTGTGGAAATCGGACGCATCGACCTTACCGCCAGTTGCTCCTTCTTTGAAGTGCCCGAGCGTTTCGGCGACATCGTGCTCAAGAAGATGCGCAACGCCAAGGTGGGCGACCGCCCCGTAGTGGTGGATAGCGCCGAGCGCACGCCCGATGAGGTGAAGCGTGACAAAGCCAACCGTCGCACCGACGAACCCGCGCGCCCCAATCGCCGAGAGATTATCCGCGAGGCCCGTGCTGCGCGCCGCGAGGGTAGACCTGCACCGCAGGTCAATAATTTCGAGAAGAAGCAGAAGAAGGGTAAGAAGCAAACTGCCTCTCCCGCACCAGAGCGCCCCAAGAAGAAAGGTAAGAAGGACGATTGGCGCCAGTTTTTTGAGTAAGCAAGTGACACCTACAATCGGGGTGTTCTGAAATAAACGTGACAACGTGGAGGTTTCTCACATCATTGTGGAAACCTCCACGTTGTTTTTGTATTCTCTCCTGAAATAAGCGTTTGTTATATAGAAGTAATAAAAGTTTTTAGTAGACGAGTTTGCGGAGGGGAACGAAGTAGTAGGTAGTAGTGAACCATGCGGGAAATTCACTTGACCTGTAGGGACGCACGGCTCGTGCGTCCTTAATATATACGAGGTTACGATTGGGCACTCGCGGAAAATCCCCATTAATGCGGACGCACGAGCCGTGCGTCCCTACATGCCAAGCGAATATCCCACATGCTACCGAGACGCCATAATATGACGTCTCTACGTTCGCTATAGGTCCCGCATGGTATTACTCACTCCTCACTCCTCACTAAAGAAAGTCCCGCGAGGAAAGCCTCACCCTTTAGGGGGAGGTTGGAGGGGGTTTCTACCTTGTGGGGCGTAGAGACTCGAAAAGGTAAAAAATATTGACAAAACCGGAAGAAGGAATTTGCGTGTTATTTGATTTTTTTGAAGATTTTAACGAGAGGAATTGACCACACTTTCAGCCATTCGGAACAAAAAAAGTTTGGAGAGCAAAACTACAAGGGATGTAAGAAAAATTATTCGGCATATATTTTAAATTATTCGGCATATATTTTAAATTATTCGGCACATATTTTTTCGCATGTGCCGAGTAATTTTACCCTTTTTTATCCAAAAAATCGGACAAAAATGAAGGAGATACCCCCGCTGTGGGAGTATCTCCTTTTCTCTATACAAATATACAACATATTTCCGTGAAATCCAAATGCCCCCCAAGCGAGTTAGAAATCTCACTTTTTTTGATTTTTTATACGTGACAGCCGCTCGCACAGAATAGCGAAAAATTTGCACACAGAACTGAAAGTCGCTGTCCGAATTTGTGAGGGGAAAGCAATGCACAGAATGACACAGAATTTTGTGTTTGACAGAAGTATTGAATTGAGGTCCCCAAAATGAGAGTAAAAATAACAATTCTCCAGACGTCTGTATTTCAACTGTTAAAAATGTTATATAGAACAACAAAAGAGCATTATGCTTTGCGCCCTTTGCGCCTTTGCGTGAGTAATTTCACACAGAACTGAAAGTCGCTGTCCGAACTTGTGAGGGGAAAGCAATCCACGGAATACACAGAAAAGTCTCCACGTATCTTCACGTATCTGCGCGTATGTTTTTTAGCCACTAATGGGCACTAATTTACACAAATGCCTTGCGGAGTGTAGTTGTCTCACGCAAAGGCGCAAAGTTTCGCAAAGCGTCTGTGTAGTTCTGCGTAGTCTGCGTGAGGTGGTTTCACACAGGAATACACGGAATACACAGGACCATGCGGAGCGGGATTGTTTCACGCAGACGGCGCAGATTTTCGCAGAAACCTGCGGAGCAAAATTCTGTGTCATTCAGTGCATTGCTTTCCCCTCACAAGTTCGGACAGCGACTTTCAGTTCCGTGTGCAAATAAATTTCTGCGCCCTTTGCGCCGTCTGCGTGAGACAAATTATCAATCAATAGAGTTTTCTCCCCTGAAACAAGCATTTGTTATATAGAAGTATTGAATTGGCGCCCCCAAAATGAGAGCAAAAATAACAATTTTTCAAACATCTGTATTTCAACTGTTTATGAGTTTGTTATATAGAAGCAATATTCTGAAAAACGTGACAACGTGGAGGTTTCTCACATCATTGTGGAAACCTCCACGTTGCTTTTGAATTTAGAAAACGGTTATGGGAACGTAGTAACCGACTTGGTGAAAACAAACTCCCATTTAATTTCAACTAACTCCGAGTTCGTTCAAATTAACTCCCAATGAGTTTTTGCTAAGTGGCAATGTATAAAAAATATGGCGCTGGTACTCAAAAAAGTTGCCGTTATTCGTTAAAATGTGTTCACATTATACTAAATTTGCACGACTGAATTATTCCCAACTTTGAATACGCATGACCTTTACGCGCCTCTTTTTTCTTGTGCTGGTGCTTGCCGTTTTGGCAATGCTCTACTTGGGTGCTCCAGGGAGTGAGTCGTGGTGGTTAAAGTGTCCTATGTATCAAATCACGGGGTGGCAATGTCCTTTGTGCGGATTGCAGCGTGCGGTTCATGCTTTCTTACACGGAAATCTGCTCTCGGCGTGGCGCTACAACCCGGCGCTGTGGTTACTCTTGCCCTACTTGAGCGTATGGTTGTTGGGCAGTTGTTCCGAAAGGGTAGCGCGCTCAAGGGTTTATGCTTGGGCAACTTCCTCTCGCGTGGTGCTTGCGGTAATCCTGCTGCTCTGCATGTGGGGCGTGGTGCGCAACGTGTGGGGAGGAAATATCTGAAAAATAAAATTGCTGCAAGGCGGGGTACATGAGGGTTCCTGCTTGTGGCGAAACAAACCCTCTGTTAATAACTAAACACATTATTACTATGACTTTCGGTCAATCAATTAAGACTTGCTTCAGCAAGTACGTAACATTCAGCGGTCGCGCTACACGTTCTGAATTCTGGTGGTTCTCATTGTTCAGCTTCATCGTATTATGGATCCCCTTTGTTCAGTTCCTCGGTTTCCTTTTAATCTTGCCTAGTTGGGCAGTTGCTGTTCGTCGTCTTCACGATGTAGGTAAGAGCGGTTGGAACCTCCTTTGGACGATCATCCCCTTCCTCGGTTCGCTCTACCTTCTTTGGTTGTACATCCAAGAAAGCCAGCCCGAGGCTAACAATTGGGGCGAAGTTGAAAAGTAAGTTCCCTTTAAATAAGAGTCTGCCGCATGCGTGTGCAGACTCTTATTTTTTACCAATAGCGTGGTGTGATTCGGAAATAAATACTAATTTTGTTGCAACGAATAGCTATAATTAATACTCTTTTATTATGAACAACAATTTTGATGTATCCCCTGTGCTAAATAAATCATGGGAAATTTTTAAGGAGAATTGGGAGAAACTGACTCTTTTCTATTTTGGAATGATGCTCCTTGTTGGGGCGCTTACTCTTATAGCTCCTTGTCAACCTCCTACAGGGAATAATCCTGACGCAAATTTGGAATGGATGATGAATGGTGCAACAATCTATTATCTTTATACCTTATTGGTGCCTGGTGTGGTTCAATTGGTAATGCTTGCCTTCTTCTTCAAAAAGGTGTTGAGCATTGCTAAAAATGTAGATATCGAGTTGACTACCTCAACCCTCCTTCGAGTTATTGTTACATCAGCCATCGTCGCAATCGCAAGTTACGCCGCTCTGCTCTGTTGCTTCATTCCTTTCATCTTTATAGCTCCCCGCTTGTTTATAGCTCCCATTTACGTTATCGACAACCCCAATATTAGTGTGGGCGAAGCCATTGAGCGTAGTTGGAATGCTACGAAAGGAAATGTAGGAATCCTCATCGCGCTTTACTTTGTCTCTGTGATTGTTATCATCTTGGGTGTCTTCTGTTGCTTGGTGGGTGTAATCCCAGCTACAGCCTTCTCGTACGTCATGATGGTAGTCATTTACCTCTTCTTGAGTGGTCAAAATGGTGGTGATTACGAAGAAGTAAAGCAGGATGGAGAAACTCCACAGGAAGAAAGTTTCGTAATTGAAGAGAAAACCGTGTGTCGCGACTAAATTCTTAGCGACATTTTTAGCGACAAAGTTTTTAGCGAAAAATAAAGCGGTGGGGCAAAGGTTCGTAGTGAACTTTTGCCCCACCTTTCTATATCTTGTGCCCATAGGTATGGGTTTTCTTTGGGTGCTTAAAACAGCGCTTCCACCAGAGGTAATAACCTGTTAAGGGAAGGGTGGCGCCGATCAAGGAGACGAGCATCCACAACCACCGTCCCCATGCTCCTGCGAAGGAACCGGTGTGGAGGGTGAAAATCCATCCACTTAATTTGCGATTATAGGGAGTGGCTTCGTAGGGAACCACCTCTGTAATTCCTCCCGAGGCATCTAATGTGTATTGGTCGGCGGCACGTGCATTGCCCCACGCATCCTTTTTCACCGAAGCACTACAGGGTTTCATGGTAATCTGCTGGAAATCGTGGGCAGCCTGCTTTACCTGCTCCAAGCCCTGTTGCCATGCGAAATCCTTGCCTTTCTGTCGCGAACCTTTCCCACCCTTTTCTGCTGAAGGCGCGGTGTGGGCAGAGGATGTGGCAGGTGCTGCTCCGAAAAGGGCGTAGAACCCGTCTTTATACCATTTGAACGACCACGTCAACCCTGTTGCCGCCATGAGTAGCAGGAGGGCGAACGTGAATGCGCCACCCGAGAGATGCAGACCGTGAAGGAAGGGGCGCAGTCCGCGACGTACGGGAATCTTCATGCTGGCACGGAGGGCACGGGTGGACTTTGGCCACCACAGGATGAGCCCCGTGATGAGAATCAGCAGAAAAAGGAGCGTGCTGGTGCCGACAAGGAGTTTGCCCCAACCGATGCTGCCGTCGGCTGCCCGAGCAGGTCCGAGCAACCAGCGGTGCAGTTTGAACATAGTGGCGAAGAAGGGTGCGCGCTGCGGACTGCCCAACACTTCGCCCGTATAGGGATTCACATACGTGCTTGCCTTATGGGGCTTTGAGAGGGAGAATTGGTAGGAGCGCAGGGAGTCGGCAAAGACGGTGGCGCCTGTGATTTTGACATCCTCGGACAATGTAGATTGTACTTGTTTTACCAATACATCAAGCGGAAGGCGTGCTTCGGAAGTCGGCGCTACGTAGAGCAGGTGGCGTTGCGCGCTTGGCGCAACGTCTTTCTCCAACGCCAACATCGCACCGCTGAAGCAGATGAGCGTAATCACGATGCCGAAGGGCAGGGAGAGGTAGAGGTGTACCTGCTTAAAAAGTTTTTTTATCTGTCTTTGAGAAGGCATAATCAGAGGGTTGTGTTGTGGTTTAGGAAGGTGGTGGAAGCAGGTCGGATTACCTTGAAACTTCCAGGCGTCCTACTCCGTTAATATTGGTAGCTTCGACTTTCAAACCCTTTGTGGCAACCGCGGTGTTACTATCAATCGCATATACCGCAGGGTAACCCGTTGCGGTGGTAATGGTGATGTAAATTTTGTCGTTTTCAAGGTACGTTGTCGTGCCGAAACTGGTAATTTCTTCGGGCGCAGGTAGTCCGGTTACATACGTAAGTGTTTGAGCGTCGGCATTAAAAATCGCCATTTGGTTTGCCGTGAAACCCGTTTCGCTAAACGGGCGGTCGTACATCAACAAGAGGAAATTATTTCCCCCTGCGTGCCAACTGTTCATGAAGGATTTTCCGCCCGAGAGGGCTTCGAGGTTGACATAGTAGTCGGAGTCGAATTCCTCCGTGCCATTCTTGATGCGCACAACACCAGCTGGGAGCGAGGTACGCTGACGTGCGTCCGCCATTGTCTTGGCGTAGGAGGGCGAGAATACATAAATATCACCGTTCTCGGCACGCCAAATCATTTGATAGTAACGCGATTTGTTGCGTCCGCAGGCATAGCTGATGCGTTCGTCTTTAATGAGTTTCTTGGTCAGCAAGTGTTCATCAGCAAAGATGGCTACCCAACATTCATCGGGGTATTGTGTCCACTGCAACTCATCTTTTTTGTACGCACTCGAATTGGTGCCGCCTGCCTCGGTCTTCACGAGGTCGGGATACTTTACAAACTTTCCGCCCTCGCGCTTTGTGCCATACTGGCTAAGCCCCATGGGCACCGCAGCGGTGAATAATTTGCCGTCGCGCGCTTCTATTCCTGCCAAAGTGACATATTCGCCATTGCCCAAGAAGTTTTCGGAAATATAAGCGGTATTCTCGGTGTCGTTAGTGGTGTAAGTCTCGCGCTCGGTGTCGAGATACGTCACCAAGAACGCCTTGGGCGTGTACCCATTCTCGTCGTTCATCGCCGTAGGTCCGTCGCCCGTGGCAAACGCCATGACGTAGCGCCCAAAGGTGCCGTGAGTGGTGTAACGACGCGTGGAATATTCCGCAGGGCGTGCCTCAATTTGTCCCCAATCATTGAGTATGTACGAACGGGTAGTGGCATTGTTGCCCTGGTTGTAGTTCAGGGCGTAAAGATAGCGGTTGGAGTGGAAAATCCATTGCGAAGCACCGTCGTTTACAAGTCCGTTGCCGAGGGCAGAAACGCGCCCTTCGTCAAGCGATTGAGCGGTGAGCAACACGGGCACCGAACCGTTAGAGCCTGTTACCGTTGCCGCAATGACATAGGCGCTTTGAGGCGCATTGGGGTTGGAATCGGGGAACGGAGGTTGAGGCGTAGGAAGGTCGTCTGTGCAAGAAATGGTGACGGCAAGCAGGAGGGCGGTTGCCGTAAGGGATTTCAGAAAAAGTAGGTGCATAAGTCTTTCGGTTTAGTGGGTGTTAGAGGGTAGAATATGGGAAGTAAAATTTATGCTTCCCGAGGTGCTGAAAAATAGAAGGGAGTTGCTGAAAACGATCTCGGACATATTTTAATTTATGTCCGAGATAATTTTAATTAAGTCCGACATAGTTTTGATGGCGTCCCACTACTTTTTGCCTTGCAGGAAGATGCGCAGTTTTGCATAGACCGCGCGCCCAGGTTTCTGCAGACTAAAGTTGTCGTAAAGGCGTGCATCGGTGAGGTTGCGGCATTCCAGCGCCAGGTTGTAGCGCCCATCGCGGAGCGCAAGGGAGAGCGTGGCGTGGTGCGCCCATTGTGTCGGCACGATGTAGGCATAATTGTTGGCGCCAATGCGAGAGGCGTAATAACTAAAGGCGTGTGTGTATTGCGCTTCGTAGGTCAGCGACAACTTATTGCCTTTGCCGCAGAAGTTCTGCCAATGCACAGTCGCGTCGAAGTCTGCAAATTGGTAGGGCAAGTTGGGGATGCGGTCCTTGTAGAGTAAGTTTGCCGCCGAGGTGCCCATCATAGTGCGCATATTGTCGCGTGCGTCCATCTGTGTGAAGTGTCCGCCGATGTTCAGTAGGTTTGAGTATTGGTAGCGCAGAGAGAGGTTCATCCCCTTGGTCATGACTTTCCCATAATTCACATACGAAGCCGCCTGCTTCCCACCCGAGAGCGAAATAATGTTGCGCTGGATGTAGTCGCGCGTATCGCGGACGATGAAACCCAGTTCGGCAAACAAATCGTGGCGCTTCTGTCGCACATTATATATAAATGAGAGGTTGGCATTATGACTTAATTCTGGGCGAATCTCAATGGCGCCCTGCTCCAAGTCTTCGTCGCCAAAAAGTTCCTCAATCGTGGGCAAGCGCAACGCTTTTTCGTAGGAGGCTTTCACGCTTAATCCTTTCAAGGGAAGGTTGTATGCCGCCGCTGTACCGTAACCCCAATGCTGATGTCGGCGCTCGGCTTTTGTGAAACTCGTGGCGTTGACATCTACCGCGACAGGACCCTGCACGCGTACGGAATAGAACTTCCCGAACGCCGAAAGCGTCAACTTCTGTGAGGGAGTCCACACATAGGAAAGACCTGAAATTTGTTTGGTAGTGCGCTTCTTAATCGCGTCCTTCTGCTCCACCTTTGCAAGCAACGAAGTGTTGGAGCGCTCAAAGGCATTGAGGGTGTGGCTTAGGGTGAAGGTGTGCGCGCGTCGGATGGTGTAATCCACCTTTGCCGTGCCGCTTAAATTATGATTGTCGGCGCGCGAATGGAGTAGGGATTGCTCGCCAGGAGCGTTGAGCGGTTTTGTTTCGCCTCGCCAGTTGTACTTCACCTGTGCCGTATCCACATTAGTACGCTCGTTCTTGTTGTAATTCAGTGTGAGCGAGGCGTCAAGATGGTCCAGAAAAAGGTTGCGCTTCCGCCATTGCAACGAAGGCATAAGGGAATGCCCGTGGCGGTGTTTCTCGCCGTAAACCGTTTCTTGGCGCACGCCCGTCTGAATCTCCTTATACTCCTGCACATAACTCAAACCGAGCATCAAGCGGTCTGCCCAGGGGCGACCAACCCACCCAATTTTTGCGGCAACGGCCTCATTGTGATAGGTATCGTGGAAGCGCTTCAAGCGTTGCAAGTTGTAGCGGTCGATGCGCCCCGTTTCAAAATCCTCAACAGGCACATCCACCTTGTAATTGTTGTCGGAGTAGTTTTGATACGCCGTAATTTCATAGGTAAATCCGTTGCCGAGCGAATGAGAAAAGGCGGCGTGCGTGCGGTGTGTGTTAAACGAACCGTAGGAATACGAGGCGTCGAGTTGCCATCCCCTTGGGCGCTTTCCGGTAACGATATTTACCACTCCGCCGAGGGCATCCGTGCCAAATCCTACGGGGACGACGCCTCGAAACACCTCGATGCGCTCGGCGAATCCTGCGGGAATGTTGCCGATGGCAAACGAACTTCCCACGCCTTCTTGGGGAACGCCGTCGACAAATATTTTAACATGCTTGCTCCCAAATCCGTCAATCATCAACTGTAAGTCGGAACCCACACCTCCCCCTTCACGCAACTTTACGCCCGGGGCTTTTGTGAGAGCGTCGGCAATGGATTTTGTGGTGCCCTTCAAAGGACGAAGGTCAAGGGAGACGGCATTGAGCGCCACTTGCGCTGGGGCTTTTATCCCCGTGCCTACAACCACCGCTTCCCTCAAACGGGTGTCATGGTGAGGCAACGTGTCGGCAAGGAGTGCCTCTATCGTGAGCAAATCTTCCTCATGCGTTGTGGCATGGAGCGTAGGGAGGCTGATGAATAACAGAAAAAGGAGGGCGTAAGTGCGCGTGCGAGTCATAGTTTTTGCAGTTGAAAATCGAATGCAAAATTACGCCTAAAATAAAGGGGTGGCAATCACCAAAAATTGGTATTTTATAAGAGCGATGGCGGGTGCGCTCACTAAAGTTTGTGATATTTGGAAGGGGAGCATACAAAAAACGGGTGCACCAACGTTGATGCACCCGTAAAACGGTCTTATTTTATTTTCATTGAGGGCGGATTATTCGCTCTTCTCACGACGGGGGCGACGTTCGCCATCTGCCGCTTCGCGACGGGGACGACGGGGGCGTTCTTCCCAACCTTCGGGCTTTTCTTCGAGCACACGGTGTGAGAGGCGGAACTTTCCTGTCTTCTGGTCGATTTCGAGGAGCTTCACAGTGATGTTGTCGCCTTCCTTAAGTCCGGCTTCTTCAACACTTTCAAGGCGCTTCCAAGAGATTTCAGAGATGTGGAGCAAACCTTCCTTGCCAGCCATGAATTCTACGAAGCAACCGTAGGGCATGATGCTCACTACCTTTGCATTGTAAACTTCACCCACTTCGGGGATTGCTACGATAGCCTTAATCTTAGCGATTGCAGCTTCGATGCTTTCCTTGTTAGGACCGCTAACCTGAATCTTACCTACGCCGTCAGCTTCTTCGATAGTGATTGTAGCACCAGTTTCTTCCTGCATGCCCTGAATGATCTTACCGCCAGGGCCGATAACAGCGCCGATGAATTCCTTAGGAATATCGAATGCTTCGATGCGGGGAACGTGAGGCTTGAGTTCAGCACGGGGTTCGCTCATCGTTTCCATCATGCAAGAGAGGATGTGTTCGCGACCAGCCTTTGCCTGTGCGAGTGCCTTTTCAAGAATTTCGTAAGAAAGACCGTCACACTTGATGTCCATCTGCGTAGCAGTAAGCCCCTTGAGTGTACCTGTTGTCTTGAAGTCCATATCACCAAGGTGGTCTTCATCACCGAGGATGTCAGAGAGCACTGCGTACTTGTCTTCTCCGGGGTTCTTGATAAGACCCATTGCGATACCACTTACGGGAGCCTTCATGGGAACACCGGCATCCATGAGTGCGAGCGTACCGGCACACACTGTAGCCATTGAAGAAGAACCGTTAGATTCGAGAATGTCGCTCACTACGCGCACTGTGTAGGGGAATTCTGCGGGAATCTGACCCTTCAAACCGCGCCATGCGAGGTGACCGTGACCAATTTCGCGACGGCCTACGCCACGCTGTGCCTTTGCTTCACCTGTTGAGAAGGGGGGGAAGTTATAGTGGAGCAAGAAACGCTGGTAGCTCTTGTCGAGAACGTCGTCAACCATCTTTTCGTCGAGCTTAGTACCGAGCGTACAAGTAGAGAGCGACTGTGTTTCACCACGTGTGAAGATAGAAGATCCGTGAGGCATGGGAAGGGGATCTACTTCGCACCAGATGGGACGGATATCCGTAGTCTTACGACCGTCGAGGCGGATACCTTCGTCGAGAATGCAACGGCGCATAGCGTCCTTTTCTACATCGTGGTAGTAACGGTTGATAAGGTCGTTCTTTTCTTCGAGTTCTTCTGCTGAAAGTTCTGCGTGAGCAGCAGCATATTCTTCCTTGAATGCTTCACGCACTGCTTCAAATGCTTCGAGGCGTGCATGCTTTTCGAGGGCGCTCTTTGTGATGTCGTAACACTTCTGGTAGCACTGCTCGTGACACAACTTACGAAGGTCTTCGTCGTTTACTTCGTGGCAGTATTCGCGCTTCACGTCAGTACCGAGTTCCTTCATGAGGTCAATCTGGAGCTGGCACATGGGCTTGATTGCTTCGTGAGCGGCCTTGAGCGCTTCGAGAAGTGCAGATTCGGGCACTTCGTCCATTTCACCTTCCACCATCATGATGTTGTCCATCGTAGCAGCCACCATGAGGTCCATATCTGCCTCCTTCATTTGTTCGAAAGTGGGGTTGATCACGTACTCACCGTTGATGCGAGCTACGCGAACTTCAGAGATGGGACCTTCGAAGGGGATGTCCGTACAAGCAAGTGCGGCAGAAGCAGCAAAACCTGCGAGTGCATCGGGCTGATCTACGCCATCGGCAGAGAAGAGGATGATATTTACATATACTTCTGCGTGGTAGTCGCCAGGGAAGAGGGGACGGAGCGCACGGTCAACGAGGCGGCTGGTCAAGATTTCGTAGTCAGAAGCACGACCTTCACGCTTTGTGAAACCACCGGGGAAACGACCGGCTGCAGAGTATTTTTCCTTATAGTCGCATTGGAGCGGCATAAAATCGGTGCCGGGGTTAGCGTCTTTGGCACCACAAACTGTAGCAAGCAACATCGTGTTGTTCATACGGAGCATTACGCTACCGTCAGCCTGCTTTGCGAGTTTTCCTGTTTCAATGCTGATGGTGCGTCCGTCAGCGAGAGTAACAGATTTCGTAATCACATTCATCTGATTGTGTGTGTTAAAAATTATATATTATCACTGGATTGTTCAGCGCAGAAAGCATTTTCACGCATATTAGGCACAAAAGTACGGATAAATTTTCTAATTCCGTGCTACAGAGGGCATTTTTAATCTCGTAGACTTCCTTTTTTTTATAATAGTGTGTGATTTTGCTAAAAAAGGGTGGGATGGAAGTGGATGTATGCAGTAGTTATAAAGCGCAAAAGCCGAGTGAAAAATCTCTTTTCTTTACTCTGTAAAATGTATGTGGGAGGTGCAAAAAACTAACTGGGAGTTAGTTCAAATTATTTGGCACTTAATCCAAAATAACTCCCAGTTAGTTTTTATAAAGTCGGATGTAGATTTTCGCCTCCAGGAAATGTTACTTAACAGATGGGAGAAACATCTTCCGCTTCCGTATTTTTGTTATCCTTCATCAGGAAAATCAAAGAGGGTAGGCATGATGGGAGAACCCGCTTGAGGGGTGCGCCCAAGGTGGCGGTACGCCAATTCTGTAACCTCGCGTCCGCGGGGTGTGCGGCGGATGAAACCTTCTTTGATGAGGAAGGGCTCGTACACTTCTTCTACCGTACCCGCATCTTCCCCCACTGCCGTGGCGATAGTGGTAATACCCACGGGACCGCCCTTAAACTTATCGATGATGGTCGTAAGAATCTTGTTGTCAATCTGGTCAAGACCATACTTGTCAATATTCAGCGCCTCAAGGGCATAGCGCGCAATGTCGAGTTCGATATTCCCATTTCCCTTTACCTGGGCAAAGTCGCGCACGCGGCGCAAGAGCGAATTGGCAATACGGGGTGTGCCACGACTGCGACCCGCAATTTCTGCCGCCGCACGACCGTCGATCTTCACACCCAACAACTTTGCCGAGCGCTCCACAATCTTCTGAAGCGTTGCAGCGTCGTAATATTCCAAGTGGAGGTTGATGCCAAAGCGCGCACGGAGGGGAGCGGTGAGCAGACCGCTTCGCGTGGTGGCGCCCACAAGGGTAAACGGATTGAGGTCAATCTGAATGGAGCGTGCCGCAGGTCCGCGGTCGATCATGATGTCGATGCGGTAATCTTCCATGGCGGAATACAAATATTCCTCAACGACGGGCGACAGACGGTGGATTTCATCGATGAAAAGGACGTCGTTGGGCTCCAGCGAAGTCAGCAAACCCGCGAGGTCGCCAGGTTTGTCGAGTACGGGCCCCGAGGTAATCTTAAACCCTACGCCTAATTCGTTGGCGATGATATTTGAAAGCGTTGTTTTACCCAACCCCGGAGGTCCGTGGAGCAGGGTGTGGTCCAGCGGTTCGCCACGAAACTTCGCCGCCTCAACGAAAATCTGCAGGTTGTCCACCACCTGCTGCTGTCCCGTAAAGTCGCTGAAATTCAGGGGGCGCAGTGCCTTCTCAAATTCCTTTTCGGAATTGCTCACACTGCGCTGTTCGGCACGTATGTCAAAAGTATCTTCCATAATGTGGGAGTGTCAATAATTCAATCTATAGTGTTAAGTATAAGTTTCTCCATCTCGCAGATTTATAGGAAATGAGTAGTTTGCGTTCCGAGTGGCAACTCCACCCCTCACAACCTTAAAACCTCATAACCTGAAAGCGAAGCGCCCTCATAACCTATGAAGTTGAGCCTTAGCGAAACTTTATTCCCTTATAATATAGCGTTTGTAATAAGAAAGGGCGAGTGTCGTCAGCGGCAGGGCAATGATGAGGCCGATAAACCCAAATACATAACCCCAAACGGAGAGCGAGAGCAGGATGAGGGCGGGCGACATGCCCATGATGCGCCCCATGATTTTGGGGACAATGATGAGGTCCTGAATAAGTTGCACAATGATGTACACAAGACCTACCATCAAGAGGATGCCCCAGAAGTTATCCCCCGTTTCGGCAGCTTTCAAGAGGGCGAGCAATACCGCAAGTGGTATAGATACCATCTGCAGGTAGGGCACGAAGTTTAGAGCACCTACGAAGAGTCCGAACCCAATAGCCAAGGGGAGGTCGATGATGGCAAAGCCCGTGGCAAACAAAATGCCCACGCAGAGCGCCACCAAAGCCTGCCCGCGGAAGTAAGCACTCATTCCCGTTTGCACGTCGGTAGCAAGCAGCGCCACGTGGTCGCGATAGGGCTTGGGGATGTAGTTGATCCACGCCTTTGACGCCTTCTCAAAATCCATCAGGAGGAAGAAGAGGTAAAGCAAGGTGATACACCAGGAGACGATGCTCCAAAGGGCGTTTGCCGTAGCCCACAGGAGGTTGCCCAGGCGCTCTACGCTTCTGCCCAAGAAACTCTGAACGTCATCGGTTTGGAGGAAGTTGCGCACCTCCTCGTGTTGCATGTGTTCGCGCACGAAGTCGCTGACGATGGCGGGGATGGTTGCGTTGCCCGACCCGTTGCGAAGGTATTCTACAATCAACCGTTTGAGGTTGGAGAATTCTTCAATCGAGGGCGGCACGATGAGCATGAAACATCCTGTACCGATGCCCGCCAGCAGGAGCAGGGTGAGCGTTACGCTGAGCCAGCGAAGGCGCAGTTTGCACGTTACCTGCAGGAAGGTTACCACGGGGTTGAGCATGTACGCTAACATCCATGCCAAAACAAAGGGCAACAACACACTGCTCAAGGCATTGACGGCGTATCCCAACAGGACGAGCACACCGACAAGCAGGGCGCCACGCACAAAGCGGTCGAAGTTTATTTCTTGCTGAAACATAGTTTCGAGGGAATGAGACTGCCTAACGAGGGCAGCACAATAAATATTCTGGGGCAAAATTAAGAAAAATCCCCCAAACCATACGAACTTATCCCGAAATCCCATAACTTTGCAGTATGGGAACTCTTTATTTAGTACCTACCCCGGTGGGTAATTTGGAAGATATGACGATGCGCGCCATTCGCATCTTGAAGGAAGCAGACCTCATTTTGGCGGAAGACACGCGCACTTCGGGGTTGCTGCTCAAGCACTTTGATATCAAGAACCAGTTGTGCTCACACCATAAGTTTAACGAGCATCAAACTGCCAACGCCTTTGCCGCCCGCATTGCCGCTGGTGAGAACATCGCCCTCATTTCTGATGCGGGCACTCCCGCCATTTCAGACCCCGGATTCATGTTGGTGCGTGCCTGTGTGGAGCGCGGTGTAGAGGTGCAGTGCCTGCCCGGTGCAACAGCCTTTGTGCCCGCCCTTGTGTCCAGCGGATTGCCCTGCGAACGCTTTACGTTTGAAGGTTTCTTACCTCAAAAGAAAGGCCGTCAGACACGCCTCCAAGCACTCGCCTCGGAAGAGCGCACGATGATCTTCTACGAGTCGCCTTATCGCGTAGTGAAAACCCTTCAGCAGTTTGCCGAAGTCTTCGGTGCCGACCGCCGCATGTCAGCCTGCCGTGAAATCTCAAAGATGTACGAGCAGAGCGTGCGCGGCACGATAGCCGAAGTCCTCGCCCACTTTGAAGAAACCGAACCTCGTGGCGAATTTGTCCTCGTAGTAGAGGGCGCAGAGACGGTGAAGGAGAAGAAGAAAAAGCAGCGCCGCGAAGAGGAAGAAGAATAAATAGAACAGGCACATACCCTACTCCGGATGGCGCTCTCCCCCTGTTTATAGGGGGAGGGGACCAGTTCTGCTGGTGAGGGGGTGCAGGAACAGGAGTCGTGAAGAGTTTAACCATGCGGTACATTTCAGCACCCCCTCACCGCAAAGCGGTCCCCTCCCCCTATAAACAGGGGGAGAGCGCCATCCGGGTCTCAAAACCTTACAACCTTTCCCCTCAAAACCTCAAGACCTCAATGATTACCTACGACAGCATCAACCTCCCCCTCCCCGATATCGACCAAGCGGCCACCACAGCTTGGGTAAATGCCGTGGCAAAAACACACGGCAAGCGTTGTGGCACTATTGCTTACATCTTTGTGGACGATGAAAAAATCTTGGAGGTCAACCGCGAGTTCCTCCAGCACGATTATTACACCGACATCATAACCTTCGACTACACGGAGGGTAATAAAATCAGCGGCGACCTCTTCATCTCCCTCGACACCGTGCGCACGAATGCCGAAGACGTAGGCGCCACCTACGAAGAGGAACTCCACCGCGTCATTATCCACGGCATTCTCCACCTCTGCGGCATTAACGACAAGGGACCCGGAGAGCGCGAGATTATGGAGGCGGAAGAAGATAAGGCACTCGCCTTGCGCAAGGCGCTTCTGACGGACAATGGTTAATGGTGAATGATGAATGTGTCTTTGAACACTCACATCTATAAACAGAGCGAGCAAGCATCTCATGAAGACGCTTGCTCGCTCCTTTTTTATGGACTTACTTCAGAAGAGTTTCTGTAACGATAAGATGCATAAAACCTACAACACCCATAATAAGGATTGACAACAAGAAATAGTTGTAATATTTATTCCAAACCTTGTAGGCGCCCTTGGGGGCTGGGCTGTTGTCCGTTCTTCCAGAGAATGCTTCAGAATGACATAGGAGATAGTAACCGTAAAGCACCAAACAGTCCATCATGATGAGGTAGAGGTAATAAATCGTTGGGTACTCTAT
This sequence comes from Alloprevotella sp., assembly GCA_045126825.1. Lineage (GTDB taxonomy): Bacteria > Bacteroidota > Bacteroidia > Bacteroidales > Bacteroidaceae > Alloprevotella. The sequence goes on from JBGVPF010000006.1 coordinate 26,661, forward strand.
GCATAAAACCTTGACTGCTTGCGTCAAAAATAAGGGGATAATGAACCCAATCCAGAAGATGATGAGCGCGGCCTTCTTTGTCTGCAAGCAGTTGGGGTTGTTGCGTTCAAGGGTTCCTAACATGTAGAAAATGATGAGCGTTGGCACCAAATAGAAGGCCGTGTAAATCAACGATATTCCGATGTTCGTCCACCCTTCGCCAGTGTAAAAAAAGTAGAAAAGCGTTTTAACAATCCCAACGGCAGCAAGAGCGATACCTACATTCCTCATGAGTACGCCCGTTGTGCGGTTGGTCGCGAGGATGCTCAAAATGGTATATGCCATGAGGGTTGTACCAGCGGAAAGCGTGCCTATGATGTATTTGTATACGGAAGCATCCATGTCGCTCATCCATTCAGAGGGGGCAAACTCTATCATTGCCAATAGGTAAGAGCAGATGCTGAAAACGAAGGGCACAGCAAAGATTCCGAATGCCATAAGTCGCAACTTTTTTATGGTTGCTTCAGAAGGTGTGTTCATGTTATGAATGATTAAAAGCGTTGAAATAAATAGGGTAAGACTATTCGTCAAAGCATACTTGCTTTTACGGAAAACGATGTCCGAGATAATTTAAAAAGTTCGGCACATATTTTTAAATAAGTCGGACTTTGTTTTTCGCACCTCCGACTTCATTTTAACTCTTGCTCAAGAAGCGGTTGGTAAGTCGCTTGCGGAGCGGTTCGTCGTAGAGTTTGAGCGCAGCGTATGCCGTAGCGATAGAGATAAGCACGGCAAAAAGCGCCGTCATAATGTGTGCGCCGAGCGGAGCTTGGGGATGCTGGGCAGCCCAAGACATCTGCACGAAAACGATGGGCAGGTGGACCACATAAAGAGGGTAGGAGATGCGCCCCAAGAAGGTGCACACCTTTGTTTCTGCGACTTTGCTCAAACCGCTGCCTGCACCCATGAGTAGGATGACGGGGAAAAGTACGAGGATGCAGAGGGCTTCGTAAGCTCCGTTCCACCAAAATCGTGCTTCCTCACTTCCGCCAACGCGGGGCATGCAGAGCAGGGCGATTAAGAGTAAGGCGCACACTACGAAGTTACCACGCAGGCGCACTTTCTGCCCCATGCGTGAGAGCAAAAGCCCCATCATGAAGGGATAAAGCAAGCGCGTGAATCCGATGACCACTTGGTCGGCGTCGAAGTTCCACCCGCCAATCACGGTGTAGGCTGCTGTTGTGCGCGCTTCCAATACGCCGAACACATCTACATTGAGGCAAAGCAGCAAAGTCAAGACTGCCGCTCCTGCCGTGAAGAGCGAGAGCACGCGCGTAGAGAGGCGGCTGAAGAGGAGTATGTAAAGTACATTTCCTATGTACTCCCACACGAGAGACCAGGTTGCGCCGTTGAGCGGGTTGAAGTCTGCCCATCCTCTGATGTCGAGTGCGGCGGGCACGGGGATAAGTGTGCAGCACCACGCGCCAACAAGGAGCAGCAACCACCAGGGCGTGGCGCTCAAGTCCTTAAACGAAGGGTGTCCGTCGCTGAAATAATAAAGTAGCATACCGAGGATTGTTCCGAAGACAATCATGGGATGCAGTCGGATAAGGCGGCGCTTGGCAAATCCGCCTGTGCCCATCAGCGTAAGGCGGTCGTCGTAAGCGTACCCCACGACATATCCCGAGAGGAGGAAGAAAAAGTCAACGGCAAGGTACCCGTGGTTGGGCATGTGCGTCAGCGGACCTGCGGCATAGCCTTCTGTGATGTGATAAACGACAACGAGCAGGGCGGCAACCCCGCGAAGGCCGTCGAGAACGTCAAATCTTGGTTTTGTGTTGGACATACTCATTACATATATAGGGTAGGTTCTAAACCCTGTGCAGTTATTTAGAACCTACCCAAAGATGTTTTCAAATTTACTGCTTGCGCAATTTCAGATGGTCGCCATCGAGGGTTACGAGGCACACCTCGCCCTTCTTCATTGGGATAGAAGCGCTGACTTCTCCGTAACGCACATTGCAAGTTCCGTCTTGCGTCGCCTTGATACGCGCCTCGGCGAGTTTTCCTCCCTTCCATTCAATATCAACATAGAAAGCGCCGCGTGCACGAAGGCCCTTGATGCTACCTTCTGCCCATGCGTCGGGAAGAGAGGGGAGAAGGTGGATGCAACCTGCGTGACTCTGCAAAAGCATTTCCGTTACGCCCGCCGTACCTCCGAAGTTACCGTCAATCTGGAAGGGAGGATGCACGTCCCAAAGGTTGTCCGCCGTACCGTTCTTGAGCAAGTTGCCATAGAGCGTGTATGAGCGGTTACCATCGTGGAGGCGTGCCCACTGGTTGAGCTTCCAACCCATTGACCAACCCGTTGCGCCGTCGCCACGGTGGTTGAGCACCACTTTAGATGCCGTAGCGAGTTCGGGAGTCGTGATGGGCGAAATCGTAGAACCGGGGTGGAGACCAAAGAGGTGGTTCACGTGGCGATGCTGGTCGTTGGGGTCGTCAATATCTGTACTCCATTCCAAAATCTGTCCGTAGCGGCCAATCTTATAAGGTACTAAAGCCTCGAGCATGCCTTCCCAAGTTGCCACTTCTCCCTCATCCACACCCAAAATCTTGGCTGCGGCAATCGCCTGAATGAGGTTTTCACGAATTACCGCGTGGGTGAAGGTCGTACCTTCGTCAATCGGTCCGTGTTCGGGCGATGTAGAAGGCGCAGCCGTCATGGTGCCGTCGGGCTTCAACCAAAGGTAGTCTTCAGCAAAGAGCGCGCAACCCTTAATCAAGGGATAAGCCGTCTTGCGGAGGAAGTCGATGTCGCGGGTAAAGTCGTAGTATTCCCAAAGGTGGGTTGCCAACCACGCCGCAGCCACGGGGTTGTAATTCCAACTCATGTCCGTGCTTTCAAGTGGCGCGGTGAAACCAAAGATATTGCCCGAGATTCCCGCAGCCCAGCCGCGAGCGCCCCAATATGCCTTTGCCGTAATCTTACCCGGTTCTTCGAGCGTGCGGATAAAGTCAGTGAGCGGTTCGGCACACTCCGCGAGGTTTGTAGTCAGCGCGGGCCAATAATTCATCTGGAGGTTGATGTTATTATGGTAGTCTACGCGCCAAGGACCGTCTACATTGTTGTGCCACACCCCCTGAAGGTTTGCCGGAAGATTGCCGGGGCGTGAAGAAGAGATGAGGAGGTAGCGACCAAAGTGGTAGTAGAGTTCTTCAAGTCCCGCATCCTTCGCACCCTGACGGTATGCCGCGAGGCGCTTGTTTGTAGGAAGGTCAGAAGTTTCCCCCTTGAGTGAGAAACTTACGCGGTTGTAGAGCGCAGTGTAGTCCTTCGTGTGGTGCGCAAGTAACTTGGCATAATCCATCTTCGCCGCTTTCTTCATCCACTTGGCTGTAGTCTTCACGGGGTCTACACCTACATACGCCTTGGGGTCTTTATAGTCGGGCTTGAAGTTAATCTTGTAGTCGGTATCGGCAGTGAGGAGGAAGAGCACGGCATCCGCACCGATGACCTTGAGTTTACCGCCCTCGTAAGCTACCGTTCCACCTTCGGCAATCGCCTTGATGCGCACGGCATACTGCATACCGTTGTTGTCCAAGCGACCGTTGAAGAGGAGTCCGCCTTCGCCATCGGGCGTAATCTCACCTTCCGAACAGGGATTGAAGGTATAACTCAACAAGAGGTTTTGCTTGCCCGCTTGGTCGGCAGAGAAGCGCACCGCCAACACATTTTCGGGGAACGACACGAAACTTTCGCGCTTGTAACTCACGCCCTCGTAGTCGTACGTCACGGTTGCCACCGCGCGGTCGATATTGAGTTCGCGGCGGTAGTTTTGCACTTTCGTAGCATCGGCACCTGTGCCTGTTTCGATGAGGAGTTCGCCCATCGTAGTGAACGAACCGAAGCGGAATTCGGGTTCGCGCCATGCTTCGTAGGGCACGGGCGAATTGAAGTTATACGCAGTGAGGCGCGCCGCCTTCTGCTGGTCGCCGTCAAGAAAGGCCTGGCGAATCGTGTCGAGCAAGTGTGCCGACTGCTTATTGACATTCCAATAATGCGCAGCTCCTTTCGCCGTGCCAGGTCCGCCGCGCCAAAGCGTCTTCTCGTTGAGCGTGATGCGCTCCGTAGCTACCGAACCCAAGATGTTGGCACCGATCGAACCGTTACCGATGGGCAGTGAGCGGTATTCCCATTCGCGGTCGGGATTCCAGTTGCCATCGCCCGCAGCAATGGGTTTTTCGCCGTTCTTGTACTTGTCGGGGTTGGCAGAATACCAAATTTCCTTGCCCTTAAGCGAAGTGGGTTCGTCAAACCAAACGACATGCTGTGCCCATGCCGAAGTCATGCCACAAAAGGCGAGGGCAGCAACGAGTAAACGCTGTTTTTTCATAATATTGAGGTTTTAATATGAGTCCTTACCTTGCAAATGTAAGCAATATCTTGCATATATGGGTGGCAATTCATTTAGAATTTGGAAGTGGGGGAGAAAATCATTCAGGGAACCGTGAATATAAGGGACACAATGCGGTTGTAGAAGGCTGCTTCGGAGGGAGCACTTATTGGGGCGAATAACATAGGTGTAACTTGCGTGACCTTTGGTCGTCCACGAAAGTTCGTTTGCTTTATTTGAGCCATAAATGAATACTAATGGGCACTAATGTCCATCCGGCCTTAAATTCTCCGCAAGGCATTAGTGTAAATTAGTGCCCATTAGTGGCTAAACAAATAAAAGTACATTATTTCGTGGTAAGGATTCTTTGTGGACAACCGAAGGTCGCTATATTGTTGCCAAAAATTATGGTAGCGAGGTGCAAACGGTCGGAGTTGATAAACATAATTTAAGATAGGGTACCACGTCAACTTCACGCTGATTTTCGTACCTTTGCAACATGCAAGTGAATATCGAACCCTCATGGGCGGCTCGCCTACGCGACGAGTTTGAAGCCCCATATTTCTCCAACCTGGTGGAGTTTGTACGTGCGGAGTATGCTGCAGGCACATGCTACCCCCCGGGTAAAAGTATTTTCAAGGCTTTTGACCTGTGCCCTTTCGACGATGTGAAGGTGGTAATTATTGGTCAAGACCCGTATCACGAACCCGATCAGGCGGAGGGCTTATGCTTCTCCGTGGCAGAAGGTGTGCCGCATCCGCCCTCGTTGCGCAATATTTTTCAGGAGGTGCAAGCCGACTTGGGCACTCCCGTTCCAGCGTCAGGAAGTCTTGTGCGCTGGGCGGAGCAAGGGGTGCTTTTGCTCAACGCTACCTTAACCGTGCGCGCCCATCAGGCGGGGTCGCATCAAGGTAAGGGTTGGGAGCAATTTACCGACGCCGTCATCCGCCATCTTGCCGAAGAAAAGGACCACCTTGTGTTCATCCTTTGGGGAAGTTTTGCTCAGAAAAAGGGCGCATTCATCGACCGTTCGCGCCATCTTGTGCTCCAATCCGCACACCCCTCGCCCCTCTCTGCCTACCGCGGATTTTTCGGCAACCACCACTTTACGCTTACCAATGATTACTTGCGCAAGTGGGGGAAGGGGGAAATTGTATTTTAATATTTTTAGTAGACGAGTAGACAAGTAAACAAGTAGACAAGATGGAGTGCCGATTTACTGGCGCAGGCGACTATTGTTTGCCTTGCATACTTTCTTGTTTACTCGTACCTGTAAACTTGTCCACTTAAAAACTTATCGTTTTGATTATGAGACGCATTGCTTTAATTTTTCTCTTGTGTATTCCCGCACTTGTCCAAGCACAACACCTGCAACTCAAAGTGGGTGGCGGTTTGGCGAAACTCGACAAGCATTCTAACGCTGTGCCGGCATGGCGATTGGGGGCGGGGTATGAGTTGGAGTTTGACCAGCATTGGACTTTCTCGCCCGCACTTATTTTTGCTATAAAAGGGTGGGAAAACCCCGATGAAACCGTGTATAAAAAGGATAATGAGGGCAACATTATGCTGGACCCAGAGACGGGCGCGCCACTGACGGGCGTGAAGAATACAGAGACGGTGACGTATCACGTTGAGATGCCCCTTTTGTTCAATTATTATTTGCGCACGAAGGAGCGTCAGTACGTCGTATTCTCAGCGGGTCCCTACCTTGCCTATGGCATTTCGGGTAAAACCAAGGTGAAGGGCGACACCGACCGACAGGGGGCGGAGCGCTACTATTACGACTACGACCCCTTTAAGGATGGCGATGGCAAACGCTTTGAGGCGGGCGTGCAAATAGGAGCGGGGTATCAGTTCAGCAATGGTGTAACCGCCGGAGTGGACTTCAGTTATGCTTTCACGAAGGTGGACGGTCAGCGCAAACCAGTTTCGGCGCTACTCAGCTTTAGCTATTTGTTTAGAGGCAAATAGGTGTTTGTAAAGGAGAAACGAGAGGGGCAAATAGTTTGTTGCAAAGTCTTTTGCAAGGCAAATATCCCTTCCCATTTCTCCTTTCTCTTTCATCCTCCTCAATATTTAAATAAAAAATGCTACCTTTGCAAGTCGAAATGTCAACGCATAGATGAAGGATAAGATAAATATCTATGGCGCGCGGGTTCATAATTTGAAAAATGTGGACGTGGAAATCCCGCGCAACAGCCTTACCGTTATCACGGGTTTAAGTGGTAGCGGCAAGAGTTCGTTGGCTTTCGACACCCTCTATGCGGAGGGTCAGCGTCGGTATATCGAGACCTTCTCTGCCTATGCGCGCAACTTCCTCGACAACCTTGAGCGCCCCGATGTGGATAAGATTACAGGCTTAAGTCCTGTGATTAGCATTGAGCAGAAGACAACAAACAAGAATCCGCGTTCGACAGTGGGCACAGTGACGGAAATCTACGACTTTCTCCGTCTGCTCTTTGCCCGTGCGGGAGAGGCGTATTCTTACCTTACAGGGGAGCGCATGGTGAAGTACACCGAGGAGCGCATTCTCCGACTCATCCTTGAGGAATACGCAGAGCGCAAAATCTATCTGCTTGCGCCCCTTGTGCGCAACCGTAAGGGGCATTACAAGGAGTTGTTTGAAAGCATCCGCAAGAAGGGTTTCCTGCATGTTCGCGTAGATGGCGAACTGCGTGAGGTGGTTCAGGGTATGAAGCTCGACCGCTATAAGAATCACGATGTAGAGGTGGTTGTTGATCGCCTACTTGTTAGAGAGAAGGACGAAGAGCGCTTGAAGAAAAGTGTACATCACACCCTCGAACAGGGAGATGGCCTCATGATGGTGCTCGACATGAGCGACGAAGCGGGAAAGGCGCGCTACTTGAGCAAACAATTGATGTGCCCCACCACTGGTTTGGCGTATCGTGAGCCAGCGCCTCATAATTTCTCGTTTAACTCTACGAGCGGGGCCTGCCCAAAGTGTAACGGTCTCGGTTATGTCAACGTCATTGACTTTGAAAAGGTGTGCCCCAACCCTTCTCAATCCATCCGTGAAGGAGCCCTTGCGCCCTTGGGCAAATATCGCAACGCGCTTATCTTTTGGGAGGTGGAAGCAGTGCTGATTAAGCATGGCGCCACCTTAACGACTCCCGTTGAGGAGTTGCCCGAGGAGGCGATTGACGAAATCTTGAACGGCAGTCCCGACCGTTTGCGCATCCCTGCAAGTATTGCGAAGACGAGTGATGATTACTACGTAGAGTTTAACGGACTCGTGAAGTACATCCAGCAGATGGCGGATAGCGAAATGACGGCGGCGGCGCAGAAGTGGGCAGACCAATTCTCGACTACGGCGGAGTGTCCGCAATGTCATGGAGCACGCCTCAACGCTGAAGCTCTTTCTTACCGCTTTGCGGGAAAGAATATCTACGAACTCGCTTCGATGGATATTCAGGAACTCTATGAATTCTTGGAAGGTGTAGAAGACCAACTCGACACGAAGAGCAAGGCGATTGCTACGGAAATCTTGAAGGAATTGCGTACGCGCTTGAAGTTCCTACTTGATGTAGGGTTGAACTACCTTTCCTTATCGCGCTCCACCATGACCTTGTCGGGCGGCGAAAGTCAGCGTATCCGCCTCGCCACTCAAATTGGTTCGCAACTCGTCAACGTGCTCTACATCCTGGACGAACCCTCCATCGGATTGCATCAGCGCGACAATGTGCGCTTGATTGACTCGCTGAAAAGTTTGCGCGACACGGGCAACACGGTGGTTGTTGTGGAACACGATGAAGATATGATGCGCGCGTCGGATTACGTTATTGACATGGGTCCGAGAGCAGGTCGCTTGGGCGGAGAAGTTGTTTTCCAAGGTACGCCCGAAGAAATGCTGCGCACGCATACCTTAACGGCGGGTTACTTGAATGGAGAACTCGCTATTGACGTTCCCAAAGTGCGCCGCCCAGGAAATGGAAAATTCTTGCGACTTAAAGGTTGTCGCGGAAATAACCTGAAGGGCGTGGATGTTGACTTCCCCTTGGGCACATTACTTTGCGTGACGGGTGTTTCGGGTTCTGGAAAGTCCACCCTCATTAACGACACGCTCCAACCCATACTCTCGCAACATTTCTACCGCTCCTTGCGCGAACCTTTGGCATATGATAGCATCGAGGGTTTAGAATTGATTGACAAGGTGGTGGCTGTGGACCAAAGTCCTATTGGTCGCACCCCGCGTTCAAATCCTGCCACCTACACGGGCGTATTCTCCGACATTCGCACCTTGTTCGTGGAACTCCCCGAGGCAAAGATGCGTGCTTACAAGCCTGGGCGCTTCTCCTTTAACGTAAAGGGGGGACGCTGTGAAACGTGTAAGGGCAACGGTTTCAAGACCATTGAAATGAATTTCTTGCCCGATGTTTACGTACCCTGTGAGGAGTGTCACGGCAAGCGTTACAATCGTGAAACACTCGAAGTGCGCTTCAAGGGTAAGAGCATTAGCGACGTCTTGGATATGACCATTAACCAAGCGGTTGAGTTCTTTGAAAATGTGCCCCACATTCTGCATAAAATTAAAACCTTGCAGGACGTCGGACTTGGGTATATAAAACTCGGACAAGCCTCAACCACACTCTCGGGTGGGGAAAGTCAGCGTGTGAAACTCGCTACGGAACTCTCCAAGCGCGACACGGGGCAAACGATATACATTCTCGATGAACCCACTACGGGGCTCCACTTCGAAGATATCCGCGTGTTGCTCGGCGTGCTCAATCGTTTGGTAGAGAAAGGCAATACGGTCATCGTCATTGAGCACAACCTCGACGTCATCCGCGCAGCCGACTACCTCATAGACATGGGACCCGAAGGCGGTCGCGGAGGCGGTCAACTCATTGCCTGTGGCACCCCCGAAGAAGTAGCCAAGAAGGGCGTAGGTTACACTGCCCAGTTCCTGAAGCAGGCGTTGGAGCGATACAAGCAGTAATGCTCTCACCTTATAACCTCATGACCTCTCAACCTCATAACCTCTGAAAAATATTTTCTTAATTTAATAACACTTTAACTCTTAAAATTTTATGTTTGAAGGACAACCTAAAGGCCTATTCGCCCTTGCCCTTGCCAACACTGGTGAGCGTTTCGGTTACTACACCATGTTGGCAGCCTTCGTACTCTTCATGCAGGACAACTTTGGCATGACGGGTTCAGAAGCAGGAACTTACTACTCAAGTTTCTTGATGTTCGTTTATTTCTTGCCCCTCGTAGGTGGTATTCTCGCTGACAAGTTGGGCTATGGCAAGATGGTAACCATCGGTATCACCATCATGTTCCTCGGTTACTTGTTGCTTTCAGTGCCCTTCGGCGCAGGTAGCACAGCACTTTGGGCTGTTATCGGTGCGCTCGGCCTTATCTCTTTGGGTACGGGTCTCTTTAAGGGTAACCTCCAAGTAATGGTAGGTAACCTCTACGACGATCCCAAGTATGCCAACAAGCGCGACGCAGCGTTCTCACTCTTCTACATGGCAATCAATATTGGTGCCCTCTTTGCGCCCACTGCTGCCATCAAGATTATGGATTATGGTATGAACGACCTCGGTTGGTCAAAGGCAGACTCTTACCACCTCGCATTTGGCGTAGCTTGTGTGTCGCTCATCATTTCAATGGCCATCTACTTCGCTTGCCGTCCCATGTTCAAGCACGTTGAAGGCAACACTCCCAAGAAGGCTGACAAGAATGCGGCTACTGCTGCTGTTGAAGAACTCACTCCCGCTGAAACAAAGGCACGCGTGATAGCACTCTGCCTCGTATTCGCAGTAGTAATCTTCTTCTGGATGGCATTCCACCAGAACGGTTTGACACTCACTTACTTTGCAAACGAATTTACAGAGAAGACTACAACAGGTTTCCTCGGCACACTCTTTAACGTGTGGAACCTCGTTGCTGTTATCGTAGCAGTGTACGCAGGCTTCGCAATCTTCCAGAGCAAGACCGCTAAAGCAAAGGCAATTTCAGGTGCTATCGTAGCTGCGATTTTGGTTTACCTCGGTTGGCAGTACATGGAAACTTCTGCTGACGTTATTTCTGTAGACGCAAAGTACTTCCAGACCTTCAACCCCTTCTATGTAGTAGCGCTTACTCCCGTTAGCATGGCGGTGTTCTCTTACTTGGCATCAAAGGGTAAGGAACCTTCTGCTCCCCGCAAGATTGCTTACGGTATGCTCATTGCTGCTGTTGGTTTCATCGTAATGGCAGTAGGTTCTATGGGTCTTCTTTCTCCCAATGAACAAAAGGTTGCTGGCGAAGCAGCTGCATTCGTATCTCCCAGTCTCCTTATTAACACGTACCTCGTACTCACATTTGCCGAACTCTTCCTTTCACCCATGGGTATCTCATTCGTGTCAAAGGTTGCACCTCCCAAACTCAAGGGTATGATGATGGGTGGTTGGTTCGTAGCAACTGCGCTCGGTAACATGCTTACAGTAGTAGGTTCTATGTTCTGGGGCGACCTCTCATTGGTAACAGTATGGGGCATCTTCGTAGTACTCTGCCTCATCTCTGCACTCTTCATGTTCGTCATGATGAAGCGCCTCGAAAAGGTAGCGTAATGCAGAATTTGTAGCAGCAAATTATAAATAAATTAGGGTGTGGACCGTGTGGTTCACACCCTAATTGTTTGTTGTAGGCGGACTATTTTTCTGCGGTGGTGCGACTAAAAAATCTTTAGGAAGGAGCGGCGCAAAACGAATTGGGAGTTATTTCAAATTAAGTGCCGATGAGTTTCAACGAACTCGGAGTTAATTTTTAGAAAGTCGGATAGATTTTCTGCGCCCAAAAACACTTATCTTTGTAAGGTCAAATAAGTATTCGCTATGAGCAGTATTCGTATTCTAATTTTGCTGTTATGCTTTGCTATAACCCAGGTGGCACCTGCGCAGTCGTACAAGAAGGCGTGGGAAGTGGTGGTTGAGGCGTGTCGTGCCGACCTGCCGCAAGATGCTATTGGGCATGTGAAAGGTATTCAGCAACGTGCGAAAGCAGACGGGAATCTTCATCAGGAGATGGTGGCGATGTTTATGCTTTGGGACTTGCAGGGGGAGATTTCTGCCGATAGTGCAACTGCCGTCAAGCAACAACTGGAACTTTCCATCCCATCGTTGCCCGATAGTTCGCATCGCATACTCTGGCAAACCCTTTTTGCCAAGAAAATGTGTGCGAATACTTCTGCCTCACTCCTTGATGGTGTTGATTATAAGCAGCAACTGAAGACTTTGTTGAGCCAGATGGAGGTGCTTCACGCTACGAAGTCTGCTACCCTCTATCCCTTGGTTGAGAAGGGCAAAAACGCCGATGAATTCGCCGATGATGTGCTCCACATATTCCTGTTTGAACAACTCGATGGTGCTGTCCTTAACCGTTCCGAGAAGCAGGAATTGGCAAAGGCGGCTGAGCAGTTTTATGCTTCCCAAAACTTGTACGCCGCAGCTGTACGTATGGCGCTGCGTTACAGCGAACCCCAACAGGTGTTGGAACGCTATGCTGCCCATCCCGAAGTGGCGATAGCGTATGAGGCACACGTGCGCCAGCAGCGCAATCAATCCAACCTTAGCGACAACGAAGCGCGTGAACAACTCGTGATGATGGTGGTTGAAGGACTGAAAAAATACAGCGATGCCCCAACGCAGCGCGCCCTGAAGAATATCCAAGCGGATTTAGAACTTCCTACGCTTCAGGCACAGGCACTGACGCAGGTGTGTACGCCACTTCAACCCTTGATTTATGCGGTTACGGCAAATAATTTCCGCAAAGTGGATTACAAGGTGTACCGCGCCAACAGCCGTGGTGAGATTATTGTAAAGGAACCGATATGTACGGGTTCGCTTTCCTATCCCTCCACCGAGAAATGGCGCCGTCAAACGGACACCCTGCGCTTTACGCTTCTCCAGTCGGGAGTCTACAAGTTGGAGGTTACGGGTAAGCGCGGTTTTCCCCTTTGGGGCGATCACATTACCGAAAGTTGCCTGCTCTCTTGCTCCCAGATTACTCCCTATATCCTTCACGTCAGTAGCGAATCGTGTCGTGTGATGGCGCTGAATGCTCGTACGGGAGAACCGCTCCCTGACTTTACCCTTCAAGGGGTTGTCAATGGTGAAGAATCCCCGATGAAATGGCACTCTTCGGCAGGTGCCGTATGGTTGCAGCGCGAATCTCTTATGGCGTCCTCTCCCGAAGGAGGCAAGGCGCGACGTGCGGTTGAATCGTTGCGTGTGGTGACCGATGCCGACACCTGTAGTCGTGAATTTTACCTCTGGTTGTCGCCCCAACATCGTGAGGCAGCGCGTCAAGTGCGTGCACACCTCTTTACCGACCGAGCCGTCTACCGCCAAGGTCAGGAGGTGCACTGGAGTGGGGTGCTTTATGAACAATATGAGGACTCGTTGCGCACCCGTAAGGGGGAAACATTGGAGGTCGTTCTTCTTGACAACAAGCGTAAGGAGGTGGGAAGTGCCACCTGCCTGACGGATGCCTTCGGAAACTTCAACGGTCGCTTCCAACTCCCCAAGAATCAGGAGCAGGGCGCATTTACTTTCCGTTTGAAATGGCAGAAAGATGCTGTGCAGGCGCAGCACTTAAACTGCGAAGGAATGACAACGGTACGAGTGGAGGCCTACAAGCGCCAATCGTTCCAGGTAAACTTCTCCCCCCTCACGCAAGCCTACACCTTTGGCGATACCCTTCAGTTGGCGGGAACTGTTCGCACCATGACGCTCCAACCGATGGCGGATGTCTTGGTGCGCTACACCATTACCCCACGCAGTTACTTCCGTGTGAGTAATGAAGCGCCCATCGAGGGCACCTTGCGCACGGATGCCTCGGGAAACTTCAACCTTCCCCTTGTGTTGCGCCAACAGGAGGGAGTACCTGCTTTCCAGCGTGCAGCGTCGCAAAACTACGAGGTAGCGGTCGCCGTGGTAGGGGAACAGGGAGAGACGCAGACGCAGACGATGTTCGTGCCCGTCCATCACTACCGCACCCACCTCTCGGTGAATCTTCCAGAGGTCCTTTGCAAGGAAGCGATTCCCTCACTCCGCTTCCATGTGGTCAACGCTATGGGGGAAGCACAGCAGGAAATGGTGAACTGGACCCTTTTGGATGCGGCAGAAAACCCTGTCGCAGAAGGTACGCTGGCACCTAATAAAGACCTACTCCCTAATGCGGAAAACGATCTCGGAGTTCATTCAAACGATCTCCCTGGTATATTAAAACAACTTCCAGATAATTTTTACACTCTCCATGCTCGAACGGATTCAGGGGCGGAGGTGCGTCAGAAATTCTTCTTGTTCAGTCGTCGTTCCGCCCAACTGCCTCAAGGCGGTCCTGCTTTCTTGCTTCACGAAATCCCTTCTTCGCAGGAAAGTGACGCTTGCGTGGTAGTAGGAACTACGCTGGACAGCGTATATGTCCTTCAGGATGTTGTGAGCAGCGACGGGCGCCTCCTTTCTACCCAATGCTTGCGCCTCTCTCATGAACTCTGCACCATCCCATTGACCTATGTTCCCGAATATGGGGTGGGGGCAACTGTGCGTTTCGCAGCGTTCGTCGGTGGGCAGGAATACGGTCTTTCAACTCGCATACAGCGCCCCGCGCCCGAGCGCCAATTAAAGTTGCAGTGGGCATCCTTCCGCAACCGCCTCGCCCCAGGTCAGCAAGAGCAGTGGGAGTTGCGTATTACCACCTCCGATGGGCGTCCCGTTGAGGCTTCGCTGATGGCGCGCCTCTACGATGCTACGCTGGATGCCTTTGCCGATAATGCCTGGCGCACTGCCTTCCTGCGCCCATTGCCCTTTACCCATGTGTATGGGGATTTCTACAAACAGACTCCGCATTCCGTCTATGCAGAAAAGGCATTCAAGCGTTTGGAAGAACTTCCCTTCACGCCCTCTTCATGGCAGCAATTTATGGGTGGTTACTATCTTCAAGAGAATGTCCTTTTCGGTACCGTTGCAGGCACATCCATGCGCTTGAAGGGCGTAAAAAACAGTGTGATGCAGGATGCCGTGATGGAGGAATCGGCTGTTGAGGTGGTAACTTCGGGAGCAGCACCGCAAAAACCGCTTGTTCTGCGTGAAAACTTCGATGAATTGGCATTTATGTACCCCTCGCTGACGACCGACGCTGACGGTGCGGTGGTGATTCGCTTTACGCTCCCCGAACAACTCACCACTTGGCGCTTTACCGCTTTTGCCCACGATACGCTGTTGCGTCATGCCCTATTGGAAACCGATGTGGTGGTGGAAAAGAGCGTGACGGTTGCGATGAATGCGCCCCGCTTTGTGCGCGAAGGGGATTGCCTTGCGATACCCGTGGTGGTGCGCACCACGAAGGCGGAGGGAGTGAGTGGAAACGTGATGGTGACCTTCTTGAATGAAGTGACGGGAGAAGCACTCTCGCAGTCGCAGCATCCCTTTGTCATTGCTGCGGGACAAACCTCCGCAGCGTTGATGGTTGAACTCCCCCAATTAGACGCACAGACGCTTGCTGCAAAGGGACTTTCCGTACCCGAATCCATTGCTTGCCGTGTGGTGGTGGAAGGGGGTGATTTCTCGGATGGAGAGATGCACCGCATTCCCGTGGTTTCCGACCGTGTGGAGGTGGTGCGCAACCTGCCGTTCACCCTATCTGCATCAGGTACGACTACCTTCGCTTTGGACACCCTTTGGACCGACCTCGCTGAAGCTCGTGCGCCGAAACTTACGTTGAGTGTCACGCCCAGTGCACTTACCGAGGCGGCACGTGCATTGGCTTCCCTGTCGCTCCGTCCCGTTTACAGCATCGACGATTGGGCACGCCGTTATTATGCCCTTACCCTGCTTCTGCACCTTGCGGAGCGCGGGAATGCCTTGCCTGATTTCGACCTTGAGCGCACAAGGTCCCTCCAAGCGGAGGCGGCAGTCTACTTGCGCAGTCAGCAAAAGGCGAGCGGAGGTTGGGCATGGTTTGAGGGGATGCGCGAAAGCAATTTCATTACTAATGAAGTGCTGCTGCTCATCGCTCGTTTGGATTACCTCACGGGTGCTCACTCCTTGAGTGAAGTCGAAACCGAGGCGCTGAACTTTATGCACCGCAGTATGCGTCAGTATCATCAGGATATGGTGAACTATGAGCGCGAGCATAAGGTGGAACTTCCCTTGGGCGAACTTCCCTTGCGCTACTTGGATGCGTGCAACTATCTGAAGGCGGACACAACGGCAGCATGTACTTATTTCCTTAATAAGGCGGAGCAGTTAAATGCTTCTTATTCCCTTTACGGCAAGGCCGTGATGAGCAGAGTGCTGCAGCAGAGCGGACGAACCGAACGTGCTGATGCTTTGCTCCAAAGTCTGCGTCAGTATCTCGTAGAGACTCCCGAAATGGGGGCATATTTTGATGCGCCCAAGGCACAGATTACCCACCATTCCTACCGTATTCCCACGCAGACGGCAGCCATTGAGGCATTCAACGCTGTGGGCGATTCGGCAGTGGTGCGCAAGATGCAGCAGTGGTTGCTTCAGTCGAAGCGCACGCAAGATTGGGAAACCTCTCGCGCTACGGCGGATGCCGTTTTCGCACTTTGTTTAGGCCGTCAAGACACCGTGGGCATTCTTCCCCCGAAGGAGCAGACGTTGATGCCTACGGATACTACTTTCACGGGAATCTACCGCACCTTACGCGTAGTTACGAATCCCGAGGTGCGTGAAACGAAGGCTACTGCCCGTCAGGAATCTCTGGAATTGCAGGTGCCCCGTGCTACCGTCGCTCCTCAACACATCGACCTCGCTTTTGGGACTGCCCGTGCGGCTTATACCTTGCCCTTACAAGCGGTGGAAGCGTATGATAGCGGACTCCGCCTGTCGCTCCGCCTTGAGGTGAAGCGCGAGGGTGTTTGGAGTGAGGTGAAGGCGGAGGAAACGATTGACCGCACCCTGCCGTTGCGTCAGGTTATCAAGGTTGAAGCCGACCGCGACTACGACTATGTGCGCCTTTCGGTGCCTCGTCCTGCCTGTGCCGAACCGGCCGACCGCTTGAGTGGCTACCGTTGGAGCGGAACGATGGGTGCTTATCGCGTAGTGACCGATCAGGCGGTAGTAATGTACGTCGAGAAACTCCCCAAGGGTACCTATGTCTTTGTTGAAGAACTCTTCACCGACCGCCCCGGCACTTACGAACAAGGGGTCGCCACCATTACGTGCACTTATGCCCCTGAATTTGCTGGAAATACGGCTGGGCTGAAATTACAGGTGAAATAATCTGTCGCGTTTGTGCCGTTCGTTGGGTATATCGAGAACTAAAAAGAGGGTGTGTCGAAATGCAAAATTTCGGCACACCCTCTTGAGTTGTGTAAGAGTGAGTAAAATGCAAGGCGTTGAAATTGAGGATGACGGGAGTGTACTGAAGTACATGACCAAGTCCGAAATTGAGGAGCAATGCAGCAGTTTGCTCATTATGACACAACGCCTTCGTTATTTTCGTTGAGTGCTGCAATATTGCGCTGCAGTCCTTCGTATTTCGCACGCTTTACCGCGCTGCCTTTGAATAGGGTGCGGTACGTTTCTACCGTGAGGTGGCGCCAATCCTCGGCTGTTTGCTGCAGTAGGGCGGGTGAGGGGCGGAAGGCTTCGCACGAGGTGGGCATTGCAAAGCGATTGTGCGGACATACATCTTGACAGCGGTCGCATCCGTAAAAGCAAAGGGGCGTCGTGGCATCGTTGCGCAAGGCTTTCTGGGCGAAATCGGGAAGTGCTCCGCGATGCTCAATAGTTAGGTACGACAAGCAACGGCGTGCGTCAATCCCCTTCTCGGTTAGTGCTCCTGTGGGGCAGGCTTCGAGGCAACGGGTGCAGGTGCCGCAGCGATTAGACTGGGGACTATCGTAGCTATCTATGGGTTCGGTGAGAATGAGTGTACCGATAAAAAAATAACTCCCCGCCTGCGGAATAATCAGTTGCGTATTGCGCCCGAGCCATCCGAGTCCCGTGCGCCACGCCCAGTAGTGCTCATCCACGGGTGCCGTATCGCAAAAAGCGCGTCCAGGGGCGGCGTTACCTGTTAATTCTGCGATGGAATGGAGTATTTTTTGCAAACCTTCCTTCACAACATCGTGGTAATCCTTGCCTCGAGCATAACGTGCAAGGCTGTAGGTGTCGCCTGAAAATTCCTCCTCCGTAAAATAGTTGAGCGCTACACACACCACACTCTGCGCTCCCTCCACCAAGAGTTGCGGATTCAGGCGCTTCTCCAAGTGTTGCTCCAAATAAAGCATATCTGCGTGGCGACCGCTGTGCAAATAATCGCGCCACTGTGCCACACGCCATTCCTCCACCGCTTCGGCAGGGGCACAACCCATGGCAGAGAAGCCGTGAGCACGGACTATTTGCGAGAGAAGTTTGTGGGAGAGCATGGGAGTGAGTAGTAAGTAGTAAGTAGTAAGTAGTAAGTAGTAAGTAGTGAGGGGGGGGAGGGTTGGAGGGACTTCTCCGCAAGGTTGTTGTGGCTTGTTATGGCCCGTTATTGCTTGTTATTGCCTTTTAATTAAGACTGCAACAAGCTTAACCGACCATAACAAGCCACAACAAGTTAGCCACAATAAACAGGACATAGCAGGTCACTCCTCACTAATCAAAAACCTTAAAGGCATAGCCCTGCGACTGTAACCACTCGATGGCACGGGGAAGGGCATAGAGAATCTTATCGTGGCTCTTCACGGAGTCGTGAAAGGTGATGATTGACCCCGGTCGGGCATAGCGGCGCACGTTGAGAAGGACGTCGCGACCATTTAAGTGAGTGGAGTAATCGCGCGTTACCAAGTCCCACATCACAACACGATAACCACGGCGCTTTACGAGCATGTAATGATTGTGAAGCATCCAGCCGTGGGGAGGTCGGAAGAGGTCGGTCTGGAGAATCAAATTCGCCTTGTCCACATTGGCTATAAAGCGCTCGGAGCTGTGGCGCACGCCGCCCCAATGGTTGTACGTGTGATTTCCAATGCGGTGACCGCGCGCTTTGACCATTTCAAAAATCTCGGGATACTTGCGCGCATTCTCGCCCACCATAAAGAAGGTGGCTTTCACGCCATATTTATCGAGCACGTCAAGCACCCAAGGCGTTACCTCGGGTATAGGGCCGTCGTCAAAAGTAAGATAGACGGCTTTCTCATTTTTATCCATGCGCCAAAGGGCACGCGGATACAGCCATCGCATGAAGCGGGCGGGTTGTTCGATAAACACGGGCGGGAGTGTGAAGTGTTTGAATGTTTAGTGGGGATAGTGACTATAGTTTTACGGGACTACAGCAACTATCCCCCTAAAAATAGGTTTATTCCTGACTAAAGTAATAATTGCCGATATTGAAGGCTTCAAGTTGTTCTGCTTGATTCAGGAATTCAATTTCTTCAGGACTGATATCCTGATTGGTATGGAGTATACTCATTGCCATATAGAAGGCGTTGGTAGCCTTGAGACACGAATTGTGGTAGTGTTCAAGTTTGGTGCTTCCCAACGATGAAAGCCAGCGGAGGTTGCTCATCGCAATGCCTGCCACTTCGTGTGCCACAGCATTGGCTTCTTCGGGGTTGCCCACCTTCATCCAAATAGAAGGCACGTCGTAGTCGTCTTGTTCGTAGGGAACAGTTGAAGCGGGGAACTTTTCCTTGGCAAGTTCGAGCACCTCTCTCGCCTTGTCCGTCTTGCCTTCACGGAGCAACTGGTCGGCAAGCATAAGGAGCATGCGGCGGTGCGTGTAGCACATGCGCATCACGGTTTCATCGAGGTAGATGCCTTCCTTATTGACATTGCCATACGCAAAGCGCTTTGTCATGTTGTCGTACATCACATCGGCGTCAATAGTTCCCATTCTGCCGAAGTTAAACGGCGTGAGGCGGTAAGCAAGTCCCTCAAGGATGCAATTGTTTTCGAGGCGCGCATAATTGCTTTGACCCAACGTTACCGACATATACATGGGGCGCTTCCAGTCATTGCGAGCGAGCATTTCGTAAACCATCATTTCGCTCTTCGTAAGCGAAGTCTTGCCCTTGATGCTCACCTGCATGTATTCGGGGAAGTCCTCGTAACCCGCAGGTACCTTCATGCCCTGTGCAAGACAGTTTTCCTTGTTCACCTTCACTACGAAGGAGTCGGTAGGCAACTCACCCTGCGTGCGCACATAGTTGTCGATAAGGTAACTCAACTCATAGGGATTCACATCAGGGCGAATCTGCTTCAAGTTGTCGAGTTCCGCCTTACGTGCAGGGTTCACCTTAAACCAATCGTGCCCCATATTGTCCACATATTCGTAGCGGTTCCAAGTAATGGGGAGCCCGGGAGAATCCCATGCCTGGCGGCGCATCTGGTCGGTGTACCAGTCCGTCTGGAGGTACGAAAGGTTACAAACGCGAGCGTCGGTGCGGAGGCCTTCAGTGTCCTGGGCGTACCAGAGGGGGAAGGTGTCGTTGTCACCATTCGTAAAGATGATGGGATAACCCTTTTCGGGGAGCGTATTCAAGTAGTTCATACCAAAGTCACGGCAGGCGTAACGGTCAGAACGGTCGTGGTCGTCCCACGTCTGACTTACCATCTGAAGAGGTACGAGCACACCGATAGTGCAAGCAATTCCCGCAGCCACCTTCGGCGAAATGTAACGGCTGAGCAAGTCTACGAGCGCCGCAACGCCAAGACCAATCCACATGGCAAAGGCATAGAACGAACCCGCATAGGCATAGTCACGCTCACGAGGCTGTCCAGGAGTTTGGTTCAGGTAAAGCACGATGGCAAGACCCGTCATGAAGAACAAGAAGAAGACTACCCAGAATTGGCGAATGCCCTTTTCGCCCTTAAATGCCTGCCAGCACATACCGAGCAAACCTAAGAGGAGGGGAAGGCAGAAGAAGACGTTGCGACCCTTGTTATTTTTCAAATAGTCGGGGAGCAAATCCTGATTGCCATACATCAAGTTGTCGATGAACGAGATACCCGTAATCCAGTTACCCTTGTCCAAGTCGCCATGACTCTGAATGTCGTTTTGACGACCCGCAAAGTTCCACATGAAGTAGCGCCAGTACATAAACTTCACCTGATAGTTCAAGAAGAAGTTGATGTTGTCCCACTGCGAAGGCATTTCGTAAGGAATGGTATAACCTTCGTAGGTCGTAGTCTTATATTTCTTCGTCACACCTCCGCACCAACTTTCATAACTATCGGCATGAGCGGGAGAGTGCATACGAGGGAAGAACATCTTCGTGTCAGAGGCGTAAACGTATGAGTCGGTCACCTCAATTTCGTCGTAGCGGTCGGGCTCATTAGGGTCTTCCTTTTCATGGCGCTGGATGTGATCTTTCTTCGCAATGTCTACGGGGTTCACCGTATAGGGAGCGCCGAAGAAGATAGGGTGAGAACCATACTGCTCACGGTTCAAGTAACTACCCAACGTGAAGACGTCTTCCGGAGATGACTGGTCCATGGGCGTGTTTTGCGTAGAGCGAATCACGATTACGGCATACGAAGAATAGCCCACCATCATCATCAACATACAAAGCAACGAGGTGTTTAAGAGGCGCTTGCGCATCAAGAAATTACCGTCTGCCGTCTTCCAGCGGAGCAAGACGTAGAGCACGACAAGTAACCCAATGCCCAACATCACAGACATCCAACCCTTACCAATAAAGGGAATACCGAGCAGGCCTACTGCGGCAAGGTAAAGGAGGTTGATGAGCGTGCGGTTGTTGCGTGTAGTGCTCCAAATAGCGGCAAGCACCACGCTGATAAGCACGAGAATGTAGAACACAAATCCGCTGTTGAAGCCCAAGTTACAAGTGTTGACAAAGAAGAGTTCAAACCAACCGCCTACCTTTACGATACCTGGCACAAGACCATAGAGCACAAGGGCTACAAGCACAAAACTGATGCCCAATGCTACGAGCGACTGCACACCATTGGCCATGGGCTTCTTCTTATAGAAGTAAACAAGTACAATAGCAGGGAGACAGAGGAGGTTGAGCAAGTGCACACCGATTGAAAGTCCTGTGAGGTAGAAAATCAGCACCAACCAGCGGTCGCTACCGGGTTCGTCGGCATGGTCTTCCCACTTGAGAATCAACCAGAACACGATAGCGGTCAAGAATGAAGAGTAAGCATACACTTCACCCTCAACGGCAGAAAACCAGAACGTATCACTCCACGTATAAGCCAAGGCACCACACACACCAGCGCCCATAATTGTAGCGAGTTGCGTGCCTGTTTCAACAATGCCGTCCTTACAAATCAATTTGCGCGTAAGGTGCGTAATGCTCCAAAAGAGGAAGAGGATACAGAAGGCGGAAAGCACTGCCGACATGATGTTTACGCAGAGTGCCACCTGTGAGGGGTCGCTGGCAAACTGACTGAAGAAGTTACCAGTCAGCATGAAGAATGGCGCACCAGGGGGGTGACCCACTTCCATCTTGTAAGCCGTGGTGATAAACTCGGGGCAGTCCCAGAAACTGGCGGTGGGTTCCACCGTCATGCAGTAGGTAAATGCTGCAATGGCGAATACCAACCAGCCCATCACGTTGTTGACGAGATTGTACTGTTTCATATATAATAATTTAAATTTTATTGCAGGGTACAATATTCCAATCTGCAAAGATACATATTTTATATGGGGTAGAGGTAAGGATGGGGGAAAATAGTGAGTAGAGAGTAGAGAGTAGTGAGTAGAGAGTAGTACCATGCAGCGAAATCACTCGATTGGTATTACTCACTGCTTAGTTAACCAGTTAACGAGGTACAAGTAGACAAGAGGGTTACCGAGATAAACGAGTATTGTCCCGTATGGTATTACTCACTCCTCTCTCCTCACTTATTTCTCTTTCCCTCACTCCGAAATGTCAATATTTTTCGCACTATAAAATAGTGTCGCGGAAAAATCGGATTTGCATTTCGCTTAAAAATGTATTATCTTTGTGTTACAGAAAAGGAGGCTTTACCCAGGCGGGCAAAGTCTCCTTTTTAACTATCTGATTATCAGTGCTTATTTTTCTGGACGTACTCAAAAAAACACCCGTTTTGGCAAAAATTATTCGGCATCTACGAAAAAATAGGTGCCGAATAATCTTTACAAGTTGCCGAATAATTTTTTATACCTCCCTTGTAATATTAAAAATTCCTAAAAATACTTAAATTTCCTTAACGTAAAAAATCAAAATTCTAACAAAATAGTGAAGCCCAAATTCGTGAGAATTCAAAATTTTTGAGCGCTCGGGTAGGGGGTGGGGATTTATGGGTGTTTAAAGGTGGGTAGTAATAGGCAGAGAAAGGTGGTGGCAGGCAGCGACAAGTTGTAACAGGCAGTAACAGGCCATAACAGGCAGTAACAAGCCATAACAAGGCATAACAGGCCGTAACACCCCGCAAGGTTCTTTCTCCTTTAATCCCGCTTTGCGGTCTTTTCCTCCTTATTCGCCGGTGCTCATCAAGCTTCGCAAGTCGCACCTCGGCAATTCAAGCAAGCTTAAGCGAGTTTTCTTCCTTGTCGCTCGGCAAAGATTAAGTAAACTTATCTCTACACTCACTCCTGCGTCAGTTGATTGCACTCGGTTTGGCGTCGGTTCTCATTTCCCCGTCCCTTTCCAAAGCAAGAGCAATACAATGGGGGCTCCGAGTAGGGGCGTGAGGGTGTTGATGGGAAGGAGGCCTGCCGAGGTCGTGATGTGTGCCAGGAGGTTGCAGAGTAGTGCGACGATGGCGCCACCCAGGAAGCAGGAGGGCATGAGTTTGCGGTGGTCCGAAGAGCGGTGGAACCACCTTACGGCGTGGGGGACGGCAAGTCCGATAAAACTAATGGGGCCACAAAAGGCGGTGACGATAGCCGTGAGGAGTCCTACGACTCCCAAGAGGAGGGTGCGTGAAAGTGTGACGCGCACACCGAGGGAGGCAGCGTAGGTTTCGCCCAAAAGCAGGGCGTTGAGGGGTTTGAGCAATAGAAAAAGTGCGATGATTCCGCATAAAATAGTGATGGAGAAGAGCGGCAGACGGTCCATCCCTACGGCAGAGAAGGTGCCCATCCCCCAAACGACATAAGAGCGGATGCCCTCGGCACCGGCAAAGAAATTGAGGATGGAGATGAGCGAAGAAAGTACAAAACTAAACATGACCCCCGTTACCAACAAGTGGAGGCGACTGCGCATCAGGGCAGAGCAGAGGGTGAGCATTACAATCACCAGTGTAGCACCGATAAAGGCGAAGAGCAGTATCAGCAAGTAGCCTGAAACCGTCAGAGTTCCCGCAGTCAGTGCTCCGCCACAAAAGAGAATGGCTACCGCTACCCCCAAACTCGCCCCAGCATTGACACCCAAAAGGGATGGGTCGGCAAGGGGGTTGGAAAATACCGTTTGCATCACCAATCCCGCCATCGCCAAACTGCCCCCAGCGAGGATGCCTACCACTAACTCGGGGATGCGTGATTCGTACACAATGATGCGCACCGCTTCAGGCGCTTCATCTCCCATCAATGCCGCAATAACCTCGGACATGGGGAGGCTTACGCTGCCAAACAGGAGGTTGGCGGCGATAAGGGCGAGGAGGAGGAAAAGGAGCATGGGGAAAGGAGAAAGGGGAAAGAGGAAATGAGAAAGGAGAAATGAGAAAGAACCTTGCGGGGTGTTGTTGCCTTGCGGGATGTTACGGCCTGTTATAGCCTGTTACGGCTTGTTATTGCCTGTTATGGCTTGTTTGCCTGTTATGGCTTGTTACTGCCTGTCATAGTTGTTACTGCCTGTCAGACATTCCCCTCACTCTAACGGCAAGTAATAACTCGCCTCATAGGGTGCGCTGAAACAATCTGGGTGGAAGAGGTGAATCAATTCCTTGAGGAGTATATCGGGGTGGTAGGGAATGCGCTCGTAGAAGTCTGTGGTGAGGGTGTTGCAGAAGTAGATGGTACGTTTCTTCCAGGGACGGAACGAAGCATAGGTGGCGCGCTCGCTTTTAAGTTCTGCGTAGGTGAGGGGATGGTTTCTGGCCTGCTTAATCAACCAAAAATCTGCTTCTGCCGCCATGGTGAAGACCGATTCAAAATCAAGAGGCACGCTTCCGCTGCGCTCGTCATGCGCCAGTATATAGTCGGCACCGGCATCCTTTAAGAGATTCCCCAAATAACTGCCCCCACCGGGCATGTACCAGGTGGAACCGTTCATCATGTCGGTCATGATACGTGGACGCTGGGATACATTCTTAACCGAGTCACACAGGGCAAGGTAGTGTTCCTTAACTTGTGAGAACAACTCCTTTGCCTGCTCCTCGCAATCGAAGAGAAGTCCGAAGAATCGCATCCATTCAGCGCGCCCCAGGGCAGTAGGTTCCATATAGTCGGCGCATTCTATAAGGGGTATCCCCACTTTTTCCAAAACGCCGTAATTGGCATGCTCCAAGGGTGAGGTGAAGACTGCTTCCGTACGGAGTGAAATGTAACGCTCCACGTCAGACTGCACGCTTGAACCCGCCTCGGCAATATATCCCTGTTCCAACAACTGCTGCAACGCTGGTGTTTGCACATAATCTACGTCACAGAGTCCTGCAATGGCACTTGCGCTCCCTAATTCCAGGGTCAGAGCGGCATGTACGGCATTGTGCATTACCACACGGTGCAGGGGAGTGCGCAACACCGTGCCTTCGGGAACTGCACTTGGCATTTGCGCATCCCGATCTACCAAGATGTAGCGGTGTAAATCTTTATCTGCTGTCCATGCGTCCTTAACTGTTACCAACACAAAACTATCGGTGCGCTCTATCTCCAATAATGAGGCATAGCGCAATGAATCGGACGTAAACTTCCATGAACCATCATCGCCAACGGAGGAGCAGGCGGTGAGGAGGAAGAGGAGAAGGGGAAGGAGGAGTTTCATGGAGTTAGTAGTGGGTAGTTAGTAGTGAGTAATACCTTGCGGGTGGGGAGTGCACTTGACCTGGGTATGATAGTATTTACGGGTCAACACCTATATTATTACGCAATAATACAGCGGGTGTCCACAAAAATGCTTTGTGGAAAACTCTTATTTCATTCCTGTTTTAGTAGTGCTTAAGTATAACTTGTTAACGTGAGATCCAGTGTTCGGGGTTGAGGGTGGTCTTTCCCTTGCGCACCTGGAACTGGAGGGTGGCATTGCCAGAATCGTCGGTGGCGACAGTGCCCAGAATTTGGTTGGTCTTGACCTTTTGGCCCTGCTTGATGCTTACCTGTGAGAGGTTGCAGTAGACCGTGAGGTACTTGCCGTGTGAAACAATCACGTTGTACATACCACCGAGGTTGAAGAGTGCGGTCACTTCCCCTTCGAAGATGCTACGGGCTTTGGCACCGCGTTGTCCCGTAAGGTTGATGCCCTTATTGTCGAGGCTAACGTTCTTAAGACCTTCTACATTGTACTTACCATAGCGGTTGGAAATCATGTAACTTCCCGTAATGGGTGCTGCAAACTTACCCTTGTTGGCTTCGAAGTTAGACGACAACTTCTTATCTGCTGCCACATCTTTCTTGAGTTTGTCTGCCTTCTTCTGTTGTGCCGCTCCCTTTTGCTTTGCCAAGCGTTCAGCTTCCTTGCGGCGGCGTTCAGCCTCTTCAATTTCCTTCTGGATGAGTTGGTCAATGCGCTTGTTCAAATCGTTCGCCTTTTTGCGCTGTTGGTCGAGTGTTGAGGAGAGTTGCTTTTGGCGCTTCTTGAGTTTATCAACCACAGCCTGGCGGTCCTTTTTGTTCTCCTCCATCTTCTTTTGCTGGGAGCGACCTTCTGCCAGGAGTTGTTCTTGCTTCAACTTCTTATCCTGGAGTTGCTCCTGTTGCTTGCGCACCTTCTCCTCCTTTTCCTGGATGATAAGTCCCTGTGCACGCTGGTACTTTGAGAACTCCGTCACATAGCGCAGGCGGCGGTACATCGTGCGGTAGTCTTCGGCAGAGAATACAAAGAGCCACTTCTCCTGTGTAATGCGATTGCGGTGCATATAAAGGATGGCACGCTGATACTGTGACTTACATTGGGCAAGGTCAGCCATCAGGCGCGCTAATTCCTGTTCCAAAAGGCGAATGTCACGCTTCAGGCGCTTTACGTCGCGCTCAATTTCCTGCACATAGCGCTGCTGCTCACCAAGTTGTGCGTTGATGAGCATTAGACTGTTGAGTTGCGACTTCACATCGCTTTTGGCCACCTTGAGGAGTTTCTCGTTGTTGGCAATTTGTGACTTGAGTGACTGCTCTTCCTTCTTTAGATTTTCAATCTCTGCCGTAGTGACCTGCGCCGAGAGGGCGAGGGAGCAGCAGAAGGCGAGGAGAATCAGGATATGCTTCATTCCAGAGTAAGAATTGCGGTAGGATTAGTTGCCTAAAAGTTTGGATATCAATGAAACGAGGTCTTTCGACGCGATGGGTGTATAGCGTGAGGAGAGGGTTGTGGGCGTAGGTGCTGTGGCGTTGAAGTCAATGCGTGACAGCGAGAGGGTCATGCCCAGGTTGTTGCGTCCAGTAAGTCCAAAACTGATGAGTTGTGGAAACTGTGTGTTGTCAATGGTTGTGAAGTTGTTGTATGCACAGAAGGCACCACCATCGCTCTTTTTGGGGAGGATTGTAGTGCGTGTGAGTTGGCTGAGGTTCGTTTCCGTCCGAAACTCGTAGTTCACCAAGGGTGTTTCGGTGAGGGTGAAAATCGTTTCTCCCCCTTCGCGCTTGACGTTGAAGTCGGCATAATGCGCTGCTACGTCGGTAGTACCAGGAATGAAGAGTTCGTTCCAGAACAAAGCCTGGAGGGTGGTGAAATTGAGGTTTGCCTCCTTCAGTGCATCTACTTCAGCATAGTTGCCACGCACATAGCGCTTGTTGGCACGGTCGACAAGGAGCACTTCCGTGGGGGTAAACTCAATGCGTCCCACCTCAAAACCAAGGAAAGTGAAGGAGAGTTGTATCAACTCATTGCGCTTCATTTTCAGATTGCCGTTGACCGACACCTGCTTGTCACCCAAGGTGAGTTCCACATCCGTCTTTGCCGTAATGACCTGTGAGGGGACTGTTTTCGTGGAGAGTCCTTTGACGTAGGCCGCAGAACTCAACGGAGATTCCTTGCTGCTCACTACGGATGATGATTTACATCCCGTCAGGAGAAGAAGGGGAAAGAGGAGAAGGGGGAGGAGGTGTTTCATATAGTGAGGAGTTAGTAGTTAGTAGTGAGTAACACCATGCGGGGGGCAAAGTAGTAGGTAGTAAGTAGTAGGTAGTAGTAATACCATGCGGGACAATACTCGTTTATCTCGGTGCCTACTTGTCTACTCGTACCTTGTTAACTGTCAACTAAAGAGTGAGTAGTGAGTAATACCATGCGGGACAATACTCGTTTATCTCGGTAACCATCTTGTCTACTTGCACCTCGTTAACTTGTCAACTAAAACGCGAGGAAACCTCACCCTTAGGGGGAGGTTGGAGGGGTAACAACTTACTCTTTTTCCAGGTCTTCGGCCTTCTTCCAGAATTTGCGGGCATTTTTGCGGTCGCCAATTTTCCAGTAGATGTCGCCAGCGTGTTTGTAGTAGGTGCTTGATTCTTCGTCCTCCTTGACTGCGGCGAGG
>JBGVPF010000007.1:0-2781 GCA_045126825.1 Alloprevotella sp.
TTTAAGAGAACACGAATTTCACGAATAACACGAATCTCCATGCGGGATGAATATTTCTTAATCAGAGGCGAATAACACGAATGCCATCCGGATGGTATTCGTGCAATTCGTATGCGATAAGCAAAGATAACACCCCGCAAGGATTGACTTGCGCGACCTTCGGTTCGTGTTATTCGTGCAATTCGTGTTCTCTAAATAAAGAGACAAATTTTACCGGACAGCAATATTTGTTTTATTTCGAGCTACAATAATAAGAGCACAACATCTTTGGTGTAAGGATTATTTGTGGACATCTGCTATATTATTGCTATATTATTTCCCTTTTTTTAGTATTGCTGGACAGAATAAATATAAATACATTATCTTTGTAGTCAGATTTATCACAAAAAATTGCTTATGAGACTTTCTCTTTTATCAGTTCTTTTCGTATTTGTTGTGACCCTGCAGGCGCAGTGTCCTCGTGCGGCTTTACTTCCCATGCCCAACCAGATGGAGGTGTATGAGGGCAAAAAACCTTTCCGCTTCTCTGAAAAGGATGTGATTTGGGCGCCGCTTGATGAACTCGATTGGGAGTGTAAACAGTTGTTGGTGGATGTATTGAAGAAGCATTTTGGGGTGGAACTCAAAATCCTCAATACGAATAAGGCTGCTTTTAAGTTGCAGCTCGACCCCACTATTGACAGCAAGGAGGGGTATCAACTTGAAGTGACAAGTAAGTGCGTCAAGATTAGCGCCGCGACTGGGGTGGGCTTGTTTTATGGCATCCAAACGCTGGATCAAATCTTGATGGGCGACCAGCGTAGCACGCTCAACGGCGAGATTCGTCAGTTGAAGATTACCGATGCTCCGCGCTTCGGTTTCCGCGCCCTGATGCTCGACCCTGCTCGCCACTTCTTGCCTGTCAAGGACGTGAAATTCTTTATTGATCAGATGGCACGCTATAAGTTTAACGTCTTGCAACTCCACCTGACCGACGACCAGGGTTGGCGCGTAGAGATTAAGAGTCAGCCGAAGCTCGCCAGCAAGCAACATTACACGCAGGAGGAACTTCGCGATATCGTTGAGTATGCCCGTAAGCGCGGGGTGGAAGTTATTCCCGAAGTGGACGTACCCGGACACACCGTAGCGATACTTGCGGCATATCCCCACTTGGCTTGTACGCACAAGCAGGAGGCTGAAAAGAAGGTTGGAGAAACGGTAAACATGATGCTCTGTGCGTCGCAGGAAGAAGTCTATGACGTGATGGCAGATGTGGTGCGCGAGATTGCCGAAATCTTTGATTCTCCCTATTTCCACTTGGGTGGTGATGAGGCTGCCGTACCTGAAAACTGGGCAAAGTGTGATGCCTGCAAGCAGTTGATGGAAAAGTTGGGTTATACAAAACCTACGCAGTTGATGATTCCCTTCTTCAACCGCGTGCTGGATGAGGTGCGCAAGAATGGCAAGAAGCCCATCCTGTGGTGCGAACTCAACAACATCTGGCCCCCTGCTGATGATTACCTCTTCCCTTATCCGAAGGATGTAACGCTCGTAACATGGCGCAATGCCTTGACGCCGACGTGTCTTGACCTTACGCGCAAAAATGGTCATCCTATTATTATGGCGCCCGGCGAACATGCGTACCTCGACTACCCACAGTATCGCAACGACTTCCCCGAGTTTAACAACTGGGGCATGCCTATTACAACCTTGCAGAAGACCTATGAACTCGACCCTGGATATGGTTGCACACCCGAGGACATGAAGCACGTGCAGGGCGTCATGGGTACACTTTGGGCAGAAGCTATTCCCGACATCAACCGCGCTACATACATGGCATTCCCCCGTGCGCTCGCCCTTGCCGAAGCGGGTTGGACCGAAATGCCACAGCGCAACTGGGAATGCTTTAAGCAACGCCTCTTCCCCAACCTCTATGAGTTGATGAAGCAGGGGGTGAGCGTGCGTGTGCCGTTTGAAATAGTAGATAGAGTAAACAAGTAAACAAGGTACAAGTAAACGAGATAGTGTGTTTATCTCGCTAACCTTCTCGTCTACTCGTACCTCGTCTACTCGTCAACTAAAAACGAATTAACAATGAAAGTTCTCCTTGTAAACGGCAGTCCCCATAAAACGGGCTGCACCCATACAGCACTGAATGTAATTGCCGAACAACTCCATGCGCAGGGCATTGAAACCGAAGAACTCTGGTGTGGCGTAAAACCCGTGATGGGGTGCATCGGTTGCGGAAAGTGTAAAGACACCAAGCGTTGCTGGTACGACGGTGACGGCGTAAACGAATTTCTCGCCAAGGTGCCCGAGGTAGATGCCTTTGTCTTTGGTTCGCCCATCCACTTTGCTGGCACTTCAGGTAGTATCAAGCCTTTTATGGACCGTGCCTTCTGCTCAAAGATGGGGATGTATGCCGGAAAACCCGGTGCTGCTATTGTGAGTTGCCGCCGCGGGGGTGCACAGGGTGGATTTGAAGACCTCAACCGCTACTTTACCATCGCCTGCATGCCCATCGTTACCTCTAATTACTGGAACGAAGTGCATGGCAACACCCCCGAGGAGGTGGTGAAGGATGAAGAGGGCATGCAAACCATGCGCACACTCGGCAGAAACATGGCGTGGATGCTCAAGTGTATTGAAGCAGGTAAGCAAAGCGGCATCAGCTTCCCCGAACAGGAAGTAAAGGTGCGCACCAACTTTATCCGCAGTTAAGGCAAACAAAAAAGGGATATAACAGCAGGATGATGTTTTTGTTGTATATAAAATAGTTTTATGTATCTCACGCTTTGCAGA
>JBGVPF010000008.1:0-12804 GCA_045126825.1 Alloprevotella sp.
ATAGGGGGAGGGGACCAGCTCTGCTGGTGAGGGGGGGCAGATTACGCGCCGCATGGTTCACTTCTCACTCCTCGCTGTTTTGCACCCCCTCACCGCCAAGGCGGTCCCCTCCCCCTATAAACAGTGGGAGAGCGCCATCCGGACAAATCCCGCCGTCCGGTCATTTCCCACCCTCCATATTTCCCCCACCTTCCCATGCACCCATCAAAAAACTGCCCCTCCATCTTGCTCATATCAAAATAACTTCGTAATTTTGCACCGTCTTTCGAGAGAAAGCACTTGAAGTTTGTCCCATGGTGTAATTGGCAACACGTCAGGTTTTGGTTCTGTAATTTAAGGTTCGAGTCCTTATGGGACAACAGAACAGAAGAGCAATCCGCAAGGGTTGCTCTTTTTTAGTCTTTGACATAAGAACATAAGAGCATAAGATTTTGAAGCAAGAACATGAGGGTATATTAACGTCTAAAATTATGTTCTTTTGTTCTTATGTCTTAAACCCTTTTTGCGATTTTGCAGGAGTCCTTCTTGTGTAAAATTCTTGTCGCTAAAATCCCTTAAAATCTCCTTGTTTTTAATGGTTCTTTTCCCCTCTCGTGTGACCGCTAATTGAAACTTTTTTTGTAAATTTGCAAAGAATATAAGACTGACTATAACGACATTATATAATGGAAGAAATTGAAAAGAAAGGCGCTGAGTATTCGGCGAGTAACATTCAGGTTCTTGAAGGTTTAGAGGCGGTGCGTAAGCGCCCTGCGATGTACATTGGTGACATCAGCGAGAAGGGGTTGCACCACCTTGTTTATGAAACTGTAGACAACTCTATCGACGAAGCGCTTGCAGGATATTGTAAGAATATTGAAGTAACGATCTGCGAGGATAATTCTATCGTTGTTCAGGACGATGGTCGCGGTATTCCCGTAGATATGCACCCGAAAGAAGGTCGCTCGGCTTTGGAAGTCGTAATGACGGTGCTCCACGCTGGTGGTAAGTTCGATAAGGGTTCTTACAAGGTTTCTGGTGGTCTTCACGGTGTGGGTGTGAGTTGTGTGAATGCGCTTTCTACACGCATGCTCTCACAGGTGTTCCGCGATGGTAAAATTCACCAGCAGGAATATGCCAAGGGTAAGCCCGTTTATCCCGTTGCTGTGGTGGGCGTAACCGACTTGCGCGGTACGCGTCAGCAGTTCTGGCCCGACCCCGAAATTTTCAGCACTACGGTGTACAAGTACGAGATTTTGGCAAACCGCATGCGTGAACTTGCCTACCTCAATGCTGGTATCCGCATTAAACTGACCGACTTGCGCCCCGATGAAGAAGGCAATACACGCACTGAAACCTTCTATTCAGAACTCGGTTTGCGCGAATTTGTGCGTCATATCGACTCCGGCCGTACACGCTTGATAGACGATGTGATTTACTTGAACACTGAAAAGAATGGCATGCCTATCGAAGTGGCGATTATGTACAACACTTCGTATTCTGAAAACATCCATTCATACGTCAACAATATCAACACCATTGAAGGTGGTACACACCTTACAGGTTTCCGCACAGCCTTGACACGCGTCTTGAAGAAGTACGCTGAAGAGACTGCGCAGAAGCAGATTGAGAAGGCGAAGATTGAAATCTCGGGTGAAGACTTCCGCGAAGGGCTTACGGCAATTATCAGCGTGAAGGTGGCTGAACCTCAGTTTGAAGGTCAGACAAAGACGAAACTCGGTAACTCTGAAGCTGCGGGTGCGGTGAATCAGGCAGTGGGTGAAGCATTGACCATCTACCTTGAAGAGCATCCCAAGGAAGCGAAGATGATTGTTGACAAGGTAATCCTTGCAGCAACAGCGCGCGTGGCAGCTCGTAAGGCACGTGAAAGCGTGCAGCGCAAGAGTCCCCTTGGTGGTGGCGGTTTGCCCGGTAAGTTGGCAGACTGTTCTTCTCGCAAACCCGAACAGTGTGAACTCTTCCTCGTCGAAGGGGACTCTGCAGGTGGTTCGGCAAAGTCGGGTCGTAGCCGTGCAACACAGGCGATTCTTCCCCTCCGTGGTAAGATTTTGAATGTAGAAAAGTCTATGTGGCACAAGGCGTTTGAGAGTGATGAAGTGAACAATATCATTACAGCTCTCGGCATTCGCTTCGGTGTAGACGGTGAAGACTCGAAGGTGGCAAACATCGAGAAGTTGCGTTACCACAAGGTGATTATCATGGCCGATGCCGACGTGGACGGTCACCACATTGAAACACTTGTAATGACGCTCTTCTATCGTTACTTCCCGCAGCTTATACACGCTGGTCACTTGTATTTGGCAATGCCTCCGCTCTACCGTTGTAAGAAGGGTAAGATCGACAAGTATTGCTATACCGACGAAGAGCGCGATGAATTTATCCGCGAGTATGGTGATGGTAACGAAAATTCAATCACCCTCCAGCGCTACAAAGGTCTTGGTGAAATGAATCCCGAACAACTCTGGGAAACAACAATGGACCCCGAGCGCCGTATGCTCAAGCGTGTGACAATCGAAAATGCTGCTGAAGCTGACTACATCTTCTCTATGCTCATGGGTGAAGACGTAGGTCCCCGCCGCGACTTCATCGAAACCAATGCGGCGTATGCGGAAATTGATGCGTAAATTTATAAGGTGGGAGGTTTTAAGGTTATGAGGGATTAACAGTCCTTGTAGGCTTAAAACCTCCTTGATATTTAAGCGGTATTTGTATTTCGGGTGGTGCTCAAGTCCGGATGGCGCTCTCCCCCTGTTTATAGGGGGAGGGGACCGCCTTGGCGGTGAGGGGGTGTGAGAAATGCCCCGCATGGTTTCTCCTAACTCCTAACTTTTCCTGCACCCCCTCACCACTGCGTGGTCCCCTCCCCCTATAAACAGGGGGAGAGCGCCATCCGGACTATTTCTCCTTTCTCCTTTCTCCTTTCCCTCATGGTTCTCAATTACATCTGGATAGCCTTCTTTCTCATAGCCTTCGCCATTGCCGTGGTGAAGTTAGTATTCATGGGTGACACCGAGGTGTTTCCCGCGATCATCAATTCTACGTTTGAAACCTCAAAGACGGCGTTTGAAATTTCTTTGGGGTTGACGGGTGTGCTCTCCCTGTGGCTCGGTGTGATGAAGATTGGCGAGAAGGGTGGAGTAGTAGATGTGTTGGCAAGATGGTTGAGTCCTGTGTTCTGTAAGTTGTTTCCTGAAGTGCCCAAGGGGCATCCTGTAGTGGGAAACATCTTCATGAACATTTCAGCGAATATGTTGGGACTTGATAATGCTGCAACTCCCTTGGGACTGAAAGCCATGGAGCGCCTGCAGGATCTGAATGAGAAGAAGGACACCGCTACGAACAGCATGATTATGTTCCTCGTCATCAATACCTCGGGACTGACGATTATCCCCGTAAGCATCATGGTGTATCGTGCGCAGATGGGGGCTGCTAATCCTACGGATATTTTCGTGCCCATCTTGTTGGCAACATTTGTTTCTACGATTGCAGGGATTATCATAACCAGTCTGTATCAACGCATTAACTTACTGAACCGCACCTTGTTTCTCACTCTTGGCGGGATGTCTGTGGGCGTGGCAACCTTGATGTGGAGTTTCAGTCAAATGGACTCTACGATGATGAACCTTGTGGGAACCACTACCGCTAATGTTCTATTGTTGGGGATTATCGTAGCTTTTATTTTGGCGGCTATGCGCCGAAAGGTGAACGTCTACGACGCCTTTGTTGAAGGGGCGAAAGAAGGTTTCTCTACGGCAGTACGTATCATTCCCTTCTTGGTGGCTATCTTGGTAGCTATCGGAGTATTCCGTGCTTCGGGTGCTATGGATTGGTTGATCGGAGGCGTAGAATGGCTCGTAAATGCCTGTGGCTTTAATGCCGATTGGGTAGGCGCTTTGCCTACGGCAATTATGAAACCTTTGAGCGGTAGTGGGGCACGCGGTATGATGGTTGATGCCATGACAACTTATGGTGCAGACTCCTTTGTCGGTCGCCTCTCTTGCATATTCCAGGGTAGTACAGATACCACCTTCTATATCCTCGCCGTCTATTTCGGTAGTGTCGGCATCCGCTATACGCGTCATGCCGTAACCTGCGGCTTGCTTGCCGACCTCTGTGGCGTCATTGCTGCGATAGGGGTTTGCTATTTGTTCTTTGGGTAGTGTAGATGGTCTAGATATTCTAGATGTTCTAGAAACTCTAGAAACTCTAGATACACTCCGGATGGTTTCTCCTTTCTCCTTTCTCCTTTAATCCCGCTTCGCGGTCTTGAATCTGCTTACGCTCGGCAACGCTCAAGTAAACTTGGCGCTGCTCTCGCTTACTCGCAGATTTCTCCTTTCTCCTTTAATCCCGCTTCGCGGTCTTTTCCTCCTTATTCGCTAACGCTCATCAAGCTTCGCAAGTCGCACCTCGGCAATTCAAGCAAGCTTAAGCGAATTTTCTTCCTTGTCGCTCGGCAAAGATTAAGTAAACTTATCTTTACACTCGCTCCGGCGTCAGTTGATTGCACTCGGTTTGGCGTCGGTTCTCCATTCTCCTTTCCTCATGCTTCGTTCCCTCTTCAAAGACACCGCCATTTATGGCCTCTCCAGTATTATCGGGCGCTTCTTGAATTACCTGCTCGTGCCACTCTATACGCATCAGATTACTGCTGCGTCGGGGGGGTATGGCGTAATTACAGAGGTGTATAGTTATGTGGCAGTGCTGTTTGTACTGCTTACCTTCGGAATGGAAACGACCTTCTTCCGCTTTGCGAATAAGGAAGGTGCGGATGTGCCGAAGGTGTACAGTACGGTGCTGCTTTTGGTAGGGGGCGTAGGACTTTCATTTGTGGCGCTCGTTACCATTTTCCTCGATTCCATCGCTGGTTTTATGGGTTACGCTACGCACCCCGAGTATATTTGGATGATGGCAACGTGTGTGGCAATCGATGCCTTTCAGAGTATTCCCTTCGGTTATTTGCGCTTGCAGAAGAAAGCGATGAAGTTTGCAGCGCTCAAGTTGCTCTTTATTACGTTGAACATTGCAGCCAATTTGGCATACTTTGTGGTGTTGCCCCATTGGTTTGATTATACCTTCGAGGTAGGTTATGTATTCGGCATCAACTTGGGATGCACGGCGCTCATTACGCTCTTCTTCTATAAAGAACTTACGGGTTTCCGTTATACCTTCGACCGCAAGATGCTCCGCCCTATGCTGAACTACGGTATGCCCATCTTGGTGTTGGGGATTGCGGGCATTTTGAACCAAACGGCGGACAAGATGATCTTTCCCCATCTCGTAGAAGGTGCTGAAGGACGCACGCAACTCGGTATTTACGGCGCTTGCGTGAAGATAGCCATGATTATGGCGATGATTACCCAGGCGTTCCGTTACGCTTACGAACCCATCGTCTTTGCAAAGGGTGGGGCACAGGATATGGGAAAGGCGATGAAGTTCTTTCTCATCTTTACGCTACTCGCCTTCTTGATGGTGGTGGGTTACACCGACATCCTGAAATTCATCATTGCCCCCGACTACTGGGACGGCCTCCGTGTGGTGCCCATTGTTATGGTGGCTGAAATCATGATGGGCGTAGCCTTCAACTTGAGTTTCTGGTACAAACTCATTGACAAAACCATGTGGGGTTTGTGGATTTCCTTGGCAGGGTGTGTGGTGCTTGTAACCATAAACATCCTCTTCATTCCCACCTACGGTTATATGGCATGCGCCTGGGCTGGTGTGGCAGGCTACGGAACCTCCATGCTTCTCAGCTATTTCTTGGGACAGAAATACAATCCTACGAGTTATCCCTTAAAGGAGATCGGTATTTACGTAGGAATGACTGCCCTCTTCTTTATAGGCATGCACTATTCAGCCCAATTCATCGAGGTTTTGTGGCTCCGCTTACTTGTAAACACAGGACTTATTGGAGCTTATGGCGCGCATGTTGTTTATCATGAATTTTTGAAGAAGAAGTTAGGCGCTTATAGGAAATCCTAGGAACCCAGGTTTCTAGGCATTTCTAGGAGCACCTAGGTATTTCTAGGCAATCCTGATTAACCACCCCGCACGGTCCTTAAAACCTCAAAACCTTATAACCTCCCAACCTCATAAATAATGATTCATACCCTCCCCAACGGCCTTCGCATTATCCACGAAACTTCGAACAGTTCCGTGGTGTATTGCGGTTATGTAGTCTGTAGCGGCACCCGCCATGAGGCACCTGAAGAAAGTGGCATGGCGCATTTCGTAGAACACATGACCTTTAAGGGCACCGAGCGCAGAAAGGCAAGTCAGGTAACGGGAGCATTAGAGCGTGTGGGGGGCGACTTGAATGCCTCTACGAGTAAGCAAGAAACGGTTTATACGGCTGCGGTGCTGAAAGAGGATGTGGCACGCGCTGTGGATTTACTTTCAGATATTGTATTCCACAGCACCTATCCCCAGCACGAGGTGGAGCGTGAGGTGGAGGTGATTTGCGATGAGATCGACAGTTATTTGGATGCCCCTGCCGAACTTATCTTCGACGAATTTGAGAGCATGATTTATGCTG
The DNA here is from genome assembly GCA_045126825.1 of Alloprevotella sp. Classification (GTDB taxonomy): domain Bacteria; phylum Bacteroidota; class Bacteroidia; order Bacteroidales; family Bacteroidaceae; genus Alloprevotella. The sequence continues at coordinate 6,536 of JBGVPF010000008.1, forward strand.
ATGCTCCCCTTGGTCGCGATATTTTAGGCAATGCCGATACACTCAAAACCTATACTACGGCAGACTTCCGCCGCTTTGTAGATAAGCATTATGTGCCCGAGAATTGCGTGTTTTATGCTTACGGAGATGTGGATCCCAAGCGCTTGATTCAATTGGTAGAAAAGGCTACGGCGGATGTACCCAATAGTCCAAAACCCTCGGTGGAATCGTTGAAAACGAATTACGAACCCAAGACGATCGTGCGTGAAAAAGGTACGCATCAGGCACATGTGGTGATTGGTGCCCCCGCCTTTGGAGCAAACGACGACCGCCGTTTCGGAATGCTCCTCCTCAATAATATATTAGGTGGTCCAGGTATGAACTCCCGATTGAATGTTCAGGTGCGTGAGCGGGCAGGGTTGGTTTATTCTATTGACAGTTACCTTTCCACCTATCCCGACACGGGAATGTGGAATGTCTATTTCGGGTGCGACCCTCATGATGTAAATCGTTGCTTGAATTTGGTGAAAAAGGAACTTCGCAAATTGGCAGAAAAACCTTTGACCGCCTCACAACTCCTTGCCGCACAGAAGCAGTTGAAGGGGCAAATTGGCATTTCTTGCGATAACCGCGAAGGGTATGCCTTGGCGCTCGGAAAAACCTTTGCCCATTACAATGTGCACCGCGATGTCAACAATCTTTACGAAGAGATTGACCGCCTTACGCCCGAGTTACTACAAGAGATTGCGCGCGAAGTGTATGCTGAAGACAAACTTTCAACCTTGATTTATAAGTAAACAATAACGCCCGTCCCTCATTAGGGAGCGGGCGTTATTATATTCCGAATTATTGGTGTCTGGTAAAATTTTAGAACACGAATTTCACGAATAACACGAATCACCATGCGGGTAAAGATTGGCTTATCGCATACGAATTTTACTCCATCCGGATGGTAAAATTCGTGTTATTCGAATGCGATTAGCAAAAAATATATCCCGCACGGGGGATTCGTGTTATTCGTGAAATTCGTGTTCTCTAAAATAAAGAGATAAATTTTACCGGAAGTATTTATTCTTCGTCCTCCTCATCCTCCACCACCGTCTGCTGTTCCTTCGGCCAATTCACCAAAAAGACTTGTTCGGAAGTGCGGGTAAAGGCGGTGTAAAGCCAGCGGAGGTAGGAAATGTCTGCCATGTCTTCCGTGAGATACCCTTGGTCGATATACACATGCTCCCACTGTCCGCCCTGCGCCTTATGGCAGGTCACGGCATAGGCATACTTCAGTTGGAGGGCATTGTAATACGGGTCTTCTCGGAGTTTCTTCATGCGCTCCCGCTTGGAGGGGATGTCAAAATAGTCGTCGTACACGGCTTGGAAGAGTTTTTCACTCTCCTCGTGCGTCAGCGAGGGTGACTCTGAATTCAACGTAGAAAGCAATACGCGACATTCAATCTCACTATCGTCATAGTCGGGCAGGCGCAGGGTGGCATCAGCAAACTGAAAACCATACTGCTCATGAATATTCCGCAGTCGCACCACCTCCATAATATCGCCATTTGCCAAGAAATCGGGCAAGCGGATTTCTTTCAGTTCTTCGGGCGAACAACCACGGCGTGCCTCGGTGGTCCAGAAATAATTATTCTTCACCACCATGACCATATCGCCGCGCGTCAGCACCTCCTCACGGTCAAAGATGCGGGCACGAATGCCATTGTTATAAATGTTCGCCCGCTTGTTAGAACGCGTCACAACAATCGTTCCCTCCGACCCATATTCGCGGTAACTCGTTACAAGTGCTTCAATGAGTTCGTTGCCCGGGAGGAAGCGCACCTTGCCGTGGCGAGAGCCCGTAATTTCAGGGAGGCAGAAAATTTCGTTCGCAATCAGTTCGCGAAGTTGTGTAGCATTGTGTAGCACCCCCGACTTTGCGTCCTGACGCACCACCTCCGTAAGGTCTGCCTCATACACCTCCATGCCGTAGTAGCGCATGGTCTCCGCACGCAGTGCCGGACTCTCGTCCTCACCCACAGGCGGAAGTTGGGCGGTGTCGCCCACAAAAATAATTTTGCAGTTCTCCGCCTCAAACACAAAGCGCAATAAGTCTTCCAACAGGCTTCCGCTACCAAACATCCTGCTTCCACCATCGCCCGTAGCAATCATTGAGGCTTCATCCACAATGAAAAGTGTGCCTTGATGCTTGTTATATCCCAACCCGAAGCGCGTGTCCTCGCCGTTAAAAGTTTGCTGGCGGTATATCGCCTTGTGAATGGTGTATGCAGGGGCTCCAGCGTGGTGAGAAAACACCTTTGCCGCGCGACCCGTAGGCGCAAGGAGCACCACATGGCGTCGCATTTCTTTCATCACCTTCACGAGCGCACCCACAAGGGATGTTTTCCCCGTTCCGGCGTACCCACGCAGAATGAATACCGACTGCTCGTTTTGCGCTGCAAAGAAACGTGCCAACCCCCTTACGGCAGTTTGTTGGCACGCCGTAAGGGGGTGGGGGAAGTGAGACTGAATGCGTTCGAGCAGCATTGGGGTAGGGGTGTTTGGGCAATAATATAGGTTGCTGTCCACAAATGATCTTGACCTCTAAAGTTTTTTGTTTAGCCACTAATGAGCACTAATGGACACGAACCGAAGGTCGCGCAAGTCAATGCCTTGCGGGTTATTTAAGTCCGGATGGAAATTAGTGTCCATTAGTGTTTATTAGTGGTTTCAAATAAACCAAACGAGTGCGATATTAAATCGTGACTCTTCCAAGGTTACCTATATTACCACCGAAGTTTTACTGAATAGCGTCCAACATCTTCTTCAACACCACGGTTGCCGAGATTTCGCGGTTTGCCGCTTCGGGAATGACGAGTGAGCGGGGTGATTCAATCACGTCGTCGCTCACAATAACGTTACGGCGCACGGGCAAACAATGCATGAAGTGTGCGTCATTGGTCACCGCCATTTGGCGTTCCGTCACCGTCCAAGATCGGTCTTGGCAAAGAATCTTACCATAGTTTTCGGGGCAAGTAACGCCTGGGCAACTCCAGTTCTTGGCATACACGAAGTCAGCACCTTCAAACGCCTTCATCTGGTTATACTCCACACGAGCATCCCCAACGAAGAGCGGGTCAAGTTCATAGCCCTCGGGGTGTGTCACTACGAGGTCCACATCTCCCGCACGCATCCATTCCGCAAAACTATTGGGCACTGCCTGTGGGAGTGCCTTGGGGTGGGGAGCCCATGTCAAAACCACCTTGGGGCGCTTCGTTTCCTTATATTCCTCAATCGTGATGAGGTCAGCAAGCGCCTGAAGGGGGTGTGCCGTAGCGCTTTCCATAGAGAACACGGGTTTGCCGCTATACTTGATAAACTGGTTGAGCACATGCTCTGTGTAGTCTTCCTGACGGTTGGTGAGTCCCGCAAAAGTGCGCACGCCGATGATGTCGCAGAACGAAGCCATCACGGGAATTGCTTCCAGGAGGTGTTCGCTCTTATCGCCGTCCATGATGACGCCACGCTCCGTTTCCAACTTCCAAGCCCCTTGGTTCACGTCGAGTACAATAACATCGAGTCCCAAGTTGCGTGCCGCCTTCTGCGTAGAGAGGCGGGTGCGCAAACTGTTGTTGAAAAACACGAGGAGTGCCGTCTTGCGCTTCCCGAGGTGTTCGTAAGCATAACGGTTTGCCTTAATTTCTTTTGCCAAGGCAAGCGCATCAGAAAGGTTGCCAAGGTCTTTTGCGTAAAGGAAAGTTTGCATATCGGTTGAGTTTTTTTAGGTTACAAGGTTGTTTAGGTTACAAGGTTGTGAGGTTTTAAGAAGCACCCATCACGAGTTTATCTCGGTGCCCATCTTGTCTACTAACTCACAAAAATACAACTTTGCCCCCACATATCTTGCATAAATCAGGTAATTCTTTCAGAAGCGCAATCTCGCAGTACTCCCTTAACAAAAAATAACGGGGTACTCCTTTCCCGTCTTGTTGAAATGTTGTATTTTTGCTTTGATAAGTTAAAAAAGGTTGTCAGGACTTAAGGTCGTTCGATTCTAAAGAACCTTGCAGACTGCATAGACCTTATAACCTCAAACCTCCAACGTTATAACCTCCAATTTAGATTATGAAAAAGCAAATACTTATTCTTGTAGCGCTGTTTGCTATGGCAGCGTTTGGTGTGAATGCTACTGCACAGACTCCTGAAAACAAGGGTGCAGTTGTGAAAACGATTGATGCTAACGTAGCTGGAACGGATGTTCTTTCTGCTATTGCCAAGAATTACGAAGGCAAGGTTGTGGTGATTGACTTCTGGGCAACCTGGTGCGGTCCCTGCCGTCAGGCGATGAAGTTGATTGATGAGATTAAACCCGAACTCCAGAAGAAGGGTGTGGTGTTTGTGTACCTTACTGGCGAAACTTCACCCCTTGAAAAGTGGGAGGGTATGATTGCTACGATTGAAGGTGACCATTACCGCATCACGAATAAGCAGTGGGGCGCACTTTGCAGTAGTTTAGGTTTGCGCGGTATTCCTTCTTACATGATTCTCAATAAGGACGGTAGCACTGCCTACGACAACTTCAAGACGGGTGGTTATCCCGGTAGCGAAGTGCTCCAGAATCAGGCAGAAGTAGCGTTGACAAAGTAAATTTGATAAAAGGAGGGTGTGTCAAGACCTTTGACGCACCCTCTGTGTTATTCTATATGAACAATCGAGTATTGGTGGCGATGTCGGGTGGAGTGGACAGCTCCGCCGTGTGCTTATTGCTTCAGGAGCAAGGTTATGAAGTGGTAGGCATGACGATGCGCGTCTATGATTTGCCTCGTCAGTTTGCCGAAGGTGCTACGGAACCCGACTTCATCGAAAGTGCGCGTCGCCTGGCACAAGAACTGGGCATTGAGCACCATGTGGTGGACGTTCGCGAGGAGTTTCGTGCATCCATTGTCCAGTATTTCCTCGACGAGTACCGACAGGGGCGCACGCCCAACCCCTGTGTGCGTTGCAACCGCGATTTTAAGTTCCGCTTGCTCCATGAGTTGGCAGATAAATTGGGGTGCGACCGCATGGCTACGGGACATTATGTCAAAACTGTCAGTCATGGGGAAAACGACTACCTCCTTATGGGCGACGATGTGCGAAAGGACCAGTCGTATTTCCTTTGGCGCGTACCGCAGGCGACACTTTGTCGTTGTCTGTTCCCCCTCGGTACGATGGAGAAGGCGGAGGTGCGCCGCGTCCTTGCCGAACGCGGATTTGAATGGCGCGCCAAGCAGGCGGAGTCGATGGAAGTGTGCTTCGTAGAAGCCGACTACCGCGACTTTCTGCGCGAGCAGTTGCCCACCCTTGCCGATGAAGTGGCAGGAGGTTTCTTCGTGGACGGAGCTGGTCGCCGATTGGGGCAACACTTGGGTGTTCCCTTCTACACCGTTGGGCAGCGCAAGGGTTTAGGTATCGCCCTTGGAAAACCGGCTTACGTGTTGCGCCTTAATGCCGAGAAAAACACCATCGTCCTTGGCGATGAAGCCGAACTCCTTACCCAAGCATTCTTTGCCGAAGATGCCCAATTCGTCGATGAAACCGAAGTTTTTTCAGCCGCTGACCTTATGGTGCGCGTCCGCTACCATTCCCAACCCGTGCCTTGCCGCATAGCGCGTCTGGATGACGGGCGTCTGTTGCTCAAGACCGAAACTCCCGTTAGCGCCATTACCCCCGGGCAAAGCGCCGTGCTTTACATTGGCAACCGCTTGGTGGGCGGAGTTATTATTGGCAATCAGCGCGGCATAGGCGCCTACTTGGCGCAGTAAGTAGCGCTGGCAATCCCTTCCCAATCCTTCGTTCGCTCCGTTGCGACAGCGTCGCAACGTACTTAACTGGCGTCGCAACGAACTTAACCCTCAACCACAATGAAAACCCTCTTATACATCCACGGCTTCGGCTCATCCGGCTCATCCGGCACGGTAATGATGCTGCGCCAAATGCTGTATCCTCATGGCGTAAAGGTGATTGCGCCCGACCTTCCTGTGCTTCCTGCTGACGCCATCGCGCTCTTGCGCAACTTGGTGGAAACGGAAAATCCCGACCTTATTATCGGCACCTCGATGGGGGGATTCTACACAGAATTGCTCCGCGGAAGAAAGCGCATTCTGGTAAACCCCAGTTTTAAGATGGCGCGCCTGCTTACGTTTAAGGGCATGGGGCGCTACCCCTTCCTCAACAAGCGCGAGGATGGGGCGAAGGACTTCAAGGTGGACAAGGTGATGATTGACCAATTCAAGACTTTGGAGAAGGAATCCTTTGCCAAA
>JBGVPF010000009.1:0-2989 GCA_045126825.1 Alloprevotella sp.
TCAATAACACGTTTTTTATTATCCGGAGGGTATTCGTGCAATTCGTATGCGATAAGCAAGGTGACGCCCCGCAAGGATTCGTGTTATTCGTGCAATTCGTGTTCTCTAAAATAAAGAGATAAATTTTACCGGACAGCAATAATTTTCTTACTAACAATTTTCGCCACCTCTTTGTGTGCTGATTCTCGGGGGGGGTATAAATATGAGTTTATGTGACAATTATTCGCTTCAGACTTATGCGTCCTTTCCCGACTATAGCAAAATGTTGTCAAATTAGGAGCTTGTTTTAACAAAATTCATAAAATTCTCAAAATAATTATCAAATTGTTTGGTGGATTCCGATATTGCTGTTACTTTTGCCATTGAAATAGAATAAATATGAGAAATATGTCAATACATAACAGTTGGTGGCGCTACTTACTACTCAAAAGGTCGTAAGCAGGAACCTCTGTATGTATATGATATGTTTTAATAGGTATACGAAAGGGCACTCCGTCGAACTTGCGACGCGAGTGCCTTTTTTAGTTGACGAGAAGACCTCTTTAGTTAATGATAGTGCCTCTTTAGTTAACAAGTTGACGAGGTACGAGTAGACGAGAAGATTACCGAGTTAAACGAGCGGATTCCCACTTGAAAGGTATGGACGCACGGTGTTACTCACTCCTCCCAAGGCGTCGCTCCCAAGGTAGCTTGCCATTGCGCTATGAACTTTATCCCTTTCGGGGAATCTCCTCAACAAGATTTATTTCATTCCGCATGGTTCACTACTACCTACTACTTACTAACTCCTCTCTCCCTCATAACCTTAAAACCTCAAAACCTCAAAACCTTAATTATGACACAAAACTTTACAGTATCCGCTGAAGGATATTACGGACAATTTGGTGGTGCCCATGTGCCCGAAGCATTGTTGAAGTGCACACAGAACTTGGCAGAAAACTATCGCCGTTACATAGATGATCCTGAATTTCAAGCAGAGTTTCGCGCACTGCTTAAAGATTACGTTGGGCGCCCCACACCGTTGTATCGCTCCGAGAAATTGAGCAAATTACATGGGTGCACCATCTATTTGAAACGTGAAGATCTCTGCCACACGGGAGCACATAAAATCAACAATGCCCTCGGTCAGGCCCTCCTGGCGAAACGCATGGGAGCAAAGCGCATTGTGGCGGAAACGGGGGCAGGACAACACGGTGTGGCTACGGCTACGGCATGTGCACTCCTCAATCTCGAATGCGTTATTTACATGGGTGCTGAAGACATCGTGCGCCAGCATTCCAACGTGCAGAAGATGCGCCTCCTCGGAGCAAAGGTTGAGGCGGTGACAGAGGGCAGCAGAACCTTGGAGAATGCTGTAGATGCCGCCCTCCGCGCATGGTGTGAGGATCCTGAAAATATCTATTATCTGTTAGGCTCTGCCGTTGGTCCACATCCCTTCCCCGATATGGTCGCCCGCCTGCAAAGCGTAATCAGTGAAGAAATGCGCGCCCAACTCTTACGCCAGGAAGGTCGTGAGTTACCCAATTATGTCGTGGCATGTATCGGAGGGGGCAGTAATGCTACGGGAAGTTTCTTTAACTTCCTCGACGATTTGGACGTTACGCTCGTACTGGCTGAAGCGGGCGGTAAGGGACTGATTACGGGTAAGCATGCTGCTTCCTTAACTTGTGGAGAAACGCGCGTGCTTCATGGTGCGAACACCATGGTGCTTACGCACGAAGATGAACTGGCTGGAGGACCTTATAGTATTTCTGCAGGATTGGATTATCCGGGCGTAGGACCGCTTCCTGCCCACCTTGTCGATACGGGTAGGGCAATGGTAGTGCCTATTACGGATGAACAAGCGCTGGATGCTGCTTTCGAACTCAACCGCTTGGACGGTATTCTTCCCGCCCTCGAATCGGCGCATGCTTTGGCGGCACTCCATAAGTTGGATTTCAAACCTACCGATATTGTGATTCTCACGCTTTCAGGCAGAGGGGATAAGGATTTGGAAACCTATTTGTTGCACACTGAAAGGATTGGTATTGGTTAAGAAAATAGTCGTTTGCTACCTTATAAATAGGGCAAAAGTCTTAACTTTGCAGAAGTTATGACGTACAAACAAGAAACCATAAAACCCTATAGTCTGGAAGGTGAGAAGGGCAAGCAGGTGGAGCAGATGTTTGACAACATCGCTCACAGTTATGACCTTCTCAACCATGCCCTTTCATTGGGTATTGACAAGCATTGGCGCAAGGAGGCTATCGCTTCTTTGCGTCCTTATGCACCTCAACACATGTTGGATATCGCCACTGGCACGGGCGACTTTGCGATGCTCTCCGCCAAGATGTTGCGCCCCGAAACGTTGGTGGGGGCGGACCTTTCGGAAGGTATGCTCAAGGTGGCGCGCGAAAAGGCGTTGCGCAATGAGTATCGCACGGTGATGACGTTCCAAAAGGAAGATTGCATGGCGTTAAGTTTTCCCGATAACTCATTTGATGCCGTTACGGTGGCTTACGGAGTGCGCAATTTCCAAGACCTTGACCGCGGACTTCGAGAAATGCTCCGTGTGTTGCGCCCCGGGGGCAGACTGGTGATTATCGAACTCACTACGCCCCAGAAATTTCCGATGAAACAACTCTTTCGCTTCTATTCCCGTGTGTGGATGCCGTTTGTGGGTAAGTTGATTTCAAAGGATAAGCAGGCTTATACCTATCTTCCTGCCACTATGGAGGCCTTCCCTCAAGGTGAGGTGATGACTGAAATCTTGAAGAAGGCAGGGTTCCAGGATGTGAACTTCAAGCGCTTCACCTTCGGATTGAGTACACTTTATACGGCAGCAAAGCGGGATTAGATGAGAAAGGAGAACCGACGCCAAACCGAGTGCAATCAACTGACGCCGGAGTGAGTGTAAAGATAAGTTTACTTAATCTTTGCCGAGCGACAAGGAAGAAAACTCGCTTAAGCTTGCTTGAATTGCCGAGGTGCGACTTGCGAAGCTTGATGA
>JBGVPF010000010.1:0-4825 GCA_045126825.1 Alloprevotella sp.
AACGAATAAATCTATCGGTCCCCGTAGGAGGACCCACAGCACCTGGATATGCTACAAATTACTTTAACTTATCCGGTTGTTGTGGGTCCTCCTACGGGGACCGATAGAGAAACTCAACTGTTATCCCTAATCCGCAGGTTCGCCTTGCTCACCAGCGGTTAGGCATGTGTGCCCTCCTACGGGGGCATTACAAAAGTGATTTACAAGATTTTCTACGTTGCCTAAATACAAATAATAACGTGCCGTAACGTGCTTGCAGAGGTATTTGTTATATAGAAGCAATATTTTATTTCGAGCCACTAATGAACACTAATTTTCACTAATATCCATCCGGTCTTAAATGCCCCGCAAGGCATTGACTTGCGCGACCTTCGGTTCGCGCCCATTAGTGGCTAAACGAATAAGAGCACAACATCTTGGGAGCAGGGATTAGTTGCGGACATCTACTCTATTACTGCCGAAATTTATGCGCTCCGCTAAAGGTTCATTCTATAAATTTCCACCTTTAATCCTGTGCTGCAAACATGTTCCCGATAACATTCCGGGGCGACTATTCTATCATTACCCAAAAATATAGTATCTTTGCCCAATGAGGTGTTGTGACAGAACACGATAGTCTCACCAACATAGCATCTATTCACTAATCCATAAACACAACCTTATGAAAAAACTTTTACTTCTACTTACGCTGTGCTGCACATTTTCAGCATGGGCAGCAGTGCCTTTTAAGGTGACTACCGTAACGGAAAGTGGCTTTGCAGACGGCACGCAATGGTACACCATGCAAATTGGTGCCGCAAAGAGTGTGATTTCTGACAATGGTACAGCAAACTTTATTGCGCTTTCAGGCAGCACAACCTCTTTTGAAGCCGCAGACCTCTGGTGCTTCGTAGGTAACGACACCGATGGTTACCGCCTCTACAACAAACAGGCGGGCCCCACAAAGGTTTTGGCCTCATCTACAACAATGAACCCACTTTCTGGATATGGCGGCACAGGTGGTGCTACCTATCCCGTCATGAAGGAAGCCACGGCGCTCCCCGAAGGATGGACAGACCTCTGGGACTTCAGCGCTTCCGACAAGATTGCGGACACGGAAGGTTTCTTCTTAAAACTTCACGGCACAAACAACGCCGTAAATAACTTTGGTGGTCTCGGCAAACTCGCTTTCTGGGCTGAAGGTCAGGATGCGGGTTCTACATTAGTTATTGAATTTGCGGAAACAACTGTTGAAGTGAAGGAAGGCAATGGTCAGTGGACCTCAAGCAACAGCAACAAGACCTGGCATGCAAAGTGGTCAAGCACGGTGCTCGAAGGATTTGCCCTTTCTGCAAATGCCAACAACATGCAGTATTCAAACGGTTATGTTGCTGGTTATTCAGGTGCGTCAGGCACTTGCACCTACACCCTCACGGCCCCCGAGGGTTGCATCATCGAAGGTTACGCCTTTGACTTCGCAAATACAACCACCGAGGCTTATGAACTAAACTTCACAGCCAACGGCACTTCTTACAAGTCGAGTGCTACCAAGCAGCATGTAGAAGCAAGCGGCCTTGAAGAACGCACCGCACAGTTCGTACAAAAGGGAGCTAACAAGGGATTGACATTCACAGACTTCACCGTGAAGGTTCGCCGCTCTACGATTAAGCCCGAACCCTTCTTCGTGGTGTTTGAAACACCCACCACGAGCGCAATCCCCTATCGTATTCCCGCCATTGCTACGGCTCAGAACGGTAATATCATCGCCGTTGCCGACTACCGTCACAGCCGTGCCGACATCGGTATGGCTAACAACGGTCGCATTGACCTTCGCGCACGTATCTCCAAGGATAACGGTCAGACTTGGGGCGACATCTTCGACATCGTTTGCGGTCAGGGCGCCAATTCTCCCGACTTCATGAACGTAGGTTTTGGTGACCCCTGTATCGTTGCTGACCGCGAAAGTGGCAAGGTTCTTGTGTTGAGTTGTGCCGGTAATGTTTCTTTCCCCAATGGTACACGCAACAATCACCAGAACATCGCACGCTTCTACAGTGAAGACAATGGTGAAACATGGGGCAAACCCGACGACATTGCTGAAAGCATCTACAGCCAGTTTGATAACAGCGTGCTCGGTCCTGTACGCGCCATGTTTATCGGTTCAGGTAAGATTATTCAGAGTGAAACGGTGAAGGTGAACGACTACTACCGCCTCTACTGCGCAGCGTTGGTAAAGGTGAATGATGGTACCAACACCAACTTTGTATTCTATTCCGACGACTTCGGTGGCACATGGAAGGTGCTCGGTGGCGTTGACGTAGCTCCCGTTCCTGGTAGCGCCGACGAACCTAAGGTAGAAGAACTTCCCGATGGATCTATCCTTATCAGTTCTCGCGTAACGGGCGGTCGCTGGTTTAACATCTACAACTTTACGAATAGCGAAACTGCTGAAGGTTATTGGAACACCGTGAAGCAATCAAACAGCGGCAACAACGGTGTTGTAGCAGTGTCTAACTCTACAAACGGCGAATTGCTCGTAGTGCCCGTAATGCGTAAGGCAGATAATAAGCCCATGTACTTGCTCCTCCAGTCTGTGCCATTCGGTTCGGGTCGTGCAAATGTAGGTATCTACTATAAGGAACTCGCTTCGCTCAACGACTTTGCGACAACCGACAGCATCGCTGCAAACTGGGACGGTCGTCATCAGTCAAGTTACATGTTCTCGGCATATTCTACCATGTGCTTGCAACAGGACAACACCATCGGTTTCCTTTATGAAGAAGAAACCTTCTGCGGCACAGGTGGTGGTGGTTACTCTATCATCTATAAGAACTATAGCATCGACTACATCACCGACTCGCTCTATACGTACCATGCTGATGTTGACCGCAACGCTATCGTGGCTTCAAACATTGACAACAAGACGACAGCAATTCTTGAAAACGTTGGTCCTTACGTCGGCAACTACCTTGAGACGGCAGGCGAAGTCCTTAACGATGCGCTCGAAGCTTATAAGGCTGCACCCTCAAAGCAGGGTTACGAAGCCATCAATGCGGCAATTGCCAATGCACCCCGCATTGAGGTGGAAGCAGGCAAGTGGTACACCCTCCGTAACCACGGTCGCTCAAACGGCACGCTCTACATGACTCCCGAAGACTCCCGCTTCACCGTTGCTACGGGCGATGCTTCAGATGCCGATCAGTTGTTTAGTTTCACGGCTACAGATACCGAAGGTGTCTACAACCTCTACAACGGCAACTATGGTCTTTACTTCGGTAAACTTGGTGCGAACGAAACACAACCTGCCGTACACGAAACTCCCGAAGAAGCAGGTCGCTATACCGTCATCACGAGTGCTTCAGGTCTTTCAGGAATTGCATGTCAGAACAAGACGGGCGGTCATGCAGGTATTCACCTTGCGGGCGACTGCAAGCGTCTCGTGCCTTGGACTACCAATGCCGAAGCTTCACTTTGGTACATCCAACCCGTAGAATTCTTCAATGTAACGATTCCCGAGGCGGGATACGCCACGATGAACCTTCCTTTCGCCGTAAGTCTTCCCGAAGCGGTTGAAGCTTATGCCGTAACAGGTCGCACAGTGGTTGACAACGTAGAGTGCCTCCGCATCAAGTTGGTAGAAGGTGCTGTTCCCGCCAACCATCCCGTAATTGTTAAGGCCACAGCGGGCAACTATGTCTTCAATATCGTTGCCGACGAAGAAGCTACCGCCGTTGAGGAACGCTCTGAAGAATTCAAGGGCACACTCAAGGCACAAACCTTGACAAATAACCAAAAGACCGTCTACACCCTCTCTACCGACAAGTTTGTGAGAAAGGAGGACTCAAGCGTTGCTGTTCCTGCAAACTCAGCCTACCTCGTTTCTGAAAGCGAAGCCGACAGACTCCCGCTCTCTACTCTTGAAGGTGTTCCGGTAGGTATTGAAGGCGTAAATGCTGACACGACAAGCAAGAATGCTCTTTATGACCTCAATGGTAAGCGCGTAAGCAACCCCACAACGGGTATCTATGTCACTGGCAAGGGTCAAAAGGTGTTTATCACACGTTAAGTCCCTGCCCCATAAACATCTATCCATTTTGCATCAGCGAACTACCCACATTGGCGTAGTTCGCTGATGTTGCATATAAAAACACACCCAGTTTTCGGCAAGAATATGGCATCCACAATAACCCTCCCTCTAAAGCGCCGGGCACTTATTAGTTAAGGGAATAATATAGCAGTTGACCCAAATATAGTTAAAAAAATATTGCGGTCCGGTAAATATAGATAACTCTTTGTTTGATGGATAGTTGTACTCATACAAGCCCCCTCATAGATATTCAACTCCCAAAAACGAGAATTTCTATGTTTAAGAGAACACGAATTTCACGAATAACACGAACCGCAGGTCGCGCAAGTCAATCTCCATGCGGGATGAATATTTCTTAATCAGAGGCGAATAACACGAATGCCATCCGGATGGTATTCGTGCAATTCGTGTTCTCTAAAATAAAGAGACAAATTTTACCGGACAGCAATATTTAAAAAAACTTTTGTCAAAGGATTTAACCATCCGAAATGCCCCCGTAGGAGGGCACACTTGCATAACCGCGGGTGAGCAGGGCGAACCTGCGGTGGTACTCTACGAACGAATAAATCTATCGGTCCCCGTAGGAGGACCCACAGCACCTGGATATGCTACAAATGGCTTTAACTTATCCGGTCGTTGTGGGTCCTCCTACGGGGACCGATAGAGAAACTCAACTGTTATCCCTAATCCGCAGGTTCACTGCGTTCACCAGCGGTTAGGCAAGTGTGCCCTCCTACGGGGGCAATGCATGCATAAATT
>JBGVPF010000011.1:0-37846 GCA_045126825.1 Alloprevotella sp.
CGTGAAAGGGCATACACCCCATTCGTCTACAAAATTACGATTATTCTCTGGATAATCAACACACAATATTATAAAAATTAGGCAGTAATATAGAAGTTGACTATCTAAAATTTATGAATGCATTGCCCCCGTAGGAGGGCATTTCGGATGGTTAGATCCTCTGACAAAAGTTTTTTTTAAACTATATTTGGGTCAACTGCTATATTATTCCCAATAATTTTTACGAAAATAGTTATAGTTTTTAGCACACCGTTTTGACACAAAATTCGAGGAGGTAAAGCACCACTTTGGGGCACAAAAAAAGCGCCGCATAGTGGAAACTACACGGCGCTATATTTAAGCGTACAGGGTGAATGTTTTACTCTTGCTGCTGTGGGGGAGCGGTTTCTCCGAACCACTTTTCCATCAAGATTTGTTCAAGTCGCTGGCCGTCAAGGTGAAGGTCAAATTTGCCTCCAGAGACAACGGAGATGCCCCCCGTCTCTTCGGAGACGACAATCGCGAGGCAGTCGGTCTTTTCAGAGATTCCCTTTGCCGCACGGTGGCGCAAACCGAGTTGTTTGGGGATATTGGGGTCGTGACTTACGGGAAGTATGCACCCCGCTGCCGTAATGCGACGGTGGGAAATAATCATGGCGCCGTCATGCAGGGGACTGTTCTTAAAGAAGATGTTTTCAATCAGTCGCTGGCTAATGTTGGCGTTGATGAGGTCGCCCGAATCCTCCTCTTCCTTCAACGAATCATTGCGCTGAATAATAATGAGCGCCCCAACCTTCTGCTTCGCCATGTTGATGCAAGCCATAACGATGGGCAAAATATGCTTGCGATTAAGGTCGAGATTATCGCCCTTGCGACTGCCAAAGAGTTTGCGCAACACATCATTGCGGCGTCTGCGCGCACCGATGTTGGAGAAGAATTGGCGAATTTCTTTCTGAAACAATACGATGAGTCCCAGCGAACCGATACTGATCATCTGGTTCATGATACTGCCCATGAGGCGCATGTTAAACACCTGCGAAACGAGCAACCACACGAAGATGAATATCAAGATTCCGGAGAATACATTTGCGGCGCTCGACTGCTTCATCTCCTTATAAATATAACAAAGGAGTAGCGTGACGAGCACAATGTCTATGAGGTCTTTAATGCCAAATTCAATCATGGGAAGAGAGTAATGAGTAAAGTTTAACCACTTCTGTTGCAGCTTTCACATCGTGTACGCGGAGGATGTGTGCGCCCTTCATTAGGGCAAAAGCGTTGAGGGCAGTGGTGCCGTTAAGTGCCTCGTCTGCGGTGATGTCAAGGGGGCGCGTAATCATTGACTTGCGAGAAATGCCGACGAGCAGGGGCAGGTCGAAGATGCGGAAGTCTTCAAGCTGGCGCAGTAGGGTGTAATTGTGTTCAAGGGTTTTGCCGAAACCAAAACCGGGGTCGATAATCACGTCACGTATCCCACGCTGGCGCAGTTGGCGCACTTTTCGCGAAAGGTCGGTGATGACTTCTGCGGTGACATTTTTGTACGTCGGCGCCTGCTGCATGGTTTGCGGTGTGCCTTGACAATGCATCAAGACGTAGGGCACGCGCAGGTCTGCCACCGTGTCAAACATCTGTGCGTCGGCATCGCCCCCCGAAATGTCGTTGATGATGCTCACGCCAAAAGTCTCTACACAGCGGCGCGCAATCTCCGCACGAAATGTATCTACCGAAAGAAACGCTTCGGGCGCTTCGCGGCGCACTACCTGTAAGGCGTTTGCAAGGCGCTCCCATTCTTCTTCCGCAGAAACATCTGCCGCACCGGGGCGCGTAGAATAGGCACCCACGTCAATGATTGCTCCGCCCTCCGAGAGGACTTGCTGGACGCGCTCCGCCAGTTCCCGCTCCGTCTGCTTCCGACTTCCGGCGAAGAAAGAGTCGGGTGTGGCATTCAGTATCCCCATCACTTTTGGAGCGTCAAGGGACAGCAATTTGCCACTGCAATTTAGGGAATATGTTGGTACTCGTGCATTCATTCTCGTTACTGCGAAAAGATAATTTGTACAAATATACACAGAATTTCGGCAATGCGGGGGAGGATAATGTTTTTTTATATAAATTTGTAGGATGAATGGGGCTACTTAAGAGTAAAGATAAAAGAGATGCCTTCTGACGTGTCTTACACAGTATCTTTAGTTTTATCTTCCGTCTTACTCTTGCCTCAAAATTAGCTCCGCAGGGTATCTTTACTCTTTACTCTTTTATCTTTACTCTAAAACTCATGTCTCTCACCGACCTCTACGAACTTTTTCTCTCCCACCCCGTTATCACTACTGATACTCGTAACTGTCCCGAGGGTTCTATATTCTTTGCCTTAAAGGGAGAAAATTTTGACGGCAACCTCTTTGCACACGATGCTTTGGCAAAAGGGTGTGCCCATGCCGTTGTGGATAATCCGCAGGTGGCGGGTTCAGACGGGCGCATGGTTTATGTGAGCGACGTTTTGCTGATGCTCCAGGAATTGGCGCACCATCATCGCAAGCAGTTGGGACTCCCCATCGTGCAGATTACGGGTACGAACGGTAAGACGACTACCAAGGAACTCACCGCTGCCGTTCTTGCAAAGCGCTACAACGTGCTCTTCACCGAAGGCAACTTCAACAACCATATTGGTGTACCTAAAACGCTGTTGCGCCTCACGGAGGAACACCAGATTGCCGTCATCGAAACTGGGGCTAACCACCCTGGAGAAATTGCCGACTTGAGCAAGATTGTGGATGCCGATTGCGGTCTTATTACCAACGTGGGGAAGGCGCACCTTGAGGGCTTTGGTTCGCTCGAAGGCGTGGTGCAAACGAAGGGGGAACTCTTCCAATATCTTTCAAGTAAACCCGACGGTTTTATCTTCCTCAACGCCGACAACACACTGCTCGCGCCCATCGCTAAAGGATTGCGCGCCATTACGTATGGCAAACCTGGCGAGGGATATGACGTAGAAGGCGAAGTCGTTTCCTGCACGCCGCAGTTACGCCTGCGTTTGCGATTGGCAGGTGGCACTTGGCACGAGGTGCAAACCCAACTCGTGGGGGCGTACAACCTTGACAATATGCTCGCTGCGGCTGCCGTTGGCCTGCGTTACGGTGTGAGCGAAACGGACATCTGTGCCGCGCTTGAGGAATATACTCCCAAGAACAAGCGTTCGGAACTCCAACAGACGGAACACAACACGCTCATCGTGGACGCCTACAACGCCAACCCCACCAGCATGAAGGCGGCATTAGAGAACTTCTCCCTCATCCCCCACCCCGACAAATTGCTTATCCTCGGAGAGATGCGCGAATTGGGTGCGGCTTCAGCAGAAGAGCATCAAGCTATCGTCACACTCCTGCAAGCGTTGGAGTTCAAAAATGTATGGCTCGTCGGACCAGAATTTGCCGCTGTGGTAGGAGCAACTCCCTTCCGCAGTTTCGCAGATGTGGAAGCGGTGAAAGAAACCCTCACACAAAATCCCCTCACCGAGAAACTCATTCTCGTCAAAGGCAGCAACGGCACGAAGCTGTTTCAGTTGCCAGAATACTTGTAATTTTAGAGTACAGAGTACAGAGCACAGCGACCATCCGGACGGCGCTCTCCCCCTGTTTATAGGGGGAGGGGACCACGCTGTGGTGAGGGGGTGCAAGAATACGAACCGCATGGCAACGACCCACTCCTCTCTACTCACTCCTCACTCCTCTCTACTCACTAAAGATTGCACCCCCTCACCAGCAGAGCTGGTCCCCACCCCCTTCGGTTCCCCCGTTATCGGGGGACGGAAATCCCTATAAACAGGGGGAGAGCGCCGTCCGGACAATTCTCAAAACCTCAAAACCTTATAACCTCATAACCTCAAACATCATAACCTCAAACATCATAACCCCAACTATGGCAAAATTTAAGAGAATCCTCCTCAAACTTTCTGGCGAAAGTCTTATGGGCGAACAAGGTTACGGCATTGACGTAACACGCCTCAACCAGTATGCAGAACAAATTAAGGCAGCCCTTGCTGCTGGTGTACAAATCGGTATTGTAATCGGCGGTGGCAATATCTTCCGCGGTCTCAGCGGTGCGGGCAAAGGCTTCGACCGCGTAAAGGGTGACCAGATGGGGATGTGTGCCACGGTGATTAACTCCCTCGCCCTCAGTTCTGCCCTCGGTGCTATTGGCGTGAAGAGTCGCGTGCTCACAGCCATCCGTATGGAACCCATCGGTGAGTTCTACTCAAAGTGGAAGGCTATCGAAGCGATGGAGAATGGCGAAGTGGCAATCATGAGTGGCGGTACGGGGAATCCCTACTTCACTACCGACACAGGTAGCGCCCTCCGCGGTATTGAAATCGAAGCAGAAGTAATGATGAAGGGAACTCGCGTAGACGGTGTTTATACTGCTGACCCCGAAAAGGACCCCACCGCTACGAAGTTTGACGAAATTACTTACGACGAAGTGCTCCAGCGCGGACTCAAGGTAATGGACATCACTGCCACAGCCATGTGCAAGGAAAACAAACTCCCCATCTACGTCTTCAACATGGACGTCTACGGCAACCTCGCCAAGGTGCTTGAGGGAGAACCTGTTGGTACGTTGGTATATTAAAAGGAGAAAGGAGAATTTAGGTTCTCCTTTCCCCTTTTTAAGTAGACGAGTAAACTAGTAAACGAGTAGACAAGAAAGTTACCGAGATAAACGCCCCCCTACCGAATGGTGCTCTTTCCCTGTTCATTGGGAGAGGGAACTACGAAGTAGTGAGAGTCTATCTATCTCTAACTTAATAAACATCTCCTTCACAAAAACATGTTACTATTCACGAACTTTTCTCAAGAACTCGAAAGCGTTTGGCAATCCATTGTCAGCGGGAGCATCACCCTTGGTGGACGCATCATCGGGGCGATGTTTATTTTAGTAATTGGTAAACTCATCATCAACTGGCTCAACCGCCTTTTCGCTGCCCTTATGCAGCGCCAGAAGGTAGAACCCAGTGTGCAAACCTTCCTGAAGAGCACGGTAAACATCATCCTGCTCGTCATGCTGGGCGTTGCCGTCATCAGTAAGTTGGGCATTGAAATCACGGGGTTTGCCGCCCTCCTCGCCTCTGCAGGTGTGGCCATTGGCGTGGCGCTTTCAGGCAATCTCCAGAATGTGGCGGGCGGACTCATCATCCTTTTATTCCGTCCTTACAAGGTGGGCGACTACATCGACTCCGATACGGGCGCTTCGGGTACGGTAAAGGAAATTCAGATATTCCACACCGTTCTTAGAACAAGCGACAACAAGATTGTGTATGTCCCCAACGGCAACATGAGCAATTCTGTCATCTCCAACTACAATCAATACCCCACACGCCGCGTAGACCTCGTTTTCAGTATGGAATACGGGGAGGATTTTGATCGCGTAGAACAAGTGCTGAAGGACATCATCGCCGCCGACGAGCGTATTCTTACCGACCCCGAACCCGTCATCCGACTCGGCGAAATGGCTGCCAGCAGTGTAGACATTACCGTACGCGTATGGGTAAAGAACGAAGACTACTGGGCGGTACACTTCGACATGAAAAAGACGGTGTACACCACCTTCACAAAACTCAACATCAGCATCCCCTACCCTCAGATGGTGGTGCATCAGGCTAAGTAAACCTGTACTCATATATGCAACAAAGAGGCATCCGCGTGGGTGCCTCTTTGTCGTATATAGGTGTATCTGTCCTATTTGTGTGTTTAGGAATTGCTATCCAGCACTTTCAAGTTCTCATCCAGTTGCATTTTACTGCTGGCGCCTACAATTACGGAGGTAACGCCTTCGGTGTTGAGCACACTGCGGAGGGCATAGCGAGCGAGGGAATCACCCTGCTGAGCTGCCTGCGTGCGGAACTCCTGAAGTTGTTGCAGCAATTCGGGGGTGAGGACTTCTTCTCTCAGCGTCACATCGGTACGCATACGACTGTCGGCAGGGATGCCGTTGCGGTAGCGGTCGGTGAGGAGTCCTTGAGCCAGGGGGGAGAATGACACGAAGCCGCACCCCTCTTCGCGCACCGCGTCGAGGATGCCGTCGTCAATCACTTGGCGGTCGAGCAAATTCAAACGCCCTTGATAACACAAGCAGGGGACGTCGTGACGGCGCAGGTAGTCGAAGCCAAACTTTGTTGCCTCAAGCGGCCAACGAGAGATGCCCACATAAAGCGCTCGCCCGCTGCGCACAATGTCTACCAATGCCTGCAGGGTTTCTTCGAGGGGCGTAACGGGGTCGTAGCGGTGGCTGTAAAAGAGGTCCACATAGTCGAGCTGCATACGCTTCAAGCTCTGGTCGAGACTGGCAAAGAGGTATTTGCGTGAACCCCAGTTGCCGTAAGGTCCTTCCCACATATCGTAGCCCGCTTTGGTAGCGATAAAGAGTTCGTCACGATACGGACGGAAAGA
Source organism: Alloprevotella sp. (assembly GCA_045126825.1). Lineage (GTDB taxonomy): Bacteria > Bacteroidota > Bacteroidia > Bacteroidales > Bacteroidaceae > Alloprevotella. The sequence continues at coordinate 6,420 of JBGVPF010000011.1, forward strand.
CTCGTGCATCACGCGGCCGAAGGTGGTCTCCGCACTGCCATAGGGCGGACCGTAATTGTTCGCGAGGTCGAAGTGCGTAATGCCGCGGTCAAAGGCGTGGTGCAACAACTCCTTTGACTCTGTAAAGGGGCGGCGCTCGCCAAAGTTTTTCCACAAACCGAGGGAAACCTTTGGCAACAAAATTCCGCTATTTCCGCAACGGCGGAAGTTGTCGGGGAAACCAGCGTAACGGTGGGGGGAGGCGGTGTAGGGCATGGTTTTTAGAGTACAAATAACAGAGTACAGAGTACAACTATCGTCCGGAACAAGTAGTCCCATAGAAATCGAGTACAGAGTACGCTGCGTCCAAGCGTTCCGCACGGTAGCTGTACTCTGTACTCTGTGCTCTGTACTCTTCAATATACTATTTCAGTTGCAACTTAAACGTCTGCTGACCCGTCTCTGTCACGACATTCAAAAGGTAGGTCTGAGAAATCAATGTGGGGAGTGCAAGCGCCGAAGCGTTCTTCACGGATGCCACACACTGACCTGCAGCGTCGTAGAGGCGCATAGCGGTGACGGGCACTGCCGAGTTGGCGTGAATCACACCGCTTGACACCACCACCTGAATGGTTGAGGTAGATTCGAGCGGGCTGTCGATACCCGTAGCGACATCGTATTCCATAATGCGGAACTGGTAACTGTCGTTGCGGTTCATTTCCTTTGAATAGATTCGGTCGCCATCAACATACCAGAAGTAAGGCTTCGCAGAACCACCATTCTGAATGGAGAAGAAACCACTGCGGTCGAGCAAGAAGTAGGTATTCCAATCGGCATAATACTGGTTGGTACCAAATTCTCCGAGCTCGTTGACATAACGGCTGTCGCGCGCACTGGTAAGTTTGTATCTGCCCTGCGACTTGTCGAGCGAGAAGTTCCAATACTGCGCCTTATTAGAGTTACCCTTCTTTGCCTGGAACTTGGGAGCACCACCCGAACCGTTAGGATTCGTGTTCGTCAAAAATTCGCCAGCTTCGTTCAGGATAGCATACTTCTTACCTGACTTAATTTCCACAAAATCCTTCGCACCTTCGATGGGCACGAGGTCAAATACGAAGTGGTCGTATGTAAAGGCACTGCTACCGCTCTTGCTAATGCGTGTACCGTCAGTAGTCCAGAATTCAGTACCAGACTTACCACCGTTCTGAATGGCATACTTGCCGTTCATGCAATAGATTTCGTAAGTGTGCCAAATAGCTTCATAGGGGTTTGTATCACCAACGCTGAAGTTACCATATTCATTGATGTAACGGTCGTCCTTCACGTTGATAATCTTGTAGCGACCCGTTTCGGTGTCCTTAGCTATGAGCCATTCCTGACGTGTGGGGTTGATGAGGTCTAGCTCTTCCTGGAAGACGGGATTACCGCCCACTGTGCCTGCCTTAGGATTACCCAAGTACTTACCTTCGTACATAATATAATATGTGCCGTACTCAATCACCTCTGCGGGGAAAACATCAAGGCGGTAGTTGAACTGCTGCTTGTAAAGTTGTACGGCATTCTCAAGTTGCTTCTTGATGAAGGGACCAACATACACGTCAGCCACAACAGGATTCGGGCTCTTGATAGAACCAGGGAAGTCGCGTGAGAGGATCGAACGCTGCTCTTCTGTCAAGTCAAGAATCTTAAGGTAATCTTCAACGAAAGCCTCGGGAGTCGCAGCGTTGAGGTGGTCAAAGAGGTTGCAAAGCAACTGACCACGCTGACCCACAGAGCGCATTACCTTGACCCAAGGAGTAATTTCCGCCATGAGTTCGGGACTTTCAGAGGTTGCAAGGAGTTGGTCTGCCGAAGAAACGAGCAAGTCAAACTCTGCACGCACCTTTGCCAAGGCTTCGGCATTATAACCTCCCGCCATCTGCGCATCAAAGTTCTTTGAAGCTTCAACAAAACGGGGCGATTCGTTCGTACGGCGGAGTCCGTGGGTATTCACCCCAAGGTCTACGTTGTTTTCACAGAACACCTTGAATGCTTCAGCATTCTCAGGCATCAAATACTTAATAGCACGTTCCCAAGAAGCATTGCTGTCGTAATCTGCCATGTTCCAAGTGTAGTCTGCCACACTGTAAAGCGAAAGCATAGAGGCTTCAGCATACTCCATGGGGTTAGAAGTATAACCGCTGAGGTCATCTGCTATATTAAGGTCGTCACCATAGGTGGGCCCCATAAGCATGCGACTGATGCAATAATCGTTTACGGGATAGTTCAACCAGATGTATGCCTTACGACCAATCTGTGCATTGATCCATTCGGTGTCGCCCTTATTGATAAAGTCAACAACGGAGTTACCCGTCCACATAATCTTAACCTCCTTATATAGGTTGTCGCGCAACTCTGATAGGTACGTGCCACCTACCCAACCGCGGTTGTACTGCGTGGGACAAAGGATGAGGGGTTCTACATCGTCGTATTTCTTTACGAAGTTGTCGGTCACATAGTTGAGCAACTCCGCCTGCTTAATACCGCGTGTACCTTCACCGCCCCAAACGTCGTCGAAGAATACGGCAAAGGCGCGCACACCAAGGTCGTACATCATCTGCAACTTCTTGACTACGTTTGCCGAGTCGGTAGCATTCCACTGAATGTCGTTACCGGGGTGAACCGCCCACACGAACTTCACCTTGTTGCGCTTCGCCTCTGCCACGAGTTCCTTCATCTTGTTGGCAGACTCAGTAGGATAAGGTTCACGCCAACGTGCAAGATGGTAAGGGTCGTCCTTAGGACCATAAATATATACGTTCATCTTATTGGCGCCGTAGAATTGGAACTGACGGAGGCGGTCGGTCTGACTCCAGTTATTACCATAGAATCCTTCCACCACCCCACGCTCGATGACATCGGGATAGTCCGTAACCGTAACACTCATCACTTCAGCCTGAGCCGCCACTTGGAGGAACGACTGTACGCCATAGAACGTACCACGTTCGTCATTACCCGCAATCACTACGCGCTCGGGAGTCACCTGAAGGTAGTAACCTTCTGCCTTTGAGGGGATGGACGTTTCAAATTCCGCAACGGCATCGTCACCACGCTCACCAATGAGCAATTCAATGCTTCCGCCTGTGGCGCCATACTTTGCCGTAAGCGCATTCACAGCATCGGCATCAGCAGTTTCGGCACCGACCACATTAAATGCCGTTTGGCGGTCAAAAGCCTTCTCGCCCCAAGCGATGGATTGGGGAAGCGGAGAAATAGTTACTTGTTGCGCTGCGGCAGCAAGTGCAACGCCTGAGAATAAAGTCGTTGCAAGAATTTGCTTAAGATTCATAGATTAGCTTTGAGATTTATGAATGAATAAAATATTTGCGAGAGTTGTATACCTCCTTAAGAGGGTATCGACAATCGGGAGAATACCGACATCGCTGTGGCTGTTGTGACTTCCGCCACCTCTGCTGCGGTCACGCCGTAGATTTCTGCCAATTTCTGCGCCACCAAGGGGAGGTAGGCAGGTTCGTTTCGCTTGCCACGATAGGGAGTTGGTGCCAAATACGGGGCATCTGTTTCCAACACGATGCGAGAGAGGGGCACTTTTTGGAGTAAGACCTCGGGCAAGGTGGATTTCTTAAACGTCACTACCCCACCTATTCCTAAGACGAAGCGGGGGAAACGCGCGAGCAACTCTTCAGCCTCTTCAGCGGTTCCACCAAAACAATGGAAGATGCCACCTGGGAGACGATCAGCGTAAGGAAGTAAGGTATCCACCAGCAAACGATGCGCCGAGCGCGAATGTATGACGAGGGGCAAGTCGAAGCGAATCGCCCACTCCGCCTGTCGCTTGAGCGTCTCCACCTGTTCGGCACCACGACTGTCGTCCCAATAAAGGTCGATGCCCACTTCGCCAATCGCCACATAGGGATGGTCGGGGGCAGCAAGCGCCTGTTCCATACGGTCGAGCAGTTCCGCAGGATGGTCGGGCAAATCCGTAGGGTGAAGTCCGAGCATGGGGAAACACACTCCCGGATGCGCGGCACAAAGGTCAAGCATCGGTTGCCAAGAGTCCGCCGCAATGTTAGGCAACAGCAGCATATTCACCCCTGCCTCAAGAGCACGAGCAACAACTGCCGAGCGGTCTTCATCAAACTCTTCACCGTAGATGTGGGTATGCGTATCAATCATGTTTAGTTGACGAGTAGACAAGGTACAAGTAGACGAGGTACAAGTAGACAAGGTACAAGTAGACAAGAAAGTTGCCGAGATAAACGAGCATCATTCCGCATGGCGTTACTCTCTACTCACTACTCTCTACTCACTGATATAGTCCCGCAGGGCACCTTTACTCTTTACTCTTTTATCTTTACTCTTATATTAGCTCTTACGTCCCAACAGCGTTTCAGCAAATGTCCAAAGCGGGCGCTTCACCTCCTCACTCACGGCGATGGCATCGAAATGCTGGCGCGCTTCGTCGTACATTTCGGCAATGCGTTGCTGGGTGAGCGCGGCAATATCAAGGGCATTGTAGATTTCGGTCACGCGAGAAATCTTTTCTTCGGGAAGAATCACCGCGTTGTTGAGGAGCGAAAGCAGTTCTTCGCGCTGCTCCTCGGAAGCACGTTCGAGGGCGTTAATGAGCAAGAAGGTTTTCTTACCACAAAGGATGTCGCCCCCAATCTTCTTGCCAAACACGGCAGGGTCGCCATAGACATCAAGATAGTCATCCTGGAGTTGGAACGCCAAACCTATCTTTTCGGCAAAGGCATAAAGCGCATTGCAATCAGCCTCGGGCGCATTTGCCACAATGCCGCCCATCTTTGCCGCACACGCGAGGAGCACAGAGGTCTTCAAGCGAATCATCTCGAGATATTCCGCCTCAGTCACGTCCGTGCGTTGCTCGAAGTTCATGTCATACTGCTGCCCCTCACACACCTCTATCGTGGTGTCAATAAAAAGTTGGCGCGCTTCGTCAGCACGTTGGCACTGGCACGCATTGATGAGTTTGAACGACTCAATAAGCATCGTGTCACCCGAAAGGATTGCCGTATTGGCATTCCAACGGCGGTGAACGGCGGGCTTACCACGGCGCACCTCTGCCCCATCCATAAGGTCGTCGTGGAGGAGCGTGTGATTGTGATACATCTCAATAGCGACTGCCGCACGAAGCGTATCGTCATTGCAGGGTGCATAAAGACTGTGCGACAAGAGTGTCAACACTGGGCGAATGCGCTTGCCCCCCATTTCAAGAGAGTATGTTATAGGTTCATAAAGTCCTTCGGGCTTTTCGGGAAAGACAATGTTGTCAATAAATTGTTCGATTTGATTCAGCATGGGGTTATAAGGTGGTAAGGTTGTAAGGTTGTAAGGTTGTAAGGTTATAAGGTTGCAAGGTTATAAGGTGGTAAGGTTATAAGGAGGTAAGGTGGCAAGGTTATAAAAAAGTTTTGAGTGAGGAGTCCATGCGGGAACTAAGTCTCACCCTTTAGGGGGGAGGTTGAAGGGGGCTACCTACTTGTCTACTTGTTTACCATCATTATGATACTCTATAGGAATCGTCACACGCACCACAGAGATTTGTCCGTTCATCTTCCCTGGTTCCCATTTAGGCATCTTTCGCGCTGCAGTCATAATGGCGGCAGAAATCATGGGATGAAGGGGTTCTTCAACTTTGGGTTCAGTAACACTTCCTTCCTTATCCACCAAGAACGTTAGGTAGGTTGTACCCGCTATATTTTGGTGGACCACCAAAGGAGGATATACAATATTGCGGTCCAACCAACGCATGAGAGCGGTAATTCCGCCTGGAAATTCTGGCATTTCCTGCACCACCTCTGTAGGTGTCAGCGGGGGCAATGGCAAGGGAAGTTCTTCGGGTTCGTCCACCATCAACGAATCATCGGGCACAGCAACCTGCGTAAGCGTGTCTACTGTTTGTACCGCGGGGAGAGGCATCTCTTGCACCACCTGCGCTATAGGTTGCTCCACTATTTCAGGAACTGTAACCACCACTTTCTGCGCTGGAACGTCTTGCTTTGGGCGCGTGTCTACGAAGCGTAACAGGTGGGCATCTTGTTGCTGGAGAGATTCCATGCGGCGCAACTCTGCCAACAACTGCGCCAGTTCCTGGTCGGAACGCATACTGACGTAGGTATTCAGGACACACATCGTACCCACCACCAAAAATATCATCACAGCGGTTCCCCACAACGCACGAGCATACCGCCTGCCGGCTTCTTGGCGAAGTCGATAGGCGCCATACGAACGATTGCGCCCCTCAAAGACGAGGTCGCACCATTCCCGCGATACTAAATCGACAGAACGCACGTTAAATGTTTTAGGTGAGATGATACGCGGTAATAATTCTATTGTATTTTGCTACAAAGATACCTTTAAAAGTAAAAAACTTAGTAACTTTGGACCACTATTTTAAGTCAGAAATGAAAAAATCACTCTTCTATATACTTTGCATTCTTCCGGTTACCTCTATCTGGGGGCAAGAAGCGACATCGGGGTATAACACGATGAAACTCCCCGTGTCGGCTCATGTTGCAGCTTTAGGGGGAGAGAACATCTCTATTATTGAGGATGACGCAGCCATTGCCTGGCACAATCCCGCTTTGCTTTCTAACGTATCCCACAACGTCTTGGGCTTAAGTTTCATGACCTACTTTGCCGATAGCAAATGGATGGGGGCGCATTATGTGCGTGCCTTTGGCGACCGCCACACAGGAAGCATTACAGCTCAATACATGCACTATGGGGAGGCTGACGAAACAGACACCCAGGGTAATGTCATCGGCAGTTACTCCGCCAAAGATATCTACATTGCTCCCTCATATAGTTATTTGTTTAGCGACAAATGGAGCGGAGGTGCCACATTGAAATTTGCATTTTCTAATTATGCAGACTACTCGGCCATGGCGATTGCTGTTGACCTCGGTCTGAACTACTATGATGAGGATACCGACCTCTCGGTGTCTGCAGCAATTAAGAATATTGGTAGCGAACTTTCTTCCTTCCACGACCGCGAGCAAACGCTTCCCTTTGTGGCACAGGTGGGGGTGTCAAAAGGATTAAACCACCTCCCCTTGCGTTTGTCGGTAACGCTCACAGACCTTACACGATGGAGTTCGGACTACTACATTTTGGAGAATGCTGAAGATAAGGAACTTTCCTTTTCGAAAAAACTGCTCAACCATGTGATCATCGGAGCGGACTATTTTATTAATGACAACATCAGTCTATCAGCGGGTTACAACTTCCGCCGCGCCTACGACCTTAAAACGGCGGGGAGCGCACATGGAGCAGGACTGACAGCTGGTGCCACCCTGCAAATCAAGCAATTTATGATTTCTGGTGCATACGCAAAATATCACAAATCGACGTCCTCACTGATGTTTAATGTAAGTTACACATTGTAATCAGCAACGGACTATTTAACAATACACCTTTTCTCATGAAGAAAATCATTATCGCACTCGATGGTCATTCATCGTGCGGCAAGAGCACTATGGCTAAGGCCTTGGCAAAGAAAATTGGATATATCTATGTGGATACCGGCGCCATGTACCGCACGGTTACGCTCTTCGCACTCCGCAATAACATCTTCAACGGTGCTTCTTTAGATGCAGAACGCCTGGAGTCGTTACTTCCACAAATCCATGTGAGTTTCGTACTTGATCCTGAAACAAACCTTCCCCTTGCATGCCTGAACGGTGAGGTGGTAGAACGAGAAATCCGCACGATGGAAGTTTCTTCACGCGTGTCCCCCATTGCCGCTCTTCCCTTTGTGCGCACCTTGCTTACTCAAATGCAACAAAAGATGGGCGAGGCGAAAGGCATCGTAATGGACGGTCGCGACATCGGCACTGCCGTATTCCCCCAGGCGGAACTCAAGATTTTTGTTACAGCTTCGGCAGAAGTACGTGCGCAACGCCGTTATGACGAACTCACCGCCAAAGGTGAACAGGTGACCTTTGAGGAAATCCTCAAAAACGTGCAAGAGCGCGACTACATTGACTCTCACCGCGAAGTGGCGCCCTTGAAACAGGCGGAAGATGCCCTTGTGTTGGACAATAGCAACATGACACGCGAGGAGCAAAACGAGTGGTTGATGAATGCCTACCTTAAAGCATGTAACGAATAACGAACCGCATCTTGAGTATGCTTCAGATTGAAATTGACAACGGTTCTGGTTTCTGCTTTGGGGTAACTACTGCCATCGGAAAGGCAGAAGAGGAACTCACGCACAGCGACTCGCTCTACTGCTTGGGCGACATTGTGCACAACGAGCGTGAGTGTGACCGCCTGCGCGACCTTGGTTTGCAAACCATTAACCACACTACCTTCAGCGAACTCCGCGGAGGGAAGGTCTTGTTGCGCGCTCATGGTGAACCGCCCCAAACCTACAAACAAGCGGAAGAGAACAATATTGAAATCATCGACGCTACCTGCCCCGTAGTGCTCCAGTTGCAGCGTCGCATCAAGAGGAAATACGATAGCCCCGACCCTCCGCTCATCGTTATCTACGGCAAGCGCGGACACGCTGAGGTGCTCGGACTCGTAGGGCAAACCAACGGCGAAGCCATTGTGATTGAAAATCTCGAAGAGGCGGAGTCGCTGGACTTTACCCGAAACATCTGCCTCTTCTCGCAAACTACAAAATCCCTCGAAGGTTTCCAGCGCATCGTAGAATACATTACGACACACATACAAGCGCCAGCCACCTTTGAATACTTCGATACCATCTGCCGACAGGTAGCAAACCGCCTGCCCAACATCCGCGAATTTGCGGCACGCCATGATGTCGTCATTTTCGTGTGCGGACTGAAAAGTTCTAACGGAAAGGTGCTCTACGAAGAGTGCAAGAAGGTCAATGCCCAGAGTTATATGGTGGACGAACCCGAGACGATTCAACTCGAATGGTTTGATGATGCTCAGACAGTGGGCATCTGTGGCGCCACAAGCACCCCGAAATGGCTGATGGAGGCGTGTCGCGACACCATTCTCAACCTGAAATAAGAAACACCTGGAAAGCAAGAAATATGTTAGCACAAATAAACCTCTATGTAGTTAGATACCAACTTGCCAGTTGGAACCTGCCACCGCATGTTTATGAACATTATGCAGTAGTCCCCACAAAATCAGAAGCTATTTGGATTGCTAAAGAACTTGCAGGCGAACTTAAGACGAAAGCGTTAAAAGATTTTTCGGTTACCGTTTCTCGACAAATGTGTGTCAACGGTGTGTATTCTCTTAAAACCACGCACATCATTGATGAGCACGGTTATAGAAAGATTAAGGCAGATGTTTAAGGAATTGCATTAACCACTTTTACGGGCGAGGGAACAAGGGGGGGGCAGCAAACTTTTACGCAAAAACACTTCTAAGTTTCAGCGCTTTGCCGTAACTTTGCAATGATAACGTCTGCAGTTTAGACAACTTATTATCAATTAACATATTAAGAAAATCCTTCGTGTGGCATGTTCCACGGAGGGCATGAATGTTATGAAACTTATCGAACAACTTGTAGCACGTGCGAAGGCTGATAAGCAGCGCATCGTGTTGCCTGAAGGTACGGAAGAACGCACCCTCAAGGCTGCCAACCAACTCCTTACCGACGGAGTGGCTGACCTTATCCTTATTGGTAACCCCACAGAGATTGCAGAAAAGTCTGGAGAATGGGGATTGGGTAACATCAATAAAGCAACGATCATTGACCCGCTTAACCATCCCAAGCAGGAAGAGTATGCACAACTTCTCGCTAAGCTCCGCGAAAAGAAGGGCATGACTATTGAGCAGGCACGCGAATTGGTGAAGAATCCCCTTTACCTCGGCTGCCTCATCATCAAGGCTGGCGATGCTGATGGTCAGTTGGCTGGTGCTCAGAATACCACTGGCGACGTGCTCCGCCCCGCGCTTCAGATTATCAAGACTACTCCTGGCATCACTTGCGTATCAGGTGCAATGCTCCTCCTTACTATCGCTCCTGAATGCGGTGATAATGGTGTACTCGTAATGGGCGACGTAGCCGTTACTCCCGTGCCCGATGCCAACCAGTTGGCACAGATTGCCGTTTGTACAGCTCAGACTGCGAAGGCTGTGGCAGGCATCACGCCTCGCGTAGCAATGCTCAGCTTCTCTTCTAAGGGTTCTGCAAAGCACGAAGACGTGGACAAGGTGGTTGAAGCCCTCAAGATCGCTCGCGAAATGGATCCCTTCCTCATGATTGACGGTGAACTTCAGGCGGATGCCGCTCTCGTTCCCGCAGTAGGTCAGAGCAAGGCTCCCGGTAGTCCCGTTGCAGGTGCTGCTAACGTGCTCATCGCTCCCCGCCTTGAAGTGGGCAACATCGGCTACAAGCTCGTCGAACGCCTCGGTCATGCTACCGCTATCGGGCCCATCCTCCAGGGTATCGCTCGTCCCGTAAACGACCTCTCACGCGGTTGTTCTATCGACGACATCTACAAGATGGTTGCTATCACTGCCAACCAGGCTATCGCTGCTAAGGCACAGGGATAATACTCCTGAACATACATATATTAAATATGCGAAACACCCGTTGGAGTGTTTCGCACATTTTTTGGCAATAATATAGTAGTTGACCCATCTAAAATTTATGCATGCATTGCCCCCATAGGAGGGCATTTCGGATGGTTAAATCCTCTGACGAAAGTTTTTGAAACTACATTGGGGTCAACTGCTATATTATTGCCTATTTTTTAGTTGTAAGCACAATTACAAGGAGAGTAATTCAAAAGAAGAATCGGTGTCACACCCTTATAAGTGTAACACCGATTCACTTTTGTTATACCTGAAGCATTAGAGCACTTCCATAATCTGATTAGCAATGCGGTTGCTGGGATTAACGCTCAAAATCATTTCTATGTAATCCCAACATTTGGCGTCTTCATTGGTCTTGAAGTAATAGAGCAACAAGTACTGCGCACAGATTTCCTTCTGACGGTTCAAAGAAGAGTCTGAACCAATCAACTCAAGCGCCTTTTCGTAATACATCTTTGGTTTTTCTTCAGCCGCTGCGGGGTCGGTAATCCAAAGTGAGGCACGATAGTACCAAGGAATATACATTTGGTTCGCCTTATAGCGTCCAGCATTTTCTTCTGCCGTCATCTTCGTAGCAATGCTTTCGTAGATTTCATCAGCTGCGAGAACATATTCTTCACGCTTCAATGTATCAGCAAGACTCGCACTCTTGTAGAGGTTTGCCAACTGGAGTTCGTCGGAAAGTGTCTTTTCATCTCCCAACATATCCAAATACTTCTTATAGTAAGGGATACCCTCTGTAGCACGGTCGGCTTCGTTATAAAGCAAAGTAATACCTTCGGTGTAAACCAACGACATTACTGAGTCGTTCTTTATTGAGTCTACTTCCAAACGCGCAGCGTAGTACGTAATTGCCTTGTCGAGGATGGTATCAAACTTACACTTCAAACTATCGCGCATGGTAATCGTCGTTGAGTCGGTGCCCAAATTCTTGATAGCATCCTTAAAGAGGCGGGCATAGAGCAAATCGTTGTCAGGAAGTTTCTTATCACCCAAAAGTTTGTGAAGTTTTTCCTGATAAGGCACAGCTTCAAGTGGACGTTCCAACTGGCGATACAACTTCGTAATATTATCGTAATATGCCTTACGTGTTGAGTCACGCTGTAGGATGATGTCGTAGTAACCAATAGCAGCCTCTTTGTTATCCTGAGCATTTTCAAGTTTACCGGCATAGCTGTAGTCAAGGATTGAATAGAGCGAGTCGGGATAAACCTTATTGGTGATATAAGCCATATGCTGACGTGCCTGATCGTAGTTCTCTGCTTCTACATCACAGTAGAACAAGTAACCATTCATTTCGCGTTCGCGTGCAGGACTCGTTGCAATCTTAAGATCAAGCGCCAACTTTGCAATACGCTGACATTCGGTACGCATTTCGGGTTTCAAACTGTCGGCAACACGCTGGTCCATCTGAAGGTTGTATAGCGACTGCGTATAGCGCAAGCAGGCACGGAATTCAATTGCTTCAGCCGTTGCAGGCGCCACATCGAAATACTTACGGTAGAACTCAATAGCACGACGCAAGTCCTGACGCTGTTGTGCAGAACCTTCAGCAGCCTTCGTAGAATAGTTATACTGGATGTCACCAAGGTTCTTATACGCATTGTAGTCGTTGGGGTTCATTGCGAGGAGCAATTCCAAGTCCTGAATAGCTGCTTCTGAATTCAAGAACTTATTCACGTGTGCCTTACGATTAAGTGCCAACACGTCATCGTCATTGATGTAAAGTGCTTCCTTATAGAATTGGTCAGCCTTTGCATAGTCTTTACACAACTCTGCCACTTCGGCGCAAAACAAAATAACATAGCGCTGTGTAGGTGCCTTGTCGGTATTTTCAATGTGCTCCTGACAAAGTTTTGCAGCCTTTTCAGAGCGGTTTGCCACAAAATAGTGACCTACAGAAACCCATCCGTTAATGCGTTCGCGGAATGTTTTTTTCTGAATTGTGTCCATCAGCACCATCAACTGGCGACTGGCTTTAGCATTCTCTGAATTCTTTACCGAAAGCAAGTACGCATCTGCCATATCCTTTAATTTAGGATTGATGGTAGGAACATCATACTCCAAACCGATAAATTTATCAGCGGCAGCATTCTCCAATTCGTAAAGCGACTCTCCAGACTCCTGTGCTTGCGCAGAAATCACACATGCAAAGAACAAAGTCAACAGGGTTACGAAAGAATAAATTTGCTTCTTCATTATAGTGTTTGTGTTTTTTAATTCAAAAAGGAGCGGGAACAAGTTTCATCTAATTCCCTTTGAACGTGCAAATTTAACAACAATTCTTCAGATTATAAAACAATTAGCAAAAAAATCATAGTACCTAACCGATCACACCAAACTTATCGTGCCTTATTATAAAGTGAGGTAATCATAAACTGCATTTATACCCTTGAAGGCACTTCTATTGTATATATATTTCCAACCCTGGTAATTTTATTTCCAACCCTGGTAATTTTATTTCCAACCCTGGTAATTTTATTTCCAAGGCGTGGAAGAAAAATTACCAGGCGTGGAAGAAAATTTTGGTAGAGAATAAAAGATTTTGGAAATAATATAGGTGTTGACCCATCTGAAATTTATGAATGCATTGCCCCCGTAGGAGGGCACACTTGCCTAACCGCTGGTGAACGCAGTGAACCTGCGGATTAGGGGTAACAGTCGAGTTTATCTATCGGTCCCCGTAGGAGGACCCACAACGACCGGATAAGTTAAAGCAATTTGTAGCATATCCAAGTGCTGTGGGTCCTCCTACGGGGACCGATAGATCTATTCGTTCGCATAGTACCACCGCAGGTTCGCCCTGCTCACCCGCGGTTAGGCAAGTGTGCCCTCCTACGGGGGCATTTCGGATGGTTAAATCCTCTGACAAAAGTTTTTTCAAACTATATTTGGGTCAACTGCTATATTATAGGCTTAAGAATATCACTCGCTCAATGACGCTGAAAGCGTCACCGCTCGGTAACTTTGAGAATTTCACTCGCTCAATGACGCAGAAAGCGTCACCGCTCGGTAACTTTGAGAATTTCACTCGCTCAATGACGCAGAAAGCGTCACCGCTCGGTAACCGGGTGGTTTGAGCGTAGCGAATACCCCCGGATAGTTCTCATTATATGAAATATTAGATTATAGTTCCTACTCTATTCACTTGGTTTTTCGGATACCACCATTATTGTTCCTTCGTTATCAATCTGTTATTCTTGTATCACGCACTTGCACCTGGCTGTAAGGTAGGAGTTGCGAACCGTTGCATATTATCAACTGACCAGGGTTTCCCTTTAGGTAGTAGTAGAAATTTTTTACGAGCGACTGACGGCGCGGGTCGGAAGTGATTACATAGAGCGAGCGCACGAGGGGATAATCGCCAGTAGCAATGTAATACTGGTAGGGTCGGAAGTAATCGGCTTCGTCACCACCCTTCTTGCTGACCATCATTACGTTGACATCAAGGTCGTAGAAACTTTTAATGATACTATCCTGACGCAACCAGTCTACACCCACCACGGCAATAACGTCCTTATTCTCACGTGCCGCCTGGATGGCCTCAAGGTTGCTACCCTGGGCAAAGAGGTTACCTCCCAACTTCTTTGATTCGCAAAGCGAGTCGGTCATGTAGCGCACCGTGCTGGAACGCGAATTATCGAAAACGACCTTGATTTCACCCTTCTTCTGCCCACGCTCCAACTGTTCCCAGCGCGTAATCTTTCCCGAAACAATATCACGGAGTTCATCTACCGTAATAAGCGTGTCGGGATTGTCCTTACTAACAACAAGGGCAATAGCGTCTGTAGCTATAATGGACTGTAACACATGCCCTACCTTCTGCTTCACAATTTGCTTCTCCACATCCGTGAGTTTGCGTGTCGCCACACAGCAACGTACACTATCGTCAAGGAGCATGTGAATGGCTGAATCCTCTGTCACATAATAAGGTTTCATATTCGCCTCAACATACTTCATATTAAACTGCTGAACCGCTTCAGACAAGATAGGTTTGAAGGTTTCATCAATGGCAATTTCCACATCGTATTCCTGAAGCCAATTCGTGCGTTTTTCCTCTCCACACGACACAAAACCAAGGGTCAAAACCGCAAGACAAAAATTCACTAACTTTTTCATATCTACGTAGTATTTTTATTGATTAGCATATACCGATTGAGCAAAGATACAAAATTCTCAACGTAGTGAGCGATTCTAAAAACTATTTTTTGAGAGGCATACAAATATAGGAGTTCTGACACCTTAAAGTACACCTAAAGGCTACCTTATTTATCTGATTCCTTGATAACAAAATTTAGGGAGTAATATAGTTGTTACTTGAGTAACCTGTGGTTGTCCACAAAAGTTCGTTCGTTTTATTTTGAGCCACTAATGAACACTAATGGGCAAGAACCGAAGGTCGCGCAATTCGTGTTCTCTAAAATAAAGAGACAAATTTTACCTGACAGCAATATAATAAAATAAAAACGAGGTCGCAAGCAAGGAGCATGCGACCTCGTAAATTATATACGGGTTACTGCCTTAAGGGCAGCAATCGTGATTACTGGATAATGAAGCGTACAGGCACTGTGAACCACTTACGTACGGGGCGACCACTCTGCTTAGCAGGGATGAAGCGGGGGAGTGACTTAACCACTCGGATAGCTTCGCGGTCACATTCTGCAGAAAGTGACTTCTTAATCTGCACATCACCAACACTACCGTCACGTTCTACGACGAAGCGGAGGATTACCATACCCTGCAAGTCTTGTTCAAGAGCGATTGCGGGATACTTCACATTATCACGGATGTACTTGAGGAGGGCAGCCTGACCACCGGGGAATTCAGCATCCTGTTCTACCACTTCGTGAATTTCTTCTTCAGCGGGGGGAACTTCATCACCACCAGCCATCTGGTTATCCTTCAAGTCGTCGATGTTGATACCGTCTTCAGAGTCACCGATGTAGTCCTGAGAAGCAATCGCAATGTTTCTTCTCATCACTTCATCCTGTGTCTTCAAGGCCTTAGTTTCGTCAACCTGGTCAACGATGTCGGGCACAGTGAAGGCGATAGAAGCCTTAACGGCAACCTTCTGGATTTCCTTGGGCTTGTACTCCTGCTTGATCTCAACCTTCTTCTCTTCCTTCTTGGGTTCTTCCTTCTTGAGTTCAGAGAGTGATGTTTCCATTTCTACAGTAATGTCGCGGTTCGCTTCAATTACGCTTGACACCGCAGACTTTACGAGAATAGCCACCACGAGAACTGCAATACCGATGAGTACCCACATGATAGAGTAGAATCGGCGCGCTGATGCCTTAGCACGTAATGCATAAGCGCCGTAGTTCTTGTATCGTCCTTCAAAGACGAGGTCGCACCATTCTTTTGATGCTAAGTCGATATTAGACATACTTTGTTACTTTGCTTATGTTAATTACTTCTTAAGGGGAACAGCGTTCTTGATCATATCAAGGTCTTGTTCGTGAATCTTGTCAATCACATACTTACCGATGAAGCAGATTTGCATTTCATCGAGCGCATTAATCAAGTTAAGGTAAGTAGCTTCATCAGTTGCCTTGATGATAGCAGAAGGAGTGATGTCAGAGTTCTTGATTTCACTCAAGCGCTTCTTGTGTTCTTCACGGAACTTTTCGTCCTGCTTCACATTTGAAGAGTGCTTGTTCGCAAACTCGCGGTTGAGATCAGCAACCTTCTTCATTGCTTCAGCATTCTTTGACATAAGCACCTTACGGATGCCGTCCTTACCATACTCAGTTTCATATACAGTAGCCTCTTCAGGCTTACCTTCAAAGTAATAGATCTTGTCGTCCTTGTCGAGGATAATCGTGATAGCCTTGTCTGCAGCTACCTGGCTCTTATTTTCCTGCTTGATGTCTTCCTTGTCCGAAGGCATAGAAATTTGCATCGTTTGAGGTTTAAGAAGCGTAGTACAGAGCATGAAGAATGTCACGAGCAACATGATCATGTCAACCATCGGCGTAAAGTCGACGCGGGCATTCATTTTTTTCTGTTTGCCCTTGCCTTCGCCACCGCCGCCCATATCTAAACTTGCCATAACATTCTAATTTTATTCCCCGCTCTTAAGTGTTGTGATGAGGTTATAACGGTTCTCATCAACATCACGCAAGGAGTCCATAACTTTTTTGATAGATGCATAGGGAGTCTTAGAGTCCGCCTTAATAGCGATACCCATGTTCTTCCCGTTTGCTTTACGAGCTGCTGCTACCCACAACTTGAGCTGATCGTCGCCGATTGCAGTACCGTCCTCTTGATATTCAGCGAGAGGAATACCCGCGTCAGAATTCTTCAAAAGAATTTCTGTACGATGTGCGGCTTCCAAATCCAACCATCCTGCGATGGTATTAAGAGGAGTACCGAAAGTTGGCAACTTAGAGAATTCATCAAGTTGCTTGGGGTTGAGAGTGAGATATTCTCCACGAATCATTTCTTCAGCCATCGCACGTTGTGTTTCGGGTGAGTCCATACAGAGGAACACCTTACCGCGTGTGTCAACGAAGATAGTGAGCAGATTGTGTTCGGGGATTTTAATTTCAGCAACTGAACCCGGAACATTCACCTTTACTGGTTCGTCCTTAACGAACGTAGCAGTAAGCATAAAGAAGGTAAGCAGCAGGACCATAACGTCACTCATCGGCGTCATGTCGATGAATGTGTCTTGTTTTTTAATCTTAAAACGTCCCATTGATTAAGTTTACCTAATTTATGGATTAGTGAGTAGCGTTAAATGTCTGAACTACAGTGAAGCCTACTTCGTCGATGCAGAAAGTGAGGCGGTCAATCTTGTTAGTGTAGAAGTTGTAAGCAACAACTGCAGCAGCACCAGTTGCGATACCAGATGCAGTATTTACAAGTGCTTCAGAGATACCCACAGAAAGAGCAGCTGAGTCAGCACCACCTTCACCGCTAGCCATAGCAGAGAACGACTTGATCATACCCATTACGGTACCGAGAAGACCAGTAAGAGTACCGAGTGTTACGATAGTACCGATGATGGGGAGGTTTTCCTGCATCATAGGCATTTCGAGAGCAGTTGCTTCTTCGAGTTCCTTCTGAATAGCGAGCACCTTCTGTTCCTTAGAAAGAGTAGCGTCGTTTTCTACCTGACGGTAAGTAACGAGTGTAGAACGTACTACGTTTGCTACAGAACCCTGCTGCTTGTCGCAAAGAGCTTCAGCCTTAGCGATATCGCCAGCCATGAGAGCAGCCTTAATTTCCTTTACAAAACGACCAACATTACCCTTACCGTTTGCAGTACGGATAGCGAAGAAACGTTCAATAGCGAGTGCGATTACAGTGATAAACTGACCCCAGATAAGAGGCACGATGAAACCACCCTTATACACAGTACCAACGATACCATCGGGATGATAGTCACCATCCTGGAAGAAGTGGAAGGGAAGACCAGTAAACGCTTCGTGACCTACGAAGTTTGTCTTGTAACCAGCACCGAACACATAGAGTGCTTCAGCAATGAGAAAACAGATGAGGATAACAATCCAACCGGACTTAATACCCTTGAAGCCCTCAGACTTCTTTGCAGCACCCTTAGGTGCACTAGCATTTGTTGTTGCCATTTGTTTAAAAAATTAAAAGGTTTTAGGAATAAATGTTAATTGATTTTCAGTAAATTAGGCGCACGAAACGCCCCCAAGAGGGCATGCGTACGCAATATGTTTGAGGCAAAGTTACGCAAAAATCCTTTATTATTACCAAAAAGTGTTTGTTTTTTACAAATTAATTTTGGAGTTGGCACCATGCGCTGATGGCGGTAATAGTTTATAACAGGCACCAACTAACACACTTTAGGCCTAAAATTAGGATTCACTTTTATTTTTTCTGCAGGAAGAGCATTCGTTTATATTTAAATGTGTACTTTTGCCTAATAAAGTAGAAACCTAAATAATAAATTAGACTATGCACAACGAAATTGACTGGGCAAATTTGGCCTTTGGTTACATGCCTACAGACTACAATGTACGTTGCTACTACCGCAATGGTAAGTGGGGCGAAATCGAAGTAAGCAGTTCCGACACAATTAACATTCACATGGCAGCCACTGCGCTCCACTACGGTCAGGAGGCCTTTGAAGGTTTGAAGGCATTCAGCTGCCCCGACGGCAAGGTGCGCGTATTCCGTTTGGAAGAAAATGCAGCACGCCTTCAGAGCACTTGCCGCGGCATCATGATGCCCGAACTCCCCACCGAACTCTTTGAAGCAATGGTAAAGAAGGTAGTGCGCCTCAATGAGCGCTTCCTTCCCCCTTACGAAAGCGGCGCAGCGCTTTATATCCGTCCGCTCCTCATTGGTACAGGTGCTCAGGTGGGCGTACGTCCTGCAGATGAATACCTCTTCATGATTTTTGTAACTCCCGTAGGTCCTTACTTCAAGGGTGGTTTCAACACTACGAACTACGTGATTGTTCGCGAGTACGACCGCGCAGCTCCTCACGGTACAGGTACGTTCAAGGTGGGTGGTAACTACGCTGCAAGTCTTCGTGCCAACAAGCGCGCTCACGACCTCGGTTACTCTTGCGAATTTTACCTTGACGCAAAGGAAAAGAAGTACATCGACGAATGTGGTGCGGCAAACTTCTTCGGTATCAAGAACAACACGTACATCACTCCGAAGTCAAGTTCTATTCTCCCCTCTATCACCAACAAGAGCCTTCAGCAGTTAGCGCTCGACCTTGGTTTGCAGGTTGAATGCCGCCAAATTCCTGTTGAAGAATTGGCAGAAATGGAAGAAGCGGGTGCTTGCGGAACAGCTGCAGTAATCAGCCCCATCGGACGCATTGATGACTTGGAAGAAAACAAGAGTTACGTAATTGCGAAGGATGGCAAGCCCGGTCCTATCAGCCAGCAGCTTTACACGAAGTTGCGCAACATTCAGTATGGTATCGAACCCGACACTCACGGTTGGACGACCATCGTGGACTAATATCTTGATTGGCGAACTGAAGGACATTCTTCAGTTCGTCATCATCTCTTAAATCGTAATCAACCAAACCCACCTTATGCGAAAACTTACGCACCTCCTCATGGGCGGTTTTGCCCTTCTTTTCGTGGGAACCGCCGCCTTAAGTAGTTGTGGCGACTCCGAAAAACTTCAGGAAAAAGAACGCGAGATTGAACAGTTGCGCCAATTAGCGGAGTTGGACAGACGCGAAATGGAAAATCAATATGCTGAATTTGCCGTTCAGTATGCCGAACTGAAAAAGACGGTTCAGAACGACTCTCTGGCTGCGCTTTTGGATATGGAGCAGAAACGTGCGGAGAAGTTGCTCAAGGAACTTAAGAATGTCAAGGCGAATAGTTCGGCGGAGATTTTGCGTTTGAAAAAGGAATTGGCTACGGTTCGTGCCGTTCTTAAAGACTACATCCGCCAGGTTGACTCACTTCAGCGCCTCAACATTGCCCTTGCGAGTGAACGCGACGAAGCGCTTGCAGAAGCCGCACGCACACGCCAGGAAAACACTGCCATCAGCGAGGTGCGCGCGAAGTTGGAAGAGAAGGTAGAAATTGCAGCGCAGTTGAATGCCACGGGTGTCACGATTACCCCCTTAAAGAAGAATGGCAAGACTGCCAAGAAGGCTAAAGACATCAAGACCTTCTCTATTGACTTTACCGTTACCCGCAATGTCACAGCCACTACTGGCAACCGCATGGTCTATGTGCGCTTAATGAAACCCAACAACCAGTTGGCCAACCCCACGGGACAATTTGCGTATGAAGACCGCAACATAGACTACTCTGCAGCAAAGGCTATTGAGTATGACGGTTCGGAAATTCAACTTCAGGTGTACGTGCCTATCCAGGAATACCTCTCTCCAGGTCTTTACCACGCTTATGTATTCATTGATGGTCAGATGATTGGTTCGGGTTCTATAGAATTAAAGAAATAAGCGATGCTCCCCAAAGACCCTATGATTCTATTCAGTTACATCAACATGAAACTGAGAGACCAATATCCTTCGCTCGACGAACTCTGCCGAGCGGAGGATATTGACCATAATTGGTTAATTGAACAATTGGCGGCCGTAGGATTTGAATATTCTGCGGAACACAACAAGTTTTGGTAACCTCACCTTTAAACAAGGTTTTATAGGTATCCTAGGCATTACTAGACACCTCTAGGCATTCCTAGGCATTCCTAGGCACTTCTAGGTATTCCTACACACCATTAACCATTAACCCCTCCCCCTTCACCGTTAACCCCTCACCATTAACCGTTCACCTTTCACCGCTCCTCATGCGACGTTACCCCTTCACCCTCCTCTGTATTGCCCTTATCTTCATCCTTTGCTTCTGCCACCCCACTGCGATTCCCTTGGACATCCCCAATATTCTTGGGATAGACAAGATTGCCCATTTCATCATGTACCTCGGCACATGCGGAGTGATGTGGACAGAATACCTGCTTAAGCACGACAGGATTAACTATCCCCGCACACTATTCTTTGCTGTCATTGCTCCCATCGCTATGAGTGGAGGCATTGAATTCGTTCAAGGTTGGATGACCGACTATCGCGGTGCGGACATCTATGACTTTTACGCAAATACCTTTGGTGTTATCGTTTCATTAGTTCTTCCCTACGGTTGGTGGTTGGGACAAAAACGCAAGTAACCTCCCACCATTGCCTTTTGCTTCACCATCGCCAGACTCCTCTACTTACAATGCTCACGCTTCGAATCTCTTCTACGACGCTGTCTGCTGCTTGCCTTGAAATGGGCAAGCCCTTTTCCTTTACCCCCCTTCATCTTCAGTCTCACCGTTCCCTCATTGCCAACCTTCAAGAAGCGGTATCTACCACTCCCATTTTTAAGGAACGCAATCCGAAAGAAGCGGTGCAAGTACTCGTTGTAGGGAATGCTACGCCTATTCCTTTATCAGAATTCCAAGAAGAGGATTGCGATGCCTTCTACAACTACTGCTTCAAACCCATGGTTCCCCACCGTGTGTTCTATGATGTTGTCCCCACAGCCAATTTAATGCTGGTATTTGGTTTGCCAGAATCTACCTGCAAAGCCATTGAAGAAGTATTGGGCGATGTACACTATGTATCTGCCCAAACCCCAGTGCTCAAGCAGTTCACTTTCAAGTCCACCCAGTCACAAGGTGCACAACTCTATATCTACACGCACGAAAAGACGGTGGATATCGCCTTATTCGATAATGGTCGTTTGCTGATTACGAACTCTTATGACGCACATTCTCCCGCTGACGCGTCCTATTATGCGTTTAATATCATCAGTCACCATGGTATAAAACCGCAGGATATCCACATCCATATCGCAGGCACTCCCGAACTGCGCAATCCGCTCATTACCGAGCTCGGTAAGTTTGCCAATCACGTTGTACCTATCCTCCCTTCTATCGACTTTAAGCATCACGAGATAGCCTCCACAGAGGGCATGACGTACGACCTCATAACCTTCCTGCTTGGAAGAAAAAAATAATCCTTTTCTATGCGTATTATCACAGGACTCTATAAGGGGAAACACTTTGAGATTCCCCGCACATTCAAGGCACGCCCCACCACAGACTTCGCCAAGGAAAACCTGTTCAACGTACTTCGTGCCTACCTTGACTTTGAAGACCTCAAAGCGCTTGACCTTTTTGGGGGTACTGGAAGCATCACCCTGGAACTCCTCTCTCGAGGATGCCAACATGTCACCACAGTTGAGAAGGATCGCAAGCATTTCTCCTTTATCCTTGAGTGCATAAAGTCGCTCAAGACACCCGCTGCGCATCCCCTATGTGGAGATGCACTACGCTTTATTGAGCGCAGCAAGGAACCCTTTGACTTCATCTTTGCAGACCCACCCTACGCACTTCCCGAACTCGGAGAACTGCCCGACCGCATTATGAATAGCGGACTTGTCACTGACGACACACTTGTAGTATTGGAACACGGCAAGAACTTTGATTTCTCTTCTCGCCCCGACTTTCTGGAACATCGTGCCTACGGCAGTGTCAATTTCTCGTTTTTCCGCAAGCGTAAGGCAGATGATACTCCTGAAGATGGAGAAGAAACACTGGTGTAACTACAGAATATCGAATAACGAAAGAGTGGAGGTCTCCTAAGAACAGGGGAACCTCCACTCTTTTATTGTATGCGTTCTGACGATTTATGTCGTCTGTTTTTTGGAGTCGCACATAGGGACCTAACAACAGTTATCTTATTATATTCCAGGAAGGACCTCTTCCTGAGGCACCTCTTCTTGAGGTAATCCCTTGGTCAGCGCCTCAAGCACCTTATCCTGGTAGGCACGTCCATGAGCAGCACGAATAAGCCCCTGATTGAAGATAACAAAGCAAAGGGTGTGTCCATGGTTTGTGGTACAATACCCCGCGAGCGTACTCACACCAGTTACCGATCCTGTTTTAGCGCGTACATTTCCCTGCGCAGGGGTTGTGCGCATGCGCTTCTTCAGTGTTCCATCGACACCACAGATAGGCAAGGATTCCATGAGTGCCCCTCTCATTTTGGGGATGCTGTAGGCATAGCGGAGCAAGACGCCGAAAAGTTCGGGCGTAGCATAATTATAAAGTGACAGCCCGCTACCGTCAGCAATGCGATAATGCTTCGAGTTTAAACCAAGAGTATCAATGAGTGCGTTGATATAAACAACGGCATCGTCAGCACTGGCACGAGGTTTTAGAGACTGCGCTGCCAATTGATAGAACATCGACTCGGCACAAAGGTTATCACTCTCCTTCATCATAGGGTGTAACACGGAGGTTATCGGTCGTTTAAACTCGGTCAGCAAGATTGCACTATCAGGAAGTTCACGCAATTGCGTGCGCCCCTTCAGTTGTATCCCCGCCTTACGTATCAACCCACGGAAGGCCGAAGCAAAATGATGTTTCCCATCCAGATAGAGCGGACGGATCAACTTATCATCATCATCCCAGCACCAACCAGCACCACGCGAGAGTGTATCCTTCATCGTCAGATCAAGAATCAAGTTACCCTCAATAGTCTTAATCTCACGTTGTGAAAGCGCATCTACCAACTGTTGTGCCTCCGCACTTTTGAGGAGGGGGTCAAAACCTGCACGCACAATAACATCTCCCTTAAAGGTATTCTCACACTGCTCACCAGCGAGATAAAGTCCTGTGCGGTAATGGTAGTTCTCCCCTAAAAGGGTAAGTGCGGTCACTGCCGTCACAATCTTCTGACACGACGCAGGGCGCATCAGTTGCTGCTCGTTGTGGGCATACAACAAGGATTCGTCCGTAAGGTCGTAAATGTAGAGTCCTAATTGAGAGTGGCGCAACAAAGAGTCCTTCATTAGGAAGTCCAATCTGCGCACAATCTCAAGGTTAAGACTGTCAACAGCCTTAACAGGAAGAGCGAGAATAATGAAAAGGTAGAGTAGCGTACGCTTTACCATAGTTGTTGGTAGGATTGTTCAATAGTGCCCATACCTCCGAGCGCTATTGAAAACCTTGAGGGTGTGTCAAAAAGCAATTTTGACACACCCTCAAATATCATTAGTAATATAAAGTTTTCTGATTACTGTGCCGCAACGGGACGTGCAGGCGCAGCGGGAGCGAGTGTGATGCCGAGTTTTGCAGCAATCTTATTGGTTACATCTTCATTCAAATTGTCGTTAAGGAAGATGTAAGTACCCTGTGCAGCCTGCTTGTCGATGATGTATACATAACCGCCTTCTTTAGCGTATGCCTTTACAGCATCAGCAACAGCAGCATAGAGGGGTTGGAGTTTAGCCTGCTTTGCTTCTTCGAAAGAACGAGAGTTATCTTCGCGTGCCTGTTCGTAACGCTGATAAAATTCCTGAATTTCCTGTTCACGGCGCTGGCGGATGTTTGCGGGCGTCTGCTCGTTCACTTCAGCCTGATACTTCTGCATCTTCGTTTCAATTTCCTTCTGCAATTCAGCCAAGTCAGCTTCGTAACTCTTACCCAAAGTTTCAAGTTCTGTCTGCGCAGTCTTGAATGCGGGCATTGCCTGTACAAGTGCAAAGTAGTCAACCTGTGCGAACTTCTGCGCAAAGAGCGCTACGGGAGCTGCAAGAAGCAGCATCATCAAGATTTTCTTCATTTTGTTTTGTGTTATAGATGATTAATAATTTACTGGAGATTAACGTGCGTAACCCAATTTCTCAAGCACTTCCGCACTGATGTCTATTGAGGGAGAAGCAAAAATTATGCCAGTTGTTGATGCGCGGTCTAAAACCATCTGGAAACCCTTCTGCTGAGCGATTGCTTTTACAGCATTATAGATTTCTTCCTGAATAGGTTCAATCAGCGAAATGCGCTTCTTGTACAATTCGCCTTCAGGACCGAAATACTTTTTTCGCAACTCGCTTGCTTCACGCTCTTTGGCAATAATCGCCTCTTCGCGTTCTTTCTTCTGCTGTTCAGAAAGAAAGACGAGTTCGTTCTGATAATTCTTATACAAGGTCTTGGCAGCATTGTCAATGGCTTCAACTTCTGCTTGCCACTTCTTTGACACCTGATTCAACTGTTCATTAGCACGTTCGTAGGCAGGAATATTTCCAAGAATATACTCCATATCTACAAGCGCATATTTCTGTGCTGTAGCACCAAAGGCTACGGCAAAACAGAATAAGAGAGATGTTAGAAATTTCATAGTTAGAAGGTTTAGAATTCTTGACCGATAATGAAGTGGAACTGCGAACCGCCCATCTTCACACCATTCGCACTATACTTTTGGAAACCGTATGCCCAGTCGATACCCATAAGTCCGACCATGGGGAGAAGGATACGCACACCAATACCCGCGGAGCGCTTCATATCGAAGGGATTAAACTTATTCACATCTGCCCAAGCATTACCGCCCTCAATAAAGGCAAGAGCGAAGAGCGACGTGCTGGCTTCAAGCATCAATGGATAACGCAACTCAAGTGTCATACGACTGTAGGCGTAAGCATTACGACCATCGGCACCGCCGAGCGAACCGTTTTCGTAACCGCGAAGACCGATAGTCTCGGTAGCATATCCTGTAGAATAACCCGACATACCATCACCACCTACATAATAAGTTTCGAAGGGTGACTTCAAGTGACGGTTGTAAGCACCGAGAATACCAAACTCAAAGCGCGTCATAATTACAGGACACTTCATCTTTGAACTCAAGGCGGTAAACGAACGGAACTTCATCTTCCACTTGTGGTACTCAATCCAGCGGTACTTATCCTGCGCCTCCTGCTGATAGGTGCTACTCTGATAGTTTGTCGCAAGGTTCTTATAATCCTTCTTCTCCCAAAGCGAATAAGGAGGAGTAAAGGTTGCACTCACAAGGAATTCTGAACCCATACGGGGGAAGAACGTATTGTCTGTAGAAGCACGACTCAAGGTCAGCGAGAAATTGATATTGTTACAGTTACCATCGCTAATCAAGAAGTACTGCCAGTTTTTCAACATATAGCGTGTATACGCCAATTCTGCCATAAAACTAAAACTATCATCGGGCCAACGCAAGCGCTTACCATAACCGATAGAGACGCCAAACATCTTTACATACTTGTCGGGATCATAATAGTTTGCATAGTTGTAGTAACTATTATTTGAACCGTAACCGTAGAGATAGTTGTAGTAATTGTTGTAGTAGTTCGAACTGTAATAATTAGAGTTCACGTCACTCTGCTTTGAGTAATAGAGCGAGAACGAGAACTGGTTGGGGCGCTTTCCGCCAAACCAGGGGTCCATAAACGAGAGCGAATAACTCTGATAGTACGTACCGTTCGTCTGCCCACTCAACTGCAAGGTCTGTCCATCACCTTGGGGGAAGAATCCGCCGCGTTTGTTACCCTTACGGAACATGTTTTGGATGGAGAAGTTTGTAAACTTCAATCCCAAACGACCGACAATCCCCGTTTGTCCCCAACCACCAGAAAGTTCAATCTGGTCGCCACCTTTCGTAACCAGGGGCCAAGTGATGTCTACCGTTCCGCTTTCATAATCCGTATCAATATTTTTAAAGAGTTCGGTCTGGAGTATTTCTGAGTCAAACTGGTTCATCGCCGAAAGGTCGCGCAACGAACGCTTGATAGATTCCATGGAGAAGAGATCACCGGGTTTTGTACGGAGTTCGCGACGGATGACATTTTCAAACACACGGTCGTTACCCGTAATCTTAATACGATTCAGTGTCGCCTGTCGTCCTTCAATAATGCGCATTTCAAGATCCACAGAGTCACCAACAATATTGACTTCTACGGGTTCGATTTGCGAGAACACATAACCGTTGTTGTAATATAAGTTACCGATGGCATCTTCATCCACCTGCAAGCGATTTTGGAGTTGCTCCTGGTTGTAGACATCGCCCTTTTGCATCTTAAGGTTGTAGTCCAGGTAGTCAGAGTCATATACCGTATTACCGACCCATGAGACATTGCGCAAGTAGTACTTCTGACCTTGATACAGATTCATGTAGATGTCTACATGTGAATCATCTATCTGCACCACACTATCGGAAAGCAACAAAGCGTCACGGTAACCCCAAGCATTGAGTTTATCAATCAAGAGTCCCTTGTCTTCCTCATACTTTTCAGGTAGGAATTTCTTTGAGCGGATCAAATTGCGGAAGGAATTTTCACGCGTCTTCTTCATAGCGCGCTTCACCTTGCCCACCTGCTTTTCATCCACACCTGTGATGTATATTTTATGTACCTTAATACGGTTCTGCTTATTGATATTAATATCTACGAGCACCTTGTTGTTGCCCGTCACATCATCGCGCTGCTGGATATCTACCTCGGCGTTCTTAAAACCCTTATCCTCAAAGTAGCGTTCGATAATGAGTTTCGCACGGTTCACCATGTCAGGTGTAATCTGCGAACCCACCTGCAAACCAAGTCGTTCCTCAATATCTTCACGTTCCGACTTCTTCACCCCAGAATAGGAAATACTTGAAATGCGGGGCTGGGGAGTCAACTCTACATGAAGATAAATCTTGTTGCCGACAATACTATCCGCAAGAATCTTCACGTTTGAGAAAAATCCCTGATTCCAATAGCGGTTAATCACTTCTGTGATTTCCACGCCTGGCACATCAATCTTTTGCCCTACAGTAAGTTCCGAGATACTACGCAACAACGCATTGTCGTAAGGTTCAACTTCGCTTACTGTAAGTCCACCAAGGATGTATGTATTTCGATCTCCTGAATAGTTAATCTGCGGTTTTACAATCACGCGCTCTTGCGCTACCACACCAAGTGTCGTAGCGAAAGAGAGAAGGAGAAGTATGTTTCTAAATAAATTCATTTTTATTTTGCAAGGTCTACAATGTGGCAGGAAAGCACTCCTATGCATTTGTCTGTTCAACGACCTGTTCGCTGGTTTTTCCGAAGCGGCGTTCTTTACGATTAAAGTAGTCGATGGCAAGTTGTAAGTCATCGGCATTAAAGTCGGGCCAATAGGTATCGCAGAAATAGAATTCTGTGTACGCACATTGCCAAAGCAAGTAGTTACTCAAGCGACATTCGCCACCCGTACGAATCAGCAAGTCGGGATCAGGCATGAAATTAGTAACCAAATGCTTACTGATGCAGTCTTCAGTGATGTCTTCGGGAGTCAACTCGCCAGCCTTAACCTTCTGCGCCAAGCGTTGCACAGTATCAGTGATTTCCCAACGCGAAGAATAACTCAAAGCGATAACCATTGTCATACCCGTGTTGACCTGCGTGCGTTCTTGAAGCGACAAAATCGCCTCACGCACATCATCAGGAACACGTGTCAAGTCACCAATGATGCGCAACCTCACGTTGTTCTGCATAAAGAGTTCCTCTTCCATCGCTGTAAGTACCAGCGACATCAAAGCCGCCACCTCATCAGCGGGACGATTCCAGTTTTCTGTAGAAAATGTATAGAGTGTCAAATATTTAACCCCCATTCTGCTACACGCCTCTGTAATGCGCTTCACCGTTTCCACACCTGCTTGGTGACCTACGGAACGATTGAAACCGCGAGCTTTCGCCCAGCGTCCATTTCCATCCATAATGATGGCGATATGTTGAGGAATAGTCATAATTATATTTTAGTAGACGAGTTAACAAGGTACGAGAAGCCCCCCTCCAATCTCCCCAAAGGGAGCCCACCAAAATCCTCCCCTAAAGGGTAGGACTCTTTCTCCGGTCCTTAATACTTATTACAAGTCGGACATTTCGGACTTAAGTCGTATGTCACCGAAAAAAGGAGGGTGCTGTAATGGTCTTTATTTTTAAATCCACTTGAGGGTACTCCCATTGGTGCCTCGAGGCCGTCAAAACCATCGTTGGTCGTGAAGTTCATGCGCCAATCAAGTCCTAAATTCCAACGGCGCGCCACTTTATACTTGACACCTACCCCCATAGGGATTGTAAATCCAATGCTTTTATCAATATCACCATAGGCAACGCCCAATCCGATTTGCAGATAAGGCACCAACTTATGGTAACCCATATATGTGGGCAAATACCCATAGGGCAAGAAGTGCAACTCATAGAGTGCGGACAGGTCATAGAGTGCACCACTGAAGGAATATGTCAGGCGTTCAGGACTTGCTGTGCCCGATGTGGCGGGATAGAAATTCTTCGCACCACTCACATCTCCCTCAATCTTCAGATAATTCAAATTCGCCTTTATCGCCATGCGCGGACTCAAAGGGAAGCGTGCAATAACACCCGCAGCCATCTTGCCGTTGCCGAACAAAGCCGAATTGCCATCATTGAGTGCGTACCCCATACCAACACCTGCACCAAGTTCTAACCGGTACCAAGTGTCATCATCATCCTGCGCAAACAAGCAGGTTGAGGTGAACAGCAGCAGTATTAGTATGGGGTAACGCACCATTATGACGGACTAAATTGTTTTTTTTAAAAAAGCGTAAGTATGGATATGGATACTACTTGCTACCCAAAAGCCACAACACGAGGTATGCGATAAGACCTACACCTGTGAAGAGTGTTAAGAGAATGAATGCAGCGCGCACAAGTGTCGCATCAAGATTCATGTAAGCAGCAATACCGCCGCATACGCCAGCAAGTTTCTTGTCTGTAGTTGACAACTTAAATTTCTTTTCCATTGTGTTTTAGTTTTAGTGTATAAAAACGTTCTTTACTCGAACAACTTATTCCGTAAAAACGCGGTCTTGCTGTACCCAACCCAGGCGGTTGAAGCGTCCCTTCATAACCTGACCATCCTGGGCAACAACCCACACATAATGATTTGCATCTACCGTTGAAACAAAGGGTACCGTTACTCCCTCCAACTGCGGGAGTTCCTTCTGCTTCCAAGTTCTACCATTGTCGCGACTTAAGAGCACCACACTCGTTCCGTCCGCTTGTGAACCCATCATAAGCGTAGCGCCGTCATAGGCAAACACCTGACGCTGGGGCATTTCGGGACAAGGATAGGGATTCTGCGCAAGTTCGGGATAGTAATTCCACACATACGTATGCTCACCCGTCTTATCTACATTCAATTTCCACACTACGGACGTTCCATTTCTTGTGCCAACAACGAGAATATCCTCATACAAGGGATCTGTTACTGTAGGCAAACAAGTGGCAGCACAATTTTCGGTAGGCAAATATTCAGGTTCATCAGCCTCCTGAAGCGTCCAATTCACACCATCGACACTCGTCACAAAACCCTCTGTTGTCACCCCATAAAGAGCCTCGCTACCTGCAACAATTGTCAGCAAAGGTTGCGTCAAAGATATTGAAACCGCCGTCCATGACAATCCATCACCCGACTGCATCAAACCTCCGTCAGCAAGGGCGTAAAATGTGCCATCATACACCACTGGCGACTCAAGTTTCTTATCTACATTCGTTTTTGTCCATTCCGCTGGAGCTGTAGCCAAAGCCGTCAACACAACGGGCTGCGTGCCTTCAACACCATAGACATAGAGTTGTCCTTCATTCGCAACAGCAGCACTCAAAGCGACACCTGCCATTGAGGGAACGTCACTGGCTGCCTTATGCCAAACAAATTTATCACCTTCCTCCTGATGCACACGCACCTCCAGCATGTAAGTGCGCTTCGCCAAACCGTTGGGAGCATACACCGTTACACGGCGAGGAGTGCGAAGGTCTGTACTGTCAGTACCGACGAAAAAGGTATCCACATCTTGCTGACTCACAGAATTGATGGCCAAGGAACCCGATGAAGCAAGCGTGGTAAACGTCACCTTACTCGCATCACAACCATAAGGCAAAGAGTCTACATTGAAAATGCGACCACCAAATTGGTCAATACTCATAGGGTAATTGCTACCCGTAATTGAAGCAACGTAAACACTATCCTTACCCTCAAGGGTTTTGGTAGTTACATAACACGAAATTTTACCCATTTCTACATTGGTCACCACACATGTAGAGGGAGCAACAGTGATTACGCTATAGTCTTCGCTACCTTCACAAGCCATAAGGGTTATCACCGTCACGCATGTTAAGATAGCAAACAATTTATTGAACTTCATAGGTTTATCTACGGATATAGAGGGTTGTAAGTGTACAGACACACCCCACCCCTCGCTTAATATATATTATTTCAGTTTGCAAAAATAAGCACATTTTTTGGAATAACACAGACAGAAAGGACTTTTTAGGATAATTTAAGAGTTGAAAAAAGTTTTGCGAAGCACTTAACAGGTAGCCAAGTGACGCCTCCATCCGTTAGTTCGTGAGTTTTAAAAATATTGCTTCTATATAACAAATACCTCTGCAAGCACATTACGGCACGGTATTATTTGTATTTAGGCAACGTAGAAAATTTTGCAAATCACTTTCGTAATGCCCCCGTAGGAGGGCACACTTGCTTAACCGCGGGTGAGCAAGGCGAACCTGCGGATTAGGGATAACAACTGTGTAGTTCTATCGGTCCCCGTAGGAGGACCCACA
>JBGVPF010000012.1:0-21963 GCA_045126825.1 Alloprevotella sp.
TGGGTCCTCCTACGGGGACCGATAGATTTATTCGTTCGTATAGTACCACCGCAGGTTCGCCCTGCTCACCCGCGGTTAGGCAAGTGTGCCCTCCTACGGGGGCATTTCGGATGGTTAAATCCTCTGACAAAAGTTTTTTTATTATATTGGGGTCAACTGCTATATTATTGCCAAACTTTATCTGTTCTTATAGGGATGCTTGTTTTTTGCGAGATTTTACCAAGGTTATAATAAATCCCGCTACAGCAATCAGTAGAATTACAGGTTCTGCGAGCATGAAAATGGACATTGTTCCAGCAGTGAGAGTTACGAGAGTTGACGAGAGTAAAATCAGGGAGATGCCAGATGACAAAATAACTAAACCTGCTTGGAATCTGTCTTTTTTCATGGCAATGGCATATGCAACTATGCATATTATAAATCCTATCAGGGGGTATAGTAGAAGCACACTACGCGACATTACCCCATTAGGATTTCCTTCTAGGTCATAGTGAGCAGGAAGAAAATCCTCCAAGGAACTCCATTTCACCATAATAATTAATGCATTTATAAGCACAATCAACATTGGAATTAACCACGCTCGTTTATTCATAGTAGACGTTTTAGATTTTAACTTATTTAAGTTTCACAAGTTTTTCAACTTATTAGGTTATAAGGTGTCCCTCATTTAGTTTTCACCGCTCACCTTTCCCCTTTTTCCAAAAACGTGTGTCATTTCTGGATTTCAACAATTTCGTGAAAATAATTTTCCCATCCTCTTTTATCAAGTGACTTTCCAATTTTCAGACCGTAAAATTTTGTGCCAAGTCGGCTATAGTATGTGATTTTTCTGCGTTGCTCTATGCCGCACATGGGGATAATAAAGTCGGTAAACCACAGCACATCGGCAGAAGCATAATCCCCAGACTCTAAAAGTTCGAAGACCATATTCAGCATTTGAGTGGCATTCGTATCGCCTATAGAGCGTTGTTTGAAAAAATCTAATAGTGCAGTTCTGTCGTGTCTAACATCAATAGGTGTGGCGTTGACGGAAAAGGAAATAAGGAACAGATCGCGTTTTTGCCTGTCAGCGATGAGGAGGAGTTTCATCATTAGGGAGTTGGCGAGTTCTTCGGGCAGTCCAGCCATGCTTCCAGAGCGGTCTACGCAAACAATCATTGGACCTTTGATTCGGGCGGGATGAGGAGAAACAAGACGTGACGGTTTTAGCAATTCACTTTTATGTTGGAATGTCTGCAGGTTTTGAGTGGCGAACTTATAAAGGAATAAATCATGAAGTTCGTCGTCGCAACACAAAGCTAATTCATGCGGGAGCATTGATTTAATATCCTTGCCGAGTGAAACACCAAGAATGTCACTTTTGGTGGCATGTGCAATTTTCATTTTTCCACCAACAGCAACGGGCATACGTTCGGCGGACTCTTCATCTGCTATACGTCCCATTTTGTTTGCGATGTGCTCTAATTGAGGATACTTCTTTTGCAACTTAACAAACTTAAGTTTTTGTTCAAACAAAAGGGTGTTCCACATTCCCCCCATAAGTCCCCATGCCTGATAAAAATATTCCTTTTCAATCTTTTTATCATTGAGGTATTTAGGGATGCCGTCAAGGTTTTTCTTTAGGGTTTCGCTATTGCGTTGTTTAATTTGCTCAACGTCCTTATTGCGTAATTGTTGCTGTTTTCGTTCAAATACTTTAGCCCAATCTTCAATCATCTTTTCCCAAGTTTGAGGATCAGTCAACCCCGTATCTTTCTCAAATTTATCGCGGTAGTAGCGTTCGTCAAATCCAAATTCTTGGTACTCATTGCTGATTTCTGAAAGTAACCGACTCCACCCCTCTCTCTTTTTACGTTCGCTCCATTGCAGGGCATGCTCCATGCCTTCAAGTTGCCCTTTAGCGCACGATTTCCTGAAGTTTTCCCTTGCGATAATCTGTTTGATAAAAGCAAGCATGTTATCATAAAATATGCGTGCTTTCACCTCATCGCTAAGAACACTATAGGTAATGAACGAATCGCTCATGACTTCTCGCAAGTATTTTTCAAGATAGTCATCATTCCAAGGGGTATCCGTAACGGGTATTTCTCCACTTTTTACAAAGGCGTCGAGCACCGCAATATAATGGTGTCCTTCATAGAAGGTTTGAGAAAGTAAATATCTCTTACCTTCCTCTTTACACCTAACGTATTTTTCGCGCTTCCCGTCTTCAAGGTGTTGGAAATAACTGCTGCGAATGATGTTACTCATATAGTAATTTACTTATGTCGGCACGTGTTAATGCCACATTAGTTCTATACTCCTTGATGATTTCTTGAATATATTGTTGGTCTTCAGGAGTTGCAAAAAGGTTGGTGCCAACAGTATCTATGATGCGGGTGAGTTCGGAAGCAAGATCCGCAATATCTTGTTCTAACTTAAAATCTTTCCATTTAAGTTCTAATTGAGGTTGTGTTGCAGTCCCCAGGTAATCCTTGTTGGAGTGGCGCTCAAGTTCACAGCCTACACCGTTAACATAAACGTACTTGTCGTCGCGTGCCAGTGTGACTTTCTTCCCTTCATTATATCCTGTGGGCATTTCAAAACTTCTGATGCGCTCTTTAGTGGGTGCAGTTTGGTCCGTGTATAAATGTCCTAATATAGGTTTGCGTGTTGAAAAATCTGGTAAGCGGTGGAAGTCTGATGCGAAAATATAGGTGTTCCCTGTGTTATAGGTACTCAAGCGGTAATAGAAATCGTCATAGAGTATGATATTGCTGTCCTCCCGACGTGCGAACGTGATGTTTTCTTGAAGCGCAACTGAAGCGCTCTTGGTGCGTAGACAATGTTCGTATCGTTTCTCAATGTCTTTATACCGCTCCTCTATGGTCTTGAAAATAGATTGTAGTACAACCTCTCTTACGACTTCTCTTTCCATGGGTTCGTTCCACAAACAATACGAAAGTACAACGATATCAGCCAAATTGGTTTCCTTTCTGCCATGTATAAATGCAGAAGTCTTGAGGAGGTTAATCGTCTTCTTCCATCTGCGGTCGCTCACGTAAATGCTAAATTCAGATTCTCCCTTCCTGTCTTTAATGTGCTTCAGGTGATTACGGATGTAAAGAATCGCCTGAAGCACATCCTCGTTAATAGTTACTTCGCTAATCTGTTTCTGCCATTGTGTATATTCTTTAGGCGTAATCTGAAGTTTCTTTAATGCATCGGAAAAGACGACATCATGCGTGTCAAGAATCATAGAAAGGAACGCCTTTTCATCTTTTATGTTCGTCGAAATGCAGCGCACCAGGAAACGGTCCCATAAAGCCTCTAATCCTTCTCCTTCTGCGGGAAGTTCATTACTTGCTGCAATAAGCAGTTTAAGCGGTAGTTTGATTTCCTTGTCTCCATTCCTAAAGACCCTTTCATTAAGCACAGTGAGAAGCGTATTTTGAATGGCGGGGCCTGCTTTCCATATTTCGTCAAGAAATACTACGTCTGATGAGGGCATGTAACCATCTGTTACACGCTCATAAGTATCGCTTTCCTTAAGTTTGCTAATACTTACAGGTCCGAAAATATCGTCGGGAGTAGAAAAGCGTGACATTAAATATTCAAATGAACGAGCTCCCTTAAAAGCATTTTTCAATCGTCTCGCCACCATACTTTTTGCTGTTCCTGGAGAACCCAACAAAATAATGCTTTCCCCTGCCAGTGCTGCTAACATGCCTAATCGCAGTTCCGCCTCTTTCTCGTAAACTCCTTTCCCAATTTCTTCCAATAGTTCAGCGATTCGCTCTTTTATATTTGTGCTCATTATATTCTTCAATCAGTTAGTGACTTATTACCACTACAAAGTAACTACTTTTTTTTAAGTTGCTCAAAAATAATGGGGGATATGTAGTTGTGAGAAACCTTGCGACCGCCGTGCATGTAATGTGAAGCTTCAAGCATGATGCGCGAACCGCGGTAGTCAAGGAAACAAATTTCTTCGCCCGTTTTGAGGTTGGTAAGCACTTTGCCTGAGATGGGAGTGCGATACCTCACACCGTGTTTGAAGGTAAGAAGATTGCCTTCGCGCGAGTCGAGTTTGAACAATTCTGTACGCGCCACGTCGCTGGGAAGTCCCTTGTGCGCCAAGTGATGAGGAAGTTCTGCGATGTAAATACGATTTTCCCCTACAACAAAAGTTTTGTCTGTGTGCTTAAATGGATCTTTCATGACATTCTGTTTTTGTGATTACATATATAATATAGAAACATTTTCCCAAAATTTCAAAAAATGGGGTGACTTTATTTTTACGATTAACATAAACAGCTATGATTCAATATATTACAAAAACAAAAAAAGACTCTAGTGACTACCTGTTTTATAGACTTAAGTATTGAATTGGGGTCCCAAAAATGAGAGTAAAAATAACAATTCTTCAAACGTTTGTATTTCAACTATTTAAAATTTGTTATATAGAAGACCATAACTTGCGTAGTATCTATGCCAAGAATTTTTATGGGATGCTGTAAAAAAATGGCAATAAGATAGCAGTTGCCCCATATTGTGGTGTCGTTTCTCACGAATGATGCCATCAGCGTCTAAAAATACGTTTGGGGTAACTGCTACATTATTCCCATTATTTTTTTGCTATTTGACCAATTCTGAAATGTAAATATTTTTCGCATTTTGACCTTGCAGGGCTGAAAATGGTGATTTGCATTTCGCACATAAATGTATTATCTTTGCATTGCAGAAAAGGAGGTTTTATCCACGTGGGTAAAGCCTCCTTTTTAACTGTCTGATTATCAGCGTGTGTTTTTCTTTTGTCACCTAAAATTAAGTGGGAAAAAGTAAAAAATATTCGGCACCTACGAAAAAATAGGTGCCGAATAATTTAAAATAGGTGCCGAATAATTTTTCGCAGGTCGGTTGTGATGTTAATTTTTCTTAAATAAAGTTAAACTTTTACGGGTGTTCTTTGACTTCAACACCCCACTTCAGCGTCTGAGAATCGATTTTTTCTGGCAACACTTGAACAAGCGTGGAAATAGCGCAAGGAAACCTAAGTATCTCATATTTTTTGATGTTTTAATAATGGTTGGTTTCTTTATTATTCGTTGATATTCAGTTGTGTAGTTACCTGTTGACCTGTTTTTTAGGTCTCTTTTTGAAGTGTTTGAAATAGCAGACCATTCTATTGTTATTTTAATGACTTTGGTAGTTGCTAATGTTTCGATATAGGTATAAGATATGGAAAGGGTGGGGGAGGCATATTATAAACATTAGTAAGGAATCTTTATCGTTTGCGGAGCACACAGAAGCATAAAAATAGCGGACTTTTCTTCAGGTTTTGCCCGTCGCAATCTAAAAAACTAATTATTTTACTATTTTTTTATGTGAACATTTTGCCGATTCAAAATAAAGTTATACCTTTGCACTCGCAAACAAGAAACAAACACTCTTGAACATCGCGGAGTGGAGCAGTTGGTAGCTCGCCAGGCTCATAACCTGGAGGTCATCCGTTCGAGTCGGGTCTCCGCAACTAAATACGAGATAAACACTGATTATTCAGTCGTTTATCTCGTTTTTCGTTTTTAGGCATAGACATATTCAAGACATTGTTTAAACGGTTGTGGGTGACTTTTTGTCACAGACGAGCATAGCGATGGCAGAATAATACTGAAGATTAACGCGTTGTTCTCTTGTCATAGCTAGATGTTAGTATGACAAAAGTATATTTATGATTTTTAGCGTGAAAAGACACAAAAAAAGAGTTACCCAAACGGATAACTCTTAAAATGACTCCTACGAATTTATTGCAATGAGATATTAGCTAATTCTGTTCCCAATCTTTTTATCGCATTTTCAATATCTTTCATTCGTTCTGAAGAAGGAGTTTTAATTCCATCTATGTATTGTTGAAAAAGCGAGGTATTGATGCCTGCAATTCGCGCTACTTGACGACGATTGAGTTCAGGAAACTTAAAGAAAATATTCTTCAAAGGATTATTTTCCTTAGAAGCATTTTCTTCTGAGAAGAACCCTTCATAAGATAAATCTTCGTCAAGTTCCATCCAATGGATGCCATGATGTGAGAGTGTAAACTTTTGAAGTTGTTCTTCAGAGGCATTATAAAGTCGAGGAAACAACCGCACAGGAAGGTTGCCCTCACGGCCATCAGCTGCAATAA
The DNA here is from genome assembly GCA_045126825.1 of Alloprevotella sp. Classification (GTDB taxonomy): domain Bacteria; phylum Bacteroidota; class Bacteroidia; order Bacteroidales; family Bacteroidaceae; genus Alloprevotella. The sequence continues at coordinate 6,161 of JBGVPF010000012.1, forward strand.
TGTAGATGTGACCATTTTCAAACCAAACTTTTTGTGCTTTCATTGTTACAACCTTTTAATAATATTATTGTTCAAAAAATTCTTTCCAACGTTCAATAATGACCTCCTTATTTTCTTCAATAGCCATAATCTGTACGATTAGAACAATCTATTTCTCGAACTTTCTCAGTTTCTTAAAAATAAGTTTTTACAGCAAAGAGGAATTGATCTATGAAAATTTGTTTGAAGGCAGCGACGTTGTTTTGCTCATAAAACATCAGCATAGCTTTTTTATAATCAATCGAATCTACGCTTCTGAATGAGATAGGACAATAATTATTGGCAATCAAAATACCGTTGCTGATAATACGGGCAGTTCGTTTATTACCATCCGTAAAGGCTTGGATATATGATAACAGTAAAAGAGCTAAAAGCGCTTTTTCAAAGACATCCGTTTTGCTGTTGATAAGTTGGCAAGTGTCTTCTAGCGCCTCACGAATTTGGAATTCATTATCTAACGGTTGATAGTTAGTACCTGTTATACCTACACGACGATGACGAATACTTCGTTCAACACCTAGTTCTTTCACAAGTAAAGCATGAATCTCCTCAATTCGTGGAAGCGACAACTGCGTCAAGTAGTCGGGCACATCTAAGATGAAATCAAGGGCATCTTTATGATTGAGTAACATGACAGCCTCTTCTTTGGTCTTGCCATTTGCTGTTTGTTTTTCTTTCAACAGACGTTCAGTTTCCAACAATGAATACGTGTTACCCTCAATTTGTGAAGATTTCCACGAAAGGTCAATGCCCAGACGCTCCATCTCCTTACGATATTCAACTGCTGTCATTTCTGCCAAATGGTCTGTAAAGCGCTTTTGAGCGTCATACAACGTGTCCAATTCCTCTTGCGTAAACAGTTGAACTTTGGGTAATATCTCGCGTATGAGTTCAAAATTAAAACTACGTTGCACCTGACGCTCATCAATATCCTTTTCAAAGTATGTGTCAAGATGCAGGGGCATTGTTACGTGCGCCTGTGGAGTTAGTTTGTATCTAGTTGCAGGTCCCTTACCAGAAATCTCGATTAAACCTTTTTCTACACACTCTGCGATAATTCTTTTTAATGTACGCTCACCCAAAGGAGATATCAATCCACTGTTAATTTCAGAACGTTTTGAAAGTGGATGGTAATGCAAATACTGCAATATTTCTACTTCTATTTTCATAGTGCTTAATTTTAGAATCGGGACAAAATTACGCGTTTTTGCCCAATAATCGGGACAATTTGTCCCGATTATTTAATAATTTCTGGCGTTTTTGTCCCGATTCGTGTTTTTATGAATAAATTAAAAGTCCGAGGTCACAGTCAAGACCACAGTCTCTTGTGGGAAACGCTCGCAACCAATGTAGAGCGTATCGAACGCATCCGAGAAGTCCGTGCGTTCCTCCAATTTACTCTCCTCCGTCTCCATCGTCTTCTCCAGTCGCTTATCCTTTTTTTCGTTATACACACCAGCTGTCTGTACCGAGATAAACAGACACTCGTTATTCTGTTCGTTGAAGTAAGGCACCAAATGGCCCCTCTATAAAATCCATGATTGATAAATAACTGCTTCTATAGTAATTCCATTTGTCTGCCATTCATGCGTCTTGAAGTCGTGATACTACTTACATAATTCATCCGTCAAGTTTCTTGGGTGAAGGTGTTCCAGTTGTTTTCTCTTTAGTCAGACATAACTATGTAACTGTGCACTGAAAAATCAGTCGTATATACGACCAATATTTCAGTACGTACAAAATGAAAGCGACAGTAATAACGGGAATAATATCGTAGTTGTTTACGTGACCTTTGATCGTTCTTGAGTTTTGTAAACTACTTGTGTATATCAGACGTTTAATACCCTTTTGTGCCCTTTTAAGGAGGCAATGCACACATATACTCCTAACGGGAAATCCTATATTAGCTTAATAATAAAAGAGAGAATAGAGCGCTTGTTCTTGCTCTATTCTCTCTTCTTCCTTCTTTGTGTTATTCCACTTGTAATACGAGTCCCTTAAGGTATTCGCCTTCGGGATGATAAATGTTAATCGGGTGGTCGGCAGGTTGGTGGATTTGGTGCAGGATACGTACGTGGCGCCCACTTTGAGCTGCAGCTGTAAAGACGGCGAGACGGAATTGATCCTTGTTTACCGCTTGTGAGCAGCTGAATGTGAAGACGATGCCTCCCTTGCGAATCTTCTGGAAGGCTATGTTGTTGAGGCGTGTGTACCCTTTAAGTGCATTGTGGAGTGCTCCCTTGTGTTTTGCAAATGCGGGAGGATCAAGGATGACAAGGTCATAATCTCCACCAGCCTGTTCTAAAAATTTGAAGGCATCTTCAGCGAACGCTTCGTGGCGCTTGTCGCCTGGAAAATTGAGTTCGGCATTGGCACGGGTGAGGTCAATAGCTTTTGAACTGCTGTCAACGGAGTGCACCAATGTGGCTCCCCCACGCATGGCATACACAGAGAATCCTCCGGTGTAGCAGAACATGTTGAGTACGCTCTTTCCCTTGCTATAGGATTCCAGCAACTTGCGGTTTTCGCGCTGGTCGATAAAGAAACCAGTCTTCTGACCTTTCAGCCAGTCGATGTGGAACTTCAATCCGTTTTCTGTAGCGATATTCGTTTCGTCGCCCCCAACGAGGAATCCATTTTCCTGGTGGAGGTCCGCCTTGTAGGGTAGGGTGGTTTCGGACTTGTAATAGACGTGCTTAACGCTACCTTCGCATGCATCAATCAAAGCTTCTGCAATTTCCTGACGGCAGCAGTGCATACCCACAGAGTGGGCTTGCATCACAGCGGTCTCACCATAGATATCAATGATGAGTCCGGGAAGTTGGTCGCCTTCACCATGTACAAGGCGGTAGATGTCGTTGTCGGGACGCACCAAGTCGAGGTGTTTTCGTACTTGGTAGGCTTCACTCAAGCGTTCCACCCAGAATTGTTTGTCAATAGGGCGCTCGGTGAATGACAATACGCGTACGGCGATGGAACCAATCTGGTAGTGTCCCAGTGCCATGAACTTTTTGTTCTCGTCAATGATGCGTACGAGGTCGCCTTCCTGGAGCGATTCGGGGATACGAGTTATTGCCCCAGAGAAAATCCAGGGATGGAAGCGGCGAAGACTTTCTGATTTGCCTTTACGGAGTTGAAGGGTTTGTATCACGATGGATGAATGATTAACGGTGAAGGGTTAACGGTGAAAGCGGAATTTAGGGTGTTGCTTCAATAATTTTGTAGGCGTCGGTTTGTTTGAGGCGGTTGAGTTCCAGGTAGAGGCGGAGGGTGGTGTAGGCATCGGTTGCGGCATACATCTTTTGTGCCTCTGTGAGTACGGTGTTTTCCCAGTTTGTGAGTTGTGCAGACTTGGAAATTTTCTCGCCAAACACGTTGGCATAGAGTTTTTGCAGACTCATGTCCTCGATGCCCATGGTCTTTACGAAATCCTGAAGGTCTATGAATCCCTGTGGGTTGAAGCCAGAGCGACGTTTGAGTAGGGCAATGTCATCTTTCAGCGAAAGTCCAATCTTCTGGATTTCAGCGTGTTCTAAAAAATGCACCAATTCATCTGGAAGACCAATCATGTTGAGGCGGAAGAGGAAGCAAATGTCGAGTGTAGACACTTGCAAGAGTGCAACCTGGTGAACGAGTCCCTTGCGAAAGGATGGGCGTGTCTCAGTGTCAATGCCCACAATTGTTTGGCGCATTAAGAAATCTACCGCAGCTTTAACTTCTCTCTGGCTATGAATGACAACGATTTTACCCTTAAATTCAACTTTCGGCAGTGTTGATATTAAAGTTTTGGGTGTGTTCCTATATAAAGTTTTCATTCACTTATTCTTTTGCTGAAAAACGCACGTCGTGAAGTGCCTTGAGCGCATTAAGTAGCGTTTGTCCCCAGTACATCTTGAAGTCTTCAATGGTGTCATAGAGTGCTACTTGCATGGCATCTTCATAATTTGAACGGAAGATTTCCAGGAGGTTTCGCAGGGCTTGGTATACGTCTGCCAGATTTTCAGAAATGGTACATAAAATAGGTTGTTCCGAATACTTAAAATCCTCAATGAAGACATCCAGAAAATCGTCCTTTTCAGCTAAGATGGAAGCCACTCCAGAGCGAATGTAATTGTAGTCGTCCTCTGTGACTTTAGGTTCGTTATATCCGTCAGCCTCTTCAATTTCGCCAATCAGCGAAGCCTTCAAATAAATCATCGGCAAGAGGTTGCGCATGATGTCGATGAAATCCTGTTGCTCAAATTCGCGACAGTGTTCCAACGTTTTGCAATACTCCGAAGCGACGGTGATAAACTCCAGTGTCTTTTGTGAATAGATTTGAGATTCTTCCATGTGTAGTCAGTTCCGATAGGGAGCGCATGCGTGCTCTTGGTTCCTTAATTTCTTGCAAAATTACTTGTTGGGTAGCGACAAGCAAAGTAAAACGCTACATTTTTACGAATTATATGCCTTAAAATTAATAATTATGTTGTGCGTACGTAATTATTAGAAACATTTTTTGTAAGTTTGCGTAATAAATTTTAGAAATAAATGCGCAAGAAAGTCTTCATATTAATTTGGGCGTTATTCTTCTCTGCGATAGCGCTTGTTTGTTTTGCTTTTGTGGGTGTAGTCAAGGGATGGATTGGTTATATGCCCGACATTGAAGAATTGCAGAACCCAATCAACCGTTATGCCTCGCAGGTGTTTACTGCTGATGGCAAGTTGATTGGTACTTGGTCACGCAATGAAAATCGCGTATTTACAGATTTCGAACAGATATCTCCGCATACATTTGAGGCACTTGTAGCCACAGAAGACGAACGCTTTTACGAACATTCGGGTATTGACGTGAAGGCGCTCTTGCGTGCTGTGGTGAAGCGTGGCATTTTGCAGCAGACCAGTGCTGGGGGCGGTAGTACGATTACGCAACAATTGGCGAAGCAACTTTATTCGGAAAAGGCGGGAAGTACTTTTGAACGTCTTTTGCAGAAACCTATTGAATGGGTTATTGCCGTGGAGTTGGAGCGCTGCTATACAAAGGAAGAAATCTTGACGCTTTACCTGAACTACTTTGACTTCCTTTACAATGCCGTAGGGATTAAGACGGCGGCGCGTGTCTATTTCGGAAAGCAGCCTTCAGAACTCTCCATTCTTGAGTCGGCTACGCTGATTGGTATGTGTAAAAACCCTTCACTCTACAATCCTGTGCGCCACAATGAACGTTGTCGCCAGCGTCGCAATGTGGTGTTGTATCAGATGGTTCGCTCTGGTTATTTGTCGCAGAGTCAGTATGATGATTTGAAGGACCAACCCCTCAAGTTGAATTTCCGACGTGCAGACCATAAGGAAGGATTGGCAACCTATTTGCGCGAACACCTTCGCACGAGAATGACAGCAAAGGAACCCCAACGCAGTAACTATGCTTCATGGCAGAGTTTGCAGTTTTTTGAAGATTCCTTGGCTTGGGCGAATGATCCCCTTTATGGTTGGTGCAACAAGAATCAAAAGAAGGACGGTGAAAACTACGACATTTATACCGATGGCTTAAAGATCTATACTACTATTGACTCGCGCATGCAGGCTTATGCCGAAGAGGCGGCCGTGAACCATGTAGGACATGTATTGCAAAAAGAGTTTGAGTATGGTCGCAACCATCCGAACTTCCCCTTTACGAACAACCTTACGAAGGAACAGATTTCCCAAATCTTAAATCGTTCCATGCGACAGAGTGAACGCTATGTGAAGATGAAAGCTGCAGGTGCTTCTGAAGCAGAAATGAAGCAGGCTTTCGCCACTCCCGTTGAGATGACTGTGTTTACATGGAATGGTGCGATAGATACCGTAATGACGCCTATGGACTCCATCCGTCATTATAAGAAATTCTTGCGCTCTGGTTTGGTGTCCATCGATCCGATGACCGGTTTTGTTAAGGCGTATGTCGGAGGTTTGAATTATACCTATTTCCAGTACGATATGGCCTTTAAGGGTCGCCGCCAGGTAGGTTCAACGATGAAACCCTTTGTGTATGCTATGGCGATGGAAGATGGTATGCTGCCCAGCGATACTATCGTAAATATGCAGCGCGAGTACCAAGTTGGTGACAAGGTTTGGGCCCCGCGAAATACAGGTAATGCGCGTTACGGTGAACCCGTAACCTTGAAGTGGGGGTTGAGTCAGAGTAATAACTGGATTACTGCTGAACTTATGTATCAGTCCGACCCCGAAGGTGTGCGCTTGGCAAAGTATTTGCGTGAGTTTGGCGTCGCTAATAACGAAATACATCCTTCATTGGCACTTTGTTTGGGCACCTGTGACATTACTGTGGCAGAAATGGCCAGTGCGTATACAGCATTCGTAAACAAGGGTATCCGCAGTGCTCCCATTCTGGTGTCACGTATTGAGGATGCTAATGGGACTGTTATCGCTGAATTTGCTCCCCGTATGAACGAAGTCATCAGTGAGCAGAGTAGTTATCGCATGCTCGACATGTTGCAGGGCGTGGTGGATGCTGGTACAGGTATCCGTTTGCGTTACAAGTACAATTTTACCGCACCAATTGCTGGCAAGACGGGTACGACGAACAGCAACTCCGACGGTTGGTTCGTAGGTTGTGTTCCCCGACTGATTACCGCATGTTGGGTGGGCGGTGAAGACCGTGATATCCACTTCCTTTCTACCTCATTAGGTCAGGGCGCTTCTACGGCACTCCCCGTATGGGCAGAATACATGAAGAAAGTGTATGAAGATAAAACGCTTGGTTATACTCAAGAGGAAGGCTTCGATATTGACCGTGAGGCGTTGCAAATCCCCGTTGATACGTTAAACGATATTGTTTTCAAAAACGGTCCTCAACTTCCATCCCAACCCGTGGAACCAGAAGAAGATGTAGATTCTTATTTTGAATAGAAAAACGTTGGAGCAGTGTGTACGCCGTTATTCGCTTACATTGGTTGCTCCGAAATAAACCATAAACTAATGAACTTTTTAGCACTTATCCCCGCACGATATGCCTCTACCCGTTTCCCGGGTAAACCCCTTGCTCTGTTGGCTGGTAAACCCATCATTCAGCATGTTTACGAACGTGTATCTACTGTTTTTGAAAATGCCTATGTCGTGACTGACGATGAGCGCATTGAAGCATGCGTGAATACCTTTGGCGGACGTTGTGTGATGACAGGAACGCACCACAAGAGCGGTACTGACCGTTGTTTCGAAGCCCTTGAAAAGTTAGGCGCAGGTTTTGATGTTGTTGTAAATGTGCAGGGGGATGAACCCTTTATCGCTCCGTCACAACTCGAAACCATCAAGCAATGTTTTGAGGATGCTGACACACAGATTGCCACCCTCGTAAAACCCTTTGTGCCTGCAGATGGTATAGAGGCGCTTGAGAATCCTAATTCGCCGAAGGTGGTGCTTGACAACAATAGTTATGCTGTTTATTTCAGTCGTTCGGTCATCCCTTACCTTCGTGGTGTTGACAAGTCCGAGTGGTTGACGCAGCATACGTTTTACAAGCACATCGGACTCTATGCCTATCGTTGCGAAGTGTTGAAAGCGATTACCGCTATGCCACTCGGTGTCTTGGAACAAGCAGAGTCGCTGGAACAACTCCGTTGGTTGCAGGCAGGGTATCGCATCAAAGTTGGAACGACTGACATGGAAACCATTGGTATTGATACCCCCGAAGATTTGGAACGCGCCAAAAACTTTTTGGAACAACAGGCTTAACGATATGTTACAAACACATAAGAAACTAATGACTTCATTGCTGCTCTTTTCCCTTGCTTGTTGGGGAGTGGGGGCGCAAAAGATAGTGCTGGGCACTTATTACTTCAAGAACGGAGTGGGCATTTACACAGGTGAACTCTCCAAAAATAAGCCTCATGGCAAGGGACGCGCAACCTATAATAACGGAGATGTTTACGAGGGTGAGTACCATAAGGGTAAGCGTCAGGGACAGGGAACCTTCGTTTTTTCAAATGGAGAACGCTATGAAGGGCAATGGTTGCAGAATGAGCAACACGGTCGTGGCACGTATTACTATCTTGACAATAATAAATACGTTGGCCTTTGGTATCGTGACTCCCGCGAGGGAAGGGGTATTATGTACTACTACAATGGCGACATCTATGATGGAGAATGGAAAGATGATGAGCGCAATGGGCAGGGAACATATACTTTTGCAAACGGTGTGACTTATACCGGTGGGTGGAAGGATGACCAAAAGCACGGCATAGGCGTTTACGACTGGTGCGATGGTGCGCGCTATGAAGGTGAGTGGAAGGATAATGTTCGTTCTGGAAAGGGTACCTATACTTATGCCGATGGCGGAAAGTATGTAGGAACATGGGTGGATGACCTCATGCACGGCAAGGGACGTTTCACTTCCGCTGCTGGCGATGTGTATGAAGGCGACTACGTTCGTGGCGAGCGTTCTGGAGTAGGGGTGACCAACTTTGCTTCTGGTGATAAATACGTTGGTAATTATCTTGAAGGACGCCAACACGGTCAAGGTACTTATACCTGGTACAAGACAGCCACTTATACAGGTGAGTGGAAGCACAATGAACGCTTCGGACAAGGTACCTATCGTTGGATCAATGGCGATGAATATGTCGGTTCGTGGGCAAACAACGTGATGCACGGTGAAGGTACTATTACCTATGCTGACGGCAGCAAGTTTAAAGGAACATTCGAACAAGGACGTAAGCATGGTAAAGCTGTGGAAACAGATGCTAATGGCAAACGCTTGGAATGTATCTATGTGGAAGGTGAGCGCGATGGCGCTTTCTATGAATACGACGCCCACGGAACCCTTATAGCAAAGGGCATTTTCCAGCAGGGCAGACGAAAGGAACAGTAGTAGGGAAAGGGGAAAGGAGAAAGTGCTTGCGCGGTGGAAAATCAATTGGGCATTATCGCGCAGGTTGTTAAGGCCTGTTCCTGCCTATTCCAACCTGTTAGGCCTATTAGTCCAAAAAAATCCCGCATGGTCTTAAAACCTTAAGACCTCCAAGCGGAGCGAACTGTTATCTCTGTAACCGCTCGTCTACTCGTACCTCGTCTAATCGTCTACTAAAAAACTTATTAACCTTAAATATTATGGCAACTAAAAAGAAACCTGCTGCCAAGAAGCAGCCGTTACTTAAGCTCGTGAAGAACGACCCTTGGCTCGAACCCTTCAATGAGGCTATTCAAGGTCGTTACGACCATGTGATGTACAAGCTCAACGAACTTACCGGTGGTAAGGGCAGTCTCTCCGAGTTTGCTGGCGGACACCTCTATTTTGGGCTTCACCGCACAGCGCGTCAGTGGGTGCTCCGCGAATGGGCGCCTAATGCTACGAAGATTTACGTAATCGGTGAGTTTAACAACTGGCAGGAAGACGAAACCTATGCCATGAAGCGCCTCCCCAAGTCGGGAAATTGGGAAATCAAACTCCCCTCAAAGGCGATGAAGCACGGCGACCTCTACAAACTCAAAGTATATTGGGAAGGCGGTTGCGGCGAACGTATTCCTGCGTGGGTACGTCGTGTAGTGCAGGACGAGGAAACAAAGATTTTCTCGGCACAAGTATGGGCGCCACAGGAAGAATACCAGTGGAAGAAAACGAAGTTCAAGCCCCAGCGCGACCCGCTCCTTATTTACGAATGCCATATCGGTATGGGACAGGATGCTGAGCGCGTAGGTACTTACGAAGAGTTCCGCCTCAATGTGCTCCCCCGTATTATTAAGGAAGGTTACAACTGCCTCCAGATTATGGCCATCCAGGAGCACCCCTATTACGGTAGTTTCGGTTATCACGTAAGCTCCTTCTTTGCGGCAAGTAGCCGCTTCGGTACACCCGAACAGCTCAAGCAACTCATTGACGAAGCGCATCAAAATGGTATTGCCGTAATCATGGACCTCGTGCAGAGTCACGCCGTGAAGAACGAAGTAGAAGGCCTTGGCAACTTTGCCGGCGACCCCAACCAGTTCTTCTACCCCGGCGACCGCCGCGAACATCCCGCTTGGGACAGCCTCTGCTTCGACTATGGTAAGAACGAAGTTATCCACTTCCTCCTCTCTAACTGTAAGTACTGGTTGGAAGAATTCCACTTCGACGGTTTCCGCTTCGACGGCGTAACCTCAATGCTTTATTACAGCCACGGACTCGGCGAAGCCTTCTGCGGTTATGGTGACTACTTCAACGGCAATCAGGATGGCAATGCTATTTGCTACCTCACACTTGCCAACATGCTCATTCACGAAGTAAATCCCAACGCCATTACTATTGCTGAAGAAGTGAGCGGTATGCCTGGTCTTGCAGCGCCCGTGAAGGACGGCGGTTACGGCTTCGATTACCGCATGGCGATGAACGTACCCGACTATTGGATTAAGATTATTAAGGAAAAGAAGGACGAAGATTGGCATCCCTCTGGCATCTTCTGGGAACTCACCAACCGCCGTGCCGACGAAAAGTGCATCTCTTACGCTGAAAGTCATGACCAGGCGCTCGTAGGCGATAAGACCCTCATCTTCCGCCTTGTAGATGCCGATATGTATTGGCACTTCAAGAAGGGCGATGAAAACTTCATGGCACACCGCGGTATTGCGCTCCACAAGATGATTCGCCTCGTTACAGCCTCTACAATCAACGGTGGTTACCTCAACTTTATGGGTAATGAGTTCGGTCATCCCGAGTGGATTGACTTCCCCCGCGAGGGCAACGGCTGGAGCCACAAGTATGCGCGCCGTCAGTGGAACTTGGTGGACAATAAGGAACTCTGCTATCACTATCTTGGCGACTTCGACCGCGACATGATCGCCCTCCTCAAGAGTGGTAAGTCGCTGCTCAAGCATAAGGTGCAGGAAATCTGGCACAACGATGGCGACCAGGTGCTTGCTTACTCACGTGGCGACCTTCTCTTTGTGTTCAACTTCTCGCCCGACCGCTCTTACGAAGGTTACGGTTTCATGGTGCCAGAAGGTTCTTACAACGTGGTGCTCAACACCGACAACCCCGCTTACGGTGGTAACGGACTCTCTGACGACACCATCGAACACTTCACCAACTACGATCCCCTCCTTCAGCAGCAGGGCAAGGGTTGGTTGAAACTCTACCTCCCCGCACGCTCAGCTGTGGTGTTGCGTAAGAAGGCAGTGAAGAAGTAATTCAATGATATAGTAAGGGTGTGCCAAGGAATAGTTTTGGCACACCCTTTATCTTCTGTTGTCGGTTATGAATGTTAATATTCAATTGATACCTACATTAGGTTTCTTATTGCTCGTTGCTTTAGGTGGATATGTAGTTTATTTAGTGGGTCTCATCTTGATTAAGGGTAAGCTCCCGCCTTTAAGAGTCCTGAATCCTTATGCCTTTCTAAAGTTTAAGTTGTTACAGTTGTGGCACGCTTACAATATGAGAGAAGCGCTGCATGGTGATGCTGAGTCACAATTTCAAGTGGCATGGAATTATGCTAAGGGAATAGGTGTTGCAGAGGACCGGGTAGAGGCTTTTAAATGGTATCGTAAGTCGGCTGAGAAAGGTTGCTTAAATGCTATACACAATCTTGGTTATTGTTACGAAAATGCCTTTGGATGTATGCGCAATCTTGAGAATGCGTTGAAGTGCTTCGTGCATGCAGGCGAGAAGGGCTATCTACTATCTATAGTATCTGCTGGGTATTATTATCAAAATGGATTGGGCTGTAAGAAAAATCGCTTTAAAGGTTTTCAGTGGTATATGAAGGGTGCAGAACTGAATGATGCTGAGTGTCAGTTTCGAGTCGCGTGGAGTTATGCCAAGGGACTTGGCCCGCTACGAAATTATGAAAATGCTTTTGAGTGGTATCTAAAAGCTGCTCATAATAAACACTATCAAGCGGCCTTTAATCTGGCATGGTGTTACGAAAACGCATTTGGTTGTGAGCGTAATATGGAGGAGGCCAAGAAGTGGTATCGTATGGCTGAAAAACTTAAGGTAATAATATAGGTGTTACTTGCGTGACCTTTGGTTGTCCACGAAAACTCGTTTGTTTTATTTAGGGCCACTAATGAACACTAATTTTCACTAATATCCATCCGGTCTTAAATGCCCCGCAAGGCACTAGTGTAAATTAGTGCTCATTAGTGGCTAAAATAAAAAGAGCACAACAGCTTTGGAGCAAGGATAATTTGTGGACATCTGCTATATTATTACCAATTATTGCTGTTCGGTAAATATAGATAACTCTATGATTATAAACTCGTTTGAATAGTATAAGCCCACAGTTTGCATGATTTCCATGAACAAACAGTCGCTGGCTGAAGGATAAAGCAAAGGGGATTAAACCATTATTTAAGAATTTCACTCGCTAAATGACGCTGAAGGCGTCACCGCTCGGTAACCGGGGTGTTTGAGCGTAGCGAATACCCCCGGAACTGGACTGTAATGGATTGCACCCTGAACCAACGGTCGCTGACCGAAGGGAGGCAAGGGGTGCCCTAACAACTGGAATACTGGGTATTGGGGCACCCATTGTCTCCCCCACCCCGCATTGCAAACAGAAATTTTACCCCGCAGATGCTTTGCGAAACTTTGCGCCTTTGCGTGAAACAAAAAACTATTGCTTCTATATAACAAAACAGTGAAGGTCCGCGCCGTCCCCGCAAAAAGACATCTCACGCAAAGACGCAAAGGGACGCAAATATTATGTTCTTTTGTTCCTCTACTAAAACCTATAAGGAGACCCATAATATGACGTCTCTACGCCTCCATAAATGCAACAACGGGAGAACCTTCACGCGGTTCACCCGTTGTTACTCATGTATTTACTTTACCCACACCTTCTTGCCACCGATGATATAAACGCCAGCGGGAAGTTCGTGTTTGAGGTTCTTCAAGTCCGCATTGCGCTTAACGAGCATACCGTTGGTGCTGTAGACATCAGCAGTTGCGGGCACTGCACCATCAGCAGTTACACCACCTATGGCAGTAGGCACACCCTCAATGAAGAAGAACTCCTTCCACGGGTCTGCTTGCAGATAGGCTGAAATGCTTTTTTCAGGCACTTGCAATATACATTCCAGTGTATTAACGCCAGAAAATACGTTGATGCCACAAACAGGAGGTACTTCGGCATAACTAATCAGCTTCTTGAGTTTTTCGCAATATTCGAAAGCAGAAGAGCCTATGCTGGTCACGCTGTTACCAATCTCTACAGAAGTCAAACTTTCGCAATAAGAGAAAGCCCAAGAACCTATGCTGGTCACGCTGTCACCAATCTCTACAGAAGTCAAACTTCTGCAATCATAGAAAGCAGAAATACCTATGCTTGTCACGCTGTTAGGAATCTCTACAGAAGTCAAACTAGAGCAACCAGAGAAAGCAGCATCACCTATGCTGGTCACGCTGTTAGGAAGCTCTACAGAAGTCAAACTTGAGCAATCGCTGAAAGCAAAGTCACCTATGCTGGTCACGCTGTTGGGAAGCTCTACAGAAGTCAAACTTGAGCAATCTCTGAAAGCATAATCCCCGATGCTGGTCACGCTGTTAGGAAGCTCTACAGAAGTCAAACTTGAGCAATCGCTGAAAGCAAAGTCACCTATGCTGGTCACGCTGTTGGGAAGCTCTACAGAAGTCAAACTTGAGCAACCAGAGAAAGCACTCTTCCCTATGCTGGTCACGCTGTTACCAATCTCTACAGAAGTCAAACTTTCGCAATAAGAGAAAGCATACTCCCCTATGCTGGTCACGCCATTGCCAATGAGTACAGAAGTCAAACTTGAGCAATACTTGAAAGCTTCACCACCTATGCTGGTCACGCTGTTGGGAATCTCTACAGAAGTCAAACTAGAGCATTCACTGAAAGCAAAGTCACCTATGCTGGTCACGCTGTTGGGAATCTCTACAGAAGTCAAACTAGAGCGACCCCAGAAAGCATAAGGAGATATTGATATCGTGCCATCTTCAATTGTAATAGATGTGTTGGCAGGCATTGTTCCTTTGTACGTGTATAATACCTTTCCTGCATAAATGACACCATCTGGTTGATTGTTATACCATGCTGTTCTATAGAAAGCAGAATTCCCTATGCTGGTCACGCTGTTAGGAAGCTCTACAGAAGTCAAACTCCTGCAATCATAGAAAGCAAGATCACCGATGCTGGTCACGCTGTTAGGAATCTCTATAGAAGTCAAACTTGAGCAATCTCTGAAAGCTTCATCACCTATGCTGGTCACGCTGTAAGTATTCCCATTATAAGTGACCGATTCTGGGATTTTGACTTCTCCAAAATATTCATCATAATAAGAAGAGTAATCATTTCCTTGATAAGTCACCGCTACCGTCTTATCCGCCTGCGAAGTAATGTTGTAATAAATGCCATCCACTTCAAAGTCTTCGGCACTCACACTCATGCTGCACAGCAATCCCATTACTGCCAGCACTAACGATTTCATTTTTCTCATATTTATATTTTTGTATGGTTATACGAATTGGGGAGAAGCACGCTCTACCGAAGGACGACAAAAAGGCGTACACGCTCCGTTGCGCTACCTTCTGATGACTCAAGTTTGCGAAGTGCAGTTGGATAGAAGATAAAGTTATGAACCGTCCTTTCTGCTCCCGTGCCTCAAGGTTCACGACCTCAATACGCAGTGATAGAGCGGATATGTATGTATTGGTTCTTTCGCCATGAGATTGATGGAAAAACCATGTGCAAAATTATGAAAAAATAATATTATGGAGTCGCGAACTCTTAAATAGTTGGGAAATAAGAATAACAGGAGTTACTTGCGTGACTTTGAGTTCGGGCATAACGCTCCTCCAGATTACCAAAAATGAAATTTTAGGGGTAAATCAAGCAAATGCTTCATTCTGTGAAAGTTGCGTTTTAACAATAAGGTGAAAAAGCTCTGAAAAAGTGAGATAGTGGACCGTGGCTGCGTTATTTCAAACCAAGAACACCATGCGCTGAAAATAACGCATTCCCAGCAAGCCAAAGGCACATTTTTAGGGTTGAAAGGTCGGCAAAACTTTAACTTTTATTAAGAAGATTTAACACTCCAACCGACCTGCAGAAAATTATTCGGCACCTAAAAAGAATTGTTCGGCACCTATTTTTTACAAGGTGCCGAATAATTTTTGCCAAAACCGGTGTTTTTTTAGAAGATTCCCAAAAATTACATACTGATAATCAGGCACTTAAAAAGGAGGTGTTACCTGTCTGGGTAACACCTCCTTTCCTGCAATGCAAAGATAATACATTTTGAAGCGAAATGCAAATCGCCTTTTTAAAGCCGCTGGTGCTTTTATGCGAAAAATATTGACAATCCTAAATCCTCAAATAAATAACTCTTTAGTTGACAAGTTAACAAGGTACAAGTAGACAAGCAGGCACCGAGATAAACGAGTATAGTCCCGCATGGCGTTACTCACTCCTCACTACTACCTACTACTTACTACCTACTACTTAAGCATTAGTGCCCATTAGTGGCTAAAAAATACGAGAAGATACGTGTATATACGTGGAGGCTTTTCTGTGTATTCCGGGATTCCGTGTGAAATTCCTCACGCAAAGGCGCAAAGGGCGCGGAGCGATATGTTCTTTTGTTCTTTTGTCAAAATCGTTGCACACAGAACTGAAAGTCGCTGTCCGAACTTGTGAGGGGAAAGCAATACACGGAAGGACACAGAATTTTTAGACAGAAGGACATAAGGACATATTTTTGTCGCAGAAACTTTGCGAAACTTTGCGACTTTGCGTGAGACAATAACGCTCCGCATGGCATTAGTGTAAATTAGTGCCCATTAGTGGCTC
>JBGVPF010000013.1:0-2853 GCA_045126825.1 Alloprevotella sp.
GTTCGTATAGTACCACCGCAGGTTCGCCCTGCTCACCCGCGGTTATGCAAGTGTGCCCTCCTACGGGGGCATTTCGGATGGTTAAATCCTCTGACGTAAGTTTTTTAAAACTATATTTGGGTCAACTGCTATATTATTGCCTTACACTATGCCTTGTGAGGCATTTAAGATTGGATGGATATTGACTGGCGCGACCTTCGGTTAGTGAAAATTAGTGTTCATTAGTGGCTCGAAAAAACAAAGGAATTTTAGTGGGCACTACTTATTTATTATAGTTTGAAATCTCTTGTGCAAAGTGTATCAAGCAGTAATGTTTCACATTTTTTTTGTAATTTTGCTCTATCAAGGAATCTATTACAAATCACTTTATAATTTCTTTTCAATGAAGAAGGTGTCTCTTAAATTGTTATTATTACACTTCGGCTTGTTTACTTCGCTCCTGCTCTCTGCTCAAGAGGTAAACACCGTGCGTATTATTCCTCAGCCCGTGCATGTGGAGCAAATCGAGGGTGTGTACGTGTTGCCTGAAAAGGTTACCATCAGTTATGACGCTTCGCTCAAGGCTCAGGCAGAATATCTGCAGGAAGTTTTGGCGCAATCTACGGGGCGCATTGCTGTGATGAAGGAAGGCAAGAAGAAGGGTGACATCGTGTTGCTCGTAGACGCTCAAGCACATAAGGCGGAAGGATATGCGCTTTCGGTGACTCCGAAAAACGTGAAGATTGTTGCCGCTGACCCCTCGGGGGCTTTTTATGGCATCCAGTCGCTCCTCCAACTCTTCCCCGCAGAAATTTATAGCGAAAAGTGGCAACGCAATACCGAGTGGAAGGCGCCTTGCGTAGAAATCGTAGATGCTCCCGAACGCCCCTGGCGCGGCATGATGCTTGACGTGGCGCGCTACTTCTACGACAAGGAATTTGTGAAGAAGTACATTGACATGATGGCGATGTATAAGATGAACAAACTCCAGTTCCACTTGATTGACGACTCAGGTTGGCGCCTCGAAATCAAAAAGTATCCCCGCTTGACGGAAGTCGGTGCGTGGGCAGGTCCTAACGAGAAGCGCCTTGGCGGATTCTATACGCAGGATGACATTCGCGAGATGGTGGCTTACGCAAAGGTGCGTGGTGTGGAGTTGGTTCCTGAAATCGAATTCCCTGCCCATATCCTTTCTGCCGTAGTGGCGTATCCGTGGTTGAGTTGTACGGGTGTGCAACACCAACTCCCCACGCAGCACTTCATCAGTCGTGACTTGCTTTGCGTAGGTAAGGAAACCTCCATCCAGTTCCTTCAAGACGTTCTCGAAGAGACGGTAGAACTCTTCCCCTCCTCATATATCAATATAGGTGGTGACGAGGCGGTTTACAAGCGTTATGAAACGTGCCCCGATTGTCAGGCGCTCATGAAGCGTGAGGGACTCTCAAAGGTTTCTGAACTTCAGGGCTACCTCACCAACGTGGTGGCGCAGATGATGAAGAAAAAGAACCGCACCCTCATCGGTTGGGAAGAAATCATTATGCGTGGTAAGGTGAACGAACCCGTTGTGGCGCTCATCTGGCACAATGTGGCGGACTCCATTCATGCTACAAACACTGGGCATAAGGCGATTCTCACTCCCTGTACGCACATGTATTTGGACTTCCCCGAACAGAAGATTCCTGGAGAGGTGCAGGCGGCAACGTGGATGCCTCCCGTGTCGTTGGAGAAGTGTTACTCGATGCCCGTAAACGATTATTCGGAAAACTCTACCGTGCTCGGTGTGCAGGGATGCTATTGGAGCGACCAGTTTATTCACGGTCAGGCACTCCAGGAAATTGCTTACCTCAACGAAAATCGTTCAGAGAATTATGCGGAATACCTTACTTTCCCCCGACTCCAAGCTGTGAGTGAGGTGGGGTGGAGCAAACAAAGCCGACGCAATTTTGAGGACTTCCGCACGCGCCTGAGCAGTCACTTTGCGCGTATGGATCACAAGGGATGTCACTACCGCCTTCCCGTTCCTCGTATTGAAAAGGAAGAGACTTTGGCAGACGGCAGCACGCGCTTTACCCTCGCTTGCGACGTTCCGGGTGCGGACATCCGTTATACGACAGACGCAAGTTATCCTACGGTGCACTCACCCAAATTTACAGGTCCCGTAACCGTTGCGAAGCGTGATGACTTCCGTGCGATCACCGTTGTATCGGGTACGCAGTATTCGCTTCCCCTTTATTTTGCCCCCGACTATTCAGCCTACAAGGCGTATGGCGAATACGTTTACGGTTGGGAACCCCTACGTGTGCAGCCCAAACCTTCTGCAATGCGCTTTGAGGTGACGGGTAAGATTTCGGGCAATGGTGCTTACGAATTGGCAGTAATACCTACGCGCGGTGAGGATGCTTTACAACTCGGCAACTTGAAACTTTGGAAGCGTAACGAACTTATGGCGGAAGCCCCTGCTGACGCGAGCGTAAAGGTGGGTAACCAGCCTGTCGTGTATAGATTTGAACTCAACCAGTTCGAAGCCGGTACGCCCTTCCACATCGAAATCCAGGGCTATGCGCCTAACGGCAATAACACCAGCGGTATGATGTTCTTGCGTAAGGTAGAATAACGTTGCTGTTTGCCATATTCGCAATTATTGCTTCTATATAACAAACGCTTGTTTCAGGGGAGAAAACTCTATTGATTAATAATTTGTCTCACGCAGACTACGCAGACTTTCGCAGAAGCGCACACACTTTGTTTGTGCTTGCCATCCGGATGGTAACGCAAG
Source organism: Alloprevotella sp. (assembly GCA_045126825.1). Classification (GTDB taxonomy): domain Bacteria; phylum Bacteroidota; class Bacteroidia; order Bacteroidales; family Bacteroidaceae; genus Alloprevotella. The sequence continues at coordinate 2,756 of JBGVPF010000013.1, forward strand.
CGTAGCGTGCGTCTCTGCGTAATTCTCTACATAAGACTATTCCTATCCGCATGGTCTCTGCGATTTCTGCGGAGTCTGCGTGAGAAACATAAAACTAT